>NC_010622.1:2783349-3479187 GCF_000020045.1 Paraburkholderia phymatum STM815 | reverse complement strand
TTTCTCAAACAAGTGAGAGCAACATGAAACGTACTTACCAACCTTCCGTGACGCGCCGTAAGCGCACCCATGGCTTCCGCGTTCGCATGAAGACCGCCGGCGGCCGCAAGGTCATCAACGCACGCCGCGCGAAGGGCCGCAAGCGCCTCGCCATCTAAGGCAGGCGAATCGCGGTCAAGCCCAGTGCGCGCTGTGTCCGAGACCCGTGACGCTGCGGGAACGGCCGACGCGCCGCATCAGAACCCCGTTCCGTTGCAGGCGTCCGCAGCTTTTCCCAAAGCCGCAAGGCTGCTAAAAACGGATGAATTTTCATCCGTTTTTCGTTTGCGCCCGTGGCGTCGCACGCCTCACTTTGTCGTATATGCGAGGCCGACAGGCAGCGAAGCGCGCCTCGGGCTCGTGATCGGCAAGAAGTACGCGCCGCGTGCGGTGACGCGGAATCTGGTGAAGCGACTCGCGCGCGAAGCGTTTCGCCTCCGGCGCGCGGAGTTCGGCGGCTGGGACGTGCTGCTGCGTTTGCACACCAAATTCGACAGGAAGGCGATGCCCAGCGGATCGTCGCCGCCGTTGAAAGCAATGTGCCGCGGCGAGATCGATACGCTGCTCGACAAGGCAGCGCGCGAAATCGCCCGTCGTGAAGCGCCGGCACCCCAGGCGCCGTCGGCGGCGGGCGCGCCGCCCGGCACGCCATGAGAGCCACGCAGCGTTGGTGCGCCACTGTTTTCCAGCGCTTCATATCGGGCGGCGCAGTCGAACCGCACTAGTCATGCAAACGGTACTATTCGCTTTGCTGCGTTTCTACAAGATTGCCGTGAGTCCCATGCTCGGCAATCGGTGCCGTTTTTATCCCTCCTGTTCGGATTACGCGCGCGAAGCAATCCAGTATCATGGCGCCGCGCGTGGTACTTATCTCGCCGCAAGGCGCCTGTGCCGCTGTCACCCGTTTTCGGCGGGCGGCATCGATCTTGTCCCGCCTCCAACTCCTAAGAAGCGCTGACGCGCTGTGCCATCGACACTGAGACAACGCATGGATATCAAACGCACCGTCCTATGGGTCATTTTCTTCATGTCAGCTGTCATGCTGTTCGACAACTGGCAGCGCGACCACGGACGCCCGTCGATGTTCTTCCCGAGCGCGACGCAGACCAAGACGGCGGCTCCCGCCGCGCCCGGCTCGTCGACGACGGCAAGCCAACCGACAGATTTGCCGCAGACGACGGCTGCCGCACCCGGCTCGACAACGCCCGCCGCGCAGCAGGCGCAGCTGGTTTCGTTCAGCACGGACGTCTACCGTGGCCAGATCGATACGCGGGGCGGCACGCTGTCCAAGCTCACGCTGGTCAAGCCGGGGGAGGGCAAGCAGCCCGATCAGGTGATCACGCTGTTCGACCACACGGCCGACCACACGTATCTCGCGCGTACGGGCCTGCTCGGCGGCGACTTCCCGAACCACACCGACGTGTTCACGCCCGTTGCCGGTCAGGCGACCGACATGACGGGCAACACACTGACGCTATCTTTCCAGTCGCCGGAAAAGGGTGGCCTGAAGGTCGTGAAGACATACACCTTCACGCGTGGCAGCTATGTGATCAATGTCGATACGAAAATCCAGAACGTCGGCACGGCGCCCGTCAAGCCGACCGCGTACATGGAACTCGTGCGCGACAGTCAGCCCGTCGAAACGCCGCGCTTCTCGCACACGTTCATCGGGCCGGCGGTGTACACGGAACAGCATCACTTCCAGAAGCTGACGTTCGGCGACATCGACAAGAACAAGCAGGACTATGCCACTTCGGCCGACAACGGCTGGGTCGCGATGGTGCAGCACTATTTTGCATCTGCGTGGATTCCGCAGCAGGGCGCAAAGCGTGACATCTACGTCGAGAAGATCGATCCGTCGCTCTATCGCGTCGGCGTCAAGCAGCCGTTGCAGACCATTGCGCCGGGCCAGACGATCGACGTGTCTGCGCGTCTGTTCGCCGGTCCGGAAGAAGAACGCATGCTCGAAGGCATCGCGCCGGGTCTGGAACTGGTGAAGGACTACGGCTGGGTGACGATCATCGCGAAGCCGCTGTTCTGGCTGCTCGAAAAGATCCACGGCTACGTCGGCAACTGGGGCTGGGCAATCGTGCTGTTGACGCTGCTGATCAAGGCCGTGTTCTTCCCGCTGTCGGCAGCTAGCTACAAGTCGATGGCCCGCATGAAGGAAATCACGCCGCGCATGCAGGCGCTGCGCGAACGCTTCAAGAGCGATCCGCAGAAGATGAACGCGGCTCTGATGGAGCTGTACAAGACTGAGAAGGTCAATCCGTTCGGCGGCTGCCTGCCTGTCGTGATTCAGATTCCGGTCTTTATCTCGCTGTACTGGGTGCTGCTTTCGTCGGTGGAAATGCGCGGTGCACCGTGGATTCTGTGGATTCACGATCTGTCGCAACAAGATCCGTACTTCATCCTGCCGGTTCTGATGGCCGTCTCGATGTTCGTTCAAACGAAGCTCAACCCGACGCCGCCGGATCCTGTGCAAGCCAAGATGATGATGTTCATGCCGATCGCGTTCTCGGTCATGTTCTTCTTCTTCCCGGCCGGTCTTGTGCTGTACTACGTCGTGAACAATGTGCTGTCGATTGCGCAGCAGTATTACATCACGCGCATGATGGGGCAGAAGAAAAAGGCTGCCTGAGCGGGCGTTCGGCGCGGACGCGTGTTTGTCCGAGCCGATGCCGAAAAAGCAAACCGCCCGGTTTCAGCCGGGCGGTTTTTTTACGTCTTGCGATTTATCTAGGAGTTGTCGGCGTCGCCGTAAAGCTGTGCGATCAGCTCCTGCACCAGATATCGATGATGTGGCGTCAGCGACTCGATCTTCGACGCCAGCTCGAGCGTCTCAGGTGAAAGCGGATATTTCTCGCCGCGCGCTAAAGGCTTGGGAACATTTCGCGTCGAGCCACTCGGCGAAGGCCCATAGTGCAGCCAGTGGACGTCCACTTCGAACCAGGCCGCTAGTGTGCGAAGCTTGTCGTCGGTGGGAATCGTGCGGCCGCTCAGCCACTTGTGTACCGTCTGCGGCGACACGGGCTGGTCGCCGTGATGACGCAGGTTGAAATGCAATGCGAGGTCGGTCCCGCCCCTGAGTTTCTCCGGGGCGCGTCTCATCGCGAACTTGAGTCGCTCGGCAAAGGCCGCTTTTTCTTCGACGGTTGGCATCCGCAAATTGTGCAGTCCGACACGTCGCAGGTAGACAACTGTACACGTTACATTTAGCGCGTCTGAGTTTGGCCTAGCTCGTCTTAGCGAACAGCCCAATTTGTCTCTTCTTCGGTTTCAAAGTCCGATTTGGCTTGCCAATGTAAGAACTAGACTACACGACGAGTACGAAATCTTCTATCGCAGAGCCGCCGATGGCTTATCTCAGCAGAGATAAATCTGAAGGATAAATTTAGCTCGGCGTGAGAATGTGCACCCGAACGCGTCGCAAAGCGACCGCGTTACAATGCCAGGCGTTCCGCGCACGTCCACTGCGCGTCTCTTCCCATCATTTCCCAACGTTTGCACCATGATCGCCACAGATTCCGATCCGATCGTCGCCATTGCTACCGCGCCCGGCCGCGGCGGTATAGGGGTCGTGCGCATCTCGCTCGGACGCGCCGGCGAGGCCGCAGCGCAGCCGATGATGCAGGCGTTGTCCGGGCAGACGTGGACGCCGCGCCATGCCAGCTACGTTCCCTTTCTGGATGGCGGCGGTAACGCGCTCGATCGCGGTATCGCGCTGTACTTTCCCGCGCCGCACTCATACACGGGGGAGCACGTGCTCGAGCTGCAAGGGCACGGCGGTCCGATCGTACTTCAGCTTGTTTTGCAACGCTGCATCGATGCCGGACAGGCGTTCGGATTGCGTCTCGCGGAACCGGGCGAGTTCACGCGTCGCGCATTTCTCAATGACAAGCTCGATCTCGCGCAGGCCGAAGCAGTTGCCGATCTGATCGAGGCCAGCACGGAAGCCGCCGCGCGATCGGCGGGACGTTCGCTCGAAGGTGCGTTCTCGCGCGATATTCATGCGCTGGTCGAAGACGTGATCACGCTGCGGATGCTCGTCGAGGCGACCCTGGATTTTCCGGAAGAAGAAATCGATTTCCTCGAAGCCGCCGACGCGCGCGGGAAGCTTGCGCGCATTCGCGAGCGTCTTGCGCTCGTGCTAAGTGAGGCGCGCCAGGGCGCGTTGCTGCGCGAAGGCTTGTCGGTAGTGCTGGCTGGGCAGCCGAATGTCGGCAAATCGTCGCTGCTCAATGCGCTGGCCGGCGCGGAGCTCGCGATCGTCACGCCGATTGCGGGCACGACCCGAGACAAGGTTGCACAGACCATACAGGTGGAAGGCATCCCGCTGCACGTGATCGACACGGCAGGGTTGCGCGAGACGGAAGACGAAGTCGAGAAGATCGGCATCGAGCGGACGTGGGGCGAAATCGAGCGCGCGGACGTCGTGCTGCATCTGCTCGACGCACGTTCGGGCATGACGGACGACGACGAAGCGATCGCCGCGCGCTTTCCGGCGGGCGTGCCCGTCGTGCGTGTCCTGAACAAGACGGACCTGACGGGCGCTGCTCCGCATGTCGAGAAGTTGAACGCGTCAGGCGAGCCCGACTTATGCGAGGTTCGACTGTCGGCAAAGATGGGCGACGGCATCAGCCTGCTGCGCGGCGAACTGCTACGCATTGCCGGCTGGCAGGCGGGCGCGGAAAGCGTTTATCTCGCGCGCGAACGCCATCTGATTGCGCTTCGGGCCGCGCAAAATCATCTCGGGCTTGCCGCGGAGCACGCGGATCAGAACGCGCAAGCGCTCGATCTCTTCGCGGAAGAACTGCGTCTGGCGCAGGATCAACTCAACTCCATCACCGGCGAATTCACTTCCGACGATCTGCTTGGCGTGATTTTCAGCAGGTTTTGTATCGGCAAGTGATTTTGTTGGTTGGTTTGTATCCACAGACCGGTCGCGACGATCCGCGCATTTATTTTCGGTACACAAACGCGTAAGCTGCGTTTTCCGCGCGCCTCGTGTACCGAAACCCTAATGCCCAAAGTCGCGACACCCCTGAGCGAATCCCAGATCCGCGCATTGCAGCCCCGTGCGACGCGATACAGCGTCGCCGACGGCAAAGGCCTGATTCTCGAGGTGATGCCGACCGGAAAGAAGGTCTGGCGATTCCGCTACACGCTCGACGGGGCGCGGCAGCCTATGGTCACCATCGGCGACTATCAGCTGATGTCATTACGGGTCGCGCGAGCCCGCGCGCAGAAGTATGCGGAAATCGTGGCGAATGGCCTGTCGCCAGTCTCGACCGCGCGACAGGATCGCGGAGCCGAAAAGCGCGTCGATGTGCTGCGCGATGGCGCCGAACTATATGTGGCTTCGGAAATCGCCCGCAAGTCCGATGAATATCGCCGCACCACACAGCGCGCGCTCGACAAGGACATCCTGCCCGCAATCGGCCACAAGCAGATCGCACAAGTCACGTCGGAAGACATCCAGTCGATCTGCGACACGATCAAAAGTCGGGGCGCGCCGCAGATGGCGCTGCACGCTCGAAATGTCGCGAAGCGTTTGTTTGCTTTCCTGATTGCGCGGCAACTCGCGACCATCAATCCCGCCGAATCCGTCGCGGCGCGATCGATCGCGACGCAGCACGGACGCACTCGCATCCTGACAGCGGCCGAAATCGGCGCGTTGCTGCGCGCGATCTACACGTCGCGTATCAAGCGGCCGTTGAAGCTCGCGCTGCATTTGCTGGTGCTGACAATGGCCAGCAAATCCGAACTCACCGAAGCCACATGGCGCGAGTTCGATCTCGACGGTGGCGTCTGGACGATTCCGGCATCACGCGTCGGTAGCGCCCGCGCGCGGCGCATCCCGCTTTCGCAGCAGGCTCTCGCGATGCTTCGCGAGTTGCGCGATATGAAGCACAGCCGTACTTACGTCTTTCCGTCGACGCGCGGTGACGACGACCGGCCGATTGCAAAGGGCACGCTGAATCAGGCGGTCAAGACGCTAAGTTTGGAGACCGACCGGTTCGTCCTAAGCGATCTCAGCCGCGCGGGTTTGCATCACCAGCGCGGCCTTCTGCGCTCCACGATGGGCGAACAGGCAGTGGTGAACTCGGACGGCGCCGCAGTTTCGCATGCCATGCAGAGCTGGGCTGACTTCGTAGAACGGCAGTTTGGTACGGAGTCGCATGAGACGGGCCGAGGTTAAACGAATTGACCACTCGTCAGTTCCTTTTTCGGTACACAATCTTCGACGCGTCGCCCTCAAAACCTTGTCCAGCAACGAAGATTCGCACTTTCACGTGGTTTTCATGACCCTTCCGGCAATGCGCGCTGCTTTAGGTACACACTGCTGCAATAGTGGCCAGCAGACCACCATTGCACAATGCCCTGAGCTCACCACAGGAGGTTACGTGGAGACATCTGCGATATTTCTCTATCCATGCAGCGCCTCGGGTTCCGAGCTGCGCTCCGTGCGACCGTCGTCCCTAGATGCCTCGTCGGTAGGCGTGGAATAAAGATCGGGGCCGCGCTGGTCATAATGATCGAGCCGTAGCAACAGACTATCGATTGCGCACAACTGGGCCTTCGTGACAGACGGAGCATCGAGCAACGCGTGCAAGCGCATGCGCCAGTACTCCGAAGAGAAGATTGCGCCGCCTAGGTCCCCCAGCAGCGATGGCCACATAACGCGCGAAATGTGCGCGATTTCCTGATCGATCAATCGGTTCATGCCGTCCCCCGTGACGTCTCGACAAGGCCAAGTCGCTTACTTCTGATGATTTACTTTAGCCGGATTCTAGCCCGTTGCTACCTATGAAAACAAATAGGTACTCCGGGGCTTCGGCGGTGAGTCGGCGACTTGCTATGCAGAATCGAGCGTGCGCATTCAGGCCGCATCACAACTGCGGGAGCAGAATGCGGTTTGGGCGTCATTTCAGTGACGCATCGCAGTTGCGCAGGTCGCGGCGAGCGCCGTCATCGGCTGTCGCGCAAAAAGTTCAAGGGTAGTGACGGAGCTACGCATCATGTCGGGCGGACGCGGCACTGAAGCGCAAAGGTAGGTCAATCGACGCTGATCAGAATCAGCGCTAGCTGAACAGCCAGTACTGGTTTGACGAAAAACAGATGAACAGCCTGGCCGTCTCCAACCGTTCCATGTTTCATCAGTCTGCCTAGTGGTGCAGCAGGCTGCGAATCGGGTGCCGCCAGTCCATGCGCCTGTGGCGGTCGTCATCGTGCAGGGCTTGGCGATGCTCCTGCCAGAGTTCGTCGGAGAAGAGAAACGCGACGATGAGAAGCGGCACGATCAAAAACGCGCCCAGAATCAGATGCTCGATCACAGTAATCTCCTGATCGCTGCAACAACGACAATTCCATTGTAGGCGTGTTGGTAGCCACTGCGTGTGCTCCACCGCGCACGCCCGGTGCGCGAGTCGAGTCGCAAGCCGCGCGCCTGGATCGTCGTCGTCCTCCGCAGAAGAAACTCATGCGGCCGATTTTTTCCACGCCGCTGCCAGCAGCCCCGCGCCGATCAGCAGCGTTCCTCCCGTGCAATTGACGCTGCGCTGTACACGCGGACTGCGGATCGCGCGCCGGGCCGCCGACGCCAACACGGCATAGCCGAGCGCGTTCACCGTGCCAAGCGCAACGAAGGTCGCCTCGAAAACCGCGATCTGCGACCAGGTGGCGACTTGCGTATCGATGAACTGGGGCACGAATGCCACGAAGAACACAATGCTTTTCGGATTGAGCGCGGTGACGGCATAGGCGTGCGCGAAAATACGGCTCGTGCGCGTTTCGCCTGTCCGCGGCCCTTCGCCAGCAGATACGGGCGTGCGCCACAACTTGATGCCAAGGTAAATCAGATATGCGGCGCCTACCCACTTTATCGCCGTGAACAGCACCGCGGATGCCGCGAGAATGACGCCGAGTCCCAGCATCGACGCCGTCATCGATGTCAGATCGCCGAGCGCGACGCCTGCTGTGGTTACCAACGCATAGCGCCGTCCATGGCCGAGCGCATAAGAAATTACAAGAAGCACGGTAGGACCCGGAATCGCGACCAGAATCGCCGATGCGACCGCAAATGGAAGCCAGTGGGCAAGCGTCATTAGAGCAAGTCTCCTGTCGACGGTAGCGGACGCTTCTGGCCTCGCACCCGTCTCGCAATAGTTTTGGTTGGGGCGGGTCGATTTATCCACGAAGACGGCGCCTCCGCAAGCGGTGATTTTTGATTCCGTTGCGCACACTTCCCGCAGGTCCGTCAGGCATCCTTTTTATTCTGCGTTCGCTTCAACAGTTCGTCGGACTTCACGACTCTGGCGAATCACTTTGTGTGCGACGCGTCAATGCGTGGCAGCCGTGGTGGGAACGGCTTAAAACTGGTTAAGCGTTAACGCGAATGCCGTCAGCAAGACGTTATCAGGCCTCATTCAGCGCCAGGCATTAGTCTTTACGATCCGCCGAATAATGGCTGGAATGCGTCATAAGGGGGAAATCGATCGACGCCAACAAGCGTGCGGCAATTCGTCGCTGTTGCGACCGCACACAAGTTGTGCTTGCTCTTCAAAACGGTTCTCCTAAATTGAAAAGCGTGTCCGGCTTCTGGCAGTTAAACGCATAGATAAAGCGAGCAATGCCCGCACGGAGATACCATGAACAAGCGAGTCGCCATTCTTTTGGCACTGACAGGTTGGGTCGCAGTAGCAGGCGCGCAGGCGCAGGACGTCGTGATCAAACCTCAACAGACAGTTCGGTTCAAGGCAAATGCATATGGCTGCCTGTCGAGGGACAAGCTCGACGCTGTCACTCAGCATGCGCAAGCTGGCGAGCAGCAGAAAATGCAGGAGTTCTTTTCGGGCTACGAGTGTATTTCTACGCCGGAGAATTCCGATTTCCGCGTCGTCCGTGTGGTTGGGCATGACGTGGAATTCGTCAACGCGGGTAATAGCGATACCCAAGGTCTCTGGACGACCGACCGCTTCATCAAGCAATAGGTCACTCAACGGGCTTTCGAAGTTGGACCTCACCCGACACGGAATGTCGGGCAACAACCAACGTCCGAACGGAAGCTGCGCTTTATCGGTTCGCGCTGGCCGGACTCTTAGTCCGGCCACTTCATTTCTGTCTGATCATTCGCCGACGCCCCTCCCGGCGACGCGCCCCGCGTTCTGCCGCTCTGGCCGCCCAGCATAGGCGCCGCCTGAGCAGCACATCAGACTGTCATAGCGTCCTCGCATATTTCGGTATCATCACGCTCCCACCTTCGCAGTGCGAGGCATTCAGCGCCACGACTTCGGCATGCATGTTGCTGCTCTTAGGGGCAAGCGAAAGCAGGAAGGTTGATGCGACGCGGGCCTCGCGGCCTACGTCTCGGCAACCCCGGCAAATGTGTTTCACCGGCGAGGAGCGCGACCGAGGCGTGACCGCTGCAAGGCAGGGGACGAACATGGCAAGGTACGCCGACTCTCTATTCACTATCCGGTCCGCGTTTGCCGGACCAGGTTGTAGCATGGCTCTCAAATCGACAATCTATAAGGCTGAACTCCAGATCGCCGACATGGACCGGCACTATTACGCCGACCACTCGCTGACGATCGCGCTCCACCCGTCGGAAACCAACGAACGGATGATGGTTCGCGTCGCCGCCTTCGCGCTCTTCGCGCAGGAACGCCTCGAGTTCTGCAAGGGCCTGTCGGACATCGACGAGCCGGATCTCTGGGCCAAGGATCTTACCGGCGCCATCGATACCTGGATCGAGGTCGGCCAGCCCGACGAACGCCGCATCGCGAAGGCAAGCGGCCGCGCCAACGAAGTGATCGTGATCGCGTACGGTGGCCGGACGTCCGACATTTGGTGGCAGGGCGTACGCAACAAGGTCGAGCGCATGCGCAACGTGACCGTGTGGTCGCTCGGCGAAGATGTCGCGCCGGCGCTCGGTGCGCTCGCCGAACGGACAATGCGTCTGCAATGCACCGTCCAGGACAACGCGGCGTGGCTCGGCACAGAAACCGCCGATGCCGTGCCCATCGAGTGGACGGTTCTCAAAGCTGCGGCGAACGCGCGTCCGGCAGCGCACGGCGGACGGTGATCTGCTAACGAGCCGCCGGTGCTGTGTACCAAAAAACAGGGCTGAAAATCAGGCTGCCGAAATCGGGGGCCCTTTGATTTCGACCATGTTATCCTCTGGATCGAACAGATAGAGGGACGGTCCATAACCATCGGCACCATAGCGTGTCGCCTGTTCGCCGATGCGCACATTGCGCGCGGCGAGCCAGCTTTCGAGCGCATCAGCGTCGAAAGGCTCGACGCGCAGACACAGGTGATCCATGTTCCGGCCCGCGCCCGCCACACCGCTTTCCGGCCGGTCAATCCGGCCCCCCACCTGCAACAGGTCGATCAAGGCGCGTCCCGCTCGAAGCTGGATCAGGCCAAGTTCGGGTTGCGCCTTTTCCAGGGTGCAGCCGAGCACATCGCAATAGAAGCGCGTCATCACGTCGATGTTGGCAGCGCGAATGACAACGTGATCGATATCAAGAATCCGGAAATTCATGGCGTCGCGTCCCGTCTTTCGGTTGTGGGAATGAGCAAGTGTAGGAGTATCGCGCGCGAAGGTCGTTGCCTGCGTATGGCAAAAAGGCAAAAAAAAGCCCGCTCGACGTGGAGCGGGCTGAATCCATATCAGGAGGAGACATGGAGGAGACAGGAACCACTATACACGCGGGGTTGATGCTACGCAATAATTTTTTAAGGGAAAACCCCAACTTTTTTTGGGGTCAATTCTCCCGCTAAGTGGGTAAAGGCGCCCGATAACATCGGGGGAAGACCCCACCGTCGAAACGCCCCCAATGACACCGCAAGAATCGGAGCGTACCGTGTAAGGGCGCTCGCTACAGTGGTAAGCATCAAGACAGTTCCCTGGGGCAAAACGATGAACACAGCCTTCTCTCACGCCGTGCCCGCCACGTTCCATAACGAAGACGAGCGCTGGGCGGCTGTGCTGAAACGCGACATGTCCGCCGACGGCGCGTTCTTTTACGGCGTCCGCACGACGGGCGTGTTCTGCCGTCCGTCGTGCGCGTCGCGACTACCGCGTCGTGAGAATGTCGACTTCTTCGAATCGGCCGACGACGCGCGCGCTGCGGGCTATCGCGAATGCAAGCGCTGCCAGCCGGGCGGCCTGCCGCGCGAACTCGAGATCGTCAAGCGCGCGTGCGCAACGCTCGACGCCTACCCGCAGCAGCGCTTGACGCTCGCGCAGTTGAGCGATGCCGTGCACATCAGCCCATTTCATCTGCAGCGGCTGTTCAAACGCGTGGTTGGCGTCTCGCCGCGGCAATATCAGGCTGCGCAACGCGGCGCGGCGTTTCGCGACGCGCTTCAACGGGGCGCGGACGTCACACGTGCGACGGTCGACGCTGGCTTCGGCTCGCCGTCTCGCATGTACGACACGGCGGCCGCCGAACTGGGCATGGCGCCGTCCGAATATCGACGCAAAGGCGCCGGATTGCGCGTCCGTTACGCGAGTGCGCTGACGTCGCTTGGCTTCGTGCTGGTGGCGACGACGGACAAGGGCATTTGCAAGATCGCATTCGGCGATGACGAAGCGCCGCTTATCGACGATCTGCGCCAAGAATTCGCAAGCGCGGAACTGCTTGGCGATCCTGTGCGGCTCGCACCGTTCATCGAGCAGATCGACGCGTACCTGCAAGGCAAGCGCGAGCGCTTCGATCTGCCGCTCGACATCGCCGCCACCGCCTTCCAGCAGCGCGTGTGGGAAGCGCTGCGCCGCATCCCTTACGGGGAGACACGCACCTATTCCCAGATTGCCGAAGCGGTCGGATTGCCGCGTGCGGTGCGCGCCGTCGCCAACGCGTGCGCATCCAACCCGGTGGCGCTTGCGATACCCTGTCATCGCGTCGTGCAGAAGGGCGGCGCACTCGCGGGTTATCGCTGGGGCACCGCGCGCAAGGCGACGCTGCTCGACACGGAAGCGCAGCGTGAATCCAGCACTGCCGACGAAGCCACCCCCACGACCGCCGACATGGACCACGCCGCTTGAGCACCACGCCGACAGCCGTACTCGAACTGCCGTTCAAAGCGCCCTATGACTGGCCGCGCATCCTGCGATTTTTCGGCGGACGCGCGACGCCGGGCGTCGAAGCCGTCGAAGACGGCGTATGGCGTCGCGCGATCGGATGGAACGGCGACAGCGGGACGCTCACCGTCCGCAAGCATCCGCGCCGGCATTGCATCGTCGCCACGCTCGATGGCGCGGTAAGCCGCCATGCGGACGCGCTCGCCGCGCCGATTGCCCGCATGTTCGATCTGCACGCCGACCCTCGATCGATCGGCGCAGCCCTTGCCGCCGATCCGTGGCTCGCGCCGCTGGTCGCCGCGGCGCCCGGCCTTCGCGTGCCCGGCGCGTGGTCCGGGTTCGAACTCGTCGTGCGCGCTATCGTCGGCCAGCAGGTCAGCGTGAAGGCCGCGACGACGATCATCGGCCGAATCGTGCAGCGCGCCGGCGAGCGCATCGACGGTCATCCGCATGAAAGCACCGCCTGGCGCTTTCCGACGCCCGCCGCGCTCGCCGCCGTCGACCTCGCGGGCATCGGCATGCCGGGCAAGCGCATTCAGGCGCTGCAAGGATTCGCGCGCGCCGTGGCGGATGGGGAAGTGCCCATAGACAGCGTCGGCAGCGCCTCCTTCGATCTTATCCAGCTGCGTGCGTCGCTGCTCGCGCTGCCGGGCATCGGTCCGTGGACCGTCGAATACGTCGCGATGCGCGCCTGGCGCGACGCCGATGCGTGGCCCGCATGGGATCTCGTGCTGATGCAGGCCATCGCGGCCCGCGACCCCGCGCTCGTGCGCCCCAATCAGCAGCGTGCCCGCACCGACGCCTGGCGGCCGTGGCGCGCCTACGCGGCGATGCATCTGTGGAACGAAATCGCCGATCGCGCGGGTGCGGCACGCGGCGGCTAGCGGTTTGCCGCACATTCAAGCCCGCGCCGGGAATCGACTTTGCGGCCTCGCGCGGCGTACAGTGAGAGAACGTGCACGAACCTCGCGAACCCCGCCGCAAGCGGCGCGAGCCCGGCCTGAGGCAACGCCAAGCAGCGGTTCTGGCGAGATGTTAAAGTGCCCGCTACTGAAAATTCCGCCGAACGTTGTCGACCGCGCTCCAGCAGCACCGTGCGGCGCATGGCGGCCGACCCTGTTCGACCCGCATCAATGCCATACACGACTTCCACCCGCACGACCGACGCGCTTCTGCATCGCCTGTCCGTGCTGACATCCGGCCCGCAGCGCGACGCGCTGGCAGCCGGTTTGCGCGGCATCGAAAAGGAAAGCTTGCGCGTGCTGTCCGACGGCCATCTCGCGATGACGCAGCATCCGCGCTCGCTCGGCTCGGCGCTCACGCATCCTTCGCTGACCACCGATTATTCCGAAGCACTGCTCGAACTGATCACGCCCGCCGAGCAGGACGCCGCGGCCACCATCGAGCGTCTCGACACGCTGCATCGCTTCGTCTATTCGGCCATCGGCGACGAACTGCTGTGGAACAACTCGATGCCCGGTCTCTTGCCCGAAGACGACGAGATTCCTATTGCGCACTATGGCACGTCGAACATGGGCAGGCTGAAGTACGTGTATCGCGTCGGCCTCGCGCTGCGTTACGGACGAACGATGCAATGCATCGCAGGCATCCACTACAACTATTCGTTGAACGAAGAAGTGTGGCGGCTGCTGCACGCCGACCAGAAATCGACGGCCAATGCGGTCGATTTCCAGTCCGATCGCTATCTCGCGCTGATCCGCAACTTCCGCCGTACGAGCTGGCTGCTGATGTATCTGTTCGGCGCGTCGCCGGCACTCGACAGGCGCTTCCTGCGCGGCCGCCAGCACACGCTCGAAACGTTCGACGCCGATACGCTCTATCGTCCCTACGCAACCAGTCTGCGCATGAGCGATCTCGGCTATTCGAACACGACCGCGCAAGCTGCGCTGCATGCCGACTACGACACGCTGCCCGGCTATCTCGACGCGCTCGCGAAAGCCGTGAGCCAGCCGTATCCGCAATACGAGGCAATCGGCACGCAGCGCGACGGCGAATGGGTGCAAATCAACACTAACGTGCTGCAGATCGAAAACGAGTTTTACTCGACGATCCGCCCGAAGCGCGTCACCTATCCGGGCGAGCGCCCGCTGCATGCGCTTGCTGCACGCGGCGTGCAATACGTCGAAGTGCGCTGCATGGACATCGACCCGTTCGAACCGACGGGCATCGCGCTCGAAACGGCGCGTTTTCTCGACGCATATCTTCTGGTGTGCGCGCTGGACGACAGCGCTACGCTGCCGCCGCCCGCGTACTGCGAGGCCAACCAGAACTTCGGCCGCGTGACGATGGAAGGGCGCAAGCCGGGCCTCGAACTGGTGCGCGGTGGACAGCCCGTGAAGATGGTCGACTGGGCCCACGAACTGTTCGCGAAAATTGATCACGCAGCGGCCGTGCTCGATTCGATTCGCGGTGACGACAGCCACGCGCGCTCGGTCGCAGCGCAACGCGCGAAGCTCGCGGATGCATCGTTGACGCCGTCTGCCCGTGTGCTGCAGATCATGCGCGACAAGCAGCAAAGCTTCCTCGAATTCGGCCTCGCGCAAAGCGTCGCGCATGCGGAGCATTTCCGCGCGCGTCCGCTGGACGAAGCGCAAGCGCTTGAGTTTGCCGCGCTGGCCGAGAAATCGCTGGCCGAACAAACGAAGCTCGAACGTGAAGAAGTCGGTTCGTTCGATGCGTTCGTCGCCGCATACCGCGCTTATACGTTGAACCGCTTCAGCGTTTGATGCGGTCGTGTTCGGGGCACTAGCCTCGCGCCCGACGAATGGCGAAAGGGCAGCTTTCACGCTGCCCTTTTTTCGTGGCGCGCGGCGCAGGGCCGGAAATTGCTGCGACAGAGCTTGCGTTGGCGAGCGTCACGCCTGCTTCGTGCGCGGGGGATGAAACGCCCCCGCGACGCCGCGGTCCAACCCTGTATAACGCAGCGCTTTGCCGCTGGGACAGATGCCAGGGAGGAAACAGGTTATGAACAAAAATCTGATCGCCGCGCTTTGCGTGGTGGCCGCCGGCTGCACGACGCGAGGCCAGGTCAATCCCGACGTGATGCAGATCGCCACGGCGCCGCTGACATGCACCAGCAAGAGTCAATGCGATGCCTGGTGGGCGCGCGCGCATACATGGGTCACCACACATTCCCGTTATGAAGTCTCGACCTCGACCGATACGCTGATCCAGACGGCCGGCCCGGACGGCGGCAAGCGCGATCTTTCGTTCGAAATCACGAAGGCGCCGAATAACGACGGCACGTCGACGATCGGCTTCGCTGCGCATTGCGACAGTTCGCTCGGCTGCAAGCCGAACCCGTGGGAAGCGGGCGCCGACTTCAAGGCGTTCGTGCGTAGCAGTTCGGCGAGCGTGGCGACGCCATCGCCATCCGGTCAGGCGGCGGGCTCAGGCGGACAATCGACAGCATCGCCTACGGGCGAACCCGTGTCGCAATAGGAGGAACCCGAGCCGCCAGAACCTTTTTTGAGACTTCTCTGATTGGCGCCGAGACACGCACTCACTATCGTCTCTCCACCCCCAATCTAATCTGCGAGAAGTCTCATGTTCCTTCGTATCTTCACCGCGACGGCCTGCGCAGCCGCGATCGCAGGCTGCACTGCGTATTCCGGTCCCACCCGCACCACCGATATCGTCACGTTGTCCAATGGCAGCCAGGCGTATCGCGTCCAATGTCTCGGATTGCTGGAAAGCTCCAAGGCGTGTATGGACGAAGTGAAGCGCATCTGCGGCGACAAGCCGGCCACGCGCGTTTCGTCGATCGATCACATCACGTCGGACCTGAAGTCCGAAAACGATCCGCGTGAAATCACGTTCCAGTGCTCGACGCCCGTCGTCCAGCAACCCATTCCGCCCGCGCCAGCTGCTGTCGTTACGCCTGTAGCGGCTCCCCTCGTCGCGCCTGCGCCCGTTCACCACGCACCCGTTCGCAAGATCACGTTGCAAGGCGACGCGACGTTCGCGGTCGGAAGCGCAACGCTCACGCCCTTCGCGACGGCCAAACTGGATGACTTCGTCGCGGCAAACCAGGGCGTCGACGTCGATCGCCTGACGATTGCCGGCTATACCGATTCGACGGGTTCAGCCGAGTTGAACAACCGCCTGTCGGCGGCACGCGCGCGTTCGGTGCAAGGTTATCTGGCAACGGCAGGCCTGCGTGCTTCGGCTTGGGACGTACAAGGCTATGGCAGCGCGTCGCCTGTTGCGCCGAACAAAACGGCCATTGGCCGCGCGAAGAACCGGCGTGTCGAAATTCAGGTCGACGGCAAGTAAGTTTTTCGTTGAAGTACCGGAAGTGGCGGCGTCGGTGACCCATTGACGCCGCCGCGCCTTTTTGTGCTTTCGTGACTCATACGGGACAAGCGAGCACGATGAAGCATACACACGAAATCCGGAAGAGTCGTTGGTCGCCATCATATAGCGCCAGCTGCGTGACGATTGCGTTCCATTGTGCCGCCACGCCTTGTCCGTCGAATCCAAGCAATGACAGCCACCGCGACGGTTTGTCAGACGACCGCCGAACCGCGCATATGAACGCCGCACACGCTGCGTCGCCGCGCAAGCCGCCCAGCGGGCGGCTTTTGTGCTTCCTCGACGGCTATGCCAAGCCGTAACAGCGCGTAACCGACACCTCACCGTCGGTAACACACACCGGGCGTGCCCAGCATTACTCTTCCGATTTCATCGCCGGGCGACGCGTGAGCTACCATTCGAGCCAACGCGACCACGCACCGGACATTGCGTGCGCGGCCGCCTTGCAAATCTCCGCACATGACGCCATCCGAATCGACAGGGAATTCATTTGCATGCAGTTTGATCGAACTTCGCGCGCGCGCGCCGCTGTCGCGAACGTCGCGGGTCCACGCGTCCTGAGCATCGCCGCTTGCGCCGCGCTCGCCTTCGCACTTTCCGGCTGCGCCGTCGGCCCCGACTACAAGCGCCCGTCCGTCGACATTCCGGCTTCGTACAAAGAAGCCGCCGACGGCTGGAAAGTCGCACAGCCCGCCGACCAGCACGACCGCGGCGCTTGGTGGTCGATCTACAACGATGCGCAGTTGAACGCGCTCGAAGAGAAGCTCAACGCATCGAACCAGAGCATCGCGCAGTTCGCCGCCGCGTATCGGCAGGCGCGCGCGCTGGTCGGCGAAGCGCGCGCGGCGTATTTCCCGGTGATCAGTGCATCGGCGGACGCGTCCCGCTCGCGCACGCCGAGCCGCAGCTTTAGTGGCTCCGTGACAGGCGGAGGCGGCGGAACCACGTCGTCGCTGAGCAGTTCGGGCTCGATCAGCAACAGCTACAGCCTGTCGCTCGACGCCACCTGGGAACCCGACCTGTGGGGCAAGGTGAGCCGCACCGTCGCCGGTCAGCAGGCTGGCCAGCAGTCGGCCGCCGCCGATCTGGCGAACGCGCGCCTGTCCGCTCAAGCGACGCTCGCGCAAACCTACTTCAACACCCGTTCGCTTGACGCCCAGCAAAAGCTGCTCGACGACACCGTCGCCGCATACCAGCGCTCGCTCACCCTCACGCAGAACCGCTATGCGCAGGGCGTCGCGGCGCGCTCCGACGTGATCCAGGCGCAAACCCAGCTGCAGTCGGCGCAGGCCGCCGCCATCGATAACGGGGTCGCGCGCGCGCAGAACGAACATGCGATCGCCGTGCTCGTCGGCCAGCCGGCGTCTACCTTCTCGCTGCCGCCCGCGCCGCTCGATGCCGTGCCGCCCGTCGTGCCCGCACAACTGCCGTCCGCGCTGCTCGAACGGCGCCCCGACATCGCGTCTGCCGAACGCAAGGCTGCCGCGGCGAACGAGCAGATCGGCATCGCGATTGCCGCGTTCTTCCCCACGCTCACGCTGTCTGCGAGCGGCGGCTTCGAAAGCTCGGTGTTCTCGCAATTGCTGCAGATGCCGTCGCGTTTCTGGACGCTAGGGCCGCAACTCGCGGGCACGATCTTCGATGCAGGTTTGCGCAAGGCGCAGACGGACGCCGCGCGTGCCACCTACGACCAGGACGTCGCCACCTATCGGCAAACGGTGCTGACAGCTTTCCAGGACGTGGAAGACAACCTGTCGTCGCTGCGCATTCTCGAGCAGGAAATCACGGTGCAACAACAGGCCGTCCAGTCTGCGCAGCAGGCGCTCGATATCGTCACGAACCAGTACAAGTCCGGCACCGTGGATTACCTGAACGTGCTGACCGCGCAGACCACGGCATTCACCGCGCAGCAGAAGCTCGCGAGCATCGCGGGTCAGCGGATGGTGTCGTCGGTGGGGCTCGTCAAGGCGCTCGGCGGCGGCTGGGATGCGTCGCAGATGAACCGCGAGACGGGCGATATCGCGGCGCCCGCGCCGGCTTCCGAACCCGCGGCGCCCGTCACACCCGCCACGCCCGTCACGAAAGCATCCGCCGCGGCACGCTGATCGCAGTCGTTATCCGCGCGACGCAAAACGGCCGCCATGCGCAAACATGGCGGCCGTCGTGTTTTGGAGCGGCCCGGAAAAGTCAGTGCGTGAACGTGAGCGCGACCTGGCCAGGACCTATCGGTCGTCCGAGCAGATTCAGCAGCCCGGCGAGATTGTCGACGGCGTCGGGCGTCGTGCTCGCGATGCCCGTGAACGACGTCGACGCTTCGCTGACCGTGCCGTGACCGTTGAGCAGCAACGGCCCCTTCGTCGTCGACAGATCGAGCGCGCCCGACGCGCCCTGCGCCTGGAATACCACGCGATACGATCCCAGCGGCTTCACGCGCGACACCCGCGAGCTCATGTCGTTGAGCGTGACGATCAGCTGGCCGAACGCCTGTCGATTGAAGCTGCGCCAGTCGGTCCATGCGAGCCGCACGTCGCCTTGCAGATCGAGTGTGTTGAACGGTGCGCCGAGGCCCGCGAGCAACGACGCCGGCACCGCGATGCTGCCGCCCGACAGCGTCGCGCTGCGCAGCGTCGCATCGACAAAGACAGGCCCGGGCATCGCTTCGCTCTGCCGCATCTCCATCCGCACGCGGCCCGTGAACAGCGGCCAGAACGACGTGTGCCATTCGATGCGTCCCGGCAGCAGCGTCGCCGCTTCCGCACCGGGCCCAGCGGCGAGCATCAGCGAAGCCGAGCCGTGCCACAGCGACCCCGACGCATCGACGAGATTGACACGCCCGGCGGTCGCCTTCGTGAACTGCGGCGTGATCCACGCGGCGGGCGCCATCACGAGCAACACCAGGACGTTCGCGATCAGTGCGACGATCAGCCAGGGCAGCGCGGCGCGCAATCGCCGCATCCAGAAACTCATGCGTGATCCTGTGGCAGCGCCGTCATTTAACGATGGCCGGCTGCAGCGATGCCGTCAGATCGACCTGTCCGTCCTGCTTCAGCGCCGTCACGTGCGCCTCGGACACCTGCACCTTGAACTGCTTGCGGGCGTCGTCGAGCCATTGCGTCCAGGCGGGAAACGATGCGTTCTTCAGCTGGATCTGCACCGCGTTGCCAAGCACCTGGACCTGCGTCGCAGAGAGGCCATGATCGTTCAGCGACGCGCTCAGCGCATCCTTCAGCGCGCCGCCCGTCGGCGCCACGCCCTGAGCGGCCGCCGCCAGCGAACGTGCCTCGTTCGCCTGTGCCGTCATCTGCGACAGCTGCCGCTGCAGGCTCGGGATCGATTCGCGCAGCCGGGCGCGGCCTTCCTGCGCGGGCGCCCAAAGCACCGACCAGATGATGACGACGGCCAGCGCCGCGCCGCCCCACGTCAACAGTCCCTTCTCACGTACCGTGCGCGCTTCCCAGAAACCGGCCCACGTGTTCAATAGTTCTGCTTTCATTGTCCGTTCCTGATTGTCCACTTGCCCGTGTTGCTGTCGATTGCGCCGTTCAGGCCATTGCGCATCAGACGTTGCGGGAAGTCCGGATCGACCTTGACCTCCGGTTTGAAGGTCACCTCGATGCGCCTGTCGTGATAATCGAGCGCGGCAAGGCTGTTGACGGGTATCGGCCCGAGCGAGCGCGCGAGGCCATCCGCGAGCGACAGAAAATCGTCCGGCGACAGTTCGCCCGCCGCCACGCGCAACTGTTGCAACTGGCGCGCCATCTGGTCAGGCGCATCCAGCACCACCGTCGTCTTCGGAAACGTGTTGAGCAGCAATTCGGTCATTTGTGCGCCGATCGCATCGCGCTGACGCGACAGCATCAGCCATTGCACATTCGCGCCGATGATCGCGACCAGCACCGTGGCCACCAGCAGCCACAGCGGCAGGCGCAGACGGCGCAGCGTCGCGCGGTCCAGCCGCCACGGCTGCACGGCGAACTCGAACTGGGCAAGGTCGAAGCGGCACTGAATTGCATTGCGCGCCAGCGTTTCGAACGACAGCGGCAACGCGCCCGCAACGGAAGAACGTCCCCGCGCCGTCGACGACATGCGCGGCTCACTGCCGGGCAGATCGACAAGCGTGTACAGCGTCACGGGCGCATTGCCCGCCAGCGCCGCGACCGTCGCGCCGACGGCCGCTTCGGGCACGGCCAGTCCTTCGCCGAGCGGGCCGCGTGCGAGCGCCAGTTCGACGCGAGGCGGGGAGGTATCGACGGCGCCTTCGCCAAGCACGGCCGCCGTGGACGACACCACATGGCCGAGCACAGCGGCGACCACAGGTGTGATGTCGACACCGTCCGGTGCGTCCAGCGGCGGGGCGGAATCCGCACCTGCGGCCACGGTTTCTTCCGCGTGTGCTTGCGCGGCTACCGCGGCGATCGTGTTCATCGCCGGCTGCGGCAAACAGCGCGCGACGGGCACCGCCTTCACATTGCGATGGCCCGCCGCCGCGAACGTCTCGAGGACAAAACGGAACCAGCCGCGATCGATGATCGCAAGCACATGGCGAGTGCTGTCCAACGGCTTCGGATCGAGCGCGATGTGCGTGGTTTGCGCATCCTGGATCAGTTGATCTTCGACGACGTTCGGCAGCGCCTGACGCAAGCGCGGACCTTTGAGCGGCGGCACGGTCGCCGCGAGCATCAAACAGTCGCGTGCGGCGAGCATCAGCACGGTCGCACCTGCGCGCGGCAGGAGGCCAGGCGCCGAGCGTCCGGCGCGCTGGATGCGCCCCGATTTGTCGAGCAGCAGAAAAGGCAACTCCGGCAGTTGCCATTCCTGCGACGGCACCGCCGGATCACGCGGCGGCAGAAGAACGATCAGCGTGCTCAAAGGCCACTCTCTCGGGAAAATTCGTGGTTCATAGTTGATCTCGTCCCCATACGATACGCGTCGTATGCGTCAGTGCGTCGCGGTAGATGAGTGTGGTGCGGTCGACTTCGGCGCGTTCATGCTCAACGCGTCCGTGGACGAGGAAGTAGCTGGTATTGACGTCGAGCTGGTTCGGATCCAACACGAGCTCCTGTACCCCGGCGCCGCGCAATGCAAGCTGCACGTCGCTGACGTTGCGAAAGAACACCGTTTCGCGACGCGCGACGAACGCCTGCGCACTCGACAGGCTCATATTCGGCACGACGGCCGCGACCACTTCGGCGGGCGCGGTGTTCATGTTCACGGGCGTCGCCGTGGGCAGCACGGTCACGAACGGGCGCAGGCGCGCGATCATCTCGGGCGTGAAACCCGGCACGTCCAGCAAGGAATCGACGCCCGTCATCTGGAGCGGTGCGACGGGCGCGTTTTCGTCGGCGTCCTCGATGCCAGGCTGATTCGTGTAGTTTCCGCCGCCGACCGCGCCGCCTTGCACTTGCGTGGGATTGACGGGGGCACTGGGGTTGGCTGCCGTCTGAAAGCGCGTCGCCGATTGCCGCAGGCCCGCGCGCAATTGCAGCGCGGTGTTCTTCGCGAGTTGACCGTTGATGCCGAGCAGTTGCAGCAGGCGCTGGAATGCCTGAACCTGCTGCGCGTTCAGCATCAGCGCGCCCGGCACGGCCGTCGAAACCAGATTGCGCAGATTGAACTTGGCCTGCGCGTCCTCGATGGAACCGGAAATATAAGTGGCCGCGCCTTCCTGCGCGCGCACTTCGCCGATCTGACCGAGAAAATCCGAAAGCCGCGTGCGCGCAATCGGCAGGCCCCAGACACCGCCCAGCCACGTGACCCCTGCCGACGTGTCGCCTTCCGAACGCAGAATCAGGCGCGTCCAGTCGAGCGCACCCCGCGACACCCAATGCGCCTGCGCGAGCAGCCGCTGGTTTTCGATGCGCCGGATCTGGACCTGCTGCCGCCAAAGCATGCCGGAGACCAGAATGGCGGACAGCGCGACGACCAGCAGCGCGCTGATGATGGCAGCGCCGCGTTGATGAGCGGATGAAGTCGAACGGGAACGGGCAGGGCAAAAGCGCATGATCGAATCTCACTCTCCCACGAGAAAAACCCGCGTCACGGGCCGCGCGAGCGAATTCGCGCCAATGCTCACCTCGAGCCCCGTTACCGACCTCGGCAACGGCGCATTGCCGAGCTGAGGCACCTTCAGGTTATTGTCGTTCTCCGCGATCGCCGCTTGCACGTCTTTCATCTGCGTCGTCCAGCCGACTTTCGGCACATACAGGCGCGCGGAAATCGCGCCCACACCGCCCATCAAAGGCACGGCGTTCCAGTCTCCGCTTTCCGACCCGCCGAGCGCGCGGCGCACGTCGCCGATGTTCGCCAGCGGTGGCGACGCATAGCGAATGATGCGTCCTTCGATGATCCGATACCGCACCACCACGAGACGCGGCGGCGCACCCGGCGTGCGCATGTAGCGCACGATCTGCAGCGCATTGCCGTTCACAGCGACGGCGGGCTCGCCCGCTTCGTCGTCGGACGCGGCATTGCGCACGTCGATGCGCATCTGATCGAAGAACTGAGCGAACACGCGCTCGTCTTCCATCGCGTTCGTGATCGTCTGCCGTCCGCGAATGATCTGATCCAGTCCGCGCCACGACAGGACCGCGATCACGGCCAGAATCGCAATCGCGACGAGCAGCTCGATCAGCGTGAAGCCGCTCGCTGTCTTTCTCGATAGCAGCGAACGGCGGCCGCGGGGCACCTCGTGCTCAGAGCGAGCGATTCGTTTCATTCGCGATCACCGTCACCATCTGCGCGAGGTTGCCCGGCCGTCCGGGCGACGTCACTGACACCTCGACGCGTCGAAACACCGGATTCGGCGTTGCGCTCACGTTCTCCGTGCAAATCAGTTGCAGGTTGCCCTGCGAACAGTCGAAACTCTGCGACCCGATCTCGGGCCATCCGTGCGTCAGATGCAGCTGGGCGAGCGCGTTGTCCGCGCTCCAGCCCGCCAGCAGCCGCCGATGCAGATCCGCCTCGCCCGTCGCGAGACTGCCGACGGCGCGCAGCGATGCAGCCAGCGCCACCGCGATGATCGCCAGTGCGACCAGCACTTCGATCATCGTGAAGCCCGCGGATTTGCCTCCGCTTACGTTATCCACAGCGCCGCACAAGCGGCGAACCCTGAGCGCACGCAGCATCAGCGTACCTCGTAGCGGCCGTTGCCCGTGCCGACGATCGTCACGCGTCCCACGGCAGAAAACAACGTGACCTGCACGGGCGTATCGATGCTCTCCGTGCCGAACACGATACGATCCGAATGGGTGTCGGAACCGGGATAGTCGATTGCCACGCCCGTCACGCCGCCTTCCCAGCGGCGCGGTCCGAGCAGGTCGTCGCGCAGCGGACGCCAGCCGTCATTTGTGTGGATATCGAAACGAAAGCCGCCGTCGAGCGGCAACCATGAAATAGGGCGCGCGCGCACCTGGGCTTCGTCGCCCGCCGACTCGAACAGCAACGCGAGCCGCTGTGCTTCCTCGTTCAGATCCGTGCGCGGATTGCGCGTCAGCGAGAGCGACGCCAGCGATACCAGCAAGCCCGCGATCACCAATACGACCAGCATTTCGAGCAGAGTGAAGCCGCGCTGGCGGCCGCCCGGTGCCCCAGGCGCGGTACGCCTCGGCCCGCGCCATGCACGCCGGCTCACGCAACCGCCCGCGTCATCGACGCTGACGGTCTTGTGAAACGCACAGGGCATGCTGTCGTGCAGTCGCATGGTGCCGGGGCCGATCGATGTCGATGCAATAACCGCAGTGAAGTCCGGCGCCGCTTATTGCCACGAGCCGACGTCGGCATCGTTGCCTTCTCCGCCCGCCTTGCCATCCGCGCCGTAGCTGAAAACGTCGATCTCGCCGTGCACGCCCGGGTTCAGGTACTGGTACTGATTGCCCCACGGATCGTTGGGCAAGCGCTCGAGATAACCGCCATCCTTCCAGTTGTTCGGTACCGGGTCGGTCGTCGGCTTTTCGATCAGCGCGCGCAACCCTTGCTCCTGGCTCGGATAACGGCCGTTGTCGAGACGATAGAGCTTCAGCGACTGCATGATGGTGCCGATGTCCTGCTTCGCGGCGACGCGCCGTGCTTCGTCCGGACGGCTCATGATCTTCGGCACGATCAGCGCCGCCAGAATGCCGAGGATCGCAATCACGACCATGATTTCGATCAACGTGAACCCGCGTTGACGACGTGTGCGCACGCCCGCGCGCATGGCCGCGATGTCGTTGCGGCGAGTGGTCCACATTTGCATAGCTTGCTTCCTCTCCAGATAAGGGGTCGATCGATCGGACGTCACGTAGTGCGCTGACAATGCGGTACGCTGCACGCCCGGCCGGTCATTTTAATGTCATGCAGATGAAGGGTTTCCGTCCGCCGTTTCCTATACCGCAAAATTCACAATAATCCGTACAATGACACGCATGAACGCACTCCAGCTCCGCCTGATTTCGCTCGCCGCCTTTGCCGTGTTCTGCGCGACGCTCACCTACTGGATCGTCACGCTCACATCGCATGGCGGCGCGCCCGTCCCCGCTGCCGCCGTGCGCGCGCCTGTCTCGACAGATCAGGCGGCCTTGCTGTTCGGCGGTCAGCTTACGCGCACCGCAAATCAGGACATCCATCTGTTCGGCATCCTCGCACTGCGCGAAGGCGCCGCTGCAATCATCAGCACGGGCGGCGAACCGCCCCGCGCCGTCTCGTTAGGCAGCACCATCATGCAAGGCGTGAAGCTCGGCGAAGTGCGTGCCCGTTCGATCATCATCGACCGCAACGGCTCCCACTCCGAAGTCTTTCTTCCCCAGAACGCGCCCGGTCCCACGATCTACGTACGCTGATTTCATTCTCTGCCGCGCCGATGCAACCCCGAAGCATCGGCCCAGCTTGCAACGCTTTCACGCGCTTGCGCACGACGACACTCAACGTGCACCGTCACTGCACCAGGTTGTTCAGCTCGATGATCGGCAGCATCACGGCTAGCACGATCACCAGCACCACGCCGCCCATCGCCAGAATCAGCAGCGGTTCCAGCAAACTCGTCAGAAACATCGTGCGCCGCTCCAGCTCACGCGCTTCACCTTCGGCCGCGCGGTCGAGCATCGTCGTCACGTCGCCCGTTGCTTCGCCCGAACGGATCAGGTGCACGAGCACGGGCGGAAACGTCTTCGTGTTGCCGAGCGCACGCGACAGCGACGTGCCTTCGCGCACGCGCACGATGGCATCGTCGATGTTGTCTCGCATCGCGCGGTTGCTGAGCGTTTCGCTTGCGGCCTGCAGCGCGCGCAGAATCGGCACGCCCGCCGCCGTCAGGATGCCCAGCGTGCTCGCAAAGCGCACGGTGTTGTAGCCGCGCACGAGCTTGCCGAAGAGGGGGGCTGTCAGCGTCCAGCGGTCGAACGCAAGCCGCGGGCCAGGCTGAGCGAGTATCGAGCGCACCACATACACGACAATCACCACGGCGATCAGCATCGCCCACCAGTAATTCCGTACGAAGCCGGAGAGCGCCATCATCATGATGGTGAGAAACGGCAGTTGCTGCTTCGTGCTCGCGAACACGTTGACGACCTGCGGCACCACATAGCTCAGCAGGAACGTGACGATGCCAAAGGCGATGATCGTAACGATGGTCGGATACGTGAACGCGAGAATGATCTTTTGCTTGAGCGCATTACGTTGCTCGATGTAGTCAGCAAGACGGGACAGCACGAGACCGAGCTTGCCCGTATGCTCGCCCGCCGCGACGAGCGCGCGGTAGATGTCGGGGAAGTCTTTCGGATGCTGCGACAGCGCATTCGCGAGCGAATGACCGCCCAGCACTTCCGCGCGGATCGCGGCCATCAGTTCACGGATGTAATCACGCTCGGATTGCTCGGTGAGCACGGAGAGCGCTTCGTCGAGCGGCAGGCCGGCGATCAGCAGACTGGCAAGCTGCCGCGTGAGAATCGCCTGCTCTCGTTGCGACAGTTTGCGTCCCAGCGAAAGACGCTGGCTGCGTTCGCCGCGTGTGCGCGTCGCCGCAGGTTCGACGACGAGCGGCGTGAGACCTTGCCCGCGCAACTGCGTACGCGCGCCGCGCGCGCTGTCAGCATCGAGTACGCCTTTTTGCGCCTTGCCTGCGGCGTCGATCGCTTCGAAGCGGAATGCCGGCATGCCCTCAGACCCCGCCCGTCACGCGTATCACTTCTTCGAGCGACGTCATGCCCGACGCGAGCCATCGTTCGCCGTCCTCGCGCAAGGTGCGCATGCCTTGATGACGGCCGGCTTCGGCAATCTCGGCGTCGGCAGCATTGCGGTGGAT
Organism: Paraburkholderia phymatum STM815; assembly: GCF_000020045.1. Taxonomy (GTDB): domain Bacteria; phylum Pseudomonadota; class Gammaproteobacteria; order Burkholderiales; family Burkholderiaceae; genus Paraburkholderia; species Paraburkholderia phymatum. The sequence continues at coordinate 3,452,446 of NC_010622.1, read as the reverse complement.
CAGCGCGCGAATCGGTTCGTCGACATTGAGCAGTTCATACACGCCGCGACGGCCCGCATAACCCGAATGGCCGCACTTGTCGCAACCGACGGGATGCCACACCTTGCGGCCGCCTTCTTCTTCGCGCGCTTCCTTGCACACGGGACACAGCCGCCGTACGAGACGCTGCGCCAGCACGCCCAGCAGCGACGACGCGAGCAGATAGGGCTCGACGCCCATATCCGTCAGACGCGTGACGGCGGAGGCGGCGTCATTGGTGTGCAGCGTAGCGAGTACCAGGTGTCCCGTCAGCGATGCCTGCACGGCAATCTGCGCCGTTTCCAGATCGCGGATCTCACCGATCATGATGATGTCGGGATCCTGACGAAGAATGGAACGCAGCGCGCGGGCGAACGTCATGCCGATCCGCTCGTTGACCTGAGTCTGACCAATGCCCGGCAGATCGTATTCGATCGGGTCTTCGACGGTCATGATGTTGGTCGTCGCCGTTTCGAGCCGCGACATCGACGCATAGAGCGTGGTCGTCTTGCCCGAGCCCGTCGGGCCCGTCACGAGCACGATGCCGTGCGGACGCGAAATCAGCTTGTCGAACTGCTTGAGCGTGTCGGATGCCATGCCGAGCGCTTCGAGATTCAGACGCTGCGCGTCTTTTTCCAGCAGACGCAGCACGGCGCGTTCGCCGTGGCCCGTCGGCAACGTCGACACGCGCACGTCGACGGGCCTTCCGCCGACGCGCAGCGTGATACGGCCATCCTGCGGCAGACGCTTCTCGGCAATGTCGAGTTGCGCCATGATCTTGATCCGCGAAATCAACGCGCCGTGCAGCGCCTTCTTCGGACGCACGACGTCGCGCAACGTGCCGTCGACGCGAAAGCGAACCACCGATGCGTTTTCGAATGGCTCGATGTGAATATCCGATGCCTGTTCGCGCGCTGCCTGCGTGAGCAGCGCGTTGATCATGCGGATGATCGGCGCGTCGTCTTCGGACTCCAGCAGGTCTTCCACTTCGGGAATGTCCTGCATCAGACGCGACAAATCGACTTCGCCTTCCACTTCGCCGACCACCTGCGCAGCGCTCCCGTCCTGACGCGCGTACGCCTGGTTGATGGCTTGCGCCAATTCGTCCGCTGGCATGCGCACGACCGATATCGCGCCGAAATTGCGCACGACTTCGGCAAGCGCCGCCTGGTTCGTGCGTTCGCTCATCCAGACTTCCATCGAATCGGCGTGCTGATGCGCGACCAGGATCTGGCCGCTTTTCGCGAATCCGTACGGCACGAGCCGCGCAGCAAGCGGAGAGGGCGCTTCGCGTCCTGTCTGGGTCGGGGGCGTTTCCGGCGCGCCGCGCGCATCGTCCGATGATCCGGCAGAGGCGTGCGGCCCGGAAAGCGGCGTCGAGCTCACGGCTGCACCTTTTGCGTACTCGTGGCCGGTTGAGCCGGCACGGTTTGCGCCGGTTCGACCTGCAGCGGCTGCGGTTGCGTCTGCGGCTGAACTTGGGGCTGAACCTGCGGTTGCATTTGCGGCTGCTGCGGCGGCACGCCAAGCGCCTGTTCACGCCGCATCTTGTCGAGATCGAACAGATTCAACGTCGATCCGCCCTCGTTCGGGCCAACGGGCATCGGCGGCACCACGGGATCGTCCTTGTCCCTGATCAGATTGTTGTCCGACTTGTACGCACCCGTCACGCCCTGGATGTAGTCATAGCGGTTCGCCGTCACCGCTTGCGCCGTCGCACGGTCGGCGATGATCACCGGACGCAGGAACACCAGCAGGTTCGTCTTCGCGCGGGTCTTGTTTTCCGAGCGGAACAGCTGGCCGATCCACGGGATGTCGCCGAGCAGCGGCACCTTGCTGTTGGTGACCTGGTAATTGTCCTGCATCAGGCCCCCCAGCACGATGATCTCGCCGTTGTCGGCCAGCACGGTCGACTGGATCGAACGCTTCGTGAATTCCGGGCCGGCCGGGTTGGTCGTCACGTTGGTCGTGCCTGCCACGATCGCCGAATCTTCCGTGTACAACTGCAGCTTCAGGATGCCGCCATCAGTGATCTGTGGCTTGATGTGCAGCGTCAGACCCACGTCGATACGGTCGAATGTGTTGAACGCAGTGGTCGCCGTGCTGCTCGTCAGGTTCGAATAGGAGCCTGTCTGGATCGGCACGTTCGTGCCCACGACGATCTTCGCTTCCTGGTTGTCGAGCGTGATGAGGTTAGGCGTGGACAGCACATTGGCGTCGGCCGTCTGCGACAGCGCCTGCAGCAACGCGCCGAGCCCGTTCACGCCGAACAGGTTATGCACCCAGCCGACGTTCAAGCCTTGCTGGAGATTTTGCGTCGCAAGCGCGCTCGCGATGCCGCCCGTGGCCGCAGCCGCCGTCAGGTTGATGATGCTGTTGCCGCTGCCCGTGGCAAGGTTGGTGCCCGCGAACACGTTGCCGCTGCCGATCTGCCACTGGATGCCCAGGTTGGCGTTCGTATTCGAGTTCAGTTCGACGATCAGCGCTTCGATATAGACCTGAGGACGGCGGATGTCGAGCTGGTCGATCACAGTGCGCAGATTGCGGTAAACCGGGTCTGACGCAGTGATGATCAGCGAGTTCGTCGACGCGTCGGCCTGGATCATGCCGCCCGGCTGATTGTCTTCGTTGCTGCTTTCCTTCTCGCCGAGAAAGTCGTTGCTGCTACCCTGGCCGCCATAGCCGCCGCCGGCCCCGCCGCCGCCGGCGCCCAGCGGATTGCTGCCCAATGACGACGACTGACCGCCCATCGAACCCGACGGTAAAGGCGGGTTGCCGGAGGTGCCCGTCGACGAGGGCGAATTGTTCTGGTTGAACGAGTTCGCAGCGCTGCTGCCACCTGAAGACGACGACGATTCGTTGCCGCCGCCACCCTTGCCGAGCATGCCGCGCAGCGTCTTCGCGAGACGCACGGCGTCTGCGTTGCGCAAGGGCACGACGTGCATGTTCCCGGGCTGGCCGGTTGCAGCATCCAGTTGCTTCGCGAGCGACTTCGCCGCCGCGAGACGCCCCGCGTTCGACGCGCGCAACAGCAGCGAATTGGTGCGAGGATCGGCCTGGACGGAGACCTTCAGTGTCGCATCCGTGTTGCCGATCGTACCGGGATCGAGCATTTTCGCCATCTGCGTGGCGACGTCGATCGCATTCGCGTTCTTCAGCGGCACAACCTGCACCTGCTGGCCGGCCGCCGTATCGACGCCCGCGATGATCTGCGCGATGCGGCGCACGTTGTCCGCATAGTCCGTGACGACGATCGTGTTGTTCGACGGATACGCCGCAACCGTGTTGTTCGGCGAGATCAGCGGACGCAGCACGGGCAGCAGGTTGTTGGCCGATTCGTTCTTCAGCTGGAAGACCTGCGTGACCACCTGATCGCCGCGCGCCGCGGGTGCGTTTCCGACGTAGGTCGGCACGCCCTGAAGCTTCGCGTCCGCTTCAGGTACGACCTTCAGCACGCCGTGATCCTGCACGAGCGAAAAGCCCTGCATCCGCAGTGCGGACTGCAAGGTCTTCAGCGCCTGATCTTCCGGAACTGGGTTTTCGGAAACCAGGTTCAGTTGCCCTTTCACGCGCGGGTCGACGATGATCGTCTTTCCCGTGGCCGCGCCAATCGCCCGCGCCACCTGATCGATGTCGGCGTTCACGAAATTGAGCGTCACCTGTGCGTGCGCGATCTGCGAGGTGATCGTTCCAGCGACCAGCAACGCCATCGCGACGCGACGCAATGCCATACGATTTCTTCTCATGGATATGATTTCGAAGCCGACGTTGTGATCCGCCGACGGTCTTGCACAGTGGACGACGGCCGACGCCAATCGTCCTCGGTCTGACAAGGCGCGCTATGGCAGCCAGTGCCTAGAATGCCTTGCCTCCCTGTAACCGAAAACAACGAACAGTAACAGCTTTTCGTGTCGGAAATGTCACAAACCGGCCTGGCTTGGTGGATTCCTCGAACCTTTGCGCGCTTCGAACCATCCGATTGCGCAAGTTGTTACGTCGTTGAAAGATTTGCACCTTCTCCGGTAATTATGTTCCGGCCGCCTTTGGCCGCAACTTACTGGCTTATGTCGGTTGGCCAACTTTGAGGCGCAGTGTCATGCCGGTATCATACGGGCGGATCGACAGTTCGAATATCCCCCGCGTAGCGGGTTTTCCCGGGGGGAGCCCGCCAGATAAGGGTCTCGAGTCGTCTTTACCGTTCCATTGCTTAGGAATCGAACATAGTTTGTCATCTTGACCGATGAAGCTGACCGCCATCACTTTCGCCGTTGGATTCGCCGCGCTGTTGAGCGCCGGTTCCGCACGCGCCGACTGCTTCGACGAGGCGGCCAGCTACCAGAAGGTCAACCCGTTGATTCTCCGCGCCATCGCCTGGCAGGAATCCCACAACCGTCCCGCCGCAGTCCACAAGAACGCCAACGGTTCGACCGACTATGGCGTCATGCAGATCAACTCCGTTCATCTTCCCGTGCTCGCGCAATATGGCATCTCGCAAGGCACGCTGATGGAGCCGTGCAAGAACGTCTACATCGCCGCCTGGCATCTGCGCCAGAAGATGAACAAGTACGGCAACACGTGGGCGGCCGTCGGTGCGTACCATTCGGAAACGCCGTCGCTGCGCGACGAGTACGCGCGGCAGATCGTCGCCATTCTGCGCAAGTGGAACCTGATGCCCGCCCGATAGTCGGTCAGTTTCGTTGACGAGCGCCGTCTCTTCATTCCAGTTGATGCACAATGCGGCTTCGTGCTGCCGTCGTCTCGCGTTGATTCCAACGTTCGCCGCGCGCATGCGTCATTCACCTTCAAGCTTTCCGTACCGCGATGAATCAGCCGCTTTTGCCCGTCACCGTGATCTCCGGTTTTGTGGGCGCCGGTAAGACCGCGCTCGTCGAACAGATTCTGTCGAACCGCAACGGGCCGCGCGTCGCCGCGATCGTCACCGATCTTGCCGCCGTGCGCCTCGATATCGACAATGCGGCACCCCCGTCCTCCTCCCCGACGTTGCGCGTCGATTTGCCGAATGGTTGTGTTTGCGTCGAGGCCGCTGAAGACCTGCACGAACAGTTGGCGGGCCTCGCGTCCGAAGGTCGATTCGACGCGATCGTCATCGAAGCCGCCGCGACCGACGAGCCGATGAACGTCGTCGAATCGATCCTCGAGGAGGAATCCCTGGCAACGCTCGTGCGTGTCGACACAGCCTTGACGGTGGTCGATGCCGCCGGTTTCCTGCGCGACTACGCGTCGACCGATGCGCTGGCCGAGCGCGGCCTCGCCGGTTACGAAGACGACGATCGCACGATCGTGGAAGTGCTGATCGACCAGGTCGAGTTCTGCGACGTGTTCGTCATCAACAAGGCGGATCTCGTTTCCGCTGACGATCTCGCGCATCTGCAAGCTGTGCTGGCCGCGCTGAATCCGCGTGCAGCGCAGATCGTCAGCAGCTACGGCAATGCGCCCGTCGAGGAAGTGCTCGGCACTGCGCGCTTCGATTACGACGTAACGTCGAACGCGGCGGGCTGGCTTGCGCTGCTGCACGACTCGTCGAGCGATGCGGACGAAGGCGGCAGGCGAGGTGTGGGGCATGTCGTGTATCGCGCGCGGCGTCCGTTCCATCCCGAGCGTTTCTGGGCGTTGCTGCACGAAGAGTGGAAGGGCGTGCTGCGCGGCAAAGGTTTTTTCTGGCTCGCGACGCGCAACGAGATCGGCGGCTCGCTGTCGCAAGCGGGCGGTGCTTGCCGACCCGCGCCTGCGGGCACCTGGTGGGCCGCCCAGGATCGCAGCGAATGGCCCGCGGGCGACGACGAGCTGCTCGAAGAGATCGCCGCCGACTGGTATGGCGATGCCGACGACTTCACGATCGGCGATCGTCGCCAGGAACTCGTTCTGATCGGCGTCGATATCGATCCGGCGCAATGGCGCGCGAAGTTCGACGCCTGTCTTCTGACCGATGGCGAATATGCGTTGGGTGTACAAGGCTGGCTCGCACTCGCCGATCCGTTCCCCGCATGGGACCTCGAAGACGACGATCACGAACATCATCATCATGACCATGACGACGGCCATCATCATCACCATCACTGAGTGCGGCGAATGCCTGCTTGCGCGACCGCGATAGAAAACGCAGACGAAAAAAAACCCGCCAACGGCGGGTGTCAACAACTCAAGCTGCTGATGCTTAGCGCTTGTTGACTGCGTCCTTGAACGCCTTGCCAGCCGTGAACTTGACAGTCTTTGCAGCCGGAATCTTGATGGTTTCGCCCGTCTTAGGGTTGCGGCCCGTACGTGCTGCGCGCTTGCCCGAACCGAAGCTGCCGAAGCCGATCAACTGGACTGCATCACCCTTCGCCACAGCCTTCTTGATGACTTCAAGCAGCGTGTCCAGCGTTTCGCCGGTTTGAGCCTTGCTGGCGCCCGTCTGACCTGCGACGGCGTCGATCAGTTCCTGTTTGTTCATTAAGGTTCCTTTCTGGTTTAGGTTGACACGAACAGCGCGAACGCGCCGATTATACGTGCGCGCGCCGCGCCGTCGAGCAGCGACGGCTCGGGAATACCCCCGACTCCCGCGGCGCGCCTGGCACCGCGCAGAGCACCGTGCTGCCGCTTCCCTCGCGGCGCTTGCTATGATAGCGCAGCGCAAACCCAATCTGGATAAGGGTTTCGAAGAATTACACGCTGCAACGCCTGATACAGCATGGAAAACAGCATTTTTGCCATGTCGGGCATCGAATAGATGCGATCCGCGTCACCCGAAGCCCCGCCAGCGTTGGTTTTTGCCAACGTTCGGCGCCCGTGGAAGCACCTCTGAACCCCGCCTGGAGGGGCTTCGAGGGGTGCCTGCAGATCATCTGCGTTGCAGATCGATGCGTTCAGTCCGCGCGTCGACACCGCCCGATTCTCTTGCTCGCCTGGCATCTCATCGCGCATGACCGACCCGCTCGTTCCCGCCGTCCTTGCATTCCGCGACAACGGCACGCCTTATTCGCCCCTTTATGACGACATCTATCACAGCGCCGTCGGCGGCCTCGCGCAGGCCGATTACGTCTTTCTGAAAGGCAATGATTTGCCTTCACGCTGGCAGAAACGGCGCCTCTTCACGGTGCTGGAGACGGGTTTCGGCATGGGTATCAATTTCCTCGTGACGTGGGCGGCATGGCGCGCCGACCCCGATCGATGTGAACGGCTGCACTTCGTTTCGACGGAAAAGCATCCGTTTTCACGCGAGGATCTGATCGCGGCGACGAACTCTTCCGTTGCGGATGCATCGATCGCCGCGCTTGCGGAGCAACTCGCCAATGCATGGCCGACGCTCGTTCCGGGCACGCACCGGCTGGAGTTTGAAGAAGGCCGCGTGATCCTTACGCTGGTGTTCGGAGACGCCGTCCAAACGCTGCCCACGCTCTGGCTGCGTGCCGACGCGTTTTATCTGGATGGCTTTTCCCCTGACAGGAACCCCGATTTGTGGACGCCGGCGGTCTTCAAGTCACTTGCGCGACTCGCCGGCGACGAAGCGACCTTCGCCACTTACACGAGCTCAGGCGACGTCAAACGCAGCTTGCAACAAGCCGGTTTCGAGTACAGAAAAGTCGACGGCTTTGGGTGGAAACGCGCGATGCTGGTCGGACGCTTTGCGCCGCGCTACCGCGTGCGACGTCATGAACCGCCTTTGCCGCTTGCTGTCGGCGAACGGCACGCCATCGTGATCGGCACGGGACTCGCGGGGTGTGCGGCGATCGAACGGCTCACGGCGCGCGGCTGGCGTGTCACGTCGCTCGAACGGCATGCGGATGTCGCGCGCGACGCGTCGGGCAATCCCGCGGGCGTGTTTCATCCGATGATGTCGCGCGACGACAGCGTCGGCTCGCGCATCACACGCGCAGGCTTTTTGTACGCGTTGCGGCAGTGGTCCGCACTCGAGCACCGCGGGCATCGTCCATTGCGCGGTCCCGAAGGTCTGCTGCAAATTGCCGCCGATGAAGAGGAAGCGTTGGCGATGGCGCACACGTTCGCGTCGTTTGCCTGGCCACGTGAGTACGTAGTCTCCGTGACTCGCGACGATGCGGAGCGCATCGCCAATATGCGCGTCGCGCGGGGCGGCTGGCTGTTTCCACATGGCGGCTGGATTGATCCCGCTTCGTTGTGCGCAGCGCAGTGCGAAGCGGCGGGAGGCTTGCTCGAGCGACGCTTCAATGTCGCCGCTGCGCGCGTCGAACGGTTGGAGAATCAATGGATTGTGTTCGACGAAAACGGCGCCGCCGTGGTGAGTGCACCCGTCGTCATCTTCGCGAATGCGCATGAAGCGGCGCGCGTTGCCGGCTTGCATTATGCGTCCACGCGCAGCGTGCGCGGCCAGTTGACGCTCTTGCCCGCCGACGCGACCAACGCGCCGCGCCTGCCTGTGATCGGCGAAGGATATGCGTTGCCGCTGCTCGACGGCGTCACGCTGACGGGTGCGACGTACGACATCGACGATCCCGACACACGTTTGCGCGACGGCGCGCACATCGAAAACATCGAGCGGGTCGCGCAGATGCTGCCCGACATGCGCGACGCGTTCAACGTGCATGCGCCTTCTTCGCTGACAGGGCGCGTCGCGTTTCGCTGCGTGACGAGCGATCGTTTGCCGATGATCGGCGCATTCGCCGACGAAGCCGCCGCGATCCGCGATGCCGGCAAACTATGCGGCGCGTGGCCGCTGGATCTGCCGCGTGCGGATGGTCTGTACGGCGCATTCGCGTTCGGATCGCGCGGACTCGTATGGGCGTCGCTCGGTGCGGAGTTGATGGCTTCGCAAATCGAAGGCGAGCCTTGGCCGATCGAACGCGATCTCGCTGAAGCGCTGGACCCCGCGCGCTTTCTGCTGCGCGCATTGCGTCAGGGCACGGCCAGCTGACTCCGAGCCTGTAGAAAAGTTATCCACGGCGTGCTGGGGATAACCGGGCAAATTGCGGGCGAAACCCGTGTGCAATCGATGTGGATGTAAACGGGGTAACTCGCCGAACGTAAACACAGCCCCGAAAGTTATCCGAGGAACCCACAACGGTGCGCACATCTAGCGCAACCGGTTATGCGCTCAGCAAATGGCTGATTCGTTTGGGTAAACATCGGTTATCCACAGAAAAGCAGTCACCTTGTTAACTTCTACTACGTATACATACAGGTAAACCTGTTGTTGAGAAGCCAGAGGCTGGCGATCGAAAGAGGCACCATATTCCTCTTTCGTACAGAACCGCACGTCGCGAAGGGAACGTTCTGTCCATACTCGACGGTAGCTGGAACGACGGGCGGCAGCGAGACTCCAACTGAGCCTGGCCGTCATCTGCGTTTGCAAAATCACGCTGGAACCGGTCGTTTTCCGCCGAAACGCGGTCTTTTCCCGGTCTCTTTTTCCTGTTGTCATCTAGTTAGCGTATGTTTTACCGCTTTGGGCGCTTGTTCGTCGCTTTTCCGTCAAGTGCAAAGAAGCTATGGCACAATCGCCGTTCTTCCGCGTCGTGTTTTGCCCCCGCAACCGACGCGCCAAATGGAACGGTTGCCGGACCCCAAGAATCTGATTCGAAAGTCGACGGCGCTCTTTTCACTCACGTCGTGCCGCCCGCAGTGATGCGGCATCGGCGGGGTCGTTTCAGTTTTTCATCCGATCGTTGACAACTCGCAACGCCGGCGAACGTGAACCGGTCGCGGCAACGGATGCGGCCCGCGGCTTGCGTGCTGCCGGCGTCTGCCCGTTCGCGTTGCCTTCGGTTGCTGCAAAGGAGAAGCCACCACGATGAAGTCGGCGTTTTCATTTTTTCCAGGCTGGCCGCTCACGCCCGATGCGATTTTCTGGGCTGGCCTTGCGCTGCTTGCCGCGGGTCTCGTCGGCGAGCTGTGTTATCGCGCGTGGCACTTGCCGCGCATTTCCGGCTATGCGGTGATCGGCCTGATCGCCGGCGCGGCGGGATCAGGGGTGATCGACGCGGAATCGGCAAGCACAGCGCGTCCGCTGCTCGATGTCGCGCTCGGCCTGCTGCTGTTCGAGCTTGGAAGCAGGCTGGATTTACGCTGGATTCGCCGCAACACATGGCTGATCGTGTCGAGCGTCGTGGAATCGACGCTGACGTTCATCCTGGTGCTGCTGGTGCTGGTGTTTCTCAACGTGTCGACGGTGACGGCGCTCGTGCTCGCGTCGATCGCGATGGCGACCTCGCCCGCGATGGTGATCCAGCTGAAGACGGAATTGCGTGCGGAGGGCCAGGTCACGCAGCGCCTGATGACGCTGACGGCGCTCAACAGCATGTACGCGGTGGTCATCGAGAAGCTCGCGGCCGGCTGGCTGCATCAGGAGGCGTACGGCAACGTGTTCGCGACGATTCTTCAACCGCTTTATCTGCTGATCGGCTCACTGATCCTCGCGTATCTGCTTGCGCGCACCATCACGTTCTTTTACAAGCGTATGAACCTGCAGGACGAACACTCGTTCGTCGCGCTGTTCGGCCTCGTGCTGCTCGCGATCGCGCTCGCGCACATCTTCAAGCTGTCGACCATCCTCAGCCTGCTCGCTGCCGGCATCATCGTGAAGAATCTCGAAGCGCGTCCGCAACTGTGGCCGCAGCACTTCGGCACGGCCGGCTGGCTGCTGACGGTGATTCTGTTCGTGCTCACGCTGACGACGTTCGAATGGCGCGACATCGCAATCGGCGGCGTGGCCGCGCTGGGGCTGATCGTTGCACGGCTGATCGCGAAGCTGGTCGGCGTGCTGGCGTTCGCGAAGCCGAGCGGGCTCCATATGAAGCAGGGCGTGGCGCTCGGTCTGTCGCTGTCGCCGATGTCGGCGCTCGCCTATCTGCTGGTCGACGATACGTACCAGCTTTATCCGAATTTCGACCCGACGCTGCGCGCAATCACGATGTGTTCGATCGTCGTGTTGCAACTCGTCGGACCGTGGCTCGTATATCGCTCGCTCGCGCTCGTCGGCGAACGCCGCGAGTAAAGCGGCGAAGAGACACCGGGCCGACACGTTTCGGCCCGACAGCGCTCAGGTTGTTCACGCAGCTCATACATCTGGCTGCAGCATTCGACAGTCACTCCGGCGAGGCGCCGTCGACAACGGCCGCGCCTGCGCCGACATGAATCAGGAAACGCCATGTCACTCGAAGCCTTCGTCGATTCGAAACCGTTCACCTTCGGTGTCGAACTCGAGATGCAGATCGTCAACACCCATGACTATGATCTGACCAAAGCGGGAACCGACCTGCTTCGGCTCATCAAGGACGAGAAGATTCCGGGCAACATCACGCCGGAAATCACGGAAAGCATGATCGAGCTGTCGACGGGCATCTGCACGTCGCATGAACAGGCCGTCGCCGATCTGCGCACGATCCGCGATGTGCTCGTCGCCGCGGCCGACCGGCTGAACGTCGGGCTGTGCGGCGGCGGCACGCACGCTTTCCAGCAATGGAGCGAGCGGCAGATCGTCGACACGCCCCGTTTTCAATACCTTTCGGAACTCTACGGATACCTTGCGAAGCAGTTCACGGTGTTCGGCCAGCACGTGCACATCGGCTGTCCGGATGCCGACAGCGCATTGTTCCTGCTGCATTCGATGTCGCGCTTCATTCCGCACTTCATCGCGCTGTCGGCTTCGTCACCGTTCGTGCAGGGCGTCGACACCGGCTTTCATTCGGCACGCCTGAATTCCGTGTTCGCGTTCCCGCTATCGGGCCGCGCGCCGTTCGTGCTCACGTGGGACAGCTTCGAAGAATACTTTTCGAAGATGGTCCACACGGGCGTCGTCAACAGCATGAAGGATTTCTACTGGGACATCCGGCCGAAGCCCGGCTTCGGCACCATCGAAGTCCGCGTGATGGACACGCCGTTGTCCGTCGATCGCGCGGCCGCGATCGCCTGCTACATCCAGACGCTCGCGCGTCACCTGCTGCTCGACAAGCCATTGACGCCGAAGGAAGATGACTACCTCGTCTACACGTTCAATCGCTTTGAAGCGTGCCGCTTCGGTCTCGCGGGCACGTGTATCGATCCGCAGACGGGCGAGCGGCGCACGATTTCCGAAGATATCATCCAGACGCTCGAGCGCATTGCGCCGCATGCGGATGCGCTAGGCTCGGGCAAGGCGCTCGAGGAAATCGGCGCGATTGCACGCGGTCAGGTGAACGATGCAACGTGGTTGCGTAACGTGGTCGAACAGGAAAAGTCGCTCCATGAGGCCGTCCGGCAACAATGCCTGCAGTGGCGCGCATGATCCGGGCGATGCGATTCGTTGCCGCTCGGTCCGGCAAACCGCGGCGGTGACGACTGAGCAAACCTCGACTGAACCCGCTTCTTGCGGGTTTTTTATTTCTTCGACACCCGGCAGCGGCTTCCAGGCTTTTCCTCAAAGTTTACGTATACATGCGTAGTAATAGTTAACAAGCATTGCGTTTACGTGTGGACAACCGAATAATTTCCAGCAAAGTCAAGCGGCTGCGTAAACGATAACCATGCGGATCGGCGGTGCGTCGCAGGCGGGATCCAGGGAGAATGATTCTCAGATTCGCTGGGTCGCCTGCGTTATCGAGACTCTGGGCACAAGTCATCCCATACTTTATCCCGTGGTTATCCACAGATTGCATTGGATAACTTAGCTGTACGATTCGCCGCTCTCGAATAGAATGTCGTTTTTCGTCGTTGCGGGCCTGCTCGGATCACGTCGACGCGTGGCCCGATATTCCAGGGATCGCAGCACTCACGGAGCATTGGCAACGCCTGTGACAGCGGCCGGGACAGGTCTGCATCGCAGGAAATTTTTGAGATAGTAGGATTCGGCAAGTCGGGTTTTCCGGCGAAGCTTCCCCCCACGGACTGCCGGCGCGGGCATCGCAGATCGGGTGTCGACGGGCGACGGCATGCTGTCAACAACGAACGAAAGACTATGAGCGAAGGCGTATACGGAGAGCAGGCAACCGGGCGGGTGACCCACAGCCTGCTGCGACTCAGCACGGCCATGCGGAGCCAGGCATGGGAATGGGCGGAAGGCGCAGGGCTGACGCCTACCCAAGGCGAGATCCTGGTGCTGCTGATGCAGCGCAAGGGGCCGATGCGTCTCGGCGAGATTGCCCGCGAAACCGCGCTGACGGCCGCGACCACGAGCGATGCCGTGAGCACGCTGGAAAACAAGGGGCTCGTGGAAAAGCGTCGTGCGCTCGACGACGGGCGCGCGCTTGCCGTGCGTCTGACGGCACGCGGCCGCACGGCTGCAAAACGCGCCGCGCAATGGCCGGACTTCCTTGCGAAAGCAGTCGGCACCCTGCGCGACGAAGAGCAATCGATTTTCTATCGCACGCTCCTGAAGACCGTGCGTCAGCTCGAAGTGCAAGGCCATATTCCGCCGCACCGGATGTGCGTGACGTGCACGCATTTCGAGCCGAGCAAGAATCCGAAGAAATCGCTGCATCGCTGCATGCTGCTCGACCTGTCGATGTCGGATACCGATCTGCGTCTGGACTGCTCGGTGCACGAAACAGCCGACGCGGCCACGCAGAAAAAGACCTGGAAGATCTTCGCGCAGCAAGCCTGAGTCGGCTAAACTGCGGAGCCTGCTGCCGCTCGCGAACACTCGCGAACGGCAGCAGGTGAGCTTGCGCCGTCTTGCGCATCGGCAGACGCGCGTGTCTTCCGGCACGCCTTGGGGGTGTGTCCAGTCAACCTGATGGTGGATTCGCCGATGCTTCACGAAGTTCTGGCCATACGCCACGTGCACTTCGAGGATCTGGGGAGTCTCGAACGGGTGCTCGGCGAACGCGGGCGTCCCGTGCGTTATCTCGACGTCGGCTTTGCGCGCATCGAAGCACCGAACCCGGTGACCCCGTCGCTGATGGTCATTCTCGGCGGCCCGATCAGCGCTTACGACGACGATCGCTATCCGACCATCGCGCCGCTCGTGGCGATGATAGAGAAGCGCATCGCAGCGGGCTTGCCGACGCTCGGCATCTGTCTCGGCGCTCAACTGATCGCACGTGTGCTGGGAGCCAAGGTCTATCCATCGGGGCAAACGGAAATCGGTTGGACACCGCTGACGCTCAGCGGCGCCGGAAAACAGTCGCCGCTGCGTCATCTGGACGCGGCGCACACGTCGATGCTTCATTGGCATGGCGATACATTCGATCTTCCGCAAGGCGCCGTGCATCTCGCGTCCACGCCTGCCTGTGAAAATCAGGCGTTCGCGTGGGGCAAGCATGTACTCGGCCTGCAATGTCACCCTGAAATCCGCACCGACCGTTTCGAGCCCTGGCTGATTGGCAATGCCGGCGAGATCGCGAGCCACGGCATCGACGTGCGCACGCTGCGCGCCGATACCGCGAAACATGGCCCGGCACTCGAAGCCGCGGCGACCAACATGTTCGGCGAATGGCTCGACCAAATGGCGGCGCAACCCTGAACGTCCTGAATGAACGCTGCAGATCACCGTGTGTTGACTGTCGATACCGTGTTGACCGGCAAGGTCGCGCCGCTCTGCGACGACGGTTCCAGCAAGACGAGCGCGATCGCCAAGACGCCGGTCGATGGCCGGGTGTGGCTCGGGGAAACGGGGCTCGCAGGTGATCAGCAGGCCGAACTCAAGATACACGGCGGCCCGGAAAAGGCGCTGCATCATTATCCATTCGATCACTACGCGACCTGGCGACATGACTGGCCGGCAGGCGCATCCGGTCTTGCGACGCTCGCTCAAGCCGGTGCATTTGGCGAGAACGTCAGCACATCGGGACTGACGGAAGCGGATGTGTGCGTCGGTGATGTGTACCGGATAGGCGGTGCGATCGTGCAGGTTTCGCAGCCCCGGCAGCCGTGCTGGAAACTGAACTTCCGGTTCGCGCGCGCGGACATGTCTCGAGCCGTGCAGCACACGCGCCGCACGGGCTGGTACTACCGGGTGCTCGAAGCGGGCGAGATCGGTGCGGGCGATATGATGGAGCGACTCGCGCGTCCGCATGCGCAGTGGAGCGTCGAGCGACTGCTGCGCGTCGTCTACGTCGATCGCGACGATCGGCAGTCGCTGGAAGACATGGCAAAACTCGACGCGCTTTCGCCGTCGTGGCGCAAGACGGCAACCAGGCGGCTGGAGAGCGGCGAGGTCGAATCGTGGTCGAAGCGTCTGGACGGATCTGCTGGTCAAAGCTGATTCGCGCCGCTGAAAAGCGGTCATGACGCGGCGCGCCAGGCCGTCTGCAGCAAATCGGACCGGGTGCTATGCTCGATCGCTCTTGAGTTTCGATGGGCAACACTACAACCATGAGCGCACTTTTCACTCCGCTCACGCTGCGTAGCGTGACGCTGCCAAACCGCATCGTCGTGTCGCCGATGTGTCAGTACTCCGCCGAACGCGGCGAAGCGACCGCATGGCACATGATCCACCTGGGCCATCTCGCTCTGTCGGGCGCAGGCATGCTGTGCATCGAGGCGACGGCCGTGGAACCCGATGGCCGCATCACGCCCGCCGATCTCGGCTTGTGGGACGATGTGACGGAAGAGGCGCTGAAACCGGTGATCGCCGCAATCCGCAAGCATTCGAAAGTGCACATCGCGATGCAGCTGTCGCACGCGGGGCGTAAGGCGTCGAGCAATGTGCCGTGGAAAGGCGGTCAACTGATTTCCGTCGCCAACGGCGGCTGGCTGCCACACGCGCCGTCCGCCATTCCGCACAAGGCGGGTGAAGAGGCACCGCTCGCGCTCGACAGTGCAGGTCTCAACCGAATTCGCGAAGCGTTCGCAGCGACGGCGCGCCGCGCCGCGCGCCTCGGCATCGATGCGCTCGAAGTGCATGCCGCGCACGGCTATCTGCTGCACCAGTTTCTGTCGCCGCTCGCGAACCAGCGTACCGACGAATATGGCGGCTCGCGCGAGAACCGCATGCGTTTCCCGCTGGAAATCTTCGATATCGTGCGTGCGGCATTTCCCGTCGACAAGCCTGTCGGCGTGCGCGTGTCGGCGGTCGACTGGGTCGAAGGCGGCCTTACGATCGAAGACACGATCGCCTTCGTGCAAGAGCTGAAGAAGCGCGGTTGCGACTGGGTGGATGTATCGTCGGGCGGTGTCTCGCCGTTGCAGAAGATTCCCGTCGAGCCGGGCTATCAAGTGCCCTTCGCGAAGGCGGTCAGGAAGGCGACGGGCTTGACGACGGTGGCCGTCGGTCTGATTACCGACCCGGAGCATGCAAACCAGCTGATCGAAGAGGGCGATGCCGATCTCGTCGCGATGGCTCGCGCGATGCTTTACGATCCGCGCTGGCCGTGGCATGCGGCCGCGAAGCTCGGCGCAACCGTCGAGGCGCCGCCGCAATACTGGCGCTCGCAGCCGCGCGAGCAGAAGGCGCTGTTCGGCGACATTTCGTTCGGTCAGCGCTGAGCTGGGCGTTCGGGTTGTCGAGGTGGATCGCGGATTGCGTGCAATGCGAGGCGGATCTGCACGTCTGACGGTTGAACGAATCCACATCATCCGTGTACGATTTCGGTTGTGGCGCTGCTTGCGTCACGTGTCGACGCGGCGCCAGCACGGCGCCGCGTTTGCTATCCGCATCACGAAAGCCGTGCAGTTGTGGAGATGGCGCGAAACGCGGAAGCATCGGCAAACAGAGTTTGCTCATCCACCGTTCTACAAGGATTGATTCAATGAGTTCACGCAGGATCGCTGTGCGTCAATCGGGCGTGCACGGCAAAGGCGTGTTTGCACTCGAACCGATCGCCGCCGGCGATCGGCTGATCGAATATAAGGGCGAACGGATCTCGTGGAAGGAAGCGCTGCGACGACATCCCCACAATCCGGACGAGCCGAATCACACGTTCTATTTCGCGCTCGATAGCGGTGATGTGATCGACGGCAAGGTGAAGGGCAATAGCGCGCGATGGATCAACCACTCGTGCGCGCCCAACTGTGAAGCGGAAGAGATTGACGGCCATGTCTATATTGACGCGCTGCGCGACATCGAAGCCGGCGAAGAACTGTTCTACGACTACGGGCTCGTGATCGACGCGCGTCAGACGAAGAAGCTGAAGAAGGAATACGAATGCCGCTGCGGCGCGCGCAAGTGCCGCGGCACGATGCTTGCGCCGCCGGACAAGAAAGACGAGAAGAAATCGAAGAAGAAGAAGTGATTGAGGTGCGCTGCCGGACATAGAGCAACGGCAGCGCGCTCTGGCGATGAAGTTCAGAGATCGACCGGCGCATGCGCCGGTTTTTTTGTTTCTCGAGCTGGATCGGGCTCGCGCAGTACGGCGCCCGTCGCGACGGGAAGCCGCACGATGAAGCGCGCTCCGCCTTCGGCGGCGTCTTCGTAATGCACGCTGCCGCGATGCAGCGCCATGATGTCGTGCACGATCGCAAGGCCGAGACCCGCGCCGCCGTCGACGCTGCTGTCGCTTTGCCCCTGACCGTCGCCACGGAAGAAGCGCTTGAACAGCTCGGGCTGCTGCTTGAGCGGTACGCCAGGGCCGTTATCCTCGACGGCGACTTCCGCCATCGCGACGCCATCCACGACCACTTGTGCGACCGTCATCGTGATGCGTGCGCCGTTGATACGCGACGGCGGCACGTATTTCAGCGCGTTATCCAGCAAATTCGCGATCACTTCGCGCAGCAGCACAGGATTGCCGCGTGCGATCAACGGATGATCGTTCGATGGATCGTCGAGCCGCTGGAAACCGAGGTCGACATGCACGGCGAGCGCGCGCGGGACCCATTCGGCGCCCGTGTCGAAGGCGAGCGACGCGACGTCCAGATTGACGAAACGCGCAGCCTGTTCGCCTGGCTCGGCACGCGCGAGAGACAGCAGCTGGTTCGACAGACGCACCGCGCGATCGGCTGCGGCACGCAGTTCCTTGACTGCCGCAAGGGTCTGCTGCGGATCGCGGGCGATGGCCGCCTGCTCGGCGTGGAGCTTGATCGCGGTGAGCGGCGTGCGCAGTTGATGCGCAGCGTCGGCGATGAATTTGCGCTGCGCATCGAGCGCGGACTTCAAGCGGTCGAGCAGTCCATTCAGCGCACCCGTCAGCGGGCGGATCTCCACGGGCACGAAGGTCTCGTCGACGGGTTCGAGCGACGTGTGCGTCTGACGGTTCAGCGAATCGGCGAGATCGGTCAGCGGGTTCAATTGCTGGTTGACGACCCGCCACACGATCACCCAGCCCGCGAGTAGCAACAGCAGCAGCGGCATCATGATCGCGATGAGAAATTCGGCGGCGATGCGAAAACGGTGGTGCACAGGCTGGCCGACTTCGATGACGACGGGATTGCCCGTCGGCTGATCGACGCGTACCTGTGCAACCCGCACCGCCGTGCCTTCGTGCTGCGTCTCGAACACATACGCATAGTGCATGCGCCGCACGTTCGTGCCCTGTAGCGGCAGCTTCGGGTCGCCGGCGATTTCGGTTTCGCCGTTGCTGATTCGGTAGACCAGCTGTTCGACCGGGTCGGAGAACATCGCCTGCGCGAGTGGCGGCACGGTGATCGGTGCGTCGGGGCCGGCGATCTGGATCTGCTTCGAGATAGCCGTCGCGAGATCGGCGAGCGAACGATCGACGACATGCTGCGTGTATTGCCACGCGAGCCAGTACGCTATGAGGCCGCTCATCAGCGCGAGCAGCGAAAGGGGAGCGGCGAGCCTGCGCAGCAGCTGGCGGCGCAGGCTATTCGCGGCGGGATAGTTCATGGTCGAACCCGCGATAAAAGATTGACGCCGGCGGAGGATCTCGACGGACGCGCGACCATGCATCGCCGCTGCCGGGTTGAATGACACAGGCGGCCGCCGCGCATCCGCGGATGCGCTTGCGGCCGCCCGTCGGACAACCCGGACGCCGTCAGACCATGACGGTCTCGACGACCATTATGACGCCTGGCGGATTTCCTGGAGCAGATAGCCGAAGCCGCGCACCGTGACGATTTCGACGCGGCAGTTTTCAAGCTTTTTGCGCACGCGGTGCACATAGACTTCGATCGCGGTGTCGCCCAGATCGCCGCCGAAGTGCGTCAGGTGATCCTGCAGTTGCGCCTTGCTGACTACGCGGCCATGACGCAGCAGCAACATTTCGAGCACCGCGAATTCGCGCGGGGACAATTCCAGCGGCTTGTCGTCGTTGAAGATGCGGCGATCGACACCCGACAGGCGCACGCCGCCCAGCGATACTTCCGGACGCGGCATATCGCCATGCGGGCCGCTGCGGCGCATCACGGCGCGGATACGCGCTTCAAGTTCGGCGGGTTCGAACGGCTTCAGCATGTAATCGTCCGCACCGGAATTGAGGCCTTGCACGCGGTCGTTCAGTTCGTCGCGGGCGGTCAGCACGATGACGGGCGTATGACGATTGCTCTGGCGGAAACGCGAGAGCAGCGTCATGCCGTCGATGCCGGGCAGGCCCAGATCGAGGATCACGAGTTCGTGGCGGTTTTGCGTGAGGGCCTGTTCGGCGAAGATGCCGTCGTGAACCATGTCGACTGTGAAGCCGGCTTGTTCGAGACTGCTTTGGATGCCGCGTGCGATGGGGCGGTCATCTTCGATCAGAAGGAGTCGCATGGTTTTCGCTCAAGTACAATGGGTTTAGGCAAGAGGCACGCGGTTCGCCGGTGCGCCTGCTGCACAGAATGCCGTGCGGCGTGCCGTTCGATGCGGCTTTTAACTGACCAGCCAGCCATGTCCGATATTACGATCCACGAACTGGAAGCCGCGATCAACTTCTGGCGTACCCGCTCGCCTTCGGCCGGTGACGAACTCGCTCTGTGCAAGGAGGCAAGCGCGCTCTCCAAGCCGTATGCGCTGATGATTGTACAGCGACAGGCCACGCTATCGCAGGAAGGATTGGACGCGAACGCACGTGCTGCGTGGGATTCTTACATGTCCCTTAAAAATGGCCTAAAGAAGTGAAGGTTTGGTGGCCTGATTACCTGCAATACGCTTTCGCCACGGGTTTTCTCCGGACTTTTCAAAGCGCAACCGGCTTTCGTCTAATCAACGCCTCACATCAGTTTTCAGCTGCCACTTCATCGATAAATGGTGCGCGCTCGGAAATTCTATTCGCATCGTGCGTCGATAGCGTGATGTCGACGTTACTGTAGACGTTGAAAGGGTGATGGTCGATCTGCTGAGCCTTGATCGCGACGCGCGTCTTGAAGCGGAATGCTTCGTTGAAGTCGGCGAACTTGAATTGCCGACTGATCGCGTCGTGGCCCCTCGACGTTCTGCAGCCCGGTGCGTTGCGCGATCTGGCTCGCACGTTCTTCCGAGGGAAGTTTCTCGATCATCGTGTCACCTTAGAAGCTGCGTGGGACGCAAGTTTTCCGAACCAAGGTGAATGCGATAATCCCGCATCGAAACGCCCATCCATGCGGAGATTTTTCATGTTGGAACTCGATCACTTCGACCTCGCGCTGCTCGACGTCCTGCAGCGCTTCGGGCGCGCGACGCATCAGCAGCTCGGCGAGCAGGTGCCGCTATCACCTTCGCAGATCGGGCGGCGGCTGCAGCGGTTGGAGGCGATCGGCGTGGTTGACGGCTATCGCGTCGTGCTGCGGCCGGAGAAGCTCGGACTCGGCGTGATGGCGTTCACCAGCCTCAAATTGAAGCACCACGGCGATTCGATCATCGAGCAGTTCCAGCAGCAGATCGACGTCCTGCCGGAGGTGCTGGAATGTCACGCGGTGGTGGGCGACGCCGACTATCTGCTGCGCATCGTGGCGCCCGATCTGAACGCGCTGTCGTCGTTCGTGATGAAGAAGCTGATGCGCGTGCCGGGCGTCGACAGCGTGCGCTCGAACATCGTTCTGACGACATTCAAGCGCAACGGGCCATTGCCGCTCGGTCATCTGGCGCCGGGTGCATCCACTGAGTGACCGCGCAGCGTGACGTGATCACGCAGCCTTTAACGGTTCGTCATTCAGCATATCCACATACGCGACGGCGACGAGATCCGACTCGGGCACGCCGAGCTTGCCAAACACGGCATGCGCCTCGGCTTCGCCGCCTTCTTCGTCGTCATCCTGCGCGAGCACGACTTCGAGTTCGACGAAATCGCCAAGACCGTCGACGCGATCCAGATGAATCCGCGTGCGCCCGACGATGTACACGTGGCGTTCCTTCGTAACGATGCCGCGCGTCGTGAGGGCGGTGGCGAGCAGCGAGTGCATCGCTTCGGGGTTCGTTACGGGGCTGCGCGTGTAGTACGACGCCTTTGGGCCGTCGCGGTCATCGCGCTGATAAAAGATCAGCTCAGCAGGCGTGCCGTCGTCGAACTGGCGCAGTTTCAGACGGCCGCGCGGCACGTCGTAGAAGAAGTCCTGCTGGCGGAAGATCAACGGAGCGTCAGGCGCAAGGGCGGCGGCGCGCTCGCGAAGCTGCTCGAACTGCTGCGCGCGGGCTTTGATTTCGATGTTGCGTGCCATGTGAAGCTCCTGTCGAAAGAGAACGTGATCGGCTTCTGACGACGACGGGACCGCCGTCGATGGCCTGCATGCGCAAGCCGCTCGTCAGGGGGCCAAGGGGCATACGGAATACAGCGGGCATACGGAATACAGCGGGGAAAAGCGGGCAAAGCGTCAATCTAGCAAAAAGCCCGTGACGATGTAGTTAAAGCCCACGGCGTGCAAAAAGGGACCAAAAACAGGTGCCGAAACCGCTGTGTCATGAGGCGGGCTCATATCGCGTGCGACGCAGGAAGCCGCTCACGTCGACCATTGCAGCTCGATCAGCTTCAGTGCGGCAGCGATCGCTGGCTCGTCCCGGTGCGCCGCGAGCGTGATGAACGTCAGTTCTGTCGGCACCGTGACGTCTTCGACGATCGTCAGCGCATGCGCGTGCGCTTCGGCGAGCGCAATCGAATCTCGCGCGAGCGTAAGGCCGATGCCGGATTTGACGAGATCGAGCATCGACGGTTCCTGATCCACTTCCGCTACTTTGATAGGCCTGACCCCGGCATCGGCGAAACGGCGCGTCAGCAGCCGGTTGTGCGCGGACGCGGGTGGCGTCCAGATCCAGGGAAACAAAGCGAGTGCGCGCCAGTCATGCGCGCCCTTCATGCGGTCTTTCCAGCCGGGCGGCGCCAGCACGCGATACTGAAAGTGCGTGAGCGTGACGGCATGAAAGATGGGCGTGTCCCGCGCGTCGTCGTCATCGGGCTGGCCGATGTAATAGCCGACGTCCAGTTCGCCGGCACGCACCTGGTCGCGCACCCAGCCCGACATGCCGTGCCTGAGTTGCGTTTCGACATGCGGCCAGGTTTCGACCAGCTGTTTCAGGAAGCCGCCGAGCCGCAAAAAGGCGGGATCGAGAATCGTGCCGATGCGCAGGCGTCCACGCACTTCCTGGCGCAGCGTGGCCGCCGCGCGTTCGACATCGCTTGCGGCTGCCAGCGCACGCTCGGCATGAGGCAGCAGCGCCTGACCGTCGCGTGTCAGCGCGAGCCCGTGCGACGTGCGCGTGAAAAGCGCCACGCCGAGGGCAATCTGCAGATTCTTGATCTGCAAACTGACCGCCGGTTGCGTCAGATGCAATTGTGTAGCGGCGCGCGTCAGATTGCCTTCGCGTGCGACCGTTGCAAATGCGCGGAGCAGGGTGAGATCCATGCGCTGATATTAGCGCGCCTTATACCGTATTTGAGCATTACTCATTGGATTTGCGGCATGCGTCGCGATTAAATCTAAAGAACACCATGCGTAGGCGTGATGCATTGCGCTGCAGCATCGACCATCACAAGTCTTACCATCAGGAGACGTCATGAGCGAGACAGACCAGGGCAAAGTGCGTGCGCTGACACACGTGATCAACGGCCGCCCCATTGACGGCACGAGTCAGCGCTTCGGCGACGTATTCAATCCGGCGACGGGCGACGTCACCTCGCGCGTGCCGTTAGCGAGCGTCGCCGAAGTCGATGCTGCCGTTGCCGCAGCGAAAGCGGCGTTTCCTGCATGGAGCGAAACAGCACCGATCAAACGCGCGCGCGTGCTGTTCAAGTTCAAGGAGCTGCTCGACCGTCATCACGACGAACTCGCCGAATTGATTACGCGCGAGCACGGCAAGGTGTTCTCGGATGCGAAGGGCGAAGTGATGCGCGGCATCGAAATCGTCGAGTTCGCATGCGGCATTCCGAATCTGTAGAAGACGGACTTCACGGACCAGATCGGCGGCGGCATCGACAACTGGAACCTGCGTCAACCGCTTGGCGTGGTGGCGGGCATCACGCCGTTCAACTTCCCGATGATGGTGCCGTGCTGGATGTTCCCCGTTGCCATTGCATGTGGCAACACGTTCGTGTTGAAGCCGTCGGAGCGCGATCCGTCGGCATCGATTCGTCTTGCCGAGCTATTGAGGGAGGCGGGCTTGCCCGACGGGGTGTTCAACGTCGTGCACGGCGACAAGGTGGCGGTCGACGCGCTGCTTGCACATCCGGACGTGAGCGCGTTGTCCTTCGTCGGCTCGACGCCGATCGCCGAATACATCTACACGGAAGGCACGAAATACGGCAAGCGCGTCCAGGCACTGGGCGGCGCGAAGAATCATCTCGTCGTGATGCCGGATGCGGATCTCGACCAGGCCGTCGATGCATTGATCGGGGCCGCTTATGGCTCGGCGGGCGAACGCTGCATGGCGATCTCCGTCGCGGTGGCAGTCGGCCATATCGCCGACGAACTGATCGAGCGGCTCACGCCGCGTGTGAAGTCGCTGAAAATCATGAACGGCATGGAAGGCGAAGCGGAAATGGGTCCGCTCGTGACGGCGGCGCATCGCGAGAAAGTGTCAGGCTATATCGAAGCGGGCGTCGATGCAGGCGCGAAGCTCGTCGTCGACGGACGCGGGCATCAGGTGGCCGGGCATGAGAAAGGTTTCTTCCTTGGCGGCACATTGTTCGACGAGGTGAAGACCGACATGAAGATCTACCGCGAAGAGATTTTCGGTCCCGTGCTGTGCGTCGTGCGCGTTCCCGATTTCGCTTCCGCCGTCGAACTGATCAACAACAACGAGTTCGCGAATGGCGTGTCGCTGTTCACGTCGGATGGCGGCGTTGCGCGTGCGTTCTCGCGGCAGATTCAGATCGGCATGGTCGGCATCAACGTGCCTATTCCTGTGCCGATGGCATGGCACTCGTTCGGCGGCTGGAAGAAGTCGCTGTTCGGCGATCACCATGCTTATGGCGAAGAAGGTGTGCGCTTTTACACGCGCTACAAGAGCGTAATGCAGCGCTGGCCGGACAGTATTGCGAAGGGTGCCGAATTCACGATGCCTGTTGCGAAGTAGCAAGCACATCTGAGGGCAGTGATTCAGGCTGCGGCATTGCATTGTTCGACTGAAGCAATGCCGCGATAGCGGGCCACACAGGAACACGAGAACAAGGCCCATGCGAAGGAGACAACGGTGAGCACGACAACCAGAAAGGTCGAAGGCGAGTTCGACTACATCATCATAGGCGCGGGCACGGCAGGTTGCGTGCTGGCGAATCGCCTGACCGAAGATTCCGACGTCACAGTGCTGCTGCTCGAGGCGGGTGGCAAAGACGACTACCACTGGATTCACGTGCCAGTTGGCTACCTCTATTGCATCGGCAATCCGCGCACCGATTGGCTCTATAAAACGCAGGCAGAACCGGGACTCAACGGACGCGCGTTGTCGTATCCGCGCGGCCGTGTGCTGGGCGGTTGTTCGTCGATCAACGGCATGATCTACATGCGCGGTCAACGCGAAGACTATGACGAATGGGCGCGCGTGACAAACGATTCGTCGTGGGCCTGGGATGCCGTGCTGCCCGTCTTCAGGCGCAGCGAAGATCATCACGGCGGTGCGAATGAATTTCATGGCGTGGGTGGTCAATGGCGCGTTGAAAAGCAGCGGCTCAAATGGAAGATCCTCGAGATGTTCGCGCAAGCCGCAACGGAAACGGGCATTCCTGCCACCGACGATTTCAATCGCGGCGATAACACAGGCGTCGGCTACTTCGACGTGAACCAGAAGCGCGGTATACGCTGGAATGCATCGAAGGCGTTCTTGCGCCCCGCGATGCAAAGACCGAATCTCACGGTCATTACGGGCGCGCACACGCAACGCGTCGTGTTCGAAGGCAAGCGCTGCGTGGGTGTCGAATATCGCGGCGACCATGTCGAGTACATCGCGAAGGCGCGTCTCGAAGTGATCATGAGTTCGGGCGCAGTGAATTCGCCGCAACTGCTCGAACTCTCGGGTGTCGGGAATGGCGCACGTTTGCAGAAGCTCGGTATTGAAGTCGTCAACGATCTGCGCGGTGTCGGCGAGAATCTGCAGGACCATTTGCAGTTGCGCATGGCGTATAAGGTGCACGGCGTGCGCACGCTGAACACGGCGTCCGCGCACTGGTGGGGCAAGATGGCGATAGGCCTGCAATATCTGCTGATGCAAAGCGGACCGATGTCGATGTCGCC
Source organism: Paraburkholderia phymatum STM815 (assembly GCF_000020045.1). GTDB lineage: Bacteria > Pseudomonadota > Gammaproteobacteria > Burkholderiales > Burkholderiaceae > Paraburkholderia > Paraburkholderia phymatum. The sequence goes on along the minus strand of NC_010622.1, from coordinate 3,427,027 downwards.
ATCGCAACTCGGTGCATTCGCGAAGTCAGATACGGACGACAGAACGCTGACGCGTCCCGATCTCGAATATCACGTGCAGCCGCTTTCACTCGACAAATTTGGCGAACCGCTGCATCGCTTCAACGCGTTCACGGCGTCTGTGTGTCATTTGCGCCCCACGTCACGCGGCAGCGTTCATATCGAATCGCGCGATCCGCATGTTGCGCCGCTGATCGCGCCGAATTATCTGTCGACGGATTATGACCGTCATGTGGCCGCGAACGCATTGCGACTTACGCGTCGTATTGCAGCCGCGCCTGCATTGCAGCGATATCGGCCCGAAGAAATCCTGCCAGGCATCCAGTTTCAGACCGAAGAAGAGTTGCAACTCGCGGCGGGAAACGTGGGCACGACTATCTTCCATCCTGTCGGCACGTGCCGCATGGGCACCGCCGACGATCCCGGCGCCGTCGTCGATAGCCGCTTGCGTGTGGTCGGCGTCGAAGGTCTGCGCGTCGTGGATGCGTCGGTGATGCCGACCATCACGTCAGGCAACACGAACTCGCCGACCTTGATGATCGCGGAGCGCGCAAGCGACATGATTCGCGTCGACCGTCGGGCGCGTGCGCACAGTCTCTCGATCGAGACACGCGTCGCATTGCCGATGTCGGTTGCATGACACGCAACATTCGGCGTTTTGCGCGGCGAAGGTCGCATCAAACACTAAGTGCAAATCCCAATGATTGCGCTGCATCATTGGCGCGACAATGGCAGCCATGCTGCGTGGTGCGGCATGGATTACCGTCCGCATTGGTGCACCACGCCACGATTGGCACGGGGGTGTCTTAGCCAATAACAGTCGCGCCGAATCTGCGCGGGATAAAACGCGGTAGTGCTTCGCCTTACTTCGCATGGAAGGGAACATGATTCTCGGCGATACGATACTCGAGACGCGCGGGCTCACACGTGAGTTCAAGGGCTTTACCGCAGTCAATGGCGTGAACCTGCGCGTGAAGCGCGGTTCGATCCATGCGCTCATCGGCCCCAATGGCGCGGGCAAGACCACCTGCTTCAATCTCCTCACCAAATTTCTCGTGCCCACAGCGGGTCAGATCGTCTTTAACGGCGTCGACATCACGGGCGAGCGTCCTGCGCAGATCGCGCGTCGCGGCATCATCCGCTCTTTCCAGATCTCCGCTGTGTTCCCGCATCTGACGGCATTGCAGAACGTGCGCATCGGTCTGCAACGTCAACTCGGCACAGCGTTTCATTTCTGGCGAAGCGAGCGCACGCTGCGTCAACTCGATGACCGCGCAATCGATTTGCTCACGCAAGTCGGCCTGACCGATTTCGCCGATGTGCCTGCAGTCGAACTGTCGTATGGCCGCAAGCGCGCGCTCGAAATCGCGACGACGCTCGGCATGGAACCCGAACTCATGTTGCTCGATGAGCCGACGCAGGGCATGGGTCATGAAGACGTCGACCGCGTGACCGCGCTGATCAAAAAAGTATCGGCGGGCCGCACGATCCTGATGGTCGAACACAACATGAATGTGATTGCCGGCATCTCCGACACGATTACCGTCCTGCAACGCGGCGAAGTGCTCGCCGAAGGCACGTACGCGGAAGTCTCGAAGAACCCGCTCGTCATGCAGGCCTATATGGGCAGTGCGGACGCAGCGCTTGCCGGAGCGCATGCATGAGCACAGTGAGCGAACAGGAAAACGCATCAGTCAGTGTCGTGAGCGGCGAGCCCGCGCTGGAGATCGCCGGATTGCAGGCGTGGTACGGCGAGTCGCACATTCTGCATGGCGTCGATCTGACCGTGAGCCGAGGCGAAGTCGTCACGCTGCTGGGTCGCAATGGCGCGGGCCGCACCACGACGCTGCGCGCGATCATGGGCTTGACGGGGCGCCGCACGGGCTCGATTCGCGTCGGCGGACGCGAGACCATATCGATGCCGACGCATCGAATTGCCCATTGCGGCGTCGGCTATTGTCCGGAAGAACGCGGTATTTTTTCGAGCCTGTCGTGCGAAGAGAATCTGCTGCTGCCGCCGCCCGTCGGCGACAAGTCGTTGATGATGTCGATCGACGAGATTTACCAGATGTTTCCCAATCTCCAGGAACGGCGCATGAGCCAGGGCACGCGGCTGTCAGGCGGCGAGCAGCAGATGCTGGCCGTCGCGCGCATCCTGAGAACGGGTGCGAACCTGCTGTTGCTCGATGAAATCTCGGAAGGTCTCGCGCCTGTGATCGTGCAGGCCCTCGCGCGCATGATCGTGACGCTGAAAGCCCGCGGCTACACGATCGTGATGGTCGAACAGAACTTCCGCTTTGCCGCGCCGCTAGCGGATCGTTTCTATGTGATGGAGCACGGACGCATCGTGGAGCATTTCGGTGCAAAGGAACTCGAAAGCAAAATGCCGGTGCTGCACGATTTGCTCGGGGTATGAGCCGGGGAGTGCGTACCTGATTGCCTCTGACAACCACAACGCAGAACGAAGGAGACAGTAATGAAAAGGAAGACACTCGCGCGGTTCGCATCCATTTGCTTTGCGGCCGCTGCAAGCGTCGCACTCACTGCGGGCAGCGCGCAAGCCGCCGACGATGCAGTGAAGATCGGTTTCATCACGGACATGTCGGGTCTCTATGCCGACATCGACGGACAGGGCGGTCTCGAAGCGATCCGCATGGCAGTCGCCGATTTCGGCGGCAAGGTCAACGGCAAGCCGATCCAGGTCGTCTATGCGGACCACCAGAACAAGGCGGATATCGCGGCGTCGCGCGCGCGTGAATGGTTCGACCGCGATGGCGTCGACATGCTGGTGGGCGGCACGAACTCGGCAACGGGCCTGTCGATGAACCAGGTTGCGGGCGAAAAGCACAAGGTCTACATCAGTATCGGCGCAGGCGCCGATACGCTCACCAACGAGCAATGCACGCCGTACACCATCCACTATGCGTATGACACGACGGCGCTCGCTAAAGGCACGGGCTCGGCCGTGACGAAGCAGGGCGGCAAGACGTGGTACTTCCTGACGGCTGACTACGCGTTCGGCAAGGCGCTGGAGAAGAACACGGCTGACGTCGTCAAGGCGAACGGCGGTCAGGTGCTGGGCGAGGTGCGTCACCCGCTATCGGCCTCGGACTTCTCGTCGTTCCTGTTGCAGGCGCAAGCATCGAAGGCGCAGATTCTCGGCCTCGCCAATGCGGGCGGCGACACGATCAACTCGATCAAGGCCGCGAAGGAATTCGGCGTGACAAAGACGATGAAGCTCGCCGCGCTGCTCGTCTTCATCAACGATATCCACAGTCTTGGCCTCGAGACGACGCAAAACCTCGTGCTGACTGACAGCTGGTACTGGAACAAGGACGCCACGACGCGCAAGTGGTCGCAGCGCTACTTCGACAAGATGAGGAAGATGCCGTCGAGCCTGCAGGCGGCCGACTACTCGGCGACCATGACGTACCTGAAGGCCGTGCAGACGGTTGGCTCGACGGATGCCGACAAGGTGATGGCGCAACTCAAGAAGCAGAAAATCGACGACTTCTTCGCGAAGGGCTACATCCGCCAGGACGGCAGCATGATCCATGACATGTACCTGATGCAGGTGAAGACGCCGGCTGAGTCGAAAGAGCCGTGGGACTACTACAAGATCACCGCTACGATTCCTGGCGAACAGGCTTTTACGACCAAGCAGGAAACGCGCTGCGCGCTGTGGAAATAAGCGGCGCCGAGGATCGCTTGCCGGTTCGTCTGGAATAGACACGGCGGGCGTCGATGTTCTGCGTGCTGGACGTGTCGGGCCATCGCCGGCCTGACACGTGCATGCCGCTTTCACTTTGACGACGGCTTCAATGGATATCTTTGGCATACCGCTACCGGCGATGCTCAGCCAGTTGCTGCTCGGTCTCGTGAACGGTTCGTTCTACGCGATCCTGAGTCTGGGCCTGGCCGTGATCTTCGGGCTGCTCAACGTGATCAACTTCGCTCACGGCGCGTTGTTCATGCTGGGTGCGATGCTCACGTGGATGGGCCTGTCGTATTTCAGTCTGCCGTACTGGGTGATGCTGGTGCTTGCGCCCGTTCTCGTCGGGCTGTTCGGCGTCGCGATCGAACGTTCGATGCTGCGCTGGCTGTACAAGCTCGATCACCTCTATGGCCTGCTGCTCACATTCGGTCTCACGCTCGTCGTCGAAGGCGTGTTCCGTTCGATCTATGGTTCATCGGGGCAGCCGTACGACGTGCCGTCGGCGCTTTCGGGCGCAACCAATCTTGGCTTCATGTTCCTGCCGAACTATCGGGCGTGGGTCGTCGTCGCGTCGCTGATCGTATGTTTCGCGACATGGTTCGTAATCGAGAAGACACGCCTCGGCGCGTACCTGCGCGCGGGCACGGAGAACCCGAAGCTCGTCGAAGCGTTCGGCGTGAACGTGCCGATGATGGTCACGCTTACGTATGGCTTCGGCGTCGCGCTGGCGGCGTTCGCCGGCGTGCTTGCGGCGCCCGTGATCCAGGTGTCGCCGCTGATGGGCCAGCCGATGATCATCACCGTGTTCGCCGTCGTCGTGATCGGCGGCATGGGCTCGATCATGGGCTCGATTCTCACGGGGCTGCTACTCGGCGTAATCGAAGGGTTCACGCGCGTGTTCTATCCGGAAGCCTCGGCGACCGTGGTCTTCGTAATCATGGCGCTCGTTTTGCTCGTGCGTCCGGCGGGTCTCTTCGGCAAGGAAAAATGATGCAGAGAAAAGCGCTCTACGTTCTGCTGCTGATCGCGCTCATCGTTGCGCCGTTCGCCGGCGCGTATCCCGTGTTCGTGATGAAGGTGCTGTGCTTCGCGCTGTTCGCGGGGGCCTTCAATCTGTTGATCGGTTATACGGGGCTTCTGTCGTTCGGTCACGCGATGTTTCTTGCGACGGCTGGCTATGTCACCGGCTACGCGATCCAGACGCTCGCGCTGTCGCCTGAACTCGGCGTATTGGCAGGGACGGCGGCGGCGACGGCGCTCGGCCTCGTCGTCGGACTGTTCGCAATCCGCAGGCAGGGCATCTACTTTGCAATGGTCACGCTGGCGCTCGCGCAGATGGTCTACTTCGTGTTTCTGCAGGCGCCGTTCACGCACGGCGAGGACGGGCTTCAAGGTGTGCCGCGAGGCAAGCTGTTCGGCGTGCTGAGCCTCTCGTCGGACCTGACGCTGTACTTCGTCGTGCTCGCGGTGATGGTGCTGGCGTTTCTGCTGATCGTGCGGATCGTGCATTCGCCGTTCGGGCAGGTGCTGATCGCGATCAAGGAGAATGAGCCGCGCGCTATCTCGCTCGGCTATGATACGAACCGCTTCAAGCTGCTCGCGTTCATTCTGTCAGCGGGTCTGGCAGGCCTTGCGGGCTCGCTCAAGGTGATCGTGCTGGGCTTCGAGACGCTCGGCGATGCGTACTGGACGATGTCAGGTCTCGTCGTGCTGATGACGCTGGTGGGCGGCATGGGCACGCTGTTCGGGCCGCTGCTCGGTGCGGCGCTCATCGTTGCGCTCGAAGACCGGCTTGGCGATATCGGCAGCGGGCTCGCGTCGATGACGGGCGTCGAATGGTTCCGCTCGCTTGGCGAGTCCGCGACAATCGTGACGGGCCTCATCTTCATCGCATGCGTGCTGGCATTTCGGCGCGGCATCGTCGGCGAGATCGTGCAGCGGGTTAAACCGCTGCGAGCGTGAGCAAGACGCGAATCTGATTGGGCCTCCGAAATAACGGCTTGCTGCTGTGAAATGATGCGAACGCGGAGCGAAACTACAGGAACGCGCCCCAATTTTGTGCGGCGCTGCACCACTAGGGTAAATGCTAGTTGCTGGCAAAGCTGCCCCCGTTTAATCTTCACACAGTTCTGATGCACCGATTTTTGCAGGTGGAGAACGAGGAGACATGAGGCACAAAAGTGCCCATACAAAAGCGCTGTTGGACTGGCTCCAGCAGCGCTTTTTACTTTTCTGCGCGCCGCGAGCTCTTCAACGGTCTCCGCCGCTTCCAGCGCTCCTTTGTAAATCTGCGCTCTTGCGCTGGCTGCAACACTCATTTTCCTCATTTTCCCCAAAGGTTCAAAGCCTTCAAAGCGCTTGCCGCGCGTGGTATGCGTCCGCTACACTCGCCATTCGCCGACCATTGGGTCGGCTTTCGAAGACTCCAATCAATTCGAACATCGGGGCATAGAGGAGCGGAATGAAGTCGGCATTGCGGTGGATCAGCGTGGCACTGGTCGCGACGGGCGTGTGCGCAACATATGGCGGCGCGGCATTCGCAGACGTGAAAATCGGCATGACGGTGTCGGCGACAGGCCCAGCGGCCTCGCTCGGCATTCCGGAGAAGAACACTAGCGCGCTTCTGCCGAAAGAAATCGCGGGCCAGAAAATCGACTACATCGTGCTCGACGACGCGACGGATTCGACGCAAGCCGTCAAGAACGCACGCAAGCTCACCAGCGAAGATCACGTCGATGCACTGATCGGTTCGACCGTCGTGCCGAACTCGCTCGCCATGATCGACATCGCGAATGAAACTCAAACGCCGATGATCTCGATGGCCGCGGCCGCCTCGATCGTCGAGCCGATGGACGCGAAGCGCTCGTGGGGTCTTCAAGACACCGCAGAACGACATCCTGATGGCGACGGCCATCGCACAGCACATGTCGAATCACGGCGTGAAGACGGTGGCCTTCATCGGCTTCTCGGATGCATACGGCGAGAGCTGGTTCAAGGAGTTCACCAAGGCCGCCGATCTGAAGAAGATCAAGGTTGTCGCCAACGAACGTTTCGCGCGCAACGATGCATCGGTGACGGGGCAGGTGCTCAAGATGCTGTCGCAGAACCCGGACGCCGTACTGATCGCGGGTGCGGGCACGCCAGCCGCGTTGCCGGAAAAGACCCTGCGCGAGCGGGGCTTCAAGGGCAAGTATTATCAGACGCACGGCGTCGCGAATAACGACTTCCTGCGTGTGTGCGGCAAGGATTGCGAGGGAACGTATCTGCCCGCTGGTCCGCTGCTCGTCGCCGATCAGCTGCCCGATTCGAATCCGGTAAAGAAGGCTTCGCTTGCGTACAAGCGTGCGTACGAAGGTGCGAATGGAACGGGCTCGATTTCGACGTTCGGCGGCCATGCGTGGGACGCCGGTCTGCTGCTGCAACATGCGATTCCTATTGCATTGAAGAAGGGGCAGCCCGGCACGCCGCAATTCCGCGAAGCACTGCGCGCTGCGCTCGAAGGGACCAGGGATCTGCCGGGTTCGCACGGCATCTTCAACATGAGCGTGAACGATCACGCAGGCCTCGATCAGCGGGCGCGCGTGATGGTGCAAATCGTCGATGGCAAATGGAAGCTTGCTTCCGATTAAGCGAGGCGAATTAGCGCAATCGAACCAGACAAAAGACGCGGGCAGCTGACGCGTCTTTTTTTATTGCACGCGAGATGTCTGAATCAGGCGGTAGAAGGGAGATCACTAAAAGCGGTAGAGCCTGCGTTTGACGCCTCATTTGACGCAATTGCAACGAGCAGGGAAAACCATGCTTGGCAGGCTTATACCCGATAACTAGATTCAGTTACCCGGTTCCCGAACTGGATTACGACACGCATTTAAAGCGTTTGGAGACGAGCAATGAAAACGACAAAACTGTGGGTCCGCTCAGCGATCGCAATGGCGCTCGTGTGTGGGGCGAGTGCAGCGATCGCGCAGGTGAAGATCGGTGTGACGCTGTCGACGACGGGGCCCGCCGCATCACTCGGCATCCCTGAGAAAAACACGATTGCGCTACTGCCGAAAGAGATCGCAGGCAAGAGCGTTCAATACATCGTGCTCGACGATGCATCGGACACGAGCCGTGCAGTGCAGAACACGCGCAAGCTGATCGATGAGGATCACGTCGATGCGATTATCGGTTCGACGGTGACGCCGAATTCTCTCGCGATGCTCGATCCGGTTTCCGAAGGCAAGACGCCGATGATTTCTCTCGCCGCGTCGGCGGCCATCATTTCGCCGATGGATGCGAAGCGTTCGTGGGCATTCAAGACGCCGCAAAACGACGGCCTGATGGCCGATGCGATCGCCGGGTACATGGAAACGCACGGCGTGAAGTCGGTCGCGTTCATTGGCTTCTCGGATGCGTATGGCGAGAACTGGTACAACGTTTTCAGCCAGGCGGCCAGTGCGCATCACCTGAAGCTCGTCGCAAACGAGCGCTATAACCGCACCGATGCATCGGTGACGGGGCAGGTGCTGAAGCTCGTCGCTGCGAATCCGGATGCAGTGCTGATCGCCGGTTCGGGAACGCCGTCGGCGCTGCCCGCGAAGGCGCTCAAGGAGCGCGGCTATAAAGGCAAGATCTATCAGACGCACGGTGTGGCGAACAACGACTTCCTGCGCGTGTGCGGCAAGGACTGCGAAGGCGAATTGCTGCCCGCGGGCCCGATTCTCGTCGCCGATCAGCTGCCGGATTCCAACCCTGTGAAGAAATCCTCGCTGGCGTACAAGAACGCGTATGAGAAGGCCTATGGCGCGGGTTCTGTGGCAACGTTCGGCGGCCATGCATGGGATGCAGGCCAGATGCTTCAACGCGCGATTCCCGAGGCGTTGAAGAAGGGCCAACCGGGTACGGAAGCGTTCCGCGTCGCGCTGCGCGAAGCACTCGAGAACGTCAAAGACTTGCCACTCTCGCACGGCATCATGAACATCACGGCCACCGATCATAACGGCCTCGACAAGCGCGCACGCGTGATCGTCGAGATCTCCGATGGCAAGTGGAAATTCCAAAACGATTAAACAAGGTACGCGCCTCTCGCGCAGGGCGTAGTGACGAGCGTGTGAGAACGCTCTTAGGCCACGCCACCAATTCTGATCGATAACAATGGCAAGCTCTGCCGCGCCGTATCTTGGGCGCGGCAGTTGTTTTATGTGTTTCGGCTTTGCTTCGTGGCTGGTGGATGTTCAGCCAGCTCTCACTGTTTCTCGGTTTCGATTTCGACGTTCCAAGACGAGGAAGTATGGATCTATCAATTGCGGCGATCCTCGCGCAGGACGGCATTACGACCGGCGCAATCTACGCGTTGCTTGCGCTCGCGCTGGTGCTGGTGTTCTCCGTGACGCGCGCCATTTTTATCCCGCAAGGGGAGTTTGTCTCCTACGGCGCGTTGACGCTCGCCGCATTGCAGACGCAAAAATTCCCAGCGACGTGCTGGCTGCTAATGGCGATGGGGCTGGCGTGCTTCGTGGTCGAGATGATCGGGATGGCGCGCCATGCTGAGAGGCGGCGGCATGCGGCGCGCACGCTGGTGACGCTGGTCGGCAAGTACCTGCTGTTTCCGGTTGCCGTTTATGCCGTCACGCGCGGCGTATTCATGCAGCCGCTGCCGATGATCGCGCAGATCGCGCTGACGCTGCTGATCGTCGTGCCCATGGGACCGTTCGTCTATCGCCTCGCGTACGAGCCGGTTGCTGAAGCGACGACGCTTCTGCTGCTGATCGTGTCCGTGGCTGTGCACTTCGCGATGGTCGGCCTGGGGCTCGTGATGTTCGGCGCGGAAGGTTCGCGCACCAACGCCTTCACCGACTCCACGTTCAACATCGGCACCCTGTCGATCTCGGGGCAGAGCGTGTGGGTGATCGGCGTGGCCGTGGTGCTGATCGGCGTGCTGTACGTGTATTTCGACCGCTCGATCTCCGGCAAGGCGCTGCGTGCCACGTCCGTGAACCGGCTCGGCGCACGGTTGGTCGGTATCGGCACCACGCAGGCGGGGCGGCTCGCGTTCACGCTCGCGGCCGGTCTCGGCGTGCTGTGCGGGATTCTCGTCGCGCCGCTGACGACCATCTATTACGACTCGGGCTTCCTGATCGGTCTCAAGGGCTTTGTCGGCGCGATTATCGGCGGGCTGGTCAGCTATCCGCTGGCTGCCGCAGGTTCGATACTCGTCGGCCTGCTGGAGTCATATTCGTCGTTTTGGGCCAGTTCGTACAAGGAAGTGATCGTGTTCACGCTGATCATCCCGGTGCTGCTCTGGCGGAGTCTCGCCAGCCCGCACACGGAAGAAGAGGAGGAGTGACGCGATGAACCGCATTATGAAAAACAAGTTGTTCTGGCTGTTCCTGGTCGTGATGTTCGCCTTGCCCGTGTTGCCGCAGCCGATCCGCGTACCCGAATACTGGGTGACGTTGCTCAACTACATCGGACTGTATTCGATTGTGGCGATCGGTCTTGTGCTGCTGACGGGTATCGGCGGCATGACGAGCTTCGGGCAGGCGGCGTTCGTCGGCGTCGGCGCCTATACGACGGCGTATCTGACGACCCAGCTAGGCGTCTCGCCGTGGCTCGCGCTGATCGCCGGTGTCGTGCTGACGGCGCTGATCGCGTTGCTGCTGGGCGCAGTGACGATGCGGCTGTCCGGGCACTTCCTGCCGCTCGGAACGATTGCTTGGGGCCTCGCACTGTTCTTCCTGTTCGGCAACATGGAGATGCTCGGAAAGTACGACGGTATCAACGGGATTCCGGTGTTGAACGTGCTCGGTGTCAATCTCGAGTCCGGCCGCCATATCTATTACCTGATCTGGATCGTCGTACTCGGCGCGGTCGTGTCTGTTCAAAATCTGCTTAATAGCCGACCGGGGCGCGCGATTCGTGCGCTGCGCGGCGGCGGCCTGATGGCGGAGGCGATGGGCGTGAACACGGCGTGGATGCGGGTTGTGATCTTCGTCTATGCGGCGGTGCTGGCTGCTATTTCGGGCTTTCTATACGCGCATTTGCAGCGTGCGGTGAACCCGACGCCATTTGGTCTGAATCACGGCATCGAGTTTCTGTTCATGGCGGTGGTTGGTGGTGTCGCGCACGTATGGGGCGCTGTGCTTGGTGCGGCAATCCTGACGGTCCTGCAGGACTATTTGCAGACATTGCTGCCCAAGCTGCTGGGCGAGAACGGTAACTTCGAAATTATCGTCTTCGGCATTCTCATGGTGTTGCTGTTGCAATACGCGCGCCAAGGCGTATGGCCGTTCGTGGCGCGTAGTTTCCCGCGCGGCCCGCGTGCGCACGTTCCAGATCACGCGGACGCTTTGCCGCAGCGCAGCAAGCCAGCTACCGGGGAGCCGCTGCTAGTTGTCGATAAGGCCCGCAAGCAGTTTGGCGGATTGGTGGCGGTGAATGACGTTAGTTTCGAGGTGAAAGCGGGGCAGATTATCGGTTTGATCGGTCCCAACGGCGCGGGCAAGTCGACGACGTTCAACCTGGTCACTGGCGTGCTGCAAGCGACGAGCGGCGCGATCACGTTCCGCGGCGAGCGTATCGACGCGCTGAATTCGCGTGAGATTGTTAAACGCGGCATCGGCCGCACGTTTCAGCACGTCAAGCTGCTGCCGGGGATGACGGTCCTTGAGAACGTTGCGATCGGCGGGCATCTGCGCGGCCGCGCAGGCGTGTGGCGTAGCGTGGCTCGTCTGAATGGCGCCGAGGAAGGACGGCTGATGGCGGAGGCGGCGCGGCAGATTCGCCGGGTGGGTCTGGAAGAGCATATGTACGACGAAGCGGGCAGTCTCGCGCTTGGCAAGCAGCGAATTCTGGAGATCGCCCGCGCACTGTGCTGCGATCCGACGCTCCTGTTGCTGGATGAACCGGCGGCTGGCTTGCGCTATCAGGAGAAGCAGCAACTGGCGACGCTCCTGAGGAAGCTTCGCGAAGAGGGCATGAGCCTGCTGCTCGTCGAGCACGACATGGACTTCGTGATGAATCTGACGGATCGCCTGGTGGTGATGGAGTTTGGGACACGAATTGCGGAAGGCTTGCCACAAGACGTGCAGAACGATCCGGCGGTGCTGGAAGCCTATCTGGGTGGGGTGGAGTGATGGCAGATCACATGATGACGGCACCGATTCTCGAAGTAAGCAGTCTTTCGGTGCGGTACGGGAAGGTCGAGGCGTTGCACGGCGCGAAGATCGCGGTGCGCCCCGGGCAGATCGTCTCCGTGATTGGTCCGAATGGTGCAGGCAAGTCGACGTTGCTCAATGCGATCATGGGCGCGTTGCCAATAACGGGGCATGCAAAGGGCGGGGTGATGTATCGCAACGAGAACGTGAGCCATGTGCCCATCGAGAAGCGTGTCGCGCGCGGCATGTGCCTCGTGCCGGAGAAGCGCGAGTTGTTTGCCGGGATGACCGTCGAAGACAACCTGATCCTCGGTGCGTATCGCCGCAAGCGGGCCGGCGAGCGCGACTATCTCGACCAGCTCGAACCTGTCTTTCAGCTGTTTCCGCGCCTTAAGGAGCGTCGTAAGCAGGCGGCTGGAACGTTGTCGGGTGGTGAGCGGCAGATGCTGGCTGTTGGCCGGGCACTGATGGGCAAGCCCGATCTGCTAATGCTTGACGAGCCGAGCCTTGGCTTGGCGCCATTGATTGTGAAGGAGATTTTTCACATCATCAGTGCGCTACGGCAGACGGGGGTCGCCACGCTGCTGATTGAGCAGAATGCACGCGCCGCACTGCAGATTTCAGACTACGGTTATGTACTCGAAACAGGGGAACTTGCGCTAGAAGGCGAAGCTGACGCACTGGCCCAAAACCCACGCGTGATCGAGACCTACCTGGGGTTGACGAAGAAAGTCGCGTAGTCGACGGAATCTTTGGCGATTTCGCTGTCAAATGAGCGGCGTGTTTCACGTGAAACACGCCGTTTTTTTTTTATGCCGGTCGTACGGAATTCGGGCCAAAAGCGAACCCGCTATAATTTCGCCCATACTTTTCTTTTAGGCTCACGCTGGATCCCGCGTGAGATCCGCGATGCTTTATCCCACAGAGTTTGACGTAATAGTCGTTGGTGGCGGTCACGCCGGCACAGAAGCCGCGCTCGCGTCCGCGCGTATGGGCAACAAGACGCTCTTGCTGACCCACAACATCGAGACCCTCGGCCAGATGAGCTGCAATCCGTCGATTGGTGGCATTGGCAAAGGCCATCTGGTAAAGGAGGTCGACGCGCTTGGCGGCGCGATGGCAGCTGCCACGGACGAAGGCGGCATCCAGTTCCGCATCCTGAACTCGTCGAAGGGACCCGCTGTTCGGGCGACTCGCGCACAGGCTGACCGTATCCTCTATAAGGCTGCCATCCGTCATCGCCTGGAGAATCAGCCGAATCTCTGGCTTTTCCAGCAGTCGGTCGACGATTTGATGGTCGAAGGCGACCGTGTTGTCGGTGCTGTGACGCAGGTTGGCGTCCGTTTTCGCTCGCGTGCCGTCGTTTTGACGGCCGGCACGTTCCTTGACGGGAAGATCCACGTCGGCCTCAACAACTACACCGGCGGCCGGGCAGGTGATCCGGCAGCTGTGTCGCTGTCCGCACGTCTGAAGGAGTTGAAGCTCCCACAGGGGCGGCTAAAGACGGGGACGCCGCCGCGCATCGACGGCCGTACGATCGATTTCTCGAAGCTTGAAGAGCAACCGGGCGATCTCGATCCGATCCCGGTCTTCTCATTTCTCGGGCGGGTCGAGCAGCACCCACGACAAGTACCGTGCTGGGTGACGCATACCAACGCCCAGACGCACGACATCATCCGTAGCGGTTTGGACCGTTCGCCGATGTATACGGGCGTTATCGAAGGCGTTGGACCGCGGTATTGTCCTTCGATTGAGGACAAGATTCACCGCTTTGCATCCAAAGAGTCGCACCAGATCTTCCTGGAGCCGGAAGGACTGACCACTAACGAGTTCTATCCGAACGGTATCTCGACGAGCCTCCCTTTCGACGTACAGCTGGAACTGGTTCGTTCGATGGTGGGGCTGGAGCACGCCCACATCCTGCGACCGGGCTACGCCATCGAGTACGACTACTTCGATCCGCGCGGGCTGAAGGCCTCGTTGGAGACGAAGGCTATCAGTGGCTTGTTCTTCGCCGGGCAGATTAACGGAACCACAGGTTACGAAGAGGCTGCTGCCCAAGGTTTGCTGGCGGGCATCAATGCCGGCCTGTACGTTCAGAGTAAAGGACCGTGGTGTCCGCGCCGCGATCAGGCCTATCTGGGCGTGCTGGTAGACGACCTCGTAACCCGCGGCGTCTCGGAGCCGTATCGCATGTTCACGAGCCGTGCCGAGTACCGCTTGAGCCTGCGCGAGGACAACGCGGACATGCGACTGACCGAGATTGGCCGCGAGTTGGGTGTGGTTGATGACGTTCGTTGGGACGCATTCAGCCGCAAGCGCGACGCTGTTTCACGTGAAACAGAACGACTGCGGACCACGTGGGTCAATCCGAAGACGCTTTCATCTGAGGAAGCTACCGCCCTGCTGGGCAAGCCGATCGACCACGAATACAGCCTCGCTGACCTGTTGCGACGTCCGGGCGTTTCCTACGACGGCATTTGCGGATTGCGCGAAGGTACTTGCGGACCGGACGAAGCGCTGGCCCACGACGACGTGCTGCTCGCGCAGATCAAGGAGCAGATCGAAATCGGCGTTAAATACCAAGGGTATATCGAGCGGCAAGCCGGAGAAATCGAGCGAAACGAAGCACATGAGAACACCCGGTTGCCGGAAAACCTAGACTACACGGAAGTTCGTGGGTTGTCCTTCGAAGCGCGTCAAAAGCTGACGCAATTTCGGCCCGAAACGATCGGTCAGGCGTCGCGCATTTCGGGCATCACGCCGGCCGCGATCTCCTTGTTGATGGTTCACCTCAAGCGCGGCCTAGGTCGGCGAGCGCCCAGGCCTGCTGGCGCCGGTAACGACAACTCTCCGGTGGCTCAATGACGGCGCGGTCGGATGCAGTGGTGAGCCGTCAAGCGCTCGTCGGTTTGCTGGATGAGGGCGTGCATGAGTTGGGATTCGACCTTCGCGCAGATCAGAAAGGCAAACTGCTCGACTATGTCGCGTTGCTGGCCAAGTGGAATGCCGTCTACAACCTGACGGCGATCCGCGATCCGCGGCAAATGCTAATTCAGCACATCTTGGACTCGCTCTCGATTGTTCCGCATCTGGCTTCGCTCGAACGGGCGTCGGCGCTTGATGTCGGCTCAGGCGGTGGCCTGCCGGGTATCGTGCTGGCGATCGTATTCCCCGCATGGTCGATCACGGTCAACGACATCGTCCAGAAAAAGTCCGCCTTTCAGTCCCAAGTCAAAGCTGAACTCGGCCTGACGAATCTGTCCGTGGTGACCGGACGTGTTGAAAGATTGCAGCCAGGCGTAGAGGTCCCGGGAAAGTTTGATGTGATCGTCTCGCGCGCATTCGCAGAACTCGCGGATTTCGTTACACTGGCCCGTCACCTCGTTGCTGACAATGGTGCGATCTGGGCGATGAAGGGCGTGCGACCCGATAAGGAAATCGAGCGCTTGCCCGAAGGCGCACAGGTCAAGCAGGTGATTCGTCTGAAAGTGCCATCGCTGGATGCCGAACGGCATCTGGTCGAAGTCGCGGTAGGCTGAATTCCGATTGGGATTTCAATTAAACAGGCTGCAAAGGGGCACCTAAAAGATGGCAAAAATCTTCTGCGTTGCGAACCAGAAGGGTGGAGTCGGCAAAACGACGACTGCGGTCAATCTCGCCGCGAGCCTCGCATCGCAGGGACAGCGGGTCCTGCTCATCGATCTCGATCCGCAAGGCAACGCCACCATGGGCAGCGGCATCGATAAGGCCGCTTGCGAGAACACGGTTTATGAAGTCCTGGTCGACGGCGTGTCGGTCGCCGATGCGCGAGTGAAGCCCGAATCCGTTTCATATGACGTATTGCCGGCGAATCGCGAGCTGGCAGGCGCCGAAGTCGAACTCGTCAGCATGGAAAACCGCGAGCGCCAGCTCAGAGAAGCGCTCGCACATGTGGTAGAAGACTACGACTTCGTGCTGATCGACTGTCCGCCGGCGCTGTCGCTGCTGACGCTCAATGGCCTGTGTGCCGCGCACGGCGTCGTGATTCCGATGCAGTGTGAATACTTCGCACTCGAAGGTTTGTCGGATCTCGTCAACACCATCAAGCAGGTTCACGCGAATCTGAATCGCGACCTGAAGGTAATCGGCTTGCTGCGCGTGATGTTCGATCCGCGCATCACGCTGCAACAGCAGGTGTCGGACCAGTTGAAGGAGCACTTTGGCGACAAGGTGTTCGACGTCGTCATTCCGCGGAACGTGCGACTTGCCGAGGCGCCGAGTTACGGCTTGCCAGGCGTCGTGTTCGACCGCGCGTCGCGCGGTGCGCAGGCTTATGTGCAATTTGGCGCGGAAATGATCGAACGGGTGCGTGCGCTATGACGCTGCGCCAATCATCCAAAGCGGATCGAGGAACCACGATGAACGCAGTAGCACGAAAAAAAGGACTGGGCAGGGGGCTGGAGGCACTGCTCGGCGGAAGCGCGGACATCACGGAAGCGGTAAAGATCGATGGAGCGCCTCACACGCTGCCACTCGACAAGATGCAGGCGGGCAAGTACCAACCACGTACACGCATGGACGAGGGCGCGCTGCAGGAACTGGCGGCCAGCATTCGTGCGCAGGGTTTGATGCAGCCGATTCTCGTGCGACCGGTGTCGCCTGAAAAATTCGAGATCATCGCTGGCGAGCGGCGTTTTCGCGCGGCGCGCCTGGCTGGTCTCGACGAAGTGCCTGTACTGGTGCGCGACGTGCCCGATCAGGCCGCGGCCGCGATGGCGCTCATCGAGAACATCCAGCGTGAGGATCTGAATCCGCTCGAAGAGGCGCAAGGCATCCAGCGTTTGCTCGATGAATTCAGCTTCACGCATGAACAGGCAGCCGAATCGGTGGGCCGCTCACGCAGTGCAGTGTCGAATCTGCTGCGTCTATTGAACCTGGCTTCGCCCGTTCAAACGATGCTGCTTGCCGGCGACCTCGACATGGGCCACGCGCGTGCACTGCTCGCCGTCGATGCAGCCACGCAAATCACGCTCGCGAATCAGGTCATCAACAAGCGGATGTCCGTCCGCGAAACCGAAAAGCTGGTCACCGCTACCACGAAGGCGGCGCCTGCTGTGAAGGCAAAGCCAAATAACGATGGCGGCCGTGACACGCGTCGGCTCGAAGAGGAACTGTCGGATCTGCTCGCCGCAACGGTGAAGATCAAGCTTGGACGTCGTGGGCGAGGACAGGTGCTGGTCGATTTCGGCGACCTCGACGCGCTCGAAGGTATTCTCGCCCGTTTGCGTGGCAACGCCACGGCTGCGTAAATAGCCATTCCAATGCCGGCCGCCGAGCGAGTCCTAAAAACCAACCGAAACCTGCTGAGCGCGATCATTCACTATGTAGCGACAGAGCCGGTGCTGACCGTGCTCGTCGTTGCACTAATCGCGCTGCAGGTTTTTCATCCGCGCCCATTCGCATCTCTGCCTGCGCTGGTTGACTGGCAGACAGTCATGACGCTCGCCGGGCTTCTGATTCTGACGAAGGCTGTCGAATATTCAGGATTCCTGATGTGGCTTGCGCATCGAGTCGTCCATCGTATTCGGTCGCAGCGGGCGCTGGCCTATTTGCTCATCGCGCTCGCCGCTGCGCTGTCGACGGTGCTGACCAACGATGTTGCGTTGTTCGTCGTCGTGCCGCTTGCGTTGTCGCTGAACGAGTTGACGCCCCTGCCGCTTAAGCGGCTCGTCATTTTCATCGCAATTGCCGTCAATGCCGGCTCGATCCTCACGCCGTTAGGCAATCCGCAGAATCTGTTTCTCTGGCAGACGAGCGGCGTGTCATTTGGCGGATTCGTGCTCGCGCTCGCGCCGTTGTGTGTTGTGTTGATGGCGATGCTGTACGCGGTGGCGACGGTGTCGTTCAAGCGCATTCCGCTGGATCTGTCGAAGGATACCGAACCGCATCCTGTCGATCGGCCGTTGCTGGGTGTTGCAGTCCTGCTGTTCACAGCATTTGTCCTGCTCGCTGATGCTCACCGCGCGGGCATTGGGCTGATTGGCGTCGCTCTCGGATTCGTTTTTTGGCGCCCGCGAATTGTTCTGAAGATCGACTGGCTTCTGCTGCTGATCTTCGTGTTCATGTTCGTCGTGTTAAGAAGTGTCGCGGCGTTGCCGTGGGTGCACGGCGCAATCGGACAGTTGCACCTCGTGACGCCACTGCGCGCCTATGCTGCGGGCGCAGTGCTATCGCAGTTCATCAGTAATGTTCCCGCAGCCATCATGCTGGCCGAGTTCTCCAAAGACTGGCGAGCACTAGCCTTCGGCGTCAGCGTCGGCGGATTCGGATTCGCGATCGGTTCGCTCGCGAACCTGATTGCAATGAGGCTTTCAGGAGAGCGCGGCATGTGGGCGCAGTTTCACCTGTTTTCGATCCCGTTTTGGGTCGTCAGCGGCCTCGCCGGCGCGTGGTTGCTGTTGCATTTTTGACACTTGTGCAGACGGGGAAAATGCGCTTCATAGTGCGTCGCCATGGGACAGTACGGCACCCATTTCCCCGTCTCCCGCGACCGCCTTACATTTCTCGTCCGATGCCCTGAAAATCGGCATCTTCCCGTATCCTGAAGCGCCGTTTCACGCCGGTTATTGGCTGGCCTAAAGTCTTGAATTGCCTGCAACTATCGCTTACAATCGCCCGGATTTATTTGCTAGGTAATCCCGTAAGCGGTGCGAAAGCCCGCCGGCTGAACAGGACTCTGCGGAACACTGCAATGGCGGTTAAAGCGTCGAACCAAACGCCGCAACAGCGGCACGACGAACACCGCGAAAATCGCAACGGTTCGCAGGCACCCGACGGTCAGCGCGAAACGCACGACGACGCATGGGATGTCGAGCAGCAAGATAACAATATCGTTCCGCTCACGCGGGCTGAAGCCGAAAAGCTCTTTGGCCCGAATGTGAGTCGTCCATCGCGCGTTACACCGGTGAAGGTCGTAATTGCGCAAATGGTTTTGTCCCTGGGTGCGACGCTGTTGTGGTGGCTGTTCTACAAGCCGCCGGGCGACGCTGCGCTGTCCGCCTTCCTGGGAGGAGCGATTTGCTGGGTGCCGAGCGCATTGTTCGCGGCACGTCTTAAGAAGTTGAGCGGCGCCGAAACGGTAATGAGCTGGATGATCGGTGAAGCGCTCAAGATGGGGACAACGATTGCGATGTTCATTGCCATCGCATTCTGGTATCACGACGTACGGTGGATTCCGTTGCTCGTCACCTACCTCATCGCTCTCAAGACGTACTGGATCGCGCTCGCCTGGCGGTGATGCAGGCGAAACACTAGGCTGACGCAAGGCGTCAGTAACGAGGCGCGCGGGTTGGACAGAAGCCCGCGCTGGCGTGTTCCCGCAATACAGCATTGCGGCGGGAGCGGCCCGGGAAGATTTTCGACAATTTGGGTGGCATTAACGATATGGCAGCTAGCGAAGGAACGCGCGCTCTGGATCCGTCCGAGTACATTGCGCACCACTTGCAGAATTTTTCCACCGCTCATCAGACGTCGATCTTCGACATCCACGTCTGGAATCTCGATACGCTCTTCTGGTCGATCGTATGCGGTCTCGTCACCATCCTGGTTCTGCGTCTCGCCGCACGTAAGGCGACGTCCGGCGTGCCGGGCCGTTTCCAGTGCGCGATCGAAATGCTGGTCGAAATGGTTGAGGATCAATCGAAGTCGATGATCCACGGCAATCGCGCATTCATCGCACCGCTCGCGCTGACCGTGTTTGTCTGGGTCGCGCTGATGAACTCGCTCGACTTTCTCCCCGTCGACCTGCCGGGCCGCGTGATCGACCTGCTCGGTCTGTCGGGCGTCATCTCGCACCACCGTATCGTTCCGACGGCCGACCTCAACGGCACGATCGGGATTGCGCTCGGCGTGTTCGTACTGATGATTTACTACAACTTCAAGATCAAGGGCGCTGGCGGCTTTGTGCACGAACTGCTGTCCGCTCCGTTCGGCTCGCATCCGCTGCTGTGGATCCCGAACCTTGCACTGAACATCATCGAGTTCGTCGCGAAGACGGTCTCCCTCGGCATGCGGCTGTTCGGCAACATGTACGCGGGCGAGCTGTTGTTCCTGCTGATTGCCCTGCTCGGCAGCATCTGGAACTTCGGTGCGGACACGACGGTGCTTGGCTTCATCGGCCACGTGATCGCAGGCAGCGTGTGGGCAATCTTCCACATCCTGATCGTTCTGCTGCAGGCGTTCATTTTCATGATGCTGACGCTGGTGTACATCGGCCAGGCACACGACGCTCACTAACCGGCGCGTCGCCAAAGAATCAGAGTTTCAAGAATCGTAGTTTTTTAAATCCCAGTTCCAAAAAAGACTTTTCACAAGGAGTGATCATGCAAGCTTTCATCGCCAACATCCAGGGTCTGACCGCCATCGGTATCGGCATCATCATCGGCCTGGGTGCAATCGGCGCCTGTATCGGTATCGGTCTGATGGGCGGCAAGTACATTGAAGCATGCGCTCGCCAACCGGAACTGATGAACCCGCTGCAAACCAAGATGTTCCTGCTGGCTGGTCTGATCGACGCGGCGTTCCTGATTGGCGTTGGTGTGGCAATGCTGTTTGCGTTCGCGAACCCGCTGCTGTCGAAGCTGGCAGGCTGAGGTTCCTCGGAAGTGCGCGCCTGACCTATAACTGGTAAGAGCGCAAAGCGGAACGGGCACTAAGGCGCTGATCGACCACTGAATCGATGAGCGCCTTGCCGTTTCCCCCTCCGATCAAGCAACGTTTAAGGAAACACCGTGAATCTCAACGCAACCCTGTTTGCGCAAATGGTCGTGTTCCTGATCCTCGCGTGGTTCACGATGAAGTTCGTGTGGCCGCCGCTGATCAATGCCCTCGACGAGCGCTCGAAGAAGATCGCCGACGGTCTTTCGGCCGCTGAAAAGGGCAAGCTGGAACTCGAAGCCGCGCACAAGCGCGTCGACCAGGAACTCTCCCAGGCACGCAACGAAGGTCAGCAGCGCATTGCTGACGCTGAAAAGCGTGCAGTCGCGGTCGCCGACGAAATCAAGGCACAGGCTCAGGCTGAAGCAGCGCGCATCATCGCTCAGGCAAAGGCCGACGCCGACCAGCAGATCGTAAAGGCGCGCGAAGCGCTGCGTGGCGAAGTCGCCGCGCTCGCCGTGAAGGGTGCCGAACAGATCCTGAAGCGCGAAGTCGACCAGGCGGCTCACGCCGACCTGCTGAATCAACTCAAAGCCGAGCTCTGATCATGGCCGAACTTGCAACCATCGCCCGTCCGTACGCAGAAGCGCTGTTTGGCGTGGCCGAAGCTGGTGACATCGCCGCCTGGTCCACGCTCGTGCAGGAGCTGGCACAGGTTGCGCGTCTGCCCGATGTGCTGTCGATTGCCTCGAGCCCGAAAGTCAGCCGTGCACAGATCAGCGACCTGCTGCTGGCCGCGGTGAAATCGCCGCTCAAGGACAATGCGCAAGCGAAGAATCTGGTTCAGATGCTGGTCGACAATCATCGTCTGCCGCTCTTGCCGGAAATCGCCACGCAGTTCGAAGAGTTGAAGAACGCCCGCGAAGGTGCGGCCGATGCGTTGATCGTCAGCGCATTCCCCCTCGAAGGTGCGCAGCTGGACGGCCTCGTCGCAAGCCTCGAACGCAAATTCAAACGCAAGCTGAAGCCGACGGTCCAGGTGGACTCGTCGCTGATCGGCGGCGTTCGCGTGACGGTCGGCGACGAAGTGCTCGATACCTCGGTCCGCGCGCGGCTCGCCAGCATGCAGACGGCTCTGACCGCCTGAAGCCCTCACGTGGTTGTGGCGGCTGGCACGCAACAGAATTGACTATCAGGAGCGAATAATGCAACTCAATCCCTCTGAGATCAGCGAGCTGATCAAGAGCCGGATCCAGGGCCTTGAAGCGAGCGCAGACGTTCGCAACCAGGGTACCGTGATCTCCGTGACCGACGGTATCGTGCGTATCCACGGCCTGTCGGAAGTGATGCAGGGCGAAATGCTCGAATTCCCGGGCAACGTGTACGGTCTCGCGCTGAACCTCGAGCGCGACTCGGTCGGCGCCGTGATTCTGGGTGAATACGAAAACATCTCGGAAGGCGACATCGTCAAGACGACGGGCCGCATTCTCGAAGTGCCGGTGGGTCCGGAACTAATTGGCCGCGTGGTCGACGCGCTGGGCAACCCGATCGACGGCAAGGGTCCGATCAACGCAAAGCTGACGGATGCAATCGAAAAGATCGCCCCGGGCGTGATCTGGCGTAAGTCGGTGTCGCAGCCGGTGCAAACGGGCCTAAAGTCGATCGACTCGATGGTGCCGATCGGCCGTGGCCAGCGCGAGCTGATCATCGGCGACCGCCAGTGCGGCAAGACGGCCGTGGCAGTCGACGCGATCATCAACCAGAAGGGCAAGGACCTGATCTGTATCTACGTCGCGATCGGCCAGAAGGCTTCGTCGATCATGAACGTGGTTCGCAAGCTCGAAGAAACGGGCGCGATGGCATACACGATCGTCGTCGCAGCTTCGGCTTCCGAGTCGGCTGCGATGCAGTACCTCGCGCCGTACGCCGGTTGCACGATGGGCGAATACTTCCGCGATCGCGGCCAGGACGCGCTGATCGTTTATGACGACTTGACCAAGCAGGCTTGGGCATACCGTCAGATCTCGCTGCTGCTGCGCCGTCCGCCGGGCCGTGAAGCATATCCGGGCGACGTGTTTTATCTGCACTCGCGTCTGCTGGAACGTGCTGCTCGCGTCTCGGAAGAGTACGTCGAGAAGTTCACGAACGGCGAAGTGAAGGGCAAGAGCGGCTCGCTGACGGCGCTGCCCGTCATCGAAACGCAGGCAGGCGACGTGACGGCGTTCGTTCCGACGAATGTGATCTCGATTACCGACGGCCAGATCTTCCTGGAAACCGACCTCTTCAACGCAGGTATCCGCCCGGCTATTAACGCTGGCGTGTCGGTGTCGCGCGTTGGCGGTGCGGCTCAGACGAAGGTTGTGAAGAAGCTGTCGGGCGGTATCCGTACCGACCTCGCACAGTACCGTGAACTGGCAGCATTCGCGCAGTTCGCATCGGACCTCGATGAAGCGACCCGCAAGCAGCTCGAGCGCGGCCGCCGCGTGACGGAACTGCTGAAGCAGCCGCAGTATCAGCCGCTGCAAGTGTGGGAATTGTCGGTGTCGCTGTTCGCAGCGAACAACGGCTACCTCGATGATCTGGAAGTGTCGCAAGTTCCGGCCTTCGAAAAGGGCATGCGCGAATTCCTGAAGTCGAAGCATGCTGACCTGGTCAAGCGC
The DNA here is from genome assembly GCF_000020045.1 of Paraburkholderia phymatum STM815. Classification (GTDB taxonomy): domain Bacteria; phylum Pseudomonadota; class Gammaproteobacteria; order Burkholderiales; family Burkholderiaceae; genus Paraburkholderia; species Paraburkholderia phymatum. Next base: position 3,403,859 of record NC_010622.1, on the reverse strand, counting down.
ATCGAAGACAATAAAGACTTGTCGAAGGACGACGAGGGCGCGCTGCACGCCGCACTCAAGGACTTCAAGAAGTCGGGCGCTTATTGATCCGCGAGTGATCCGCAAGGCATAAACGGACCTTGAAGCAGCGTGGGCGCGTGAAAGCGCGGTAACGCTGCTTCGATCAAGGAGCAAGCAATGGCTGGAATGAAGGAAATTCGCGGAAAGATCAAGAGCGTGCAAAACACGCGCAAGATCACGAAAGCGATGGAGATGGTGGCCGCATCGAAGATGCGCCGCGCTCAGGAGCGCATGCGCGCTGCTCGCCCGTACGCCGACAAGGTCCGCGATATCGCTGCGCACATGAGCAGTGCGACGCCCGAGTACCGTCACCCATTCATGGTGTCGAACGAAGGGGCGAAGTCCACGGGCTTCATCCTTGTCACGACTGACAAGGGTCTGTGCGGCGGTATGAACACGAACGTGCTGCGCGCGACGCTCCAGAAATTCAAGGAGCTGGAAGGCCAGGGCAAGACGGTCGAAGCGACGGCAATTGGCGGCAAGGGTCTCGGTTTCCTGAACCGTCTGCGCGCGAAGGTCGTGTCGAACGTCGTGCAACTGGGCGACACGCCGCATCTCGAGAAGTTGATCGGCGCGGTGAAGGTTCAGCTCGACATGTACTCGGAAGGCAAAGTCTCGGCCGTGTACCTTGCGTACACCCGCTTCGTCAACACGATGAAGCAGGAGCCGGTGATCGAGCAGCTGCTGCCGCTGTCGACGGAACAGTTCGAAGCCAAGGACGACAAGGATAGCCCGACGCCGAATACGTCCTGGGACTACATCTACGAGCCGGACGCGCAAACCGTCGTCGACGAACTGCTGGTGCGTTATGTCGAAGCGCTGGTCTATCAGGCCGTCGCGGAAAACATGGCATCGGAACAGTCGGCACGGATGGTCGCGATGAAGGCCGCTTCCGACAATGCGAAGACGGTCATCAACGAACTGCAGCTCTCGTACAACAAGAGCCGTCAGGCAGCGATCACGAAGGAACTGTCGGAAATCGTCGGTGGCGCCGCGGCAGTCTGACGAGATGTCGACACGCGGAAGCGCCTTTGGCGAGTCCACCGAAACTGCGCCGTTGCGCGAGTGAAGAATTGAGTATCTAAAGGAAAAGCGATGAGTACTACTGCTTTGGTAGAAGGCAAGATCGTACAGTGCATCGGCGCGGTGATCGACGTGGAATTCCCGCGTGAGCACATGCCGAAGGTTTACGACGCGCTCATTCTCGAAGGTTCGGAACTGACGCTCGAAGTCCAGCAGCAGCTGGGCGACGGCGTCGTCCGTACCATCTGTCTGGGTTCGTCGGACGGTCTGCGCCGCGGCGTGATCGTCAAGAACACGGCCAAGCCGATTAGCGTGCCCGTCGGCAAGCCGACGCTCGGCCGCATCATGGACGTGCTGGGTCGTCCGATCGACGAAGCCGGCCCGATCGCGAGCGACAACATGCGCTCGATCCACCAGAAGGCGCCGGCGTTCGACGAACTGTCGCCGTCGACGGAACTGCTTGAAACGGGTATCAAGGTTATCGATCTGATCTGCCCGTTCGCGAAGGGCGGCAAGGTGGGTCTGTTCGGCGGTGCCGGCGTGGGCAAGACCGTCAACATGATGGAGCTCATCAACAACATCGCGAAGGAGCACGGCGGTTACTCCGTGTTCGCGGGCGTGGGCGAGCGTACCCGCGAAGGGAACGACTTCTACCACGAAATGAAGGACTCGAACGTTCTCGACAAGGTCGCGCTGGTGTACGGCCAGATGAACGAACCGCCGGGCAACCGTCTGCGCGTCGCGCTGACGGGTCTGACGATGGCCGAACACTTCCGTGACGAAGGCCTCGACGTGCTGTTCTTCGTCGACAACATCTACCGTTTCACGTTGGCCGGTACGGAAGTGTCGGCACTGCTGGGCCGTATGCCTTCCGCAGTGGGCTATCAGCCGACGCTGGCTGAAGAAATGGGCAAGCTGCAAGAGCGTATTACCTCGACGAAGACGGGCTCGATCACGTCGGTTCAGGCCGTGTACGTCCCTGCGGACGACTTGACGGACCCGTCGCCGGCTACGACATTCGGCCACCTGGACGCAACGGTCGTTCTGTCGCGTGACATCGCTTCGCTGGGCATCTACCCGGCTGTCGACCCGCTCGACTCGACCTCGCGTCAGATCGACCCGCACGTGATCGGCGAAGAGCATTACTCGATCACGCGTGGCGTTCAGCAGACGCTGCAGCGCTACAAGGAATTGCGCGACATTATCGCGATTCTGGGCATGGACGAACTGTCGCCGGAAGACAAGCTGTCGGTCGCGCGCGCTCGCAAGATCCAGCGTTTCCTGTCGCAGCCGTTCCACGTGGCTGAAGTGTTCACGGGCTCGCCGGGCAAGTACGTGCCGCTGAAGGAAACGATCCGTGGCTTCAAGATGATCGTCGAAGGCGAGTGCGATCACCTGCCGGAGCAGGCGTTCTACATGGTCGGCACGATCGACGAAGCCTTCGAAAAGGCCAAGAAGATCCAGTAAAGGCTGGGTGTAACGAAGCGGGCGCCGGCTCGCGCCTGGTTGCCGCCGCAAAAGGGGGCAGTCGGCGAAGCGGGCGCCTCGTCCTACGCTCAACCATGGGACCGGAGTAAGACGCTGAAGCGCCAACTCTGGTCGACAGGAGTCGACATAAATGGCAACCATCAAGGTAGACGTCGTCAGCGCGGAAGAGCAGATCTTCTCGGGCCAGGCGAAGTTCGTTGCGCTCCCGGGCGAAGCGGGCGAACTCGGCATTCTGCCGGGTCACACGCCGCTCATCACGCGGATTCGTCCGGGTGCGGTGCGCATCGAATCGGAAAATGGCGAAGAAGAGTTCGTGTTCGTCGCCGGCGGCATTCTCGAAGTCCAACCGGGCGCAGTGACGGTGCTGGCCGACACGGCGATCCGCGGCAAAGATCTCGACGAAGCAAAGGCCGAACAGGCTCGCAAGCGCGCGGAAGAAGCGCTGCAGAACACCGGCTCGAATCTCGAATACGCGACTGCGCAAGCAGAACTGGCGTACGCGACGGCTCAGCTGGCAGCGATTCAGCGTCTGCGCAAGCTGCGCGGACAGCACTAGGCAGCACAATCGAAAGCAGCCCTCGTGGCTGCTTTTTTTTGCCGATTGCTTGACGTTTACGGAAAGGTCAGCAGAATCATACCGACGCCCCGGAACAGCCAGAAAGCTGCGGGTAAGACTTGATGCCAAAGGAATAGGCGCCGCGGCACAATCGGTCGCAAAGTCATTTCAATGCTGCGATTCACCTCTGGAGACAGGACTATGGCAACGCAAGCTGCAGGAGAGGGTGCACTCATCGAACCGAAAGACGGACTCTCGTATGTGCGCGGTTCGACCGAAGTCCCGCTCAGCGAGTCGACTGTCGGACAGTTCCTCGTCGACACGGCGCGGCGCTTTTCCGAGCGCCCGGCAGTCGTGTTCCGAGAGCAGGAAATTCGCTGGAACTGGGGGGAGTTTCAGCAAGAGGTCGACATTTTGGCTGCTGGTTTGCTGGAACTTGGAATCCAGAAGGGCGATCGGGTCGGCATCTGGTCGCCGAATCGAGTCGAATGGTTGATGACGCAGTTCGCGACGGCGCGGATCGGCGCCGTGCTTGTCAACATCAATCCCGCTTATCGTCTTGCTGAGCTCGAATACGCGCTGAACAAGGTGGGTTGCAAAGCCATCATTTCGGCAGAGAAGTTCAAGTCCTCGATGTATCTGCAGATGCTTCAAGAACTCGCGCCGGAACTGGCGACGGCGACGCCGGGCGATCTCCACGCTGCCCGACTGCCTGACTTGCGCATCGTCATCCGGATGTGTGACACGGAAACGCCCGGCATGTTGACGTTTTCGGACGTCATCGAGCGCGGCCGCACTGCGCTTGATCCTGCAAAGCTCGATGCAATCGGCGCCACGCTCGATCCGAACGACCCCATCAACATCCAGTTCACGAGCGGCACGACCGGCAACCCAAAGGGCGCGACGCTGACGCACCGAAACGTCGTCAACAACGCGCGCTATATCGCGATGGCCATGCGGCTGACGGAAGAAGATTCGCTGTGCATTCCGGTGCCGCTGTATCACTGTTTCGGCATGGTTCTCGCGGTGCTGGCATGCGTGTCCGTGGGCGCCGCGATGGTGTTTCCCGGCGAAGCGTTCGAGCCGGGCGCGACGCTCAGGGCTGTCTCCGAAGAGAAATGCACAGCGCTACATGGCGTACCGACGATGTTCATCGCTGAGCTCGATCACCCCGATTTTGCGACCTTCGATCTCACCCGTTTGCGCACCGGAATTATGGCCGGATCGCCATGCCCAATTGAGACGATGAAACGCGTCGTCTCCCAGATGCATCTGGCAGAAATCACGATCGCTTACGGAATGACTGAGACCAGCCCGGTCTCTTTCCAGAGCTCGACTACGGATCCTTTGGACAAGCGGACTACGACAGTCGGCCGAATCCAGCCCCATCTGGAAGTGAAGATTATCGATCCGCTTGGCGATATCGTGCCTGTTGGCGAAACGGGTGAGTTGTGCACACGCGGCTATTCCGTGATGAAGGGCTATTGGGGAGACGAAGCCAAGACGCAGGAAAGCATCGTCGACGGATGGATGCATACGGGCGACCTCGCCACGATTGATGCGGATGGTTATTGCAACATCGTCGGTCGCCTCAAGGACATGCTGATCCGCGGCGGTGAAAATATCTATCCGCGCGAGATCGAGGAATTTCTGTTCCGCCACCCCAAGATCCAGAGCGCGCAGGTGTTCGGCGTGCCGGATGCGAAGTATGGCGAAGAGGTATGCGCGTGGGTCGTGTTGCGCTCAGGCGAGCGACTTACGGCCGAGGACTTGCAGGAATTCTGCCGAGGCCAGATCGCACATTACAAGATTCCCAAATACATCCGTTTCGTCGACGAACTGCCGATGACGGTGACGGGCAAGGTTCAGAAGTTCGTTATGCGCGAGCGGATGATCGATGAGCTGCATCTAAAGGAAGACAAAACGGCGTAGCGGGGCACGGATCTCGGCCGCAAACACCAAAAACGCCGTGTGCAGGCCACACGGCGTTTCGCTTTCAGGCGGAAGGTGTCTGCTCGCGCGCAGTAGCTTGATGGCGCGCAAACGTTTGGCAAGACAAAAAAAAAGCGGGCCTGGAGCCCGCTAAAAACCACACGCTACGGGGTTAGCGCGAGGAGACCATTGGAGGAACCGGATAATCGGCATGATCTAAGCCGATCACGACTCCAGCAGAGATGCCCCTTTGAAGAGCTTCGACGTTTGCATCGACCGATCAGGAAACTACCCGGCCGCATCCTTGCTGAACCCGTGAAAGGCATTGTGGGCGAATTACCCTATGGCCGCGGTAACAAAGTGTTTCAGGTTGTAACGCCCGCCAGATAAGGCGCGGCGGGATTTTTTGCGCACGCGCGGTCGGCAGGAAGTATATATTGCCGCTCACTGTCACCCCGAGCGGTGGGATTTTGCAGTTCCCTTGCACCTTTTCTTGCACCGCGCCACGGCATCGAAACGCTAGGTTGTTCTCTCCCTGGTTGGGCAATCGCAAGACGCAACGTACTCATTCGGATTCCACGCCGGTCCATTGAAAACTGTCGTTTGCCGCAGATGTGCGCGGACGCTGCGCCGCCGCATCAAGCGGGCGCCTGCTACGCACTTCCGGTGCAGGCGAGCGCGCTCAAGCAACGAGTGCCTCTCGCCGGCCGCCCGCCCCGTCGGTAAGTGCGACCGCCCCGGCCGTCACAAATTCGGCGTTACTTCAGCCATTTGTCGGATATGGATTGATATTCGCCTGTCGCGCGCGCCAGATGCAGCCACTGGTCGACATATTGCTGGAATACCACATCGCCGCGCGGCACCAGCCACGCTTTCTCTCCATACTGAAACGGCTTGTCCGGATGCACCGAACACAATCCGGGGTTGAGCTTTTGCTGCAACAAGGTCTCGGACGCGTCCGTGACCATTACGTCGGCCTTTCCGGCAAGTATCTGCTTGAAGATCGTCACGTTATCCGGATACACGGTGAGCTTCGCATGGGAAAGGAACTGCCTGGCGAAGCGCTCGTTGGTGCCGCCCGGATTGAAAATTACGCGCGTGGACGGCTGATCGATCTGGGCGACCGTCTGATACTTGTCTACATCGTCGCAACGCACGATCGGCGATTTGCCGTCCACCTGATATGCAACCGTGAAGAAAGCCCGTTTTTGCCTGTCGAGCGTAGTGGATACGCCGCCCACGCCGACATCGCATTTCGACACAAAGTCGTTCATCAGATTTGACCACGACGTCTTCACGAACTCCGCTTTCACGCCGAGCGACCTTGCCAGCGACTCGGTCATGTCGATGTCGATTCCCTCGAACTGCCCGTCCTGCTTGTAGAACGAATACGGTTTGTAATCGCCCGTCGTGCAGGCCCGCAAGGTGCCGCGAGCGAGAATCTCGTCAAGCCTCGAGGCTGGCGCGGGTGCGGCAGTTTGCGCATGGACCGCGCCCGCACAGACGAGCGCGCTAACAAAAAGCATGGTGGCTTTCTTCATCGAGTCTCCTTTATCGTTGTTTATCGTGATGCAACGGAGTGGATCATAGTCCGCGCAACTGTCCGTGACCATTGATCTAAGGGCATAGGACAAATAGCAATTGCCAGGATTACCAAGGCGGCGCCCGACGCTCACCGGGTAAAATGCGCTTTTGCCTTCCTTCAGTCGCGAGCAACGTGGCCCACAACCTCCTCAACGACACCTTTCTACGCGCGTTGATGCGCGAGCCGACCGAGTACACGCCGATCTGGCTGATGCGCCAGGCGGGACGTTATCTGCCGGAATACAACGCGACGCGTAGCCGCGCGGGGAGCTTCCTCGGGCTGGCGAAGAACCCCGACTACGCGACGGAAGTTACGCTGCAGCCGCTCGAGCGCTATCCGCTCGACGCCGCCATTCTTTTTTCCGACATTCTGACCGTCCCCGACGCAATGGGCCTGGGTCTGGACTTCCAGGTCGGCGAAGGGCCGAAGTTTGCGCACCCGGTACGCACTGAAGAAGATGTCGCGCGCCTCACCGTGCCGGACATCGATGCCACTCTGCGCTATGTGACGGATGCCGTGCGCCAGATCCGCACCGCGCTGACCGACGCGCAAGGCCGTCAGCGCGTGCCGTTGATCGGCTTCTCGGGAAGTCCGTGGACGCTCGCCTGCTACATGGTCGAAGGCGGCGGCTCCGATGATTTCCGCACCGTAAAGTCGATGCTCTATGGCCGCCCTGACCTGATGCATCGCATCCTGGAGGTCAACGCGAAGGCCGTAGCTGCCTATCTGAACGCGCAGATCGAAGCAGGCGCGCAAGCCGTGATGATTTTCGACACGTGGGGCGGGGCGCTCGCTGATGGCATCTATCAACGCTTTTCGCTGCACTACATCCAGCAGGTCGTGCGCCAGTTGAAGCGCGAACACGACGGCAATCGCGTGCCAGTCATTACCTTCACGAAGGGCGGCGGCCTGTGGCTCGAAGAAATCGCGGCGACGGGCGTCGATGCCGTCGGTCTCGACTGGACCGTGAATCTGGGCAAGGCGCGCGAGCGCGTCGGCGGACAAGTCGCGCTTCAGGGCAATATCGATCCGTCCGTGCTGTTCGCGCCACCGTCTACGATTCGCATCGAAGCTCGCGCGGTGCTCGACAGCTTCGGCAACCATCCGGGCCACGTTTTCAATCTCGGACATGGCATCTCACAGTTCACCCCGCCGGAACATGTGGCGGAACTGGTCGACGAAGTGCATCGGCATAGCCGTGCGATTCGCGCGACAGGCGGCAGGGGCGCCGCGTAAAGCTGCGGTGTGTATGACGTTTGTGTTGCAATGCAGCGACGCGGTCTGCCGGCCGAAGGGGAAAATTGCGTTCCAAAGGCCGTCGCAAGGCTCTCTTCGCATTGTCAAGACTTGACTTATGCACATTCGTCACGCTGCGGCGCGGTAGAGGGATAGATCGTCGCAGCTACCTTGAAATGTACCTGGAAATCTGGTGCGTGCCTTGAAGAATAAGGGCTTCCGGGTTCGTAAGAGGAATGTGCGCTGTCCCACAAAGAGCCCGCAACGACGCGCTCCGCGGGTCATCAAGCCCAGGTTTTCAACAAAGTTATCCACAGGACGGCGAGGCCGGGCGCAATTGTCGATGCAAAATCAAAACTTAGCGCTGAATTTGAAGTTTTACTTTAAGTGTGGCAGCCGCAGCATCGGTCCTGTGAATAACTCTTTCCGCCGACATCGTTCATGCGGCTCGAAGCGCTGACCGACACCTTCGTCCGCGTTGCGCTCGATCATCCGTTGCCGACGCTTTTCGACTACCGCTGCGACGGCGCCTGGGCGCCGGCGCCGGGCATGCTCGTCAGCGTGCCATTCGGCAAGCGGCATATCGTGGGGCTCGTCATGGAAGTGACCGCTTACAGCGACGTGCCTGCCGATCGCATCAAATCGGTCCACAGCGTCTGCACCGCGTGCCCGCCGCTGTCGGAGCATTGGCTGCAACTCGCGCAATTCGCCGCCGACTATTACCAGCGCGGCATCGGTGAAGTCGCGCTGCCCGCGCTTCCGCAGGCGCTGCGTGATGCGCCGCGCTGGACGCGCCTGCTCGCGCCCGAGGAACGCTATCGCCTGCTGCCTGCGGGCCGCGCGGCGTTGCCCGGCGCGTTGCCTGCCCGCGCTACCGCGCTGCGCCGTCTTGCAGCCGCGCTGGCTGAAGCGGAGTCGCTGCCAGCCGTCGATGCGCGCGCGCTGCATCCCAAGGCCACCGCGACGCTGGAAGCGTGGCAAGCCGAAGGCTGGGTCGCGCTTGACGTGCTCGATCCCGCAGCGCCACGTCCAGCGCAGGATCACACGCCGCAAAGCGTGTCGCTGCCGACACTCACGGACGAACAGACGACCGCGGTCGAAGCGATCCGCGACGTGCAAGGCTTCGCGCCGTTTCTGCTGCACGGCGTAACGGGCAGCGGCAAGACGGAGGTGTATCTGCGCGCGTTGGCTGGCTTGCTGGCCGCTAATCCCAACGCGCAAGCGCTCGTACTCGTGCCCGAGATCAACCTGACGCCGCAGTTCGAAGCGGCGTTTCGAGCACGTTTCGCGTCGATGGACGATGCCGAAATCGTCACGCTGCATAGCGGTCTGGCCGAAGGCGAACGCGCCCGCAACTGGTTCGCCGCGCACACGGGACGCGCGCGCATCGTGCTGGGTACGCGGCTCGCGGTGCTGGCGTCGTTGCCGCATCTCGCCATGATCGTCGTCGACGAGGAGCACGATCCCGCTTACAAGCAGCAGGAAGGTCTGCGCTATTCCGCGCGCGATCTGGCGATCTGGCGGGCGAAACAGCTCGCCATTCCCGTCGTTTTGGGATCGGCGACGCCTTCGCTCGAAAGCTGGTGGCAGGTCGATCAGGGACGCTACAGACGGCTCACGTTGTCGCGCCGCGCCGTTGCGGATGCCGTGTTGCCCACCGTCCGGCTCGTCGATCTGGAAGATGAACGCAGGCGCGGGCGCGCGTCGGTGGAAGGTCTGTCCGGGCCGCTGATCGCGGCGCTAAAAACGCGTCTCGAGCGTGGCGAACAAAGCCTCGTGTTCCTGAACCGTCGCGGCTACGCGCCGCAGCTGGCGTGCGACGCATGCGGCTGGGTCGCGGGCTGCCCGCGATGCAGCGCCTATGCGGTGCTGCATAAGCCGGAACGGGCGCTGCGTTGCCACCATTGCGGCTGGGAAGCACGCATTCCACGCTCGTGTCCGGAATGCGGCAATGTCGATATAGCGCCGCTCGGACGCGGCACGCAGCGCATCGAAGAGGCGCTCGCCAGCGCGGTTCCGGGTGCGCGCGTGCTGCGCATCGATGCCGACAGCACGCGCCGCAAGGGCAGCGCGCAGGCGCTGTTCTCCGACGTGCATGCGGGCGAAGTCGACATTCTGGTCGGCACTCAGATGATCGCGAAGGGGCACGATTTCCGTCGCGTGTCGCTGGTCGGCGTGCTGAACGCGGACACGGCGCTCTTTTCCCACGATTTCCGCGCCAGCGAGCGCCTGTTCGCGCAACTGATGCAGGTAAGCGGCCGCGCAGGCCGCGCCGGATTACCGGGTGAAGTGCTGGTGCAAACGCGTTACCCGACACACGCGCTGTATCACGCGTTGGCTCGCCAGGATTACGTTGGCTTTGCCAATTCGACCCTTTCCGAACGGCGCGACGCGCATCTGCCGCCCTTCGTCTATCAGGCGATGCTTCGCGCCGAAGGACGCACGCTCGACGCCGCGCTCACATTCCTGCAACAGGCGGCAACGGCGTTGACCGACATCCCCGCTGCGAGCCGCGTGACCGTGTACGACGCGGTACCGCTCACCATCGTCAAGGTGATGCACGTGCATCGCGCGCAATTGCTGGTGGAGAGCGCGTCACGCGCTGCGCTGCAGGCGACGCTGCGTGCGTGGCAGCCGCTGCTGCGCACGCTGAAAGGCGTGCTGCGCTGGAGCATCGAAGTCGATCCGCTGGACATCTGACTCGCGCTCCAACAAGTGGCGATCGCGCGCCGTCTCCGCGCAAATCCATTTAAGTCATATCGATCAAACGAAAGGTCGTTTCGTTTGGCGAGATCGCTCGACTATATTTCGCCGAATCGGCGCATGAATAACAACAATCGACAACACGTGCGCCGTCATCTCATCCTTCGGGGCACTGCACATGAGCGATACGAGACATAGTTTGCCGGCGGGCGCGCAACCTTCGCGACGGGCGAGCACGACAGGCGGCGGATTGTTTTCGACGGAGGACTGGTGGGCCGTGTGGGTCGGGCTGCTGGTGATTGTCGTTGCGTGGGCTTTGTTCGCGTCGGGCAGCAGCATCAAATGGATAGCGACGGCCCCCGCGAAATGGTCTGACTTCGGCGCGGCGGGGCACGATCTCGCGAAGCATCTGCCGAACTACGTCGCCCTCTTCGTCGCGTTCGCCGTGTTGTTCGGCGTTAGCCTGAGCGTGCTGAAACAGCGAATCACGCACTTCCTGCCGTCGTTCGCCATTCTGTTCGTCGTGTCGGTGCTGATTTTCGAGGTCGGCGCCTGGGCCAACGCGTCGAAGTACAACCTCGAGCCGCCGCTCGTCGCACTCGCGCTCGGTCTGCTGATTTCCAACGTTTTCGCGTTGCCCGAGTGGTTCTCGGCGGGACTGCGTGTCGAGTTTTACATCAAGGTGGGAATCGTGCTGCTCGGTGCGACGCTGCCGTTCACGCTGCTCGTGTGGGCCGGCCCCGTTGCCGTCGGACAGGCGACGATCGTCTCGCTCGTGACGTTCTTCGTGATCTTCTTTGCCGCCAAGGCGCTCGGTCTCGACAAGCGCTTCGCCGCGGTACTCGGCGTGGGGGGCGCGGTGTGCGGCGTGTCGGCGTCCATCGCGATTGCGGGCGCGGTGCGCGCGAAGCGCGAACATGCGTCGGTGGCGATCACGCTGGTGATTCTGTGGGCCATCGTCATGATCTTCGTGCTGCCGTTCGTGTCGCGCTCACTGGGACTGTCGACGGCCGTCGCGGGCGCATGGATAGGCACGTCGGAGTTCGCGGATGCCGCCGGGATCGCCGCCGCGCAGGCGTACGGCGACTTCGCGAAGCATGCGGGCGGCGCGATTGCCGGCTCTCCCGAAGCGTCGCTTCAGGCGTTCACGCTGATGAAGGTAGTAGGCCGCGACATCTGGATCGGCATCTGGGCGTTCCTGCTGGCGATCGTCGCGACCACGCGCTGGGAGTCGGATGAAAGCGGCGTTGTCGCGAAAGCCGACGCCCGCGAGATCTGGGCGCGCTTTCCGAAATTCGTGATCGGCTTCGTGATCGCGTCGGCGCTCGTCACGTGGATTGCCAGCCACTACTCGCTTGCCGATTACCGCAAGGTGGTGACGCCCGAGTTCGTCGCGCCGATCACCGCACTGCGCACGTGGGCGTTCATCTTCTGCTTCTTCAGCATCGGACTGACGACGCGCGTCCGTTCACTTGCGGCGACGGGCATCAAGCCGTTCATCGCGTTCACGGTCGGCGTGGCCGTCAATATCGCCATCGGCTACGCGCTGTCCGCGCACCTGTTCGCACCGTATTGGAATAGCTTGGGGCAGGGCTCGTGAGCGCGGCCGCCGTTCTCGACGACCGCATCCATTCTGAGCCCGAGGTGTGCGCGCCACGCTGCGCCGATTGCCGGTTTCGCGCCGATGATCGGCATTCGCTTGAGCAGAGCATTCCGGGGCTCGTTGCGTTGGGTTCAGGTTTCGGCGCGAGTGTCGCCGACAGCCGCCTGTGTCTTGTCCATGATCGGCTCGTCGCGCCGCGCGACAGCTGCCGCGCGTTCGCGCCGCTGCGCTGATCCTTTCCTCGTCTGACGTGCGCCCGCCTCGAGCGAGCGCCGCATCATCGAATGCCTAGCCGTGAATCGATTCGCGTGCCGCGTCGCGCTCGTCGTCGCGTACTTCCACGGGCACGAGTTCGTTGCGCGACGGCCCCGTCGCGCCGCGAATGAACAGCACCATGCAGGTCGCGAACATCATCCAGATCCCCATCACAATCAGCCACTTTTCCATTTGGTCACCTCGTATAGCGAGACTTCGAACCCCGTACCGTGCGCCAGTGCGTATCTCATGACCGGTATAACGGCGCGATTTCGGATTCGATAAGGGTTGCCGGAAAATAAACCGATCCAGGGAAAACACCGAGCGCAACCGCGTGCATCGCGACGGTGCACGTTCGCGCAAAGCCCTTGCGCGATAAGGCTTTCAGAGGGGTGCAACCGTCTCGCCGAACTGGTTGCACCTTTTTATTGGGAGGGGTACGATTCGCCCAACTTTTTAGTCTTTGGCCGGCGTCCGCCCGGCGCATAAAGAAGGAATCATGGCGAGCACCACCCTTGGCGTAAAAGTCGACGACCTGCTGCGTACCCGGCTGAAAGATGCCGCGACGCGCCTCGAGCGCACTCCCCACTGGCTGATCAAGCAGGCGATCTTCGCTTACCTCGAGAAGATCGAGCACGGCCAGCTTCCCGCCGAGCTGTCCGGGCATCACGGCGCAACCGAACTGGCCGATGGTGCCGCCGATCCGGACGAAAGCGACGGACTGCATCCGTTCCTCGAATTCGCGCAGAGCGTGCAGCCGCAGTCGGTGCTGCGTGCGGCGATCACGGCTGCGTATCGACGGCCGGAGCCGGAATGCGTGCCGTTCCTGATAGGCCAGGCGCGTCTGCCTGCGAATATCGCGAACGACGTGCAGGCCATGGCGAGCAAGCTCGTCGAAGCACTGCGCTCGAAGAGCACGGGCGGCGGCGTCGAAGGGCTGATCCACGAGTTCTCGCTGTCGAGCCAGGAAGGTGTGGCGCTGATGTGTCTCGCGGAAGCGCTGCTGCGCATTCCCGACCGCGCAACGCGCGACGCGCTGATTCGCGACAAGATCAGCAAGGGCGACTGGCGTTCGCACGTCGGTCATGCACCGTCGCTGTTCGTGAACGCGGCGACGTGGGGCCTGATGATCACCGGCAAGCTGGTGACGACGAATAGCGAAACGGGCCTGTCGTCGGCGCTCACGCGCATGATCGGCAAGGGCGGCGAGCCGCTGATCCGCAAGGGCGTCGACATGGCGATGCGCCTGATGGGCGAGCAGTTCGTGACGGGTGAAACCATCTCCGAAGCGCTCGCCAACAGCCGCAAGTTCGAGGCACGCGGCTTCCGCTACTCCTACGACATGCTCGGCGAAGCCGCGACCACGGAAGCCGACGCGCAGCGCTACTACGCATCGTACGAGCAGGCGATCCACGCGATCGGCAAGGCGGCGGGCGGCCGCGGCATCTACGAAGGCCCGGGCATTTCGATCAAGCTGTCGGCGCTGCATCCGCGTTACTCGCGTTCGCAGCAGGAACGCACGATGAGCGAGCTGCTGCCGCGCGTGCGCGCGCTTGCGATTCTCGCGCGCCGCTACGACATCGGCCTGAACATCGACGCTGAAGAAGCGGACCGTCTGGAGATCTCGCTCGATCTGCTCGAAGCGCTGTGCTTCGACCCGGAGCTGCAAGGCTGGAATGGCATCGGCTTCGTCGTGCAGGCATATCAGAAGCGCTGTCCGTTCGTGATCGACTACATCGTCGACCTCGCGCGTCGCAGCCGCCACCGCATCATGGTCCGTCTGGTGAAGGGCGCGTACTGGGATACGGAAATCAAGCGCGCGCAGGTGGATGGCCTCGAAGGTTATCCCGTGTACACGCGCAAGATCTATACGGACGTGTCGTACCTCGCGTGCGCGAAGAAGCTGCTCGGCGCACCGGATGCCGTCTATCCGCAGTTCGCGACGCACAATGCGCACACGCTGTCCGCGATCTATCACCTGGCGGGCCAGAACTACTACCCCGGCCAGTACGAGTTCCAGTGCCTGCACGGCATGGGTGAGCCGCTGTACGAAGAAGTGACGGGCCGCGACAAGCTGAATCGTCCGTGCCGCGTATATGCGCCCGTCGGCACCCATGAAACGTTGCTCGCGTACCTTGTGCGCCGCCTGCTGGAAAACGGTGCGAACACATCATTCGTGAACCGCATCGCTGATGAAACCGTGCCCGTGCAGGATCTCGTCGCCGATCCCGTCGATGAAGCTGCGAAGATCGTGCCGCTCGGCGCGCCGCACGCGAAGATTCCGCTGCCGCGCAATCTGTACGGCGCGGAGCGCACCAATTCGATGGGCCTCGATCTGTCGAACGAGCATCGCCTCGCGTCGCTGTCGTCGGCGCTGCTGGCTAGCGCGAATCATCCGTGGCGTGCCGCGCCGATGCTCGAAGGCAACGAGATCGCCGTCGGTCGTGCACGGGACGTGCGTAACCCGTCGGATCACCGCGACCTCGTCGGCACGGTCGTCGAAGCGACGCCGGAACACGTGAGCGCCGCGCTCGCGCATGCCGTCGCCGCTGCGCCCATCTGGCAGGCGACGCCTGTTGAAGCGCGTGCCGATTGCCTCGCGCGAGCCGCCGATCTGCTCGAAGCGCAGATGCATACCCTGATGGGCCTCGTGGTGCGCGAAGCGGGCAAGTCGCTGCCGAACGCCGTCGCCGAAATTCGCGAAGCGATCGACTTCCTGCGCTACTACTCGAGTCAGATCCGCGACGAGTTCTCGAACGACACGCATCGCCCCCTCGGTCCCGTCGTGTGTATCAGTCCGTGGAACTTCCCGCTGGCGATCTTCATGGGTCAGGTAGCCGCGGCGCTCGCCGCAGGCAACACGGTTTTGGCCAAGCCCGCCGAACAGACGCCGCTGATCGCCGCGCAAGCCGTGCGCATTCTGCGCGAAGCGGGTGTGCCCGCGGGCGCAGTGCAACTGCTGCCGGGCGATGGCGAAACGGTTGGCGCTGCGCTGGTCGCCGATGCACGCACGCGCGCCGTGATGTTCACCGGCTCGACGGAAGTCGCGCGTCTCATCAACAAGACGCTTTCGAATCGCCTCGACCCTGATGGCAAGCCGATTCCGCTGATCGCCGAAACGGGCGGCCAGAACGCGATGATCGTCGATTCGTCGGCGCTCGCCGAACAGGTTGTGGCCGACGTGCTGCAATCGTCGTTCGATTCGGCCGGTCAACGTTGTTCCGCGCTGCGCGTTCTCTGTCTTCAGGACGATGTCGCGGACCGCACGCTCGAAATGCTGACGGGCGCGATGAAGGAACTGGCGGTGGGCAATCCCGACCGTCTGTCGATCGACGTGGGTCCCGTGATCGACGCGGAAGCGAAGCGCGGTATCGACGCGCATATCGCCTCGATGCGCGAGAAGGGCCGCAAGGTCACACAGATGCCGATGCCGGATGGCTGTGCAGCCGGTACGTTCGTGCCGCCGACGCTGATCGAACTCGACAACATCGACGAACTGAAGCGTGAAGTGTTCGGCCCCGTGCTGCACGTGGTGCGTTACCGCCGCAGCGCGCTGGACAAACTGCTCGAACAGATCCGCGCGACGGGGTACGGGCTGACGCTCGGCATTCATACGCGCATCGACGAAACGATCGCGCATGTGATCGGCCGCGCGCACGTGGGCAATATCTACGTGAACCGCAACGTGATCGGCGCGGTGGTCGGCGTGCAGCCGTTCGGCGGGGAAGGGCTGTCGGGCACGGGTCCGAAGGCGGGCGGCGCGCTGTATCTGCAGCGTCTGCTGGCGACGCGTCCGGCCGGTTTGCCGAAGTCGCTTGCGCGGACCTTGATGGTCGACGCGTCGCAAGGCGCGGCGAATGGTGGGCAAAGCGCTGCACAAAACGGCAACGCGGCAAGCGATAATCCTGCCGCTGCGCTGACGACGCTGCGCGACTGGTTGATCGCGGAACGCGAGCCGGTGCTGGCCGCACGTTGTGACGGCTACCTGTCGCACATCCCGGCGGGCGCGACGGCTGTGCTGGCGGGCCCGACGGGCGAGCGCAACACGTACACGCTCGGCGCACGCGGCACGGTGCTGTGTGTTGCATCGACAGCGAGCGGCGCGCGCGTGCAGTTCGCGGCGGCGCTGGCGACGGGCAACAAGGCGCTGTTCGAAGGCGCGGCGGGCGAGCAACTGTATGCCGCGCTGCCGCCGTCGCTGAAGCAGTACGCGAGCGTGAAGAAGAACGCCGAAGCATCGTTCGATGCCGCGCTCTTCGAAGGCGACAGCGACGAGTTGCTGGCACTCGTGAAGGACATCGCGAAGCGCGCGGGTCCCATCGTGTCGGTGCAGGGCGTCGCGGCACGCGCGCTGGAAAGCGGCGATGAGGATTACGCACTCGAACGCCTGTTGACGGAGCGTTCGGTGAGCGTGAATACGGCAGCAGCAGGCGGTAATGCAAATTTGATGACGATCGGCTGAGCGAACCTCGCTCGATCGATTCAAAAAATGGCGCGAGACGGCGACCCCGATCACCGCGCCGTCCACACCTGGTACCAAGGAGAAGATATGCAACACACGATGAAAAAGCTGGCAGGCGCGACGTTGTTCGCAGCCATGTCGCTGGCGGGGACCGCGCATGCACAGCAGGTCGAAGACGTGAAGATCGGCTTCGCGGGTCCGATGACGGGCGCGCAAGCGCACTACGGCAAGGACTTCCAGAACGGCATCACGCTCGCAGTCGAAGACATGAACGCGACGAAGCCGATGATCGGCGGCAAGCAGGTTCGCTTCGTGCTGGACGTCGCCGACGACCAGGCTGACCCGCGCACGGGTACGACCGTCGCGCAGAAGCTGGTCGACGACAACATCAAGGGCATGCTGGGTCACTTCAACTCCGGCACGACGATCCCGGCCTCGCGCATCTACGCGAACGCGGGCATTCCGCAGATCGCGATGGCGACGGCGCCCGAATACACGCAGCAGGGCTTCAAGACGACGTTCCGCATGATGACCTCGGACACGCAGCAAGGCTCCGTTGCGGGCACGTTCGCAGTGAAGAGCCTGGGCATGAAGAAGATCGCGATCGTCGACGACCGCACGGCATACGGCCAGGGTCTTGCCGACCAGTTCGAGAAGGCAGCGAAGGCGGCGGGCGGCACGATCGTCGATCGTGAATTCACGAACGACAAGGCTGTCGACTTCAAGTCGATCCTCACGAAGCTGAAGTCGGTTCAGCCGGATCTGATCTATTACGGCGGCGCCGATTCGCAGGCAGCGCCGATGGTCAAGCAGATGAAGACGCTGGGCATCAAGGCACCGCTGATGGGCGGCGAAATGGTCCACACGCCGACGTTCCTGCAAGTCGCTGGCGATGCCGCTAACGGCACGGTGGCTTCGCTGGCTGGTCTGCCGCTGGAAGAAATGCCGGGCGGCAAGGACTATGTCGCGAAGTACAAGAAGCGCTTCGGTGAAGACGTTCAGACGTACTCGCCGTACGCTTACGACGGTGCGATGGCGATGTTCGACGCGATGAAGAAGGCGAACTCGACGGATCCGGCGAAGTACCTGCCGTTGCTCGCGAAGACGAGCATGCCTGCTGTGACGACCAAAGATCTCGCTTATGACGCCAAGGGCGATCTGAAAAACGGTGGCATCACGCTGTATAAGGTCGTTGATGGGAAGTGGACGACGCTGCAGAGCGTGGGTGGCAAGTAAGTTTTTTTGCCTTGCGGCGCTTGGGGTTGTTGTTAGCTGAGCGCTGCTGATTTTGTGGAAGCCTCGTAGGGTTTTTGCTCTGCGAGGCTTTTGTTTTTTGCTTGTGCTGTGGCTGGCATCCGCGGTTTGTTATCGCTGCTTCTAGCGTTGCCCTGTGCGGGGCGGCACCTACTTTTCTTTGCCGACTGCAAAGAAAAGTAGGCAAAAGAAAGCAGCTCACACCGCCAATTCTTGACTCGTGCCCACGGGCCCCAAAAGGCGCCCGTGGCTCCTGCTTATTCGCCGCGCAGTTTCCTGCCCTGCTCGCGCACCTGCTCCAGTGTCGCGCCCGGTGTGCTCGCTTCCTGGATCATCCGGACTTCGATTACCGCCGGTTTCTTCGACTCTTGCGCGCGCTTGAATGCGGGCATGAAGTCTTCTGTGCGTTCCACCGTTTCGCCGTGGGCGCCGAATGATCTTGCAAACGCCGCGAAGTCTGGATTGGTCAGCCCCGTTCCATGCACGCGATTCGGATAATGGCGCTCCTGGTGCATCCGGATCGTGCCGTACTGGCTGTTGTTCACGACGATGAATATCACCGGCAAGTCGTATTGCACCGCCGTCGCGATCTCCGATGACGACATCATGAAACAGCCATCGCCTGCGAACGCGACCACCGTCCGGTCCGGATACATCGACTTGGCCGCAATCGCCGCCGGCACGCCATAACCCATCGCGCCGCTAGTCGGTGCCAACTGGGAACGGAAATGGCGATACGCAAAATGACGATGCAGCCATGTCGCGTAATTGCCCGCGCCGTTCGTGAGAATCGCGTCCTTCGGCAGATGTTCGCGAAGCTGCAGCATGATCTCGCCGAGTTGCACATCGCCCGGAACCATGCGCGGCTTGCGCCATTCGAGGTACGCGTCGTGCGCTTCCTTCGCGCTGCCTGACCAGGCGGGTTGTGCCACCCGTTTCAGCGCCGCCAGCATCGATGCGATTTCCGGCATGCCCGACACGATGGGCAGATCGGCGGCATACACGCGGCCCAGCTCGTCCGCGCCTTGATGCACGTGGATCAATGTCTGCTTCGTCTTCGGAATGTCGAGCAGCGTGTAGCCATTCGTCGTCGCTTCGCCCAGGCGCGGGCCGAGCGCGAGCAGCACGTCGGCGTCCTGGATGCGTTTGGCAAGCGCGGGATTGATGCCGAGACCCACATCGCCCGCATAGTTCGGATGCTCGTTGTCGAGCGTGTCCTGGAAGCGGAACGCGAGGCCGATGGGTAGCTGCCAGTTCTCGATGAAGGTGCGGAGGTCTTCGCACGCTTGCGGCGTCCAGCCGCTGCCGCCCGCGATCACCATCGGTTTCTTCGCGCCTTCGAGCAGGCCGCGCAGACGCTCGATCTGCTGCGGCGCCGGCGCGGCCGCCACGCGCTGATAAGCGGGCGCACCCGGCATCGCGGCACACGCGTCGCTCAACATGTCTTCAGGCAACGACAGTACGACAGGGCCAGGGCGACCCGACGTCGCGACGTGGAACGCGTGGCTCATGTACTCGGGAATGCGGCGCGCGTCGTCAATCTGCGCGACCCACTTCGCCATCTGGCCGAACATGCGCCGGTAGTCGATTTCCTGAAACGCCTCGCGGTCCAGATGCTCGCGCGCACATTGGCCGATCAGCAGGATCATCGGCGTCGAGTCCTGAAACGCCGTGTGCACGCCGATCGATGCGTGCGTCGCGCCCGGTCCGCGCGTGACGATCGCGATGCCCGGCCGGCCCGTCAGCTTGCCGACGGCTTCCGCCATGTTGGCGGCGGCCGCTTCGTGGCGGCACACAACTGTCTGAATCTGCGACGTCTCGTCGTGCAACGAATCGAGGATCGCCAGAAAACTTTCGCCAGGCACGCAAAACACGCGCTCGACGCCATGCGTCAGCAGCGCGTCGACCATGAGCCGTGCGCCCGTGGTCATATTTGAAGCATCGGAAGACAGCGACATTGCGAACACACCTCCAGTCAGAAGAGCTTCGACAGCTTACGCCGAGACCCTCTTCAATGTCATTCGCAAAAGCGTCAACATTCGATGATGTTTACCGCGAGACCGCCGCGCGACGTTTCCTTGTACTTCGTCTTCATGTCGGCGCCCGTTTCGCGCATCGTCTTGATGACGGAATCGAGCGATACGTAATGGCTGCCGTCGCCACGCAGCGCCATGCGCGCCGCGTTCACGGCCTTCACGGACGCCATCGCATTGCGCTCGATGCACGGAATCTGCACCATCCCGCCGACGGGATCGCACGTGAGGCCCAGGTTGTGCTCCATGCCGATTTCGGCGGCGTTCTCGACCTGCAACGGCGTGCCGCCCATCACGGCCGCGAGCGCGCCCGCCGCCATCGAGCATGCGACGCCCACCTCGCCCTGGCAGCCCACTTCCGCGCCGGAAATCGACGCATTCAGCTTGTAGAGAATGCCGATCGCGGCGGCTGTCATCAGAAAGTCGAGCACGCCTTGTTCGGTAGCGTGCGGCATGAAGCGCGTGTAGTAGTGCAGCACGGCGGGAATGATGCCCGCAGCGCCGTTGGTCGGCGCGGTGACCACGCGGCCGCCCGCTGCGTTTTCTTCATTGACGGCGATCGCGTACAGATTGATCCAGTCGACCATCGACAGCGGATCCTGCAGCGCGCGCTCCGGATTGCCCGTCAACCCGCGATACAGCTGCGGTGCGCGGCGTTTCACCTGGAACGGCCCGGGCAGATTGCCTTCGGCATCCGGGTTGTTGATTCCGCAGCCGCGCGCGACACACGATTGCATCACGTTCCAGATTTTCAGCAGGCCCGTACGCGTCTCTTCGTCCGTATGCCATGCGCGCTCGTTGTCCCACATCAGTTGCGCAATGCTCTTGCCCGTGGTCTTGCACATTTCCAGCAACTCCGCACCCGTGCGAAACGGATGCGGCAACTGATCGACGGCGGCAAGCACCTTCGTGTTAGGCGCGCCCGCAGTGACGACAAAGCCGCCGCCCACCGACAGATACGTCGCTTCGCGCAGCGTTTCGCCATTCGCATCGAATGCGCGCAGCTTGAGACCGTTCGGATGTTCCGGCAGCGCCTGCCGATAAAACGAAATGTGGTCCTTTTGCATGAACGGGATGACGTGCGTGCCGAGCAGCGCGAGCGTGCGCGATACGCGAACCTGTTCGAGGCGCGCCGCGATCGTGTCGGGATCGACGGTGTCGGGTGCGTCGCCGAGCAGGCCGAGCATCACGCCGCGATCGGTGCCGTGGCCTTTGCCCGTTGCACCGAGCGATCCATACAGGTCGACCTTCACCGATGCCGTGTTCTCGAGCAGCGCATCGCGCTCGAGCCCTTGCGCGAACATCAGCGCTGCGCGCATGGGACCGACCGTGTGCGAACTCGACGGACCGATGCCGATTTTGAAGAGATCGAAAACGCTGACTGCCATCACTGCTCCTGCTAGCTTGAATGTCGTGGATGCTGCACCGCGTGGGTAACGCGGCAGCTCATTGAGCCATTGCCCCGCGCGTGATCAACGCGCCGGCAAGGGCAGGCACACGGCGAGCCACGCGGGCGGCGTCGGTGCCAGTTTCAGCGCGACGGGCGTGTAGCGTCCGTCGAGCCGCGCGGCGAGGTGATACAGCTCGGCCGCATTTTTCGGATCCCACTGTCCACTATAGCCGGGCAAACCGGCTTCGCGACGTTTTGCGTCGAACGGCACGTTCGAATGCACGAATTCGTCGTGGGTTTTCGCGCCCGTCGCATACGGCGTCAGCCAGTTGAGCGCGGCGGCGAGCGTCGCTCCGCCCGGCGCGCGCTCGTTGAGCCAGTTGCGGTTGTGGCGGCGCGCGGCCAGCGCTGCCGTCACGAGCGGCTGGAGATCGTAGGTGACATAGTGCAGCGCGTCGCGTTCGCTGAAGTCGACAGTCGTGCCGTCGGGTGCGACGTTGTCGTTGATGTGCTCGACGTACAGGCGCTGCGCCGCGTCGATCAGTTTGCGGTTGTCGAGCGTGAAGGCAGCCATTGCGATCAGCTTCACGCGATGGCTTTGCCAGTTGTTGCGATACGTGCCCGTGAGCGGCCGCTTTTGCGTGTCGATTTGCGCGATGTAGCCGTTCGCGAGTTTCGTCAGAAACGCCATCGTCGCGTTGCGGGTCTTCACGGGTAGCGCGCTCGCCGTCATGTCGTAGGCGAGGATCAAGCCTTCGAACGGCGTTTCGTCGATGGGATTGAACGACGGCTCGTAGGTTGTGACCCACGCGTACAGCAGGCGGTCGACGAGCTTCAGATAGCGGTCGTCGCTGGTGGCGCGCCACGCGAGCGCGGCGTCGCGCAACAGGTCGAGATCTTTCTCGGCTTCCTTGCTCTCGTCATAGATGCCTTCGTGCGGCAGCGTGCCTTCCGTGTGCAACTGACGCACCGCATGCGCCGGCTCGCTCAGATGCGCCTGCACATTCCTCACCAGTGCCTTCACGCCAGGATCGGCGTTGGTGCGCTCGCTGGTTTGCAGCGCGGGTGCAGCGCAGAGGTTCATCGCGGCATGGGCGAAACCGGGCGACAGCGCCAGTGTTCCCATGGCGAACCACGCAGCGGCGATCAGCGGAAGAAACGGACGCGTCGATGGTGCCCGCGTGCTACGGCGCACCCGCGCCCGACCGTTTCGCTTCATGCATGGCTCCTCTGGTTCGATCAAGGTGAGATGTTAGCCGTCCGACGTGCAAAGCGACAGCCCGACGGGCGGCGAAACACGCGGCGGGCACGGCCCGCGCCCGCGCCGCCTGCGACCAACGCGCGCCGCCGCACCGCGCGGGCGGGCTCATCGGGCGAATTGCGGTGCTTTTCGCCCGCATTTCCACGCGTCGTTTTTACCTTATGTCACGGATACTTCCATCGTGTTACCGGATGTTGCCGTGGGTTCGCGAATGACGCTGCGAGGCGTGCCGCTTCAGACCCGAGGGTAGATGTCACCGTTGTAGAACGGATGACGCTCGCGCAACCGCTCGAAGATTGCGTCCGTGTCGCCGGGCTCCACGCCCGCGAACGTGGCGCGAAAGGCATCGAGCGAACGCGCCTCGCTGGTCAGCTGTGCGGCCGTGGCGGGACCGCCTGCGCCGTCCACGTCGATGTGAAAGGACGGGCCATAGACGAAGGTGAAGATTTCGAGCGTACGGGCAGCGTGATAGCGGCTCGTCGCGACGAGGATGCGTGAGCCGCCGAACGTGGCTGCGAGGTTGCTCCGGGTGAAAACGGCATCGCCGACGGTGTCGCGCGAGGTGGTTTCCGCAATGACGCGCGATGCATCGACATTGCGCTGTTCGACCGCGTAGCGGCGCATCGCATCGGCGATGCAGATGTCGGAGTCTTCGCGATAGGCCCAGCCGCACATCACCAGCGTCGGCGCCCGGCCGGTTTCGATTGCTTCGATGCCGAGGTCGACGCGTGCGCGAGTTTCGTCATTCAGGTTTCCCTCTGCGTCCATCAGGTTCGCGAGGACGATGACAGCGTCGTAACGGGCGACAGTGAAATCTTCAGGGTTCGGCATAGGGAAATGAAAGTACTGTTTTTGACGAGTGGCGAGCAGGCGCGGCCGCTGGCCGACTGGATCGGCCAACGCGACACGTTGACCGTGCGCGAGACGCCCGTGAGCGCGCAGGAGCTCGTCGCGCTCGCCCCGGACCTGATTGTAAGTCACTCGTATCGCCACATTCTGAAGCGCGACGTGCTCGCGGCGGCGCCCGGCCGATTCATCAACCTGCATATCTCGCTGTTGCCCTATAACCGCGGCGCCGATCCGAACCTGTGGTCGTTTCTCGACGCAACGCCGAAGGGCGTGTCGATCCACCTGATCGACGAGGGCATCGATACGGGCGCGTTGCTGCTGCAACGCGAAGTGTCGTTCGACGAAGCCAGCGAGACGCTTGCCAGCAGCTACGCGAAGCTGCAGCAGGCGATCAATGATCTGTTCATCGACAACTGGTCGTCGCTGCGCGACGGGCATATCGCGCCGCGCGCGCAAAGCGGCGCGGGCACGTTTCATCGCGCGAGCGAATTCGCGGCGCTCAAGGATGCGCTGCTGGGCGCTGAAGGATGGCATGTGCCGATCCCCGTTCTCCGGCAGCGCTACCGCACATCGCGCGCCGTTGCGGCGCACGGCGGCAGGCAGGCATAGCAGGTCAAAACAGGCAGCGGGAACGCACAGGGCGGCTTACGGGAAGTACGGCTCCATATCAAGGAAGCGAACAATGTTGGACAACAAGTCAATTTTGATTACGGGTGGCACGGGTTCCTTCGGCCACAAGTTCATTTCTGCCGTGCTGGCGCAATACAAGCCATCGCGCGTCGTCGTGTTTTCGCGCGACGAGCTCAAGCAATACGAGATGCAGCAGAAGTTCGACGCGCCGTGCATGCGCTACTTCCTCGGCGACGTGCGCGACGCCGAGCGCCTGCGCCAGGCGATGCGCGGTATCGACTACGTGGTGCACGCCGCCGCGCTCAAGCAGGTTCCCGCCGCCGAATACAACCCGACGGAATGCATTCGCACGAACGTGACGGGCGCGGAAAACGTGATCAATGCCGCGATCGAAAACGGCGTCGAAAAAGTGATCGCGCTATCCACGGACAAGGCCGCCAGCCCAATCAATCTGTATGGCGCGACCAAGCTGCTGTCCGACAAGCTCTTCGTAGCGGCGAACAATCTGGTCGGCAAGCATCGCACGCGCTTCGCCGTGGTGCGCTATGGCAACGTGGTCGGTTCGCGCGGATCAGTGGTGCCGTTCTTCCGCAAGCTGGTCGCCGACGGTTCAAAGAGTCTGCCCATCACCGATCAGCGCATGACGCGCTTCTGGATCACGCTCGATCACGGCGTGGACTTCGTGCTGAAGAATTTCCAGCGCATGCAGGGCGGCGAGATTTTCGTGCCGAAGATTCCGTCGGTGAGAATCGTCGACCTGGCGCAGGCGATGGCGCCCGAACTGGATCAGCACGTGATCGGCATTCGTCCCGGCGAGAAGCTGCACGAAATGATGATTGCGCGCGACGACAGTCCGCACACGTTCGAATACGACGACCACTACGTGATCACACCCGCGATCCGCTTCGTCGTGCAAAGCGAGTACGAGACGAACGGGATGGGCGAGACGGGCAAGCGCGTGACGGAAGGCTTCAAGTACACGTCCGACAACAACGGCTGGTTCCTCAGCGTGGACGAACTGGCCGCGCTCGACAAGCAACACCCATGACCGCGTTCATCCCTTACGGCCGGCAGTCGATCGACGAAGCGGATATTGCCGCCGTCGAAGCAGTCCTGCGTTCCGACTGGCTCACGCAAGGCCCGGCGATCGCCGCCTTCGAGGAAGAGTTGGCGCGGCGCGCGGGCGCGCGTCATGCGATCGCAGTGTGCAACGCGACGGCGGCGCTGCACATCGCATGCGTCGCGGCAGGGCTCGGCCCGAACGATCGTCTGTGGACCGTGCCGAACACGTTTGTCGCTTCGGCCAATTGCGGACGGTATTGCGGCGCTGAAGTCGATTTCGTCGATATCGATCCGCTCACGTATTCCCTCGATGTCGATGCGCTCGAAGCGAAACTGTCGGCGGCGCGCACGACGGGGAGCTTGCCGAAGGTCGTGATTCCTGTTGCGTTCGCGGGCGGCAGTTGCGACATGCGGCGCGTGAAGCGTCTGTCGGACGAGTACGGCTTCACGGTGATCGAAGACGCTTCGCATGCCGTCGGCGCATCGTATGCGGGACGCCCCGTCGGCTGCGGCGACCATGCGCACATGACCGTGTTCAGCTTCCATCCCGTGAAGATCGTGACGACGGGCGAAGGCGGCGCGGTGCTGACCAACGACGTGGCATTGAGCGAGCGTCTGCGCCGTCTGCGCAGCCACGGCATCACACGCGACGCCGCGCAAATGGATGAGCCCAACGAAGGCGCATGGTTCTACGAGATGCAGGAACTGGGCTTCAACTACCGGATCACCGACATTCAGGCCGTGCTCGGGCTGTCGCAACTCAAACGCCTGGATGGATTCCTCGCGCGACGCCGTGCGCTCGTGAAACGCTACGACACGCTGCTGAAGGACTTGCCGCTGCAGTTGCCGCAACTCGACGCGCTTGAAGAGTCGGCGTGGCATCTGTACGTGGTGCGGGTGCCGGACGACGGCGCGCATGCGAATCGCCGCGCGGTGTTCGATGCATTGCGCAGCGCGGAGATCGGCGTCAACGTGCACTACATCCCCGTGCATCTGCAACCCTACTATCGCCGGCGCGGCTTCAAGCCAGGCGATTTTCCGCAAGCGGAGCAGTATTACCGCGAGGCGATCAGCCTGCCGCTCTACGCGACGCTCACGGACGCCGAGCAAGATCGCGTCGTCGCACAACTGAAGCGGGTGCTGGGATGAGCCGCGTCGCCATCATTCCCGCACGCGGCGGCAGCAAGCGCATCCCGCACAAGAACATTCGCCTGTTCGACGGCGTGCCCATCATCGCGCATTCGATTCGCGCCGCGCTGGATAGCGCGCTGTTCGATCGCGTCGTGGTCAGCACGGACAGCGAGGAGATCGCGGCCGTCGCCCGCGAGTACGGTGCCCAGACGCCGTTCATGCGTCCCGCCGATCTGTCGAACGATCACGCCGGCACGCTCGAAGTCGTTCAGCATGCACTGCGCGCGCTCGGCGAATCTTATGGCTACGCGTGCTGCATTTACGCTACGGCGCCATTCATCGACGTTCGCTATTTGCGTGAAGGCATTGCGATGCTCGAACAGCATCGCGAGAAGTCGTACGCGTTTTCCGTGACGACCTTTGCGTTTCCGGTTCAGCGCGCATTGCGGCTGACGGCGGATGGCGGACTCGATGCCGTGTATCCCGAGCACCGGCTCACGCGTTCGCAGGACCTGCCGGAAACCTGGCATGACGCCGGCCAGTTTTATTGGGGCCGCGCCGAAGCGTGGCAGCGCGGCGACACGCTCTTTTCGCCGCTGTCGATGCCCGTCGTATTGCCGCGTCATCTGGTACAGGACATCGACACGCCCGAAGACTGGCGGCGAGCGGAACTGATGTTCGCGGCGCTGCGCGGGCTCGCGCAATCGAACGGCTGACAAATAGACGCGCAAAACGATCCATATCAGGGACCCGCGAGTCCCAATAACGGAAGACGCGGGACGGCGTGAGGAAACAACCGATGAAAGAAATCAGAATCGCCAACCGGACCGTAGGTCCAGGCAGCCAGCCATTCGTGATCGCGGAGATGTCCGGCAATCACAACCAGTCGCTGGAACGGGCGCTGGACATCGTCGAGGCGGCGGCAGCCAGCGGCGCGCATGCGCTGAAGCTGCAGACCTATACGCCCGACACGATGACGCTCGATCTCAACGAAGGCGAGTTCCATATCGGCGAAGAAAACAGCCTGTGGGCGGGCAAATCGCTTTACGCGCTGTATCAGGAAGCTTATACGCCGTGGGAATGGCACAAGCCGCTCTTCGACCATGCGAAGCGGCTCGGCATGCTCGCGTTCTCGACGCCGTTCGACGAAACGGCTGTCGATTTTCTCGAAACGCTCGATGTGCCCGCCTACAAGATCGCCAGCTTCGAAAACACCGATTTGCCGCTGATCCGGCGCGTCGCCGCGACGGGCAAACCGATGATCATCTCCACGGGCATGGCGTCCGTCGCGGAACTCGATGAGGCCGTGCGCGCCGCCCGCGGGGCCGGTTGCGAGGATCTGATCCTGCTCAAATGCACGAGCTCGTATCCGGCGACGCCCGAACACAGCAACATTCGCACGATTCCGCATATGCGCGATCTGTTCGGCTGCCAGGTCGGCCTGTCGGATCACACGATGGGCGTGGGTGCCGCTGTCGCCGCGATCGCACTCGGCGCGACGGTCGTCGAAAAGCACTTCACGCTGCGCCGCGCCGATGGCGGCGTCGACTCCGCGTTCTCGCTGGAGCCTGAAGAAATGCGCGCGCTGGTGACGGAAACCGAGCGCGCATGGCAGGCGCTCGGCCAACCAGCCTATGGGACCAACGAACAGGAGCGCAAGTCGATGGTCTTCCGCCGCTCGTTGTATGTGGTCAAGGACGTCGGCGCGGGCGAAACGCTGACGCGCGACCACATCCGCGCGATCCGGCCCGGACTCGGCATGGCGCCGAAGCATCTCGAGACGGTCATCGGCATGACGGCGCGCGCACCGATCAAACGCGGCACGCCGCTTAACTGGGACGTTCTGAAATGAGTGCACAACCTGAAAACTTCGCTGGATCGCAGGGGCGCAAGGATCTGATCCAGTGGAAAACCGATGCCTGGAAAGATCCCGGCATGGTGAACTGGTATTCGAGCCGGATGGTCCAGAGCGAGACCACCAACCTGCTGAAGAACGCGATCGAAATCAATGCGATCCGGCGTTACGCGCGCGGGCCGCAGATCATCGACATCGGCGTCGGCACGGGCCGGGCCGCGTTGCCCCTCGTCGCCGACGGCTACGACGTGATGGGCGTCGACAGCTCGCAGGCGATGCTAGACGAGACCCGCCGTCTTGCGAACGGCGCACCGATTCGCCTGCAGGTGGGCGATGTGGAGCGCCTGCCGTGCGGCGACGCTTCGTTCGATTGCGCCGTGTCGCTGAACGTGCTCGTGCATTTCCCGAACTGGCGCGAAGCGCTGCTCGAATGGAAGCGCGTCGTGCGGCCCGGCGGCAGGATCATTTTCGACATCCACACGCAGGACCACGCCGTCGCCGCCTATGGGGCGGACAAATCGCAATGGCCCGAAGCACTGCGCGCCACGGATGAAGCGGGCAAGTTCGGACTGTACATGTCGCGTGCAAGCATTGCCGAGCTGGTCGAGTTCGCCGATGCGCAAGGGTTCGCGATGCAGACGGTCGTGCCATACGGCGCCTTCCTCGGCGGCGGCAACACGAACTGGCTGCTCTATTCGTCGCTCGAACAGAAGGCGAGCTGGAAGCGCACGCTGTCATGGTTCGCGCGCGACAAGGGACTGTTCGATCTCGGACTGTTCCTCGAAGAATCGATCGTCGCGCATCTCGCGCCGAAGATCGCCGGCCGCATGTTCGTCGTGCTCGACAACTACGCCGATCCCGCAGCCAACGCCCGCTTCGCAGCCGACATGGCCGCGCGCAACGCGGCGCTCGATTCGCTCGACGTCGCCAATCTCGCGAAGTGGCTGCCGCTCGCGCCGGAGACGATGTGCGCGGAACTCGACAAACTGCTCAAGCCGCTGCGCAGCCGTCACTTTATGTTCCTGCTGTTCCAGACGCTGCTTACGCGCTTTCCGAACGTCGAGTTGCGCGGCGCGGTGTCGCCCGAGATGTTGCGCGAACTGTCGACATGGCTTGTCAGCAACGCGCTTGACCAAAAGGCGACCGAAATTGCGCGCAGCTGGTCAGCGGGTATCGCGGACAAATACAAGGAAGGCACCGACGTGACCGTCGGAGCGGAGTACAACCTGGTGCGGGTGCTGCTGTCCCGATACTTCGGCATTTTCAGTGAGGGCCAGCGATGAAACAGAAGGCCATTATCAGTCTGCTGTGGGGCAAGCATTTCGGCGCGCTCCAGCAGTTTCTGCAGATGCACGAACCGATGACGGTGATCGCGTCGCTGCCTTCGCTTTCGCCGCAGATGCAGGCCGCGATCGCGGAAACGGGTTGCACGCTCGTTTCGCTCGACGGTTTCGCGCAGGATGCGGGCGCGCAGCAGACGGTGAGCGAAGAGACGCAGCGCCTGTTGAGCACGTTCGAACGCCACATTCAGCAGCAGCCGGAGTTGTGCGGCTTCACTGCCGAAGCTTCCGACAAGCTTCGTCCCATCGTGTTCGAAAGCGTGCGGGGCGATCTGCCCGCCACCGTGCAGTTGCTCGAGTGCCTGAAGCGCGCGGCCGAGCAATACGACATCGCCCTGCTGGCGACCAACGAGGACATGATGCGTGCCGGCAAGACGGCGACGGCATGGGCTCGCGCCAAAGGCATTCCGACCGTGCATCTCGCCCATTCGATCGCGCTCATCGATCCATACACCGTGCACAATGAACTGATCGCCGACAAGCTCGTCGTG
The DNA here is from genome assembly GCF_000020045.1 of Paraburkholderia phymatum STM815. Taxonomy (GTDB): domain Bacteria; phylum Pseudomonadota; class Gammaproteobacteria; order Burkholderiales; family Burkholderiaceae; genus Paraburkholderia; species Paraburkholderia phymatum. The sequence continues at coordinate 3,373,660 of NC_010622.1, read as the reverse complement.
TACGGTCAGCGCGGCATGGAAGGCTATCGCGATCTGGGTGTCGCCGTGGACAGGCTGATCGCCGCGGGCAATCCGGCGTGGGATTGCTATGCGACGCTGCGCAAGCAGAAGCCGGCGTGCCGTGCGCAACTCAACACGAAATACGGGCTCAAAGCGGAGTTGCCGCTCATCGTGTTCGGCACGACATGGGCCGCGAATCTGAGCGCACACTGCATCGAAGACATTTACGACGCGTCGGTGCGCGCGTTCATGGGCGCATGCGAAAGCTTGAAGAAGGCGGGCGTGCGGTTCAATGCGGTAATCAAGGATCGCCCGTCGAATGCGGCGTTTGGCTCGACCCGTTGCGCAGAAATTCTGATGAAGCTGGGTGCGGCGGCCGACGGCTATTTCTACGCCAGCGACGACACTGAACTTTTCGCCGCGGGCGCCGACGTACTGGTCGCCGTCGATTCGAACTATCTGGTCGAAGGCATGCTCGCGCACACGCCCGTCGTCAATCTGATGAACACGGCGGGTATGCTGATGGGCCCGTGTTTCGAAGCGGAAACGGGCGTGGTGGAAGTCGAGGCGCATGAGCTCGCGTCGGCGCTCCACCAGATCCTGACGGATCACGCGTTGCGCGCCGGTCTGGTGCAACTGGGTCAGAAACGCGCCGCGCACTATAACCATAACGACGGCGACGGCATGGCGTCGGTGCGCGTCGCGCAGGCACTCGCCAGCGCCGCCGCGGGACTTGCGCCGCGCGGCCAGCGCTACGTATGGCAGCAGTATCTGGACGTCGAGTCGGGCGAGATCGCCGAGGGCTATCACACGCCGGGCCGGCCGAATCTGGTCGCGATGTATTCGAACAATCCTTCCACCGTGATCGATATCGGCTGCGCGGCGGGCAGCACGGCCGCGCTGATCAAGCAGCGTTTTCCGTCGAGCCGGGTGTGGGGCATCGAGATGAACCGCGCTGCCGCACAAGTGGCGAGCAGCAAGATCGACCGGGTGCTGGTCGGCAAGTTCGAAGATTTCGACCTCGAGCGCGAAGGCATCGCGAAGGGCACGCTCGACGGCGTACTGCTCGCCGATGTGCTCGAACACATGTACAACCCGTGGGACGTGATGGTGAAACTACGGCCGTACATGTCGCCGACGGGCCAGCTCGTTTTGAGCATTCCCAACGTGCGCAACCTGATGTTGATGGACGATCTGAGCAAGGGCAAATGGACCTATGCTGCCGCTGGCCTGCTCGACATCACGCATATCCGCTTCTTTACGCTGAGCGAGATCGTGAAGTTCTGCAACGAGACCGGTTACAGGATCGTGCGCGCCGAGCACGCGATCGACGGCAGGCTGCGCGAGTTCTGGAATCAGAACCAGTCGAATACGACGCCGACCGAGATCAACATGGACAGGATAAAGCTCAAGGACGTCACGCGCGACGAACTGCTCGAGCTGTGTACCATCCAGTTTCATCTGCTGCTCGAGAAAGATCCGCTGCACGGCTGACGGGTGCCGTCGCGATGCAAAGAAAAAACCCGGTGACGAGTCGATCGTCACCGGGTTTTGTCATGTCTGCTGTTGCATCGGTCCACTGAGCGGCGGACGCGACTGCGTTACTCGTAATCGGCTACGGGCACGCACGAGCAGAACAGATTGCGGTCGCCATACGCGTTGTCGGCACGGCCGACGGGCGGCCAGTATTTCTTCGCGACGAGGGTGGGCAGCGGATACGCCGCCGTTTCGCGCGTATAGCCATGCTTCCATTCGTTCGCGACGACGACGGCCGCCGTGTGCGGCGCGTGCTTCAGCGGATTGTCCTCGCGGTCGCTGCGGCCTTCCTCGACGTCGCGGATTTCGTTGCGAATCGCGATCATCGCTTCAATGAAACGATCCAGCTCTTCCTTCGATTCCGATTCGGTCGGCTCGACCATCAGCGTGCCCGGCACGGGGAAGCTCATCGTCGGCGCGTGGAAGCCGTAGTCCATCAGACGCTTCGCGACGTCGTCCACCGAAATGCCGCTCGTTTCCTTGATGGGACGCAGATCGAGAATGCACTCGTGCGCGACGAGTCCGCCCGGGCCCGAGTACAGCACCGGGTAATGCGGCGCGAGCTTGTTCGCGACGTAGTTCGCGTTGAGGATCGCGGTCTCGGTCGCGGCCGTCAGGTTCTTTGCGCCCATCATCGCGATGTACATCCACGAGATCGGCAGGATCGACGCCGATCCGTACGGCGCAGCGGAAACGGCGCCGATGCCGTTCACATCGCGCTCATAGCCCGTCGACGTCTGATTGGGCAGGAACTTCGCCAGATGCGCGCCGACAGCGACAGGGCCGACACCCGGCCCGCCGCCGCCGTGCGGAATGCAGAACGTCTTGTGCAGGTTGAGGTGCGAGACGTCGCCGCCGAACTGGCCGGGCGCCGCGAGACCCACCATCGCGTTCATGTTCGCGCCGTCCACATACACCTGGCCGCCGTGCGCATGCACGATCTCGCAGACTTCGCGGACGTTCTGCTCGAACACGCCGTGCGTCGACGGGTACGTGATCATGATCGCCGCAAGTTTTTCCGCGTGCTGCGCGGCCTTCTTCTTCAGGTCTTCGATATCGACGTTGCCTTGCGCATCGCACGCGACGACGACGACCTGCATGCCCGCCATCTGCGCCGATGCCGGGTTCGTGCCGTGCGCCGAAGCGGGAATCAGGCACACATTGCGATGACCCTCGGCGCGCGACTCGTGATAGGCGTGAATGATCAACAGGCCGGCGTACTCGCCTTGCGAGCCGGCATTCGGCTGCAGCGACACGGCCGCGTAACCGGTTGCGGCGACCAGCATCTGTTCGAGCTGGTCGATCATTTCGCGGTAGCCGACGGTTTGCTCGGCGGGCGCAAACGGATGAATCTGGCCGAACTCGGGCCACGTGACGGGCAGCATTTCCGACGTCGCGTTCAGCTTCATCGTGCACGAGCCGAGCGGGATCATCGAGCGGTCGAGCGCGAGATCCTTGTCCGAGAGGCTGCGCAGATAGCGCAGCATTTCCGTTTCCGAATGGTGACGGTTGAACACGTGATGCGTCAGGTACGCGCTTTGGCGTTCGAGCGTCGCCGGGAACGTGTTCGACTGGCCGAGCTGCGCATCGAGTTCGTCGATTTGCGGCGCCGCGTCGACAAACGCAGCTTGCGCGAAAGCGGCGAGCAGATCGGCGAGGTCGGCGCGCGTCGTCGTTTCGTCGATCGACAGGCCGACGCGCGTTTCGCTCACGCGACGCAGGTTGATGCGCTTCGCCGTCGCGGCGTCGTGCAGCGCCTGCGTGCGCGGACCCGTTTCGAACGTGAGGGTGTCGAAGAAGGTCTCGTTGACGAGCGTATAGCCGAGCTGCTTCGCGCCTTGCGCGAGCAGCGCGGCAATGCGGTTCACGCGCTGCGCGATCGTCTTCAGGCCGCGCGGGCCGTGATAAACGGCGTACATGCTGGCCATGATTGCGAGCAGCGCCTGCGCCGTACACACGTTCGACGTCGCCTTTTCGCGGCGGATGTGCTGTTCGCGCGTTTGCAGTGCGAGACGCAGCGCGGAGTTGCCTTGCGCATCGACGGTGACGCCGACGAGACGGCCCGGCATCTGACGCTTGAATTCGTCGCGCACGGCGAGATAGGCAGCGTGCGGGCCGCCGAAGCCGACGGGCACCCCGAAGCGCTGCGAGTTGCCGACGGCCACGTCCGCGCCCCACTCGCCCGGCGGCGTGAGCACGGTCAGCGCGAGCAGGTCGGCGGCGGCGACCACGTGGCCGCCCGCGGCGTGAACCGCGTCAGCGAGCGCGCGGTAGTCGCGCACATCGCCGTTCACGCCCGGATATTGCAACAGCACGCCGAAAGCGTTCGACGTCGCCGCTTGCGCAGCCGGACCGACCTTCACTTCGATGCCGACGGGCAGCGCCCGTGTCTTCACGACTTCGATGGTTTGCGGCAGCACGTCGTCTGCCACGTAGAAGATATTCGACTTCGGCTTGCCGACGCGTTGCAGCAGCGTCATCGCTTCGGCGGCGGCCGTTGCTTCGTCGAGCAGCGAAGCGTTGGAGATCGCGAGGCCTGTCAGGTCGACGATCATCTGCTGAAAGTTCAGCAGCGCTTCGAGTCGGCCTTGCGAAATTTCCGGCTGATACGGCGTATACGCCGTGTACCAGGCCGGGTTTTCGAGCACGTTGCGCAGGATGACGGCGGGCGTATGCGCGTTGTAGTAGCCCTGGCCGATGTACGAGCGGAACACCTGGTTCTTGTCCGCGAGTTCGCGCAGCGCGGCGAGCGCTTCGGCTTCGCTCTTCGGCTGGCCGAACGGGCCGAGCGGCAGCGCATCCTGGCGGCGGATCGCCTGCGGAATCACCGCGTCCATCAACGCGGCGCGCGATGCGAAGCCGAGGGCTTCGAGCATCGACTGCTGATCGGCGCCATCGGGGCCGATATGCCGTTCGGCGAAGGCGTCGTGCACTTCGAGCGCGGCGAGCGAGAGAGGAGTGCGGTTCATCAGACGATCCGGGTGTTCGAGCTTCATTGAGTGTTCCTGCCGGCGCGGCGTTCGCGAGCGGCGAGCGCCGCGCCTGTCGTGGGTAAGTGACTTATTCGCCGATCGACTTGCCGTACGCGGCGGCGTCCATCAGACGGTCCTGCGACGCGCCGTCAGCCGGCTTGATCTTGAAGAGCCAGTTGTCGTACGGTGCGCTGTTCACGGCGTCCGGCGTGTCGGCGACGTTCGGGTTGGCTTCGATGATTTCGCCCGAAACGGGAGCGTAGATGTCGGAAGCGGCCTTCACCGATTCGATGACGGCGACGGTGTCGCCTGCCGACACGGTCTGGCCGAGTTGCTGGACTTCGAAGAAGACGATGTCGCCGAGCGCTTCCTGCGCGTGGTCGGTGATGCCGACCGTCAGCGTGCCGTCTGCTTCGGTGCGGACCCATTCGTGCGATTCGGTGTATTTCAGATCGGCCGGGATGCTCATCGGATGCTCCTATGCGGTAATTCGGTTGAGTTAAATGGTGGGACGCACGCGACGCGCTTTCGTGTCTGTCTGGTGTCTGTCCGGTGTCTGTCTCGTGACGCTCATCATGTGACCGATCAGCCGACGAGCACTTTGCCGTTGCGCACGAATGGCAGTTTAACCACGCTGGCTGGAAGTGCCTTGTCACGGATCTGCACGTGCACGACGTCGCCCGGCTGCACGCCCTTCGGCACGCGCGCAAAGGCGATCGACTCCTGCATGGTCGGCGAGAATGTGCCGCTCGTGATTTCGCCTTCGCCGTTCGGCGTGACGACCTTCTGATGCGCGCGCAGCACGCCCGCCGCCTTGCCGTTGTCCTTGTGCAGAATCAGGCCGACGAACGACTGCTTCGAGCCGTCCGCTTCGAGCTTCGCGCGGCCGATGAATTCGCGCGGTGCGGACAGGTCGACTGTCCACGCGAGACCGGCGTCGAGGGGTGACACGTCGTCGTCCATGTCCTGACCGTACAGGTTCATGCCCGCTTCGAGACGCAGCGTGTCGCGCGCGCCGAGACCGGCGGGGCGCACGCCCTGCGCCTGCAGCGCGTTCCACAGTGCTTCGACGTGAGCGGCGGGGACGATGATTTCGAAGCCGTCCTCGCCCGTGTAGCCGGTGCGCGCGACGGTCAGCTCGCCGAACGGCGTATCGGCGACGCGCGCCGCGTTGAACGGCTTGAGCGCTTCGCTGGCGGCGCGTGCATGCGGCACCGTCGCCCAGACTTTTTCGCGCGCGTTCGGGCCCTGCACGGCGACGATCGCGTAGTCGCGGCGCGGCGTGATGGTGAGGCCGAAGCCTTCTTCGTCATTGAGCTTGTTGAACCACGCGATGTCTTTTTCAGCCGTGCCGGCATTCACGACGACGCGGAAATGATCTTCGCCGAAGTAATAGACGATCAGGTCGTCGATCACGCCGCCTTGCGGGTTCAGCAGACACGAGTAAAGGGCCTTGCCGGCCGTTTGCAGCTTGCCGACGTTATTGGCCAGCGCGCGCTCGAAGAAGGCACGCACGCGTTCGCCCGTGAAATCGACGACACACATGTGGGAGACGTCGAACATGCCGGCGTCCGTGCGCACCGCGCGATGCTCTTCGATCTGCGAGCCGTAATTGACGGGCATGTCCCAGCCGCCGAAGTCGACCATGCGGGCATTCAGCGCGCGGTGCGTGGCGTGGAGCGGGGTGTGTTTGAGTTCGGTCATCGGGGCCTCGGGCATCGCTAAACAGGAAAGGCCATGCGGCGAAACCTCTCGCGATCCCACTTTGGGTCGACGAGCGATAACTGCATGCCCCCTCTGTCCTCGATACCTGAGAGATTGCGCTGCCGTCAGCGAGTGCTGGCTGGCGTGGCGCGCGCCCCTTCGGTGGGCAGCTTGCGCGCGCATTCTGCACGGGCGCTACTGCCGCTCTCCAGAGTGCGAAAAACGGGCTCGATCGAACGAGGTCATGATGACCGGAAGACGAGCGGGTTTTTCGACGCGTTCGGTCCTTTTGCCTGAGAGTTTGCGGGTGTGCCCCTTCGGCGGCGCTGCATGCTGTGACTACGGACGACAGCAAACGGCGCGCTCTCCCGACGCGTGCGGCGAATGTACGCGAGGCCCGGAGGCTTGTCAAATCGGGGCGGCGGACCCGCGCGGGTGGCGGCTGGCAGCCGCAAAAAGCGGTGCTGATTTCAAAAAAAATGCCGCAGGCGACGCGCGCGGCAGGCGGCGTACGCGCCGTGCGGCAGCAGGCGCACGCGATTGCGATCAGCGGTTGATGGCCGCCGACGCCGTATCGAGTTCCTGATTCAGCACGCGTTGTTCGTCGCCCGTGAGGCCGCCGCCGTGCTGCGCGGACATGTCGTGCGATTCCTGGCGGATCGTGTCGAGCCGGCGATGCAGCGCGGCGCCCTCGGGCGGCGGATAGTGGCCCTGGTTCACACGGGCGTCGATGTGACGACCCATGTCGTCGATACGGCCGTCGACCTGTTCGAGTCGATGCACGGCCATTTCGTGCGGATTCGCCGAGGGGTGCGATTCGGCGATCTGCTTCGACGGTGAGATCACGCACGCGGCAAGCGATGAAATCAGCGCACCACAGCCAAGCGCGCGAACGATAAATTGCATAAATGATTCTCCATCAGCGGGACAAAAGGTTCGCGCCCTGCGGAAGCGACCGAGGGCGCAACAGAGGCGGGAGCAAGATCCAGCCTGGAACAGGACGAGGCGAAGCCGGAGGCGCAAAGTTTTCCGCCCGTCATGCGCCGCGTTTGAACGCCAGTCGCATGCCTTCCTTCTCGCTGCGATTGGCCAGCTCGATGATCGCCATCACGTCGACGGCATCCTGGGTGCTGATGGGGAACGGCGCGCCGTCATGAATCGACGCCGCCAGCGCACGGTAGAAGCCGGCATAAGCGCCGTCGCGCGTCGGCAGTTCGCGCTGCACTTCCTGCTCGCCATCCAACACGCGCAGCGTGCCCGCGTCGTTGCCGCTGCCGAAACCGGCATCGCCCGGACGCAAGCCGGCTTTCAGCTGATCTTCCTGCGTATCCAGACCATATTTCACGTAACTGCCGCGCGTGCCGTGGATCGTGTAGCGCGGCGCGACGAGCGCAGTCAGCGCGCTCGCGTGCAGCACGACTTCGTGATTCGCGTAACCGAGCAGCAGATGCACGTAATCCGGCGCGCTCGCATTGTCGCGATACGCCTTCACCGTCGCGTAGACGGTTTCGGGCGCGCCGAACAGCGTCAGCGCCTGATCGATCAGATGCGGACCGAGATCGAACAGCAGGCCGCCGCCGCGTGACGCCTCTTCACGCCAGCGCTGCCGGATGCCCGGGCGGAACCGGTCGAAGTGCGATTCGAAGTGCGTGACGCGGCCCAGTTCGCCGCTCGCGAGCAGATCGCGTACCGTCATGAAATCGCCGTCCCAGCGTCGGTTGTGGAACGGCGCAAACAGCAGCCCCTTGCTTTGTGCGACATCGGCAAGCGTGCGCGCGTCGGCCGCCGACAGCGTGACGGGCTTGTCGACGACCACGTGCTTGTCCGCCTCGAGCGTGCGGCGCGCGAGCTCGAAGTGCGTGTCGTTGGGCGTCGCGATCACGACGCATTCGATCCCCGGCAACCCGAGCAGCGCATCGATATCCGCGACGATCTTCGCGTCCGGATAATCGGCGCGCGCCTTGTCCGGTTGTCCCGTGGCGATTGCCGCGACGCTGGCGCGTCCGCAGTGTTCGATCACCGGCGCGTGAAAGGTGGCGCCGGCAAAGCCGTAGCCCATCAAGCCAATTTTCAGCGATGAAGACATGCGTGTTCCGTGCAAAACCGGCGCGCCACGGGGGCGGCGCGCAACGCCGCAATTGTGGCACGGCGGCGCTTCCCGCCATGCCGCACGCGTCGGCGCGCGGTTCGCTGCTATCGGCTGAACGGCATAAGCCCGGGCATCGGAAAGGGCATTCGTGTTAACATCGCGGCTCTCACGCGAACGGCAAAAAGCGCATGGAATCAATTGCGTGGCGCGTCGGCGGAGGTTTCGGCAAGTGCCGTGCAACCCGCCCGCCGCGCCGCCTGGCACTCGCCGTTTCGCTGCATGTTCTCGGGCCGTTCTGCGCGAATCGCGCCCTCAATCGATTACTCATCCACACACGATGTCCGCAGGCCTGAATTCCGCCCAAAGCGAAGCGGTGCGCTATCTCGACGGTCCCTGCCTCGTGCTCGCGGGCGCGGGCAGCGGCAAGACGCGCGTGATCACGCAGAAGATCGCGCACCTGATCGAAAACAAAGGCTTCGAGCCGCGCCATATCGCCGCCGTCACCTTCACGAACAAGGCCGCAGCGGAAATGCGCGAGCGCGTCGGCAAGCTCCTCGAGGGCAAGACGCTCACCGCGCCCGGCAAGGAAGGACGCAAGGTGCCCGTCAACCAGTTGACGGTGTGCACGTTCCACTCGCTCGGCGTGCAGATTTTGCGTCAGGAGGCGGAACACGTCGGCCTCAAGCCGCAGTTCTCGATCATGGATTCCGACGACTGCTTCGGCATGATCCAGGAGCAGGTCGGCTCGACGGACAAAGGCTTCATCCGCAAGATCCAGACGATCATCTCGTTGTGGAAGAACGGCCTCGTCATGCCGGACGAGGCGATGAGGATCGCGTCGAACGAGGACGAGCACCAGGCGGCGATTGTCTATCGAAACTACGTCGCGACGCTGCACGCGTATCAGGCCGTCGATTTCGACGATCTGATCCGCCTGCCCGCCGAACTCTTCAAGCAGAACGAGCAGGTGCGCGACCGCTGGCAGAACAAGCTGCGCTATCTGCTGATCGACGAGTATCAGGACACCAACGCGTGCCAGTACGAACTGGTGAAGCTGCTGGCGGGCACGCGCGCTGCGTTCACGGCGGTGGGCGACGACGATCAGGCGATCTACGGCTGGCGCGGCGCGACGCTCGAAAATCTGGCGCAGCTCAGCAAGGACTTTCCGAGGCTGCACGTCATCAAGCTCGAGCAGAATTACCGCTCGACGGTGCGCATCCTGACGGCCGCGAACAACGTCATCGCGAACAATCCAAAGCTGTTCGAGAAGAAGCTGTGGTCCGAGCACGGCATGGGCGATTCGATCACTGTCACCGGCTGCAACGACGAAGAGCATGAGGCGGAGTCCGTCGTGTTCCGGCTGTCGGCGCACAAGTTCGAGCGGCGCGCGCAGTTCCGCGACTACGCGATCCTGTATCGCGGCAATTTCCAGGCGCGTATTTTCGAACAGGTGCTGCGGCGCGAGCGGATTCCGTATGTGCTGTCGGGCGGCCAGTCTTTCTTCGACAAGGCCGAGATCAAGGACATCTGCGCATACCTGCGGCTGATCGCGAACGCGGACGACGATCCCGCGTTTATCCGCGCGATCACGACGCCGCGCCGAGGCGTCGGCAATACGACGCTCGAAGCGCTCGGCGCGTTTGCGGGACAGGCCAAGGTATCGCTGTTCGAGGCGGTGTACATGGGCGGTATCGAGGCGCGGCTGTCGGCGCGTCAGGTCGAGCCGCTGCGCGTATTCTGCGATTTCATGCAGCGTCTTCGGGATCGTGCGGACAAGGACGCGGCTACCTCCGTGCTGAACGACATGATGGAGGCGATTCACTACGAAGCCTATCTGTACGACGCATTCGACGAGCGTCAAGCTCAGGCGAAATGGCAAAACGTGCTGGAGTTTCTGGAGTGGCTCAAGCGCAAGGGCACGAAGCCCGAGCCGGAAGCAGGCGCCGAACAGACGGGCTACGACACCGCCGACGGTCTCGCCGATACTGGCAAGAACCTGCTCGGACTGATTCAGACGGTCGCGCTGATGTCGATGCTCGAAGGCAAGAATGAAGACCCGGATGCCGTGCGGCTGTCGACGGTGCACGCGTCGAAGGGACTCGAATATCCGCACGTGTTTCTGGTCGGCGTCGAGGAAGGCATCATGCCGCATCGCGGGGGGGCGGAAGACGATGGTCCGATCGACGACGAGCGCATCGAGGAAGAGCGCCGCCTGATGTACGTCGCTATCACGCGTGCGCAGCGCAGCCTGCACCTGAACTGGTGCAAGAAGCGCAAGCGGGCACGCGAGACCGTGGTGTGCGAGCCGTCGCGCTTTATCCCCGAAATGGGGCTCGACGAAGCACCGCCTCCGACGCCGGAAGAAGCGCCGATGTCGCCGAAGGACCGGCTCGCGAGTCTCAAGGCGCTGTTGCAGAAGGCATAAGAAAAAATCCCCGCACAGGGCGGGGATTGTTGTGTGCCGGAACTATCGTCGCTGCTTATTTCGCTGCATTGACCATGTAGTCGACGGCGGCCTTTACGTCGGCATCGGAGGCGTTCGATCCCCCCTTTGGCGGCATCGCGCCCTTGCCGTGCAGTGCGTAGTTGTAGACGGTGTCGATGGGATCCTTCAGACGCGGCGCCCACGCTTCCTTGTCGCCGAACTTCGGCGCGTTCAGCACGCCCGCTGCGTGACAGGCCTGACAAACCTGCTGATACAGCGCCTTGCCAGCCTGCGATGCATCCGCGCTCTGCGCGCCACCTGACGCGGGCGCTGCGCTTTGCGGCACATTGGCCATCGCGGCCATTGCGGCGGCGGCTTGTGCGCCCGCGCCACCGGAAGCGCCCGATGCGCCCTCCATGCCCGAAGCGGGCGTTGCACCAGAAGCCGCCTGCGCGCCGGATGCAGCCGCGGCACCCGACGCGCCTGCCGGAGCCGCGGCGGGCTGACCCGGCACCGGCTTCGGCGGATCTTCGAACTTCGCACCCGCGTTGTTCGCCATGTAGGCGACGGCGAGACCGATCTCGTAGTCGCTGTAGTCGTCCGGGCTCGTGCCGCCGCGCGCGGGCATCGCGCCCTTGCCCGTCAGCGCGTTGTGCCACAACGTATCGAAACCTTGGGCGATACGCGGCGCCCAGTCGCCCGTGTTGGTGAACTTCGGCGCGCCCGCCGCACCGGACGCGTGACAGGCCGAGCACACTGCCTTGTAGACTTCCTCGCCTGTCTTGTAGACGCGTGGCGCGTTGGCGTCGCGGATATCGACTTTGGCGAGGGGGGCGGTGCGTGCGTCGGTAGCGGCGTCGGACAGACCGTCGGTGCCCGCGCCCGTGCGGGTCGAGTTGTCGACGTAATAGGCCAGCAGAACGATGATGATGATAGGGACAGCAAAGCCGGCGATGACTGCGGCAATCAGCTGTCCGGGGGTCTTGATCGGGGCTCCGTGTGGTGCTTCGCTCATGCTTGTCTCGTCTCCCGTGGGTATTGTGAGCGGTACAGCGCGACGGCAACAACCTTGTTCTAGATCAGCCACGACCGATTATAGACGGAAGGTTTCGGCGCCGGGAGCAGGCCCGGACAGTGTTCAGTAGGCGTTTACGCGAACATTTTCAGGGTTCGCGACGGCTATGATTTCGTGCCATTGCATGCGCGGTTCGCGGCGGCATGTGTTTCCGGGGCCCCTCGATGGCCCGCAACGCCTTGCATCGACGGGCCAGAGGTGGACGGGCAGCGCGAAACCGGGTATGCTCTCGGTCTCGCTTTGGCGCCGCATTTCGCATCAACCTAGTGATTTTGCAGCGCTTTTTGCCGAGTTTTTGCCAAATGCGCCCGTAGCTCAATGGATAGAGTACTGCCCTCCGAAGGCAGGGGTTGCTGGTTCGATCCCAGCCGGGCGCGCCAACTCGCATCATGCGTGGCGGTTCAAAAAGCAACCGCTGCCCGACACCCGCTCAAAGCGGTTTTTTTTGCGCCGTTTTCCTACGCTTCTTCCCGCCGGCCATCGCCCGACACCCCGCCACAGTACGCCGAAATACGGCCATTAACTCCATCTGATCCACCGATCACCCCGACGGCGTCGCGGACAGAATAGCGTCACGGTAGCTCATTGCGTGTCGGGTTGCCGTTGAAGCCGGCGCGTGGCTCGCCGGCAGCGCCGCAGGCCGTCATCCGCTCGCGCTGCCCCTTGCCCCCTCGCGCCTGATCGATTCTTTTCCTTGTATTCCGCTTTTATGAAGCCCATTCGCCTGGTTTGCGGCACGCGCGCCTCCTACGACGACTTCTCGCAGAAGACGGCACTCGGCCGTTCGCTTTCGCTGTTTCGCCACGCGAGCCCGCCGCAGCTGATGCTGTTCGACAACAACCGGGCGGGTCTTTCGTCGATCTACAACTACGCGATCGAGCAATCCCGCAACGACCCGGCGATCCTCGTCTTCCTGCACGACGATCTGCATCTGTGCGACTTCTACTGGATGGACCGCATCCGCGAAGCCGTCACGCAATTCGACATCGTCGGACTGGCGGGCAATACGCGCCGCCTGCCGGGCCAGCCGTCGTGGTTCTTCCGCGATGCGTCCTTCACGCGCGATGACGCGCAGTACCTGAGCGGCGTCGTCGGTCACGGCAAGGGCTTTCCGTGCGCGAACATGTCGATCTACGGCCCGCCCGGACGCGAATGCAAGCTGCTCGACGGGCTGCTGCTCGCCGCCGACAGCGAACGCCTGATCGCCAGCGGACTCACGTTCGACGAACGCTTCGACTTCCATTTCTACGACCTGGATTTCTGCCGGCAGGCCGAGTCGCGCGGACTGCGCATGGGGACGTGGCCGATGAGCATCGTCCACGAAAGCGGCGGCTCGTTCGGCAGCCCGGCATGGCGCGGCGCATACGAGCGCTACATGCAGAAATACATGGGCGTCTGAGCGCGCCGTCAGCCGCATCACGTCAGGATTGCCGATGCAAGCGCCCCCCGATCACGACTCACGCACGAACGGCGACGTCCCAATGGACGCGACCGCGCACGCACCCGCGCCGCTGCCGGACTTCGATGCGTCCGCCATGTTGCAAGCTGCCTTCGCGCATCACCAGGCGGGCCGCACGGGCGAAGCCGCCGAATGCTACAAACAGATTCTCCAGCACGACGGGATGCACCCGGATGCAATGCATTTTCTCGGCGTGCTCGCTTGCGACGTCGGTAATCTGCCAGCGGGCATCGACCTGATCGAAAAATCGATCCAGCTGCATCCGAACGCGATCTATCTGAACAACCTCGGCAACATGCGCGGCCGCGCGCGCGACCTTCAGGGCGCGATCGCTGCGTATCGCGCGGCGCTTTCGCTCGCGCCCGATTACGCGCAAGCGCACAGCAACCTCGGCCACACGCTGCGCGAAGCGGGCGATCCGGCGGCGGCGATCGACAGCTGCACGGTGGCCACGCGTCTCAAGCCGGATCTCCCGCAAGCTTGGACCCATCTCGGCAACGCGTTGCTGGAACTCGGCAGCGACGAGGGCGCGCTGGACAGCTACATGAAGGCGCTCGCGCTCCAGCCCAACGATGCGAACGCGCATAACAACGTCGGCAACATTCTGGAGAAGTACGGCCGCGCAGCGGGCGCGGCCGAGTCGTATCGCCGCGCGCTCGCGCTCGAACCGCACCGCGCGTCGCTGCACAACAATCTCGGCAATGTGCTGCGCGATCAGGGCCAGCTCGATCAGGCGACAGCGTGCTACCGGCAGGCCGTCGCGCTCGATCCCGGTTTCGCGCAGGCGCACAGCAACCTGCTGCTGCTGCTCAACTCGCGGCTCGACGTCGCGTTGCGCGAGCAGTTCGATGAAGCGCGTGCATTCGGCGAACACCAGTCCGCTAAGGCGCAGCCATTCCAGCACAGTGCAAACGCGAACGACGCAGGCAGGCGTCTGCGCGTCGGCTTCGTGTCCGGCGATCTCAACTCGCATCCCGTCGGCTTTTTCCTCGAAAGCGTGCTCGGCCATCTGGACCGCACGCGCATCGAACTGGTCGCCTACGCGACGCGCAAACGCGAAGACGCGGTGTCGCAGCGTCTGATGCCGCAGTTCAGCGCGTGGCACGACATCTCGCGCCTCGACGACGCAGCCTGCGCGCGCCGCATCCGCGACGACGGGATCGATATTCTCGTGGACCTGTCGGGTCACACGAATCACAACCGCTTGTCCGTGTTTGCGTGGAAGCCCGCACCCGTGCAGGCGACGTGGCTCGGCTACTTCGCGACGACGGGTCTTGCCGCGATCGATTACGTGATTGCGGACCGCCACGTGCTGCCGTTGGACGAAGCGTCGCAATTCGTCGAAGCGCCGTGGCACTTGCCCGACAGCTATCTGTGCTTTACCCCGCCGCCGTTCGATATCGAGGTCGGCCCATTGCCCGCGAGTGCGAACGGCGCGATCACGTTCGGCTGCTTCAACCATCTGGTAAAGCTCAACGAGGCCGTCGTCGCGCTGTGGGCGCGCGTGCTCGACGCCATGCCGGGTTCGCGTCTGCTGCTGAAAACGCGGCAACTCGACGACCCGGCCGTGCAGCACGCCACCCTCGCGCGCTTCGCCGCGCACGGCATCGACGGCGCGCGTCTGATGCTCGAAGGCCAGTCGCCGCGTGCAGAACTGCTCGCGGCGTACAACCGCGTCGACATCGCGCTCGACCCATTCCCATACGCGGGCGGCACGACGAGCATCGAAGCGTTGTGGATGGGCGTGCCCGTGCTGACGCGGCGTGGCGAACGCTTTCTGTCGCATGTCGGCGAAAGCATCGTGGATACGGTGGGCCTGCCAGACTGGATCGCGAGCGACGACGCGGACTATATCGCCAAGGCCGTTCGCGTCGGCGTGCAGCGCGACGAACTGGCGACGCTCAGACGCACATTGCGCCAACGCCTGCTGGCTTCGCCACTGTGCGACGCGCCGCGTTTCGCGCGCCATCTCGAGGACGCATTTCACGGCATGTGGGCGCGCCGCGTCGCATGCCATCAAGCAAACGACGGGCATCCCGCCCAACCGCATCGACATTCATCAGGGGACGCCCGCCACGCCGCGGAGCGCAATTTCGCATGACAGACTTCAATCAGAACCACAATGGCTCGTGGCAGCGCATTCCGACGCCCGCGAACTTCGGCGCGGCACCGGCACAGGCGGCGCCCGACGCGGCTGCGCAGGAACGCATCGCGTCGATGCTGCAAGCGGCCGTCGCGCATCACGAGGCGGAGCGCTTCGACGAAGCGGAAACGCTGTACCGCCAGATTCTCGCGGCCGATCCGAATCACGCGGACGCGATACATCTGCTTGGCCTGATCGCGTACGAGTTCGGCCAGTACCAGACAGCGTGCGATCTGATCATGGCGGCCATCACGCGCAATCCGAACGCGTTGTACTACTACAACCTGGGCAACGTGATGCAGGCGTACAAACGGCCTGCCGCCGCAGCGGAGTGCTTCCGCCAGGCGATCGCGATGCAGCCCGACTACGTCGACGCGCACAACAACCTCGGCAATGCGCTGCGCGCGGTGAAGGATCATCACGCGGCGGTGCAGTCTTTCTGCCAGGCGATCAACCTGAAGCCGGATCACGCGCGCGCGTACAACAACCTCGCGAACACGCTGATGGAACTCGATGAACTCGAGGCCGCCATCGAGGCATGGCGCTACGCCATCGCGCTGCGCCCCGATCTCGCGGAGCCGCGCAGCAATCTGCTGTTTGCGCTGAACTATCAGCAGCAGACGACGCCGCAAGCGTATCTGGACGAAGCGCTGAAATTCGGCGACGCAATGGCGGCGCGTGCGATGCCGTTCCAAACGTGGCTCGCCGATGCGGGCTCGCGCGAAGGCCGCCCGTTGCGCGTGGGCATCGTCTCCGGCGATCTGAAGAAGCATCCCGTCGGGTATTTCATCGAAAGCGTGCTCGCGAATCTCGATGCGTCACGGGTGCAACTGGTCGCCTATCCGACGCGCGATGTCGAAGACGAACTTACGGCGCGCATCAAACCGTCGTTCTCGGCGTGGACGAGCCTCGCCGGTGTCGCTGACGAAGCAGCCGCGCAGCGCATCCGCAGCGACGCCATCGATGTTCTGATCGACGCATCGGGCCACAGTACGCACAACCGACTGCCTCTCTTTGCATGGAAGCCGGCGCCCGTGCAGGTCAGCTGGCCCGGCTACTTCGCGAGCACGGGCGTGCGCGCGATCGACTACATCCTCGGCGATGCGCATGTGCTGCCCGAAGCCGAAGAAGCGCACTTCGTCGAAAAGCCGTGGCGTCTGCCCGACAGCTATCTGTGCTTCACGCCGCCCGTCGATTCCGTCGAAACAGGCACGCTGCCGATGCTCGTGAACGGCCACGTCACCTTCGGCTATTTCGGCAACGTGACGAAGGTCACGGATCACGCGGTTGGCGTATGGTCGACGCTGCTGCAGAAAGTGCCCAGCTCCATGCTGTTCCTGAAGTCCGGCCAGTTCGACGACGCGCACGTACGCGACGCATTTGTTCGCCGGTTCGCGACGCGCGGCATTCCGGCGTCGCGCCTGATCGTCGAAGGACGTTCGGCGCGCGGTGATTACTTCACCGCCTATCGTCGCGTTGACATGATGCTGAGCCCGTTCCCCTACGGCGGCGGCACGACCACAGCGGAAGCCTTCTGGATGGGCGTGCCCGTACTGTGCCGACACGGCGACCGCTTCGTCACGCACATCGCGGAAACGATCTGCCACGCGGCCGGGCTCGCGGGCTGGATCGCAGCCGACGACGCCGACTATGTGGAGAAAGCCGTCGCATTCGCAGCAGACCGCGAGGGTCTGTCGGCGCTGCGCAGCGGTTTGCGCGCGCAGTTGCTCGCCTCGCCGCTGTGCGACGCCGCACGCTTCGCGCGCAACTTCGAAGCGGCGCTGCACGGCATGTGGGAACAACGCGTCGCGCAGGTCGCGGAGGCGGCGCAGTGAACGCACAGTCGGTCCTGATCACGGGCGGCGCGGGGTTTCTCGGCTCGCATCTGTGCGACCGGCTGGTTGCGGCCGGTCACGACGTGATGTGCGTGGACAACTTCCATACGGGCAGCAAGCAGACCATTCACCACCTGATCGGCAAGGTGAATTTCGAGGTGATACGCCATGACGTGTGGCTGCCGCTGTACGTCGAAGCGGACCGCGTGTTCAACATGGCATGTCCCGCGAGCCCTGTGCATTACCAGAGCGATCCCGTGTCGACCGTGAAGACGGCCGTGCTCGGCGCAATCAACATGCTCGGGCTTGCGAAGCGCTGCGGCGCGCGCATTCTGCAGGCGTCGACGAGCGAAGTCTACGGCGACGCGCAGCAGCATCCGCAGCGCGAGACATACTGGGGCAATGTGAACCCGAACGGGCCGCGCGCCTGTTACGACGAAGGCAAGCGCTGCGCGGAAACGCTGTTCTTCGATTATCACCGTCAGCACGGCGTCGACATTCGCATCGCGCGAATCTTCAACACGTACGGTCCGCGTATGCGTCCCGACGATGGCCGCGTGGTGTCGAACTTCATCATGCAGGCGCTGCACGGCGAACCGATCACGCTGTACGGCGACGGCAGCCAGACGCGTTCGTTCTGCTATGTCGACGATCTCGTCGAAGGGCTAATGCGCCTGATGAATCACGAAGGTGAGCCGGGGCCGTTCAACATCGGCAATCCGGGCGAGATCACGATCCGCGAGCTCGCGGAGATGGTGTTGCGTCTCACGGGCTCGCGCTCGCGCATCCAGTACCGACCGCTGCCGCCCGACGATCCCGTGCAGCGTCGCCCCGACATCGCGAAGGCCCGCGAGCATCTCGACTGGCAACCGGGCGTGGCGCTCGAAGACGGTCTCAAGGAGACCATCGCGTACTTCAAAAAGGTAGTGAACCAATGACTTGCGATCTGATTGAAGCGGCTTGTCCCGTTTGCTCGAACTCGGTAGCCGCGCGCTTTTTCCCGGCGGGCGAGCAGACGCTGGCGACGCTCGCGTGGCCCGGTTCGGCGCACGCTGCTCAATCGCTGCCCCGTCACGCGCAGGATTTCGTGCAGTGCCCGTCGTGCACGCACGTGTGGAATCACCGCTTCGAATACGACGCGATTCCGTATCAAAGCAATCCGAACCGGATGTTCAACAACGGCAGCATCTGGAAGGGGCATCTCGCGCAGACCCGCGACCTCGTATTGTCGCGCTTGCCCGATGCGCCGAATGTCGTCGAAATCGGCTGCGGTGAAGGGCATTTCTTGCGAGGCCTCGCGCAGGCTCGTCCGGGTGGGCGCTTCATCGGTTTCGATCCTAACGCGACGCCGGAGACGGGCCTCGGCGTCGAGTTTCATCCGCGCCTGTTCGAGCCGCTCGCCGACATGCGTGCGTTCCAGCCGGATGCGGTCGTGATTCGCCATGTGCTCGAACATCTGACGGAGCCGGCGCGCCTGCTCCAGGCGCTCGCATGGGGCGCGATGTCGGCGGACAAGGACTGCTGGCTGTTCGCGGAAGTGCCGTGTATCGACCGCGTGTTCGACACGCATCGTCTCGCCGATTTCTTCTACGAACATGTGTCGCACTTCACGACGGAATCATTCCGCGCGCTGATGTCGCGCGCAGGCGAAGTCGTCACGCTCGATCACGGCTACGACGGTGAGGTCGTCCATGCATTGGTGAAGCTCGCGGTGCCCGCGCATGCGCGCTCGCGTGCTGAAGCCGCCGCGCGGTTCGCGGCCCGCACGGTCGAAAGCCGCGCGACGATCGCGCAGCAACTGTCGCAACTGAGCGCTTCGGGTCAGCGCGTCGCCATTTGGGGCGGCACGGGCAAGGCGGCCGCGTTCATCCATCATTTCGGCGCGGATGCCGAGCGCTTTCCGCTCGTCGTCGATTCGGACCCGGGCAAGGTCGGCACCTTCGTGCCGGGCACGGGCCAGCGGATCGAATTCCGCGACGTGCTGAAGCAGACCGACGTCGACGTGATCGTGATTCCGACGCAATGGCGCGCGCGGGACATCATCGCCGAGATGACGCGCGAAGGCATCGCCACGAAGCGCGTGATGATCGAGCACGACGGCGGCCTCGTCGACTTCTTCGCGCAGTCGCATCCCTATTGAACGGGCCGGGACGTTTGACCATGCACGACATTCCGACCCTTCTGAACGCCGCGCTGACGCATCATCAGGCAGGGCGCCTCGCCGACGCGCAGGCGCTCTACGACGCCATTCTGCAGACCGAGCCGGCGCAATCCGACGCGCTGCATTTCTCCGGCTTGCTCGCGTGCCAGACGGATCGCGCGGACGCGGGCATCGCGTTGATGCGCGCATCGATTGCGGCGAATCCGAATGCCGTCTACTACAACAATCTGGGCAACGTGCTGCTCGGACGTCGTCAGCTTGGCGAAGCGATCGAAGGCTATCGGCAGGCGGTGAATCTGCGTCCCGATTACGCCGAGGCGCACAACAATCTCGGCAATGCACTGCGGGAAGCAGGCGACGCCAACGCCGCGATGATGAGTTGCGCCACGGCGATCGAACTGCGGCCAGGTTACGCGGAGGCGTACAACAACCTCGGCAATGCACTGAAGGATCTCGGCGATCTCGGCAACGCGGTGCTGGCGTATCAGAAGGCCGTGTCGTTCCGTCCGGACTATGCGGACGCGTTCGGCAATCTCGCACGCGCCGAGGCCGGGCGTGGCGACGCGGACGCATCGATTGCCGCGTTTCGCCGCGCGCTCGCGCTCGATCCGGATCGTGCCGACAGCTACGACAGTCTCGCGAAGCTGCTGCACGCGCGCGGTGAAATCGACGCCGCGATCGACACGTTGCAACAGGCGACGCGACGCGATCCCGCCGATGCCGCGCGTCATCGCTTGCTCGCGCAATGGCTGCTTGGCCGCCAGCGCTGGGACGAAGCGGCGCACGCGCTGACGAGCGCGGTCGAACTCGCGCCCAACGACGCTGCGGGTTATGTGGAACTGGGCGACGCGTATCAGCACGCAGACAAGCTCGACGCCGCGATCCTTTGCTATCGGACGGCCACCGAACTGGCACCCCGCGATGCGCCTGCGCACCATCGGCTCGCCGTTGCGCTCCTCAAACAGCGCCGCGCAGACGAAGCGCTCGAGAGCGCGCAAAAGGCCGTTTCGCTCGAACCGCATTCGGCCGTACCGCACGTGAATCTCGGCGACGTGCTGAGCGTGCTCGGCGACGCGGACGGCGCAATTGCGAGCTATCGGCGCGGCATCGCGCTCGACGGCGAAATGGAACTCGCGCACAACCGCCTGCTGTTCGATCTCGCGACGCACGCGCCGACGCCGCCCGCCGTCACGCTCGTCGCCGCGCGTGAATTCGGCGCGCGCATGGCCGCGCGTGCGCGCCGCTGCGAGCATCCGGCGCCGCAAGACGACGGCAGAAAGCTGCGCATCGGTTTCGTGTCCGGCGATCTGCAACTGCATCCCGTGGGCATTTTCATCGAATCGGTGATGGAGCATTTCGCGGACGGGAGCTTCGATCTGATCGCCTACTCGACGCGCGCAAGCGAAGACGACATCACCGCCCGCCTGAAACAGCGCTTTACTGCGTGGCGCAGCCTCGTGAACGTGCGCGACGAACAGGCCGTGCAGATGATTCGCGACGATGGCATCGACATACTCGTCGATCTGTCGGGCCATACCGTGCACAACCGCCTGCCCGTGTTCGCGTGGAAACCTGCGCCCGTGCAGGTCAGCTGGCTCGGCTATTTCGGCACGACGGGGTTGAACGAAATCGACTACGTGCTCGGCGATCCACATGTGCTGCCCGTCGCTGAAGAATCGCACTATGTGGAGAAGACCTGGCGTCTGCCCGACAGCTACCTGTGCTTCACGCCGCCGAACGTCGATGTGGCCGTCGGCCCGTTGCCGATGACGCTCAGCGGCCATGTCACGTTCGGCTATTTCGGCAAGCTCGTGAAGATCACGCCCAACGTGATCGCCGCCTGGTCGCGTCTGTTGCGTGCGGTGCCGGGCGCGAAGCTGATGATGAAATCGCACGAACTCGGCGCCGCGCACGCCCGGCGTTCGGCGGCTGAACAATTCGCCGCGCAAGGCATCGACGCATTGCGCCTCATTCTCGAAGGCGGCTCGCCGCGTCACGAATATCTCAAAGCATATAACCGTGTCGACATCATGCTGAGCCCGTTTCCATATCCGGGCGGCACGACGACGGCGGAAGCGCTGTGGATGGGCACGCCCGTCGTTGCGCTTCAAGGCGATCGCTTCGTCACGCATATCTGCGAGAGCGTGCTGAACGCGGCAGGACTCGGCGAATGGATCGCACGCGACGAAGACGAATACATCGCACTCGCGAGCGCGTGGGCCGCGCAGCGGGAGCGCCTCGCCGTCCTGCGCGCGCGTTTGCGTGCGCAGACGCTGGCGTCGCCGCTGTGCGATGCACGGCGCTTCGCGACCAATCTGAAAGCAGCATTCGAAGGCATGTGGGCGCAATACGTTTCGCGCGCTGCTTGAGGCGAAGCGGGCATGCGAGCCGCACTTCCGACGACACAAAGGATCACAGTGGATCACGCAAATCTTCTCAATACCGCGCTCGCGCACCACCAGGCCGGCCGGCTCGCCGAAGCCAAGGCGATCTACGACGAGATCCTGCGCGCCAATCCCCGGCATTCCGATGCGTTGCATTTTCTCGGGCTGCTCGCCTGCCAGATTCAACAGTACGACGCGGGCATTACGCTGATGCGCCAGTCGATCGCGATTCTGCCCAACGCGATCTATCACAACAACCTCGGCAACGCGCTGCGCGAGCACGGGCAACTAAAGCAGGCGATCGACGGTTATCGCGAGGCCGTCACGCTCGATCCGGGCTACGCGGAAGCGCACAACAATCTGGGCAATGCACTGCGCGAAGACCGTCAGCCGGACGCGGCGATGCGAAGCTGCGCGCACGCCATCGAATTGCGGCCCGGTTTTGCGGAGGCATACAACAATCTCGGCAACGCGTTAAAAGATCTCGGCGAGCTGGATAATGCCGCGCTTGCGTATCGCAAGGCGATTTCGTTCAGGCAGAACTACGCGGACGCGCACAACAATCTCGGCAACGCGCTGATGGAGCAGGGCAAGTACGACGAGGCAATCGACAGTTATCGCAGCGCGATCGCCCTCGACGCGAACCGCGCGTTGATGCACAACAGTCTGGGCACGCTGCTGCTTGCGCGCGGCGAACTCGACGAGGCTGCGGCGAGTCTGCAGAGGGCGGTCGAACTCGATCCCAACAGGCCGGGCGTGCACAACAACCTGGCCAATACGCTGCGCGACATGGGCAGACTGGAAGAGGCGCGCACCCATTACTCGCGGGCGTTGCAGCTTGCGCAGGCGATCATCGACTCGTACCGGGGCGGCGCGGCGGCGCCGTTTGCGCAAGTCCGTTCGACCGAACCGCGCCTGACGCTCGCCGAGGGTTATGCGACGCTCGGCAATGCGTGGTACGGCCTGTATCGCTACGACGAGGCGATCGACAGCTATTTGCGATCCGTCGAGCTTGCCGACGACGATGCCGAAGTTCATCACAATCTCGCCGTCGCGTATCTGAAGACGGAGCGTCCCGCGCAAGCACTGCATTACGCGCGCAAGGCGCTTGAACTCAAGGACGGTTCCTCGCGGATGCACATCAATCTCGGCGACGTCCTGCGCTCGCTGGGCGAACTGGAGGCCGCCGCGAACAGCTATCGGAGCGCGATCGAGCGGTCGCCCGATGCCGACGTCGCGCACACGGCATTGCTGTTTTGTGAGGCAAGCATGTCGCGGCGACCGGTCGAAGATTATCTGGCCGATGCCGTCTACTTCGGCAAGCGCATGGCCGCGAACGTCACGCCGTTCACGCACACGCGCATGCCGCGCGGCTCGCGGCCGCTGCGCGTGGGCTTTGTCTCGGGCGATTTGCGCACACATCCCGTCGGCATCTTCACCGAAAGCGTGTTGCGTCATATCGATCCGTCGCGTGTCGAGCTGATCGCCTATCAGACCAACGACGTCGAAGACGACACGACGCAGCGTCTCAAGCCGCTTTTCGGTGAATGGACGCAGCTTTCGAAGCTCTCACGCGAGGCCGCCGCCAAGCGGATCTTCGACGATCGTATCGACATTCTGCTCGACATGTCGGGTCACACGGCCTTCAACCGGCTCGCCGTGTTCGCGATGAAACCGGCGCCCGTGCAGGTGACGTGGCTGGGGTTCTTTGCATCGACGGGCATCGAGCAGATCGACTATGTGCTCGGCGACCGCTATGTGTTGCCGCCCGAAGAAGCACATCATTTCATCGAAAAGCCGTGGCATCTGCCGGACGGATACCTGTGCATGACGCCGCCCGCGCACGATGTTGCCGTAGGTGCGCTGCCGATGCTGGCGAATGGCTTCGTCACCTTCGGCTATCTCGGCAAGCTCGCGAAAGTGACGGACGACGTGCTCGATCTGTGGGCGCGCGTGCTGCGCGAAGTGCCCGGTTCTCGCCTTCTCATCAAGGCGCATGAGCTCGACCGCAAGCATGCCGTCGACGCGACGCGTCGGCGCTTCGCCGGGCGCGGCCTCGACGCGGAACGGCTTCTGCTCGAAGGCGGATCGAAGCGCGACGAGTACTTCAAGACGTATCATCGCGTCGATATCGTGCTCAGTCCGTTCCCGTATCCGGGCGGTACGACGACGGCGGAAGCACTGTGGATGGGGGTGCCCGTCGTCGCGATGAAGGGCGACCGCTTTCTCGGTCACATCTGCGAAAGCGTGCTGCAGTCGGCCGGCTTCGGCGACTGGGTCACCGGCGATGCGCAGGGCTACATCGCGATTGCGCGCGCACTGGCCGCCGACCGCGACGCGCTGGCCACGCTGCGCGCCGGTTTGCGCGAACATGTTCTGGCCTCGCCGATGTGTGACGCGCAACGCTTCGCGCGCAACTTCGAAGATGCGCTCGACGGCATGTGGCGCGTGTACGAGCGAGACTCTGCCTGAACGCGCAGCGCCTTGAAACGGCGATTGCGCGGCCGTGAGGCGCAATCGCGGACCTCGCTGCGCAGACCTCATTGAGATCCACGGGCGAAAAAAAAAGCTGCATCGCTGCAGCTTTGTCAATCCGCGCAGTTCTTCTTGACTACGTCGCGCGGCGTTCTTCAGAAGGGTGCCTCAGAGCATGCCTGTCGTGTGATACAGACTCACCGACTTGATGCGCCGAAGGGCATCGCCATGCCGCTCGCTCAGGCGGTCCATGCCGGCGCGCGCCTGCACGGTGATGCCGGCGTCGATCTGCTGGATCGCGCGGATCTTCTCCAGTGCGTCAGGGGTCTGCTGCGGGCCCAGCGACATCAGCAGCGGCGAGCGTTCTTCGACGATCGCCGACGCGCGCGGCCAGTCTTGTTGCGAAACCGCGTCTTCGAGAGCGCGGGTCAGGTCCAGTGCGCGGGTCAGCGAATCGTTCATCTTCAGGTCCGGTTGGCGGCGTATCCGCGTTACTTGGCGTTCAGCGAGCCCGTCAGGCCACCGCCGCCGAACAGCTGGTTCAGATAGGCCGTGTTGTTCTGCATCGTCGTCATCAGCGTGTTCAGCGCCGAGAACTGCGCGTTGTACTGGTCGGTCAGCGTGCTCTGATAGTTCGTGAGCTGCGTCGCCTGATCCGAAAGATTGCTGAGGTCGGTGTTCAGTGCTTGCGTGCGCTGGTCGATCGTGCCGCTCGTCTGCGTGTACGTATTGATGAAGTTGTTCAGCGTCGTGCCGATGCCGTTCGTCGTGTTGAACACGGCCGCGACGGTCGAGCTGTTGCTCGACAGCGCGTTCTCCAGCGTCGTCGAATCGACGGACAACGTGCCGTCGTGCTGCAGGTTGATGCCGATCGACGACAGGCTGATCGTCTTGCCGCCGACGGTAATGCCACCGCCGACCAGGCTGCCGAGGCCGTTCGTGATCGTGTTCGTCATTGCATCGCCGAGCAGCGGGCCGGCTTGCGAGCCCGTCGCCTGGGTCGAGTCCCACGTCAGCCCGGTGGCCGTCGTGATGTAGTTGTTGTACGCGGTGACGAAGCTGTTGATCGCCTTTTCGGAGGCGGACGTGTCGTTCGTGATGGAGATGGTCTGCGTGCTGTTCGCGGTCGCGCCCGAGATGTCGATGTTCACGCCTGTCAGCGCAGACGTGATGACGTTCGTCGCGCTCGTGATAGCGTTGCCGTCGATCGAAAAATTCGCATCCTTGCCCGCCGTGACCTGCGTGAAGCTGCCCGTGTTGAGGCCGGCATCGAGGCCCGCGCCCGCCGATATCGATACGGTGTTGGCGGCGCCCGTTTGGGTCGAGGTCAGGACCAGATGCTGGCCGTCGGCCGCCGTAATGACGGCAGCCGATACGCCCGGATTGTTGTTCGCCGTATTGATCGCGCTGGCGATGGTCGCCAGCGTATCCGACGACGACACGTTGATCTGCATGGAATTGCTGCCGACACCCACCGTCAGCGTGCCGCTGCCGAGGCTCGCGCCCGAGGCGTAGGCCTGCGAGGAAATCTTGTTGGCGGTCGCGACATTGGTGACTTGCAACGTGTAGTTGCCTGCCACCGCGCCCTTGCCGGTTGTCGTCGTTGCCGTTACGCCCGTGCCGCTGACCGCGACTGCGAGCTGGTTGAGCGACGTGCCGTCGGACAGACCGCTCAGTGCCGTCTGCAGCGACGAGAGCGCCGATTTGAGCTTGCCGATTGCGGAGAGCTCGGCGTTGTCCGAAGTCTGTTTGGTCGTGATTGCCGAGGATTGAGCCGCGGTTTTCGCCGTCACGAGCGCCGACACCAGTGAATTCACATCGAGGGTCGACTTGGTCGAGCCGCTGATGATGGACTGCGCTGCCTGCTGTAGCAGGGCAGTAACGTCAGTTGAAGAGTTCGAAGTCGACGTGGTGGTCATGCGGGTGCTCCGATGGGCGAAACGGACTGCATTGGGTTCTCGGCGTTCAAATGCATGATGGGAGGCGAGCCTCCCAACCATGCGATCCAGCTGTTTTTATCGTGTCCTGAGCCGGGCTCGAGCCGCGGCTTCAGTGTGCGGCGCCATACCGCGCGCCGCCTGTCGTCACGCTTACTGGAGAAGCTTCAGAACTTGCTGCGGCATCGAGTTCGCTTGCGCCAGAACCGAGATACCGGCTTGTTGCAGAACCTGAGCCTTCGACAGGTTCGCCGTTTCCGTCGCGAAGTCTGCGTCGGTGATTTGCGAACGTGCTGCGCTCATGTTCGTTGCTTGCGTTTGCGTCGTCGAGATGGCAGCCTGGAACGTGTTCTGCGTTGCACCCAGCGTTGCCTGGAACGTGTTCACGCTCGTCAGAACCGTGTCGATCGTGCTCATTGCTGCCTGAGCGCCCGAAGCCGTCGAAACCGACACGCCGCTCACGCCGAGGCTGCCCGAGTCCCACTTTTGCGAACCGAAGTTGGCCGTGATCTGCTGGCCGTTGAACGCGCCGATCTGGAAGTTGACCGAACCGATGCCGTTCAGGACGGCCTGGCCGTTGAACGTCGTTTGTTGCGCAACGCGCGTGATTTCCGTCAGACGGGTCGACACTTCCGACTGGAGGTTAGCCAGTGCGTTCGAGTCGAGCGAGCCGTCGCCTGCTTCCACTGCCAGCTGGCGGATACGTTGCAGGTTGTCGACGATCGATTGCAGCGCGCCGTTCGTGGTTTGCACCATCGAGATGCCGTTGTTGGCGTTGGCAGCACCTTGCGTCAGCGCGTTGATCGACGCCGTTTGCGTCGTCGAAATCGCGAGACCTGCCGCGTCGTCGGCAGCGGTGTTCACACGCTTGCCCGACGACAGGCGGTTGATCGCCTGCGACAGTGCGCTTTGCGAACCCGACAGGTTGTTCTGCGCGGTCAGCGAAGCGATGTTGGTGTTGATATTCAGCATTTTGCGTCCTCGTTTGTAAAACGCCTCGAGTGGAGGCTGTTTTGGCTCGGCGTCGCGCTTGACTGAATGCATTGCGCCGCCGCCTGTCCTGGTTGACGGCGTGGTCGGAAGAAAACTTTAGGGGCGCCCTCGCGAAATTTGGGGGCGTATGGTGCGGGCGGGGTGTCGATCACAGTCGCGAACAGCGCGTATGCTTGATGAACCGCTTTCCTCGCTCATGGAGATGTCATGCAGAAACGCAAGCTCGGCACGTCGTCATTGCAGGTCGTGCCGCTGATGTTTGGCGGCAATGTATTCGGCTGGACGGCCGACGAAGCGACTTCGTTTTCGATCCTCGACGCCTTCGTCGACGCGGGCCTGAATTTCATCGATACGGCCGACGTCTATTCGGCATGGGTGCCCGGCAATCACGGTGGTGAATCCGAGTCGATCATCGGAAAGTGGTTCGCGAAGTCAGGCAAGCGCGACAGAATCGTGCTGTCGACCAAGGTCGGCATGCTGGGAAGCCGCAAGGGGCTGTCGGCAGGCAATATTCGCGCAGCGGTCGAGGATTCGCTGCGGCGCCTGCAGACGGACTACATCGACGTGTATTTCTCGCATATCGACGACACGGAGACGCCGCTCGCGGAAACGCTCGGCGCATACCAGCAGTTGGTCGAAGCGGGCAAGGTGCGGGTGATCGGCGCGTCGAACTACGGCGGCCCGCGGCTTCAGGAAGCCCTGCAGATCGCGCGCGACAACGGCTTGCCGCAATATCAGGTGATCCAGCCGGAATACAACCTGTACGACCGCGCCGGCTATGAAACCGATCTCGAACCGGTCGCGCTCGCCGAGCGGCTCGGCGTGGTCTGCTACTACAGCTTGGCGAGCGGCTTCCTGTCGGGTAAATACCGTTCGCGCGACGATCTGTCGAGGAGCGCGCGCGGCCGTAAGGTCGAGGGGTATCTCAACGAACGCGGCTTCGCGATCCTCGAGGCGCTGGATCACGTGGCGGGTGCGCATGGCAGCACACCGGCTTCCGTGGCGCTCGCGTGGCTGATCGCGCGGCCCAGTATTACAGCGCCAATTGCCAGCGCGACATCCGTCCAACAGCTGGAAAGTCTCGTCGCCGCTGTGCACCTGACGCTCACGGACGCCGATCTGCGCATGCTGAACGACGCAAGTGCCTGATCGTAAACGTCAAAAAGCTGGTCGGAGGGCTGTTTTCCTGATATGATCGGGAGTGAATTGAGATCTTTGCTCGTTTCGTCATGGGTTACTGGTGGCGAAACGCTAGCTAGGCGCGGCGCTGCAACGTGCGCTGCCCGCGTTTCGCGGTGAACTCCCACCTCTCTTTTCCGGCCTCCGTGGCCGCATCGCCTCTCGTTTCAGTAGTGCTTTGCCAGATCTGGAACGACCGGAGGGCCGGCGCGTGAGTGGGCTGACCGCCACGCCATTAACCGTATCAAGCGTTTTTAGGAATTACATGACGACGATTCTTCTGAAGGAAAATGAGCCGTTCGAAGTGGCAATCCGCCGCTTCCGCCGCGCAATCGAAAAGAATGGCCTGATCGCAGAACTGCGTGAACGCCAGGCGTACGAAAAGCCGACGACGGCTCGTAAGCGCAAGAAGGCAGCTGCGGTGAAGCGCCTGCACAAGCGCCTGCGCAGCCAGATGCTGCCTAAGAAGCTGCACTAAGCACGCTTCCACGCGAAAGCACGCCAACGGCGGTGTGAGCTTCGAAAGAAGCCACACCGCCGTTTTTCGTTTGGAACTTTGGAACGTTGAAACCCGCGGAGAACTCCGCTCGGCTGGTCTGGGAGAGCGAGAACTCAGGCGACGGTCCGGAGCCGCTCGTTCGAAAGTGCGAACTGAAGGGCGATTGAGCGCAGACGGTCGCGCCATTCCCATGTGCCGAAAACGTCGTGAACGTTTTGCAGGCAACTGAGCAGATCGACGGTGGCCTGGTCGTAGATGTTCAGATTGGAGCGCAGCAACGCCCTCTTCAGTGCGGCAGCGCCGACGTCCATGTACGTCGGCATCTCAGCCGGCGCTTTGCCGATGAATCGTACGGGAATGCCTTCCATCGCGGTCATGTAGTCGCGCGGATGGATAAAGCTACCGACCGGGCAACCGCCACAATAGCCGCGGTAGGCGCCCCCACCACGCGGCAGCGGCGCTGCACGGCCCTGGCCGAACAGATGATCGACTGCCCGGCCGTAACTTTGCTGATGCGTCAGGAAGCTATGGTTCTTCATGCTGGTCTCCCCCGCGCTTTTGCGCAGCGGTCATTCGTTTATGATGCAAGGGGCGACAGTATCTTGTGACGGACCCTTGGCCGGAGCCGCGACTAGAACATCGATTACGGTTCAATTCGCGGTTGCGGATGACTCACCGTGCACCAGCAATGGCCTCGACGCGCGGCTGACTTCCCCGACCGGAGGCGCGTCGAACGACATCGCATACATCAGTTATAACGAGCGAAAGGCCCAAAAGGGCCAGCCGTTGTGTTGGCTAGCGCTCAGTTCGCGCGACGGATGGCGGGCTATGGGGCGGGCCACCTCCGTCTCGGCATGCAAAGCGCCTTCGCAGAGGCGGCCTTGCCGGTGGCCCCGGGCGAGCTCTCGCACCCCTTCGAGCTGGCGCGCCGAGACATCACGTGTTGCAACGGCGCACCAGCGGATCGCGGTCGGCATATGGCCCGCGACGCATCACTTCGTCTTCTTGCGCCGCTTCTCACCGAGCGACGCGCAGCGCGAATAGCAGGCGCAATCGGTCTGGTGGTCGTTGACCATGCCGACTGCCTGCATGAAGGCGTAGCAGATCGTTGTGCCCACAAATTTGCAGCCATAACCTTTGAGCGCCTTGCTGAGCATGTCCGACACTTCCGTCGATGCGGGCGCGTGCTGGTAGCTCGTCCACGTATTCTGGATGGGCACGTTATCGACGAATGACCATACGAAATCCGCTAGCGAACCGTGCTCCGCCTGAATCTGCCTGACCGCTTTCGCATTGAGAACCGTCGACTCAATCTTGCCGCGATGGCGCACGATACCCTCATCGAGCACGAGCGCGTCGATCTTTTGCGCGGAGTAGCGGGCGACCTTATCGATATCGAAATTCGAGAATGCACGCCGATAGCCGGCGCGCTTGTTCAGGATCGTCGACCACGACAGCCCTGCCTGCGCGCCTTCGAGCACGAGCATCTCGAACAGATGCCGGTCGTCGCGCGAAGGGACACCCCACTCGGTGTCGTGATAGTGTGCGAGCGCTTCGCTCGTCGCCCAGTTGCATCGCTGCTCAGCCACTTTCAGGCTCCTGCATGGTTGGTCGATCGCCCGTCGATCGGATCGCGCCAGCTTAGCGGAATGGGGTGCAGCCGCAACCTGGCCGATCGGCTAATTGTCGCCGGCGGCGAGACCTGCCACGCTATGCGCTAACACATCAATGAGCGAACCGATGACTCAAGACCTCTATCTGATCGGCGTGGACGGCGGCGGCACCGGCACGCGCGTCGTGCTGGCTGACGCCCAAGGGCGGGAACTCGCGCAGGGTACTGCGGGCCCGTCGGGCTTGGGGCTCGGCGTCGAGCGCGCGTGGGAATCGATCCTCGCGGCCAGTACCCAAGCGTGCGTGCTCGCCGGCGTAACAGTCGACTGGTCGCGTTTCGTCTTCGGCTGCGGGCTGGCTGGCGTCAACAACCGGGACTGGCTGTCCGCGTTTCGCGCGAAGGCGCCGACGCTCGCCGGGCTTTCGATCGAACACGACGCCTATTCGACGCTGCTCGGCGCCCACGGCGGCGAGCCGGGCGTGATCGTCGCGCTGGGAACGGGCAGCGTGGCGGCGGTGCTGGATCGCGACGGCGAGTGCCGCACCGTGAGCGGCTACGGCTATCCGTCCGCCGACGAAGCCAGCGGTGCGTGGCTCGGTCTGCGTGCGATCGTTCACGCGCAACAGGCGCTCGACGGCCGCGTTCCCGCCGACGAATTCTCGCAGGCGCTGATTGAGCACGTCGGCGTGACGGATCGCGAGGGGCTTGTGGTCTGGCTGTGCGACGCCAATCAGACAGCCTATGCGAGCATTGCGCCCGTTGTCATCGCGCATCCGGAGCATCCGTTTGCTGCGCGCTTGCTGCATGACGCCGGTCACGAAATCGGCAAGATGATCGCCGCGCTCGACCCTTCGGGAAGCTTGCCCGTCGCGCTGTGCGGCGGGCTTGGCAAGCCGCTGAGCGAATATGTGCCAGCACCCTATCGAGAGCGACTGCGTGCGCCGCTTTCGGACTCCGCGCATGGTGCGCTGAAATTGGCACAGCGGGAGGCCGCCCGACTCGGAGGCGCATGACGGGCGGCGCGCGTTGGAGGCACCGGCAGCGGGAGGAAAACGCCAGGCGCCAGGCTCGAAGGCGATAAAATGGAAGCTTTCCGACGCCGCAGGCCGCCTCCCATGTATAAAGTCATCGCCAGCGATCTGGACGGAACCCTGCTGAACAGCAACCATCAGGTGGACCCTTTCACGATCAGCACGGTGCGGGCGCTTGAAGCGCAAGGCATACACATCGTGATCGCGACGGGGCGCCACTATTGCGACGTCGCGGGAATTCGCGACGTACTGGGTATCCGGCCCTATCTGATCACATCGAACGGCGCGCGCGTCCACTCGCCCGACGACGAAATGATCTTCGCCGACGACCTCCAGGCGGACATGGTCAAGGAGCTGGTGAAGCAGGAGCTGGTGGGCGAGCACGGGCGCGTGATCGTCAATCTGTTCGCCGATCGCGAATGGCTGATCGATCGGGACGCGCCGGAGTTGCTGCGCTATCACCGGGACTCGGGTTTCACCTACAACGTGACGGATCTGCTGAAGCACGATGGTGCGGACATCGCCAAGGCGCTGTACATCGGCGATCCCGAGGATCTCGCTGTCGTGGCGACCAATTTGCAGCGGACGTTCGGCGAGGCGCTCTACGTTACGTACTCGTTGCCGGACTGTCTGGAGGTGATGTCGGCCAACGTATCGAAAGGCCGTGCGCTGCAGTTCGTGCTCGACCGGTTGAACGTGCCGGCTGGAAAGTGTGTCGCGTTTGGCGACAACATGAACGACATCGACATGCTGGAAACGGCGGGCCATCCGTTCATGATGAACAACGCCAATCCCGATCTGATGAAACGGCTGCCGCACGTGCCCCGCATCGGCAACAATTTCGAAGCGGGCGTCGCCCATCATTTGCGCAAGCTGTTTTCGCTCGACGACGAGTTGACGGCGTAACTACCTCGATCCAATAGAAAGGCGCGTTCCCGTGCGGGAAACGCGCCATGCTACATCGGCCGCTACGGACCCGCCGCTCGGAAAGCTGAAAGACATTCATAAAGACGGCGAACGCCATCCTGAACCAGCCTTACATTTGGACATACAAGCAAACGGGGCGCCGAAGCGCCCCGTTTTCACGCAGACTGGATAGCGGCTAATTACGCCGTCACACGCTCGCGCTCGGCTTCCACGGCGTGCTGCGCGCCGCCGGCAAGCAGCGGATACACCACGCCGGCGATCACGGCGCCGAGAATAGGTGCGACCCAGAATAGCCACAACTGATCGACAGCCGCACCGCCGACGAACAGCGCCGGACCCGTCGAGCGCGCCGGATTCACCGACGTATTGGTGACGGGAATCGAGATCAGGTGGATCAAGGTAAGGCACAGGCCGATCGCGATGGGCGCGAAGCCGACAGGCGCGCGCTTGTCGGTGGCACCGAGAATGACGAACAGGAAGAAAGCCGTCATCACCGTTTCGCACACAAACGCGGCAGGCAACGCATAGTGGCCCGGCGAGCGGTCGCCGTAGCCGTTGCTCGCGAAGCCGCTTGCAACCAGATGGAAATCCGGATTGCCCGAAGCAATCACGGACAGCACATACGCGCCAAGCACGGCGCCCAGCACCTGCGCGACGACGTACGGCGTTAGGTCACGCGCCGGGAAGCGGCCCGCGACGGTCAACCCGACGCTGACGGCCGGATTCAGATGACAACCAGAAATATGTCCGATTGCATAAGCCATGGTCAGGACAGTCAGGCCGAACGCGAGCGACACGCCCACGAATCCGATGCCGAGCCCATGAACCGGGCCGGCGAAATTTGCCGCGAGCACGGCGCTGCCGCAACCTCCGAGAACGAGCCAAAAAGTGCCGAACAGCTCCGCCGCGAGGCGCTTGAAGAGGTTCATTGTGTAATCCTAATAAGTGCAGGGATTCAAGGACGAGAGCGCATGCGCCGCTGCCCGGCACTTGCGAGCAAAAATTTTAAGCAACGTTGCACAAATGCACTGTCAAGAATTGTCATTCACGAACGCGGAATTATTTCGTGTTAAACAACCAGTCGTTTGAATGATTCAGCGATCTTTTATAAATACTCAGACGAAACTTTCCATTGCGCGGTATTACCCGCCATTGCGAATTTCGCTGGCAGCGGCTAATCTCCGTGCTAACCACTTTTAGAAAAAGAGGGGAGCCCAAATGTCACAATACGCAGATCTGAAGGCGCAGATTGCGCGCCTTGAAGCGGAAGCGGCGGAAGCGCGCCGCAATGAAGTCGGCAATGTAATTGCGGAAATCCGCCAGAAAATAGCCGAATACGGACTCAGTGCGCATGATCTCGGTTTCGCCGAGGCGGCACGCCGCGGCCGCCCTCCGAAGAAGGCGCCGCTGCCGGCGAAGTATCAGGATCCGAAGTCGGGCAGCACATGGAGCGGCCGGGGAAAGCCGCCTAAGTGGATTGCAGGCAAGAACCGCGAGCGCTTTCTGATTGGCCAGGCGTAATTAGGACAGGCGGCGAAAGCCAGTTGAAGGTGTTCTAGCTGAATTCGCCACTTTCTGATTTGGCTAATGCGCGGTCCGCTCTGAAGCATGCGGACAGCTTCATTCAATAAAGCGCATTGACCGCGCAATGAAGAAAGCGCTTCCATTGCACATCGCGTCTTGAACGACGGAAAAGAAAAGCCGCCCGGGGAGGCGGCTTTTTAGTGCAAGCGATCCGAAAACCACACGTTGATGCCCGCGCAAACGATTTACATGAACAAATCGCGCGTCGGTTGGATGCGCGGGCGCGGCTGAGCGTTATCAGCCCACCGCCACGCGGCGGAGCATGGGACGGCGCGTCGCTTCGAGCAGCGCGGTGTAGCTGTCCACATAGTTCTGCGCCATGATCTTCGAGCTGAAGCGGCGCTCGAATTGCGCGCGGATTTCCGTGCGCGACAGTTCGTCGATACGCTGCAGCGCCGCCACGGCGCCCTGCACGTCTTCACAGATGAAACCCGTCACGCCCTGGTCGATCACTTCCGGCACCGAACCGCGGTTGAACGCGATCACGGGCGTGCCACACGCCATCGATTCGATCATTACGAGGCCGAACGGCTCCGACCAGTCGATCGGGAACAGCAGTGCCTTCGCACCTGACAAGAATTCCGGCTTCTGCGCTTCGTTGATCTCGCCGATGAACTCGACGTGCGCCTGCGACAGCAGCGGCTCGATTTCCGTTCTGAAGTACTCCTGGTCGACCTTGTCCACTTTGGCGGCGATCTTCAGCGGCAAACCGCTTTGCGCGGCGATCTTGATGGCGGTATCGACGCGCTTTTCGGGACAGATACGGCCGAGAAACGCCAGATATTCAGGCTTCTTGCCGGCTTGCGGCGTCAACAGCTCGTCCGGCAGGCCGTGATAGATGGTGTTGAGCCAGTTGGCCTGCTGCAGCGGCAGCCGTTGTGAATCCGAAATCGAGATCACGGGCGCATTTTCGAACGTGTCGAACACCGGCTGCAGTTCGGGCAGATCCAGGCGGCCGTGCAGCGTTGTCACGTACGGCGTATCCAGCGTCGAGAACAGCGGGAATGGCAGATAGTCAAGGTGAAAGTGCAGCACGTCGAATTCGTGGGCCATCTTTCGCACCCGCTCGAGCAGCAGCATGTGCGGCGCGAGCGCGTCGCGGATCGTCGGATCCAGACGCAGCGCACGCGGCCACGCGGCTTCGAGTTTCGCGGACGTCACCGAATCGCCGCTCGCGAAGAGCGTCACATCGTGCCCCAGATCGACCAGCGCCTCGGTCAGATATGACACGACGCGTTCTGTGCCGCCATAGAGTTTCGGTGGGACAGCTTCGTACAACGGTGCGATTTGTGCGATTCGCATGCGTGATCTCCTATGCAAAGGGGCTTCGCGCGGCGCTGCCTGGCGTGTGGCAAAAGGCGGAAGCTTGTCGGACGGTTGGGCGCGGTGTGCCGCCGCCCGCTGCAGGAAGCCCGATGGGGTTATCCCTAGGTGTCATTATCGGGATCGGGCGCAGCAATTCGAGCTATTTTTCAAAGACTTAATGTTGTTACAGCGCGAAACATGATGCGTAATTAGTGTCCGGATGCTGCGGGAATGCCCGAGGCGACGGTCATCCAGGCAACATCCACCGCCCTTTCGGCCGTTCGGCGCAGCATGTTGCGATGCTGTTTCGTCCGACCAATGGTGCGCTGCCGAACGATCGATGTGAATTTCGCTTGGTTCCAGCCTGAATATGGGCGCATAATCCGCTTCCCAAACCTTGCATGCGTGCTATCGCATGTAACCGGTCGGCGCTCTCGGCGCATCAACGTCCGTCAAACTCCCTCGTCGCGAAAATTTGTAGGAAAAACTCCTACAGAAATCCTGGATTCTTCCGTCAACCAGTTGGGGTGATTGTCCGATTTTCGTCGACTGCCCCTTCCGGGAAAATGCACGCTGACCATAAGCGTGCCGTTCGTGGTTTTTTTAAACGCGATCGAGCAAACGTTTTACGACGGCCTGACCAGCCAGATTCAAATCGGGGGAATTCAATGAGCACCCAAAGTGACATGCTCAATGAAATTAGGGAAGTGAACCTGTCCTATTTGCTACTCGCGCAGCGCCTTCTGCGTGAAGACAAGCCAATGGGCATGTTCCGCATGGGCATTTCGGAGCAGCTTGCCGACGTGCTCTCCAACCTGTCGCTCGCGCAGACAGTCAAGCTGGCCGCATCGAACCAGGTGCTGTGCCGCTTCCGTTTCGACGATCATCAGATCCTCTCGTCGCTGGCCGACAAGGGCAAACCGACAGCCGTCGCGCAGGCGCACTCGGCCATTCTGATGGCGGGCCAGCCTGTCGAGCAGATCGGCTGATACCTGCCGAAGGCCGACGACGGGCGCTTCCGCGCCCGGACCAAGCCACCCTACGCGCGCCGGCGACGGCGCTTTTACCGTTTCTCGCCCGCGCGGCGCGAACGGCAACGGACGCGGGAAGCGAGGCGGATGGCACAAAAAAGCGTGGTGCTCGAAGTCAGGGAAATCACCCTGGCCATTGAACTGATCGAACTCGGCGCACGTCTGCAACTGCTCGAAGCGGAGACGACGCTGTCGCGCGACCGGCTGATCAAGCTGTACAAGGAAGTCAAGGGCGTGTCGCCGCCCAAGGGCATGCTGCCGTTTTCGACCGACTGGTTCATGACGTGGCAGCCGAACATTCACTCGTCGCTGTTCTACAACATCTACCGGTTCATGTCGGGACTGGGCCGCTGCGAGACGATCCAGTCGATCGTCAAGTCGTACCGCCTGTATCTCGAACACGTGGGAATGCACCATGACGAGCCAGCGCTGAGCCTGACGCGCGCATGGACGCTGGTGCGTTTCTTCGACTCCGGCATGCTGCAGATGACGGCATGCACGCGCTGCCGCGGACATTTCGTCGCACATGCGCACGATCCGCAGCACAACTTCGTATGCGGATTGTGTGCACCGCCGTCGCGCGCAGGTAAGACCCGGAAAGCCGTCGACGCCCGCTGCGACGAGCCGAAGGTGCCTTTCGGCGCGCCGCTCGACGACGCGCTGGAGGCCTTATCCGACGGTGCTGTCACATCCGTCTGACGCGTCGCCCGTAGCCGGGCTCCGCGGGCTTCGCCGCTTGCGCCGGTCCACTCTGGTTAACACCGCCCTCATCGGGCTCTCATTCCGCCAAAGTTTTCCGACTGCTTGCCGTAAACCTGAATAACGACGGTCTCCCGTCGCTTTTCGTGAGGGCTCGGCAGTGCTGATTTTCGTGGGAACACTCGTTACGCTGTTGTCCGTCTTCGGCGGCTATGCGCTGGAGGGCGGCCACCTGGGCGCGCTCATGCAGCCCGTCGAAGTGCTGATGATCGCAGGAGCGGGCGTCGGCGCATTCATTCTCGGCAACGGGATGAAGACGATCAAGGCTACGCTGCGCGTGATTCCGACGCTGTTCAAAGGCGCCAAATACAACAAGGACGTCTACATGGAGCTGATGGCGCTCCTCTACGTTCTGCTGGCGAAGGCGCGCAAGGAGGGCACGCTCACGCTCGAAGCGGATATCGACGACCCGCAAAAGAGCCCGATCTTCACGCAATACCCGAAGATTCTCGCGGACCATCACATCGTCGAATTCCTGACGGACTATCTGCGCCTGATGGTCGGCGGCAACATGAATGCGTTTGAGATCGAAAGCTTGATGGACGAAGAGATCGAAACGCATCACGCCGAAGGCGAAGCGCCCGCACACGCGCTGATGAAGGTCGGCGACGCGATGCCCGCATTCGGTATCGTCGCGGCCGTGATGGGCGTCGTGCACACGATGGCGTCGGCCGACAAGCCGCCCGCCGTGCTCGGTGAAATGATCGCGCAGGCGCTGGTCGGCACCTTCCTCGGCATTCTGCTTTCCTACGGTCTGATCGGACCACTCGCGAGCGTCGCTGAACAGCGCGTCACGGAATCGACCAAGATGTTCCAGTGCATCAAGGTGACGATTCTCGCAAGCCTGAACGGCTACGCGCCCGCCATCGCCGTCGAATTCGGCCGCAAGGTGCTGTTCTCGACCGAACGTCCGTCGTTCGCAGAGCTGGAAGAGCACGTGCGCCGCGTGAAGGCCAAATAAGGGACGCGGGCGATGAGCAAGGACAAAGACCGCGCAATCGTTGTCAAGCGCGCCGCGCCGAAGAAAGGCGGCCACCACGGTGGCGCCTGGAAGCTCGCGTACGCGGACTTCATGACGGCGATGATGGCGTTCTTCCTGCTGATGTGGCTGCTCAGCTCGGCCTCGACCGTTCAGCTGAAGGGCATCGCCGACTACTTCAACCAGCCGTTGAAGATCACGCTGTGGGGCGGCGACCGCAGCGCCGTCGATTCGAGCCAGATTCCGGGCGGCGGCCGCGACATCTCGACCGACAAGGACGGCATCACGCATCAGACGGACGGCTCGACGAACCGCGCCGAGCACACGGCTGCCCGCGCCGACGACCAGGCGCTGCAGCAGTTGCAGGGCGCCGTCGAACGCCGCGAGCAGGTGCGCCTGCACGACCTGCAGGTCAAGCTGATGGCCGCGATCGAGGCGAACCCGGTGCTGCGCCAGTTCAAGCAGCAGATCCGCATCGACTCGACGCTGCAGGGGCTGCGCATCGAGATCGTCGATACGCAGAAGCGCCCGATGTTCGCGACCGCACAGGCGATCGTGCAGCCGTACATGCACGACATCCTGCAGGCGATCGGCAACACGCTGAACGATGTGCCCAACCGCATCGTCGTGCAGGGCCACACGGACGCCGTGCCTTACGCAGGCGGCGAGAAAGGCTACAGCAACTGGGAGCTGTCGGCCGACCGTGCAAACGCGTCGCGCCGCGAGCTGATCGCGGGCGGCATGGACGAAGCGAAGGTGCTGCGCGTGCTGGGTCTCGCGTCGACGCAGAACCTGAACAAGGCCGATCCGCTCGACCCGGAAAACCGGCGCATCAGCATCATCGTGTTGAACAAGCGCTCGGAAGACGCGTTGATGCAGGACGACACCAGTTCGACCACGTTGTCGAACGACGCAGCGGGCGCCAACAAGCCGCTGCTGCAGAAGATTACCCAGCCGGTGTCGCCACCCGCCGCGCAGCCTCAATCGCCGCGGGCCAAAGCGCCGCACGCGATGGAGAAGAGCAAGGCGGCTACCGTCGAAGCGGCGGCAGCCGCACAGGGCGCGGCTGACAAGAGCGCGGC
Organism: Paraburkholderia phymatum STM815; assembly: GCF_000020045.1. Classification (GTDB taxonomy): domain Bacteria; phylum Pseudomonadota; class Gammaproteobacteria; order Burkholderiales; family Burkholderiaceae; genus Paraburkholderia; species Paraburkholderia phymatum. The sequence goes on along the minus strand of NC_010622.1, from coordinate 3,334,484 downwards.
GCCTGCCACGGCGACGCAATGACAGACAGCGGATGGCGGACGCGCGCAAGCAGGCGCAACCGCGATCCATCGTGAGCGCAGTGAGGATTGAATGATCAGGCACATTCTGGCAATCGACGATTCGGCAGCGATGCGGCAAATCCTCGCCGCGACGCTGACGGGTGCCGGCTATCAGGTGACGCTGGCGGCCGACGGCAACGAAGGGCTCGAAAACGCCCTCGCGATGCCATTCGACCTCGTGCTGACAGACCAGCACATGCCGGGCCGTTCCGGCCTCGATCTGATCGCCGCGCTGCGCGGCAACCCTTCGTACCGCGACACGCCGATCCTGGTTCTCACGACCGAATCCGGCGAGCCGTTCAAGGCGGCGGCGCGCGACGCAGGCGCAACCGGGTGGATCGAAAAGCCGCTCGACCCCGACATGCTGACCGAACTGGTCGCGGCGCTCGGCTGAGCGCACCGGACAGGCAACAGCAACCGATATATGGAAGTGGCATAGCAGCCAGGACTCTCGCGGTGACACACGCATGACACTCGACATCACTCAGTTCTACCAGACGTTCTTCGACGAAGCGGACGAGCTGCTCGCACAGATGGAGCAACTGCTCCTGAACCTGGACGTCGGCCACCCGGATCCCGAGGATCTCGCGGCCATCTTTCGCGCGGCCCACTCGATCAAGGGCGGCGCGGCGACGTTCGGCTTCACCGCGCTGACGGAAACGACGCACATTCTCGAGTCGCTGCTCGACCGCGCGCGCAACAACGAAATCGTGCTGCGCAAGGACATGATCGACACGTTCCTCGAAACGAAGGACGTGCTGTCCGGCCAGCTGGCCGACTATCGCGCGAGCGCCGAGCCGGACGCCGCTGTCGCGGCCGCGATCTGCGCGAAGCTCGAACGCCTGCACGCCGAAAGCCGCGGCGAAGTGCCTGCCGCCGCCGCACCCGCTGCAGCGCCGGCACCCGTGGCAGCGCCCGCTGTGGCAGTGGCCGTGGCGGAAGGCCATGCGCCGGAGCATGTCGTCGAACAGGCAGTAGAAGCCGCAGGCGAATGGGCAGAGAACGAACCGGCCCAGACCGGCGCTGCTTCGTCCGATGCGGCTGCAGGACCCCATCTGAAAATTACGCTACGGGGCGTGGGGGAAAAGGACCAGGAACTGCTCACGGAAGAACTGGGCAATCTGGGCCGAATCGTCGGACAGGTGAAGGCGGGCGGCGACATCACGCTGTGGCTGGAATCCGATGTGTCGTCCGACGACATCACGGCCGTGTGCTGTTTCGTGATCGACGAAAGTCAGATCGTGATCGGCCGCGGCGCAGCGCCGGCAAGCGGCGCGGAGCAGGGTGCGCCTGGAGCATCCGCATCCGCCCAGTCCGAGCCGGCGCCGGCAGCACAGGCAGTAGAGGGCATGGCGAGCGGCGGCGCGGGGGCGCCAGCCGCCGTCGTGCAGGCTGCCGCCGTTGCACAGCCTGCGGCTCAGCCCGCAGCACCAGAGGCGCCTGCTCCTGCCGACCCCGCAATCGTTGCACCGGCGGCGGCAGCGGAACCGGCGACGGGCGCGCCGGCACCGGCAGCAGCGGCGTCCGCACCGAAAGCAGCGCCTGCATCCGCCGAAGGCGATCGCAAGGCGCGTCCGGCAGCGGCCGCCAATGCAGAAGGCAGCTCGATCCGCGTGGGCGTCGAAAAGGTCGACCAGCTGATCAACCTGGTCGGCGAACTTGTGATCACTCAGGCGATGCTGGCCGAGACCACCAGCACTTTCGATCCGGCGCTGCACGACCGCCTGTTCAATGGCATGGCGCAACTGGAGCGCAACGCGCGCGATCTCCAGGAAGCCGTCATGTCGATCCGCATGATGCCGATGGATTACGTCTTCAGCCGATTCCCGCGTCTCGTGCGCGATCTGGCGGCGAAGCTCGGCAAGCAGGTTGAACTCGTCACCTTCGGTCAGGCGACCGAACTCGACAAGAGCCTGATCGAACGCATCATCGATCCGCTGACTCACCTCGTGCGCAACAGCCTCGACCACGGCATCGAAACGGTCGAAGCGCGCAAGGCGGCGGGCAAGGATTCGACGGGCCAGCTGGTGCTGTCGGCGGCCCATCACGGCGGCAACATCGTGATCGAAGTCAGCGACGACGGCGCCGGTCTGCGTCGCGACAAGATTCTCGCGAAGGCCGCGAAGCAGGGCATGACTGTCAGCGACACGATGACGGACGACGAAGTCTGGAACCTGATCTTCCTGCCGGGCTTCTCGACGGCCGAGCAGGTGACGGACGTCTCGGGCCGCGGCGTCGGCATGGACGTGGTGAAGCGGAACATCCAGTCGATGGGCGGTCACGTCGAAATCACGTCGCAGGCGGGCAAGGGCAGCACGACGCGCATCATTCTCCCGCTCACGCTGGCGATTCTCGACGGCATGTCGGTGAAGGTGGGCAGCGAGATTTTCATCCTGCCGCTGAACTTCGTGATGGAGTCGCTGCAGCCGCAGGCCGACGACATCTACACCGTGGCGAACGGCGAACGCGTCGTGCGCGTGCGCGGCGAATATCTGCCGCTGGTTGCGCTGCACGAAGTGTTCTCGGTCGACGGTGCGCGCACCGATCCGACGCAGGGCATCGTCACCATCATGCAGACGGAAGGTCGGCGCTTCGCGATGCTGATCGACGAGCTCGTCGGCCAGCAGCAGGTGGTGGTGAAGAACCTCGAAACGAACTACCGCAAGGTACACGGCATTTCCGCCGCGACCATTCTCGGCGACGGCAGCGTCGCGCTGATCGTGGACGTGGCGGCGCTGAACCGCGAAACGCGGGCGTCGCACGGTGCGGCGCTCTCGCTCGCGTGAAACCGAAATTCAACTCATCCCAACCGTTTTGGGGGCAAACGTGGCAGAAGTCCAATCCATCAATTCGAACGGCGTAGCCGGTTCGATCGGCCGCCGCGACGCGCAAGCCGACGCGAGCGGTCAGGAATTCCTGATCTTCACGCTCGGCGCAGAAGAGTACGGCATCGACATCCTGAAGGTGCAGGAAATCCGCGGCTACGACAGCGTGACGCGCATCGCAAACGCGCCGGAGTTCATCAAGGGCGTGATCAATCTGCGCGGCATCATCGTGCCGATCGTCGACATGCGCATCAAGTTTCACCTCGGCCGGGTCGAATACGACCATCAGACGGTGGTGATCATTCTGAACGTGGCGGGCCGCGTGGTCGGGATGGTCGTGGACGGCGTGTCGGACGTGCTGACGCTCGCGGTCGACCAGATCATGCCCGCGCCGGAATTCGGCGCGACGCTGACGGCGGAATATCTGACGGGCCTCGGCACCGTCGATGGCCGCATGCTGATCCTGATGGACATCGAAAAGCTGATGACCAGCCGGGAAATGGCATTGACGGAAGCGCTCGGCAGGTAAAGCGGGACGCGGGAACGCCGCAGGGTCCAGACAGGTAATCAGGGAGTACAACAATGCTGAGCAGATGGTCGATCCGGACGACGTTGACGGTCGTGGGGATCATTCTGGTTGCACTGACGGTGATCGTCGGGGCGCTCGGGCTCACCGCGCTGAGCCGCTCGGCCGACGCGCTGGACAGCATGGCGCACGGCGACATGGTCGCGATCCGCACGCTGAACGACTCGGCGTCGTACTTGCTGCGCTCGCGCGTCTCGCTCGACCGCGTCAACGCACTGACGGCGGCGGGCGAGATCGAGCAATCGAAGCAGGTGCTCGAGCGCGCGGCGGAACTGCTCGGTAAATCGAACGAAAACTGGCAGGCGTTCCTGAACACCCCGAAGAACGGCATCGATCAGTCGCTGATCGACGCCGTGGTCGCGAAGCGCGCGACGGTGATCAGCGACGGTGTGAACCCCGAGTTCACGGCGCTGCGCGCGAGCGACCTGTCCGGCTATCACGCGATCGCCGACACTAAGATCAGCCCGATGTTCGTCAACTACGACAACGCGGCGTCGCCCGTCGTCAAGGCGTTGCAGGCGCACGCGGACCAGCAGCAGGAGAACATGGCCGCGCAGATGGCGGTGCTGCGTGCAGCAATCGTCGCCGTGATCGCGGTCGCGCTGGTGCTCGTGGTGGCAATCCGCTTCGCTCTGCGCGGCATGATCGTGCAGCCGCTGAACGACGCGGTGGCGTGCTTCGAGCAGATCGCAAGGGGCGACCTGACGCAGCAGGTGGATGCGACGGGCAGCAATGAAATCGGCCGCCTGTTCAGGGCCGTCAAGGCGATGCAGGACAGCCTGCAGACGATGATCAAGGCCGTGCACACGAGCGTCGAGTCGATCGACACAGGTGCGCGCGAAATTGCGATGGGCAACACGGACCTGTCGCAGCGCACGGAACAGCAGGCTGCGTCGCTGCAGGAAACGGCATCGAGCATGGAGCAGCTGACGGGCACCGTGAAGCAGAACGCCGACAACGCGCGCCAGGCGAGCCAGCTTGCCGTGAACGCGTCCGATATCGCGACGCGCGGCGGCGAAGTGGTCAGCCAGGTGGTGAGCACGATGCAGGACATCGCGACCAGCTCGAACAAGGTCGTCGACATCATCAGCGTGATCGAGGGCATCGCGTTCCAGACCAACATTCTCGCGCTGAACGCAGCCGTCGAAGCGGCGCGTGCAGGCGAGCAGGGCCGCGGCTTCGCGGTCGTCGCAGGCGAAGTGCGCAGCCTCGCGCAGCGCAGCGCGAGCGCGGCGAAGGAAATCAAGGAACTGATCGGCGACTCCGCCGACAAGGTAGAGAGCGGCTCGGCGCTCGTCGGCCGTGCAGGCACGACGATGGACGAGATCGTGCAGGCCGTGCGCCGCGTGACGGACATCATGGGCGAGATCAGCGCGGCCTCGGAAGAACAGTCGGGCGGCATCGAGCAGGTCAACCGCGCTGTCGTGCAGATGGACGAAGTTACGCAGCAGAATGCCGCACTCGTCGAACAGGCTGCGGCGGCTGCCGCGTCGCTCGAAGAGCAGACCCGCTCGCTGCAGACGGTGATCGGGAAATGGCGGGTAGCCGGTGCGCAAGGCGGCGCGAAGGCGATGCCGTCGGCGAACACGGCGAAGAGCCGCGTGAAAGCCGCCGTCGCGCATGCCGCGAAGGCGCCGGCTCCTGCGCAACCTGTCGTCGCGAAGACGGAAGCGGCAGCGTCCGCACGCGTCGAACCCGTGGTGAAGAAGGCGCCCGCGGCGGCCGCCGAACCGGCGCCGCGAAAGACAGCGGCGGCTGCGACCTCGGACGCCGACTGGGAAACGTTCTGACGCGCGGTGGATGGATATGCGAGTTCCCGGCACCTCGTTTCGAGACGGACGTTTTCGCGCGATGCGTCGTGAACGCGCAGGCGCAGCGGGCGTTGGGTTCGCTCACGCAGCAGAACACAGCAGAAAGCTGCACACGGCAGGCTCGATCGCGCCGCGGGCAGCATGGTTGAAAGCAGGTAGTGAAGCGGGCCGCGGCGCTGGCGACAGCGCATGCAACATCGCAGGCGGTATTGGAAGCAACAGCGGCATTGGCGGGATCGGCGGGCGGTGCGGCGCTCCTTATGAAACACGGAAGACATCATGATGGCAACGCGCGCGCAATCACGCCCCGAGCGGGCAGAGCCGGCAAGGACCGGCGAGCAGGCACGCGACTTCGAGTTCACATCGGCGGATTTTGCCCGCATTCGTGAACTGATTCACCGCAGCGCAGGCATTTCGCTGTCCGACCACAAGCGGGACATGGCATACAGCCGGCTCGCGCGCCGTTTGCGCGCGCGCGGGCTCGACTCGTTCCGCCAGTATCTCGACATGCTCGAAGCGGACAACGACCCCGCCGAGTGGGAAGCGTTCACCAACGCGCTCACCACGAACCTCACCGCGTTCTTTCGCGAGGCGCATCACTTTCCGATCCTCGCAGGTTTCGTCAAGCAGCGGCCGGCGCCCGTGTCGGTGTGGTGCTCGGCGGCATCGACGGGTGAGGAGCCGTATTCGATCGCGATGACGCTGATCGAAGCGCTCGGCGATCATGCCGCGCGCCAGGCGACGGTGCTCGCAACGGACATCGACACGCAGGTGCTCGCAAAAGGCGAAGCGGGCATGTACCAGTTCGATCAGGTCAAGCATCTGTCGCCCGAGCGGCTCAAGCGCTTCTTTCTGAAAGGCACGGGCGCGCACGCGGGGATGGTGAAGGTGCGCCCGGAAGTGCGCGCGATGATCCGCTTCGAACAACTGAACCTGACCGATCGCGACTACCGGCTGAACACGCAGTTCGACGCGATCTTCTGCCGCAACGTGATGATCTACTTCGACAAGCCGACGCAGGCGCAGGTGCTGTCGCGCTTCGAGCCGCTCGTGAAGTCGGGCGGGCTGCTGTTCGCCGGGCACTCGGAGAACTTCACGTACGTCACGCAGGGTTTCCGGCTGCGCGGCCAGACCGTCTATGAGCTGACGCGCGACACGGGCGCGAGCCGTACGGCCCAGCGTGCGTCGAGCCACGGTGTGACGAGCGGGGTGCCAGCATGAGCGGCCTGCCCATCGCCACCAACCTGTATTTCGACAACCACTTCAAGCGCCCCGGCGTGAAGCTGCTGCCGAACGAGTTCTACACGACGCACGACGACATGGTGCTCGTCACGGTGCTCGGCTCGTGCGTGGCGGCGTGCATTCAGGATCGGACGGCAGGCATCGGCGGCATGAATCACTTCATGCTGCCCGACGACGGCGCCGATGTCGCGCAAGCTGCCTCCGATTCGATGCGCTACGGCGCCTACGCGATGGAAGTGCTGATCAACGAACTGATCAAGGCGGGCGGCCGCCGCGAGCGTTTCGAGGCGAAGGTGTTCGGCGGCGCGGCCGTGCTGGCGGGCATGACGACGATGAACATCGGCGATCGCAACTCGGCGTTCGTGCGCCGTTACCTCGCGCTCGAAAAAATCCGCATCGTCGCCGAAGACCTGGAAGGCAAGCATCCGCGCAAGGTCGCGTTCATGCCGCGCACGGGTCAGGTGATGGTGAAGAAACTGCGTCTGCAGCAGGAAGAGGGCGTCGCCGAGCGCGAACAGGCGCTCGCACGTCAAACGGCCGAAGAGCGCGCCGAGCGGCTTGCGAAAGCCCGTGCGCGCGTCGAGCTGTTCTCGTCGCCTGCCGCCGCGAAACCGCGCATCGAACTGTTCGGGGCCGGCGCAGCGTCGGGCGCAGGCGTAGCGACGGGCACGGCGCGCCCGGCCGGCGCGAAGCCCCGTATCGAACTATTTGGCGCGACCGCGCGCCCGACTCAACCAAATAACGCCAGGACTGTAGAGGAGGCGTGATCGCTGTGCAAAAGATCAAAGTATTGTGCGTCGACGATTCGGCGTTGATTCGTAGCTTGATGACGGAAATCATCAATAGTCAGCCCGACATGACGGTCGTCGCAACCGCGCCGGATCCGCTCGTCGCGCGTGAGCTCATCAAGCAGCACAACCCCGACGTGCTGACGCTCGATGTCGAAATGCCGCGCATGGACGGCCTCGACTTCCTCGAAAAGCTGATGCGTCTGCGTCCGATGCCCGTCGTGATGGTGTCGTCGTTGACCGAGCGCGGCTCGGAAATCACGCTGCGCGCGCTCGAACTGGGCGCCGTCGATTTCGTCACGAAGCCGAAGGTGGGCATTCGCGACGGCATGCTCGACTACTCGGAAAAGCTCGCCGACAAGATCCGCGCCGCAGCCCGCGCGCGCGTGCGCCAGGCCGCGCCCGCGCAGCATGCGCCGGCGTCGTCCGCGCAGGCCGGCGCGGCGGCTCACGCTGCATCGCCTGCGCCGCTCTTCAACAACCCGCTCGTGTCGACGGAAAAGCTGATCATCGTTGGCGCTTCGACGGGTGGCACGGAAGCGATCCGCGAAGTGCTGGTGCCGCTGCCGCCCGATGCGCCCGCTGTGCTCATTGCGCAGCACATGCCGCCCGGTTTTACAAAATCTTTCGCACAACGCCTTAATGGTTTGTGCCGGATTACCGTTAAAGAAGCTGAGCACGGCGAACGCGTGTTGCCGGGTCATGCGTACATCGCGCCTGGTCACGCACACCTTTTGCTCGCCCGTAGCGGCGCCAACTATATTGCGCATCTGTCAGACGACCCGCCCGTCAACCGGCATCGTCCGTCTGTCGATGTGTTGTTCCGCTCGGCGGCGCAGCATGCGGGGAAGAACGCCGTCGGCGTGATTCTCACGGGCATGGGACGCGACGGCGCGGCGGGTTTGCTGGACATGAGGAAAGCCGGCGCGTACACGCTCGCGCAGGACGAAGCGAGCTGCATCGTGTTCGGCATGCCGCGCGAGGCGATCGCGATGGGGGCCGCTGACGAAATCGCGTCGCTGTCGGAGATGAGCCGGCGCGTGATGACCCGTCTGGCGACAATGGGTGATCGGGTTCAGCGCGTATGATGCGGGCCTCGGCGCAAATCTGAGATAAGCCGAAGACCACCGCACATCTGGATTGGGGAAAAGGAACAGGAAATGGATAAGGGAATGAAGATTCTGGTTGTGGACGATTTTCCGACGATGCGCCGGATCGTCCGCAATCTGCTGAAGGAACTGGGCTACTCGAACGTCGATGAAGCGGAAGACGGCGCAGCCGGCCTTGCGCGTCTGCGCGGCGGCAACTATGACTTCGTGATTTCGGACTGGAACATGCCGAACCTCGACGGCCTCGCGATGCTGAAGGAAATCCGCGCGGACGCGTCGCTCTCGCATCTGCCCGTGCTGATGGTGACGGCGGAATCGAAGAAGGAAAACATCATTGCGGCGGCCCAGGCTGGCGCAAGCGGCTATGTGGTGAAGCCGTTCACGGCTGCGACGCTCGACGAGAAGCTCAACAAGATTCTCGAGAAGATGGCGAAAACGGGGAGCTGATGTGAACCCACCGATCAACGAGCAAGGCGCGCGTGAAGACGGCACCGACCTCGCGACCGACCGCATCCTCGCGCGCATCGGACAGCTGACGCGCACGTTGCGCGATTCGATGCGCGAGCTGGGCATCGACAAGCATGTCGAGCGTGCGGCGGAAGCGGTGCCGGATGCCCGCGACCGTCTGAAATACATCGCGACGATGACCGAGCAGGCCGCTGAGCGCGTGCTGTCGGCGATCGAGGTCGCGAAACCGATGCAGGAGCAGTTGCAGAAGGACGCGGCCGAGCTGGACGCGCGCTGGGAGCAGTGGTACTCGGCGCCGATCGAGCGCGAGGAAGTGCGCGCGCTGATGAGCGACACCCGCACCTTCCTGCGCGGCGTGCCGGAAGTCACGACGGCGACCAACTCCCAGATGCTCGAGATCATGATGGCCCAGGACTTTCAGGATCTGACGGGTCAGGTCATCAAGAAGATCACGGACGTCGTGTACCTGATCGAGCAGCAACTGCTTGGCGTGCTGATCGACAACATCGCGGCGGAGCGGCGTGAGCAGTTCGCCGCGACGGCACAACAGCTCGTGGCGGAAGCCCAGCACGAGCCGATGTCGCCGACGGGCAGCCCGCAGAGCCTGTTGAACGGCCCGCAGATCAACCCGGAAGGCAAGACGGACGTCGTGCAGGATCAGGGCCAGGTCGACGATCTGCTCGCAAGCCTCGGCTTCTGACGCGGCGCGTCACCTTGTCTGGTGCGGCGGCGCGGGCTTTGCGCTGCGCCGCCCAACACGCGTGCCGCTGCGCCGCGCGGCCTGTTCCCTTTGGCGCCTCGCGCGTCATTCCCGCCCACACACACGACTCGCCGATCGACGCTGCATCGGCGGGTGCTCCATCGCACAATTGGTAACGGATCACGGCCGTCATCCGCTGGCATACTACGGCCAGGGAGGACGGTTCGCGGGCGGAAACGGCGCTGTACCACAGTGCACACAGCGCGCGCCGGGCCGTTTGCTCCTGAACCAATAAGCCGGGCCCGCATATTGCGGGTACTGTTCGCTGTCGATTGGGGGAGGGTGCACAACCATGTCGATCCGCTCGAGCCGTGCTGTCGTTGCGTCAGCGCTCGGATTCTGCTGTTCTCTGTCCGTCCTGTTCATTCCGCTGCCCGCTAGCGCCGCGCTAGGCGGCAACCCGATGACGCCGCCCGCCGGGGCGAGCGCCACCACTCGCTCGGTCTCCCGTCCTACGTCGAATGGTGTCGCCACGATGCGCAGCGCATCGTCGTCGAGTTCGGGTGCGACGGCGTCGTCCAGTTCTTCTGCCACGTCGGCTTCATACACCGTACGTGAAACGACACTGGGCAACGGCACGGTGATCCGCGAATACATCACGTCGGCGGGCAGCGTGTTCGGTCTTGCATGGAGCGGCCCGCAGATGCCCGATCTGTCCGACCTGCTTGGCAGCTACTTCCCGCAGTACGTCGCCGGCGTGACGAATGCGCGCCAGCTGCGCGGCGGCGGACACGGTCCGGGCGTCGTGCAGGACAACGGGCTCGTCGTGCATTCGGGCGGCCATATGGGCGCATTCTCCGGCCAAGCTTATCTGCCGCAGGCCCTGCCTTCGGGCGTGAGCGCCACCGACATCAAGTGACGACGGGAGACCCAACATGCAATTTGCGTTCAAGCTCGGAGCAGGTGTCCGTGTCGTGAAGGCCGTTCTCGCCGTGTCCCTGGTCGCGGTGACGGCATTCGTCGCGGGCTGCGGCGGAGGCGGGGACTCGTCTTCTTCATCGTCGAACAACAGCAACAGCGGCCCCAACCAGCAGCCGATCGCCGCGAATGCGGCGAACACGGTAGCCGTGACCGTGGGCCGCGGCGTAAAGGGCATCATCAACATACCGACCGTCAGCGTGACCGTCTGCGCGCCGAACTCATCGAACTGCACGACCATAGACAACGTGCTGCTCGATACCGGCTCGTACGGCCTGCGCATCGTCAACAGCAGCGCGGTGGCGGCGCTCGGGCTTACCCCTCTGACGGCGACAGCAGGCGGCCAGCTGGCCGAATGTACGCACTTTGCCGACGGCTTCACATGGGGCACGGTTCGCACCGCGACCGTGAAGGTCAGCGGCGAAACGGCGAACAACATTCCGATCCAGGTGATCGGCGACATGGCCGACTCGACCGTTCCTTCGACCGGCTGCATCAACGGCTCGAACGAAAGTACGGCCGATGCGCTCGGCGCGAACGGTATTCTCGGGATCGGCGTCGCACCCGTGGATTGCGGCTCGGCGTGCTCCGACCCGGCGAATGTCGCGCAGTTCAGCAACTACTACGCGTGCCCGAACGGGACCAACTGCACGCGCACGCAGGCAGAAACGCCCAAGCAGGTGGCCAACCCGGTCCCGAAGTTCGCCACCGACAACAACGGCGTGATCGTGCAGATGGCGCCGATTTCGGCGAACGGCGCGGCGTCGGCGACAGGAACGGTCGTGTTCGGCATCGGCACGCAGTCGAACAACGCCAATGCGGCAGGCACGACCTACACAACCGACGCGTCCGGCGATTTCCCCGCCCGCGGCCAGTCGGACACGGTGTTTCTCGATTCGGGGTCGAACGGCTACTTCTTCCAGGACAGCTCGATTCCGGTGTGCGGCGGCAATCTGTCGGACTTCTATTGCCCGACCTCGACGGTGCAACGCACGGTGAATCTGCTCGGCGCAAACGGCGCGAAGGGGACGGCGACTATCAACATCGCGAACGCGCAGACGCTGCTCAGCAACGCGAGCAACTATGCGTTCAACGACCTCGGCGGCCAGGTCAGCTCGCTGACGGGGACGGATCTCGGCTTGCCGTTCTTCTACGGCCGTTACGTCTACTACGGGATGGACAGGAGCGCATTGCCGGGCGGCTCAGGGCCGTTCGTCGCGTTCTGACCGGCAACGCGGCCATTCGAGGCGGCCCGCTGTAGCGCGGGCCGCCATCTCAGTCGGCGGTCCGCCTGCGGGTCGGGCCGCGCGCAGTGCCCGCCCATCGCTTGAAATACCCCCGTTTCCCCGCCCTTATCCGTCAATCGCCCCTCGACGTCTGCAGGAATAATCGCTCTCACTGAAAAAGGGCATGTTGCCCTTCCAGCTGGAGAGCGCCTTGGCAGAGGATAGCGACCTCGAAAAAACCGAATCAGCCACCCCCCGGCGCCTGGAAAAGGCGCGCGAGGAGGGGCAGGTTGCGCGCTCGCGCGAGCTGGCCACGTTCGCCCTCGTCGCGGCCGGGTTTCTCGGCGCGTGGGGCATGTCGGGCATGATCGGCGAGCATGTGCAGACGATGTTGCGCACCGCCTTCACCTTCAACCACGAAACGGTATTCGACCCGAAGCGGGCGTTCATCAGCGCCGGCGCGGTCACGCGCGAAGGCGCTTACATGCTGATGCCGCTGCTCGCACTGCTCGGTCTCGCCGCGCTGCTTGCACCGATGGCGATGGGCGGCTGGCTGCTGTCGACCAAGTCGCTCGCGCCGAATTTCCAGCGCCTGAATCCCGTCAGCGGCCTCGGCCGCATCTTTTCGATCAACGGCTGGATCCAGCTCGGCATGTCGCTGGCGAAGATCGTCGTGGTCGGGCTGATCGGCGGACTGGCGATCTGGCATCGCCGCGAAGACATCCTTGCGCTCGCCACGCAGCCGCTGCATGTCGCGCTGTCGAACGCCGGGCATCTGATTGCCGTGTGTTGCGCGATGACGGTCGGGGGCATGTTCCTGCTCGCGGCGATGGACGTGCCCTATCAGCTGTGGAGCTTCCACAAGAAGCTGCGCATGACGAAGGAAGAAGTGAAGCGCGAGCATCGCGAAAGCGAAGGCGATCCGCACGTGAAGGCGCGCATCCGCTCGCAGCAGCGGGCGATGGCGCGGCGGCGGATGATGGCGAACGTGCCGAAGGCCGACGTCGTCGTGACGAACCCGACGCATTTCGCGGTCGCGCTGCAATACACGGACGGCGAGATGGGCGCGCCGAAGGTCGTCGCGAAGGGGGTGAACCTCGTGGCCGCGCGCATCCGCGAACTGGCCGTCGAAAACAACGTGCCGCTGCTCGAAGCGCCGCCGCTCGCGCGTGCGCTGTATCACAACGTCGAACTGAATCGCGAGATTCCGGGCGCGCTCTACGGAGCCGTCGCGGAAGTGCTCGCCTGGGTCTATCAACTGCGCCGCTTCAAGAAAGACGGCGGGGTTGCGCCTGTCGCGCCGACGGAACTCGACGTTCCGCCGGAGCTGGACAAGGGCGGCGTGTCGGACGACGACGCCGGCCAGGAAGCTGCCGAGGCACTGGGCGGCGACAATCAAAGTAATGGAGTATCGGCATGAACGCCCGCGCGGGTTTCCTTTCACGACGGCCGGACGCGCTGAACGGCACCAATCTGCGGGCACTGGCGGGCCCGCTTCTGATCTGCATGATCCTCGGCATGATGATCCTGCCGTTGCCGCCATTCCTGCTGGATCTGCTGTTCACGTTCAACATCGCGCTGTCGGTGATGGTGCTGCTCGTCAGCATGTACACGATGAAGCCGCTCGACTTCGCGGCCTTCCCGAGCGTGCTGCTGTTCTCGACGCTGCTGCGGCTGTCGCTGAACGTCGCGTCGACCCGTATCGTGCTGCTCGAAGGCCATACGGGGCCGGGCGCGGCGGGCGCCGTGATCGAGGCGTTCGGCCACTTCCTCGTGGGCGGCAACTTCGCGGTCGGTATTGTCGTGTTCGTGATCCTGATGGTGATCAACTTCATGGTGATCACGAAAGGCGCGGGACGTATCGCGGAAGTGTCCGCGCGCTTCACGCTGGACGCGATGCCTGGCAAGCAGATGTCGATCGACGCCGACCTCAACGCCGGCATGATCAACGAAGATCAGGCTCGCAAGCGCCGTATGGAAGTCTCGCAGGAAGCCGAGTTCTACGGTTCGATGGACGGTGCGAGCAAGTTCGTGCGCGGCGACGCGATTGCCGGTTTGCTGATCATGGTGATCAATATCATCGGCGGCCTGATCGTCGGGGTCGTGCAGCACGGCATGGACTTCGCCGACGCCGGCAAGACCTACACGCTGCTGACGATCGGTGACGGCCTCGTCGCGCAGATTCCGTCGCTCGTGATTTCGACGGCAGCGGGTGTGATCGTGTCGCGCGTCGCCACCGATGAAGACATCGGCACGCAGCTGACGGGCCAGCTCTTCACGAACCCGCGCGTGCTGATGATCACGGGCTCGATCCTCGTGCTGATGGGCCTGATTCCGGGCATGCCGCACTTCGCGTTCCTGCTGCTGGGCGGCGGCGCGATCCAGCTCGCGCGCACGATGAAAAAGCGCGCTGCGCAGAGCAAGACGTCGACGGCGCTCGCCGAAGTCGCACCGCAGGCGCTCGCGCCGTCGGAAGCTGCGGAGGCGAGCTGGGACGACGTGACGATGATCGACGCGCTCGGGCTCGAAGTCGGCTATCGCCTGATTCCCCTCGTCGACAAGAACTCGGACGGCGAACTGCTCAAGCGTATCAAGAACATCCGCAAGAAGTTCGCGCAGGAAATCGGCTTCCTGCCGCCCGTCATTCATATCCGCGACAACCTCGAGCTGCGGCCGAACGGTTACCGGATCGCCCTCAAGGGCGTCGAAGTGGGCGTCGGCGAGGCATATCCGGGACAGTGGCTCGCGATCAACCCCGGCCAGGTCACAGCGGCGCTGCCGGGCACGCCGACCACGGACCCGGCGTTCGGGCTGCCCGCGATCTGGATCGACACGAATCTGCGCGAACAGGCGCAGGTGTACGGCTACACAGTGGTCGATTCGAGCACGGTCGTCGCGACTCACCTGAATCATCTCGTCGTCACGCACGCGGCGGAACTGCTCGGCCGCCAGGAAGTGCAGGCGCTGATCGAGCGGATGCAGAAGGACGCCGCGCCGCTTGTCGACGACGTTGTGCCGAAGATGCTGCCCGTCGCCACGCTGCAGAAGGTGCTGCAGAACCTGCTCGACGAAGGCGTGCCGATCCGCGACATGCGCACGATCCTCGAGGCGCTGTCGGAGCATGGCTCGAAGATCACCGATTCGCACGATCTGACGGCCGTCGTGCGCCTCGCGCTCGGCCGCGCTATCACACAGCAGTGGTTCCCCGGCAACGGCGACATTCAGGTGATGGGCCTCGATTCGAATCTGGAGCGGCTGCTCACTCAGGCGCTTGCGACGGGCTCGAATCCCGGTCTCGAACCGGGCCTCGCGAACACGCTGCTGATGGAGACGCAAAAGGCGATGACGCGCCAGCAGAACCTCGGGCTTACACCCGTCATGCTGGTCCAGCATTCGTTGCGCGCGATGCTCGCGCGCTTCCTGCGGCGCAGCCTGCCGCAGCTCAAGGTGCTGTCGTATGCGGAAGTGCCCGATACGCGGCATGTGCGTGTCGTCAACGTGATCGGCGCGCACGGCTAGGCGGCCACGCACTGCGCTTTCACGACCTCTCCCAGGCCGTTCGTTCGACTGCGCTTCTTTTCTCGAAGGCCGGTCCGCATTTCGCGGCCGGCCTTCTTCACTGGCGCGCGCGGCTCCCGATGGAGGCCGCGCCCGTTTCGCGGCGCGGGTGTGGGCGGTCCGCCCGCCAGGATTCCCGGGATTGCGGGCCGTTGCGCGTGCACCGAATGCCTGAATTGCCAGCGTTTCACCGTCTTTATTGCCCGATGGTGCCTGGTCATCTTTCGCAATAATTCATTGCATCGGGAAACGGTATGTCGCCGGTCCGCGCAGCTCATCGGAGAATCAGCTTGAACATTCGCAAATTTGTCGGTGCAACGAGTCGTGACGCGCTGCGTCTCGTCCGTGAGGCATTGGGCTCCGATGCAGTCGTGCTGTCGAATCGCACCAACGAAGATGGCACGGTCGAAATCGTCGCCGTTGCCGACCGCGACCTGAGCGCAATCGCGCCGCGCGGCCAGGAAGGCGCAGCATCCGGCAGCCCGAACGCAGGCGCGAACGCTGCAGCTGGCGGTGCGCGCGCGCCGGTAGCGCCGACCGCATCGCCGACGCAGCCGTCCGCGCTGTCGATGCCCGTCAATCCGTACGCGAGCGGTATGCCCGACGTGTTCTCGTCGGTGTTCGGCGCCAGCCCTGAAGCGGGCACCGAGCGCATGCCCGCCGCGAGCGAAGAGAAGCCTGAGCCGCAAACGGCCACGGCCGCGGACGCAGCAGCCGACTCGCCCGCTGTGAACGCGGCGCGCGCAACCGACGACGTTCGCGTCGAACTGCGCGCGGAAGCACGCAGCGAAGTTCCCGCAGCGCCCGCAGCCGCCGTCAAGCCGACAGCGACCGCGATGCCTGAAGCACCCGTTCGCCAGCGCACGATGGCCGAAACGAATCCTTGGCTGATCGATCACGCGCGCCGCATTGCGGCCAAGGACGTGGTGCCCGCAGCCAATCCGACGATGACGCCCGCCGCCGCTGTCGCGCGCGGGCTGGGTACGCCCGTCGATGCAGTGAACGAAGAAGCGAAGCCCGACTGGGCGCGCGAAGCGGCGCAACTCGCCGCCCGGCGCGCCGCGCACAAGGGCCACGTCACGCCGACGGTGGCGGAAGGCGCGAGCGACATCAACACGGCACGCGACGCGCGCAAGGGCGCAGCCGGCGACATCACGCCGAAGGTCGCCGCCGCGCTCACGGAGTCGATCCAGTCGCGCATCGAGCAGATGGTCAACGAGACCGTGATGCACGAGCTGGGCGCGATGCGCGGCATGATGGAAGAGCAGTTCGCAGGCCTGCTGTGGGCCGACCGCCAGCGCCGCAGCCCGACGCATGCTGCGCTGACCAGACATCTGTTCGCTGCGGGCTTCTCGGCGCAACTCGTGAAGATGGTGATCGACAACCTGCCCGAAGTCGACGGCATGGACGAGGGTATGGAGTGGGTGCGGACGGTGCTCGAATCGAACGTGCCCGTGATGGAGAACGAAGACGCGTTGATGGAGCGCGGCGGCGTGTTCGCGCTGATGGGCCCGACGGGCGTCGGCAAGACCACGACCACGGCCAAGCTCGCCGCGCGCTGCGTGATGCGCTTCGGCGCCAGCAAGGTCGCGCTGCTCACCACCGACAGCTACCGGATCGGCGGCCATGAGCAACTGCGTATCTTCGGCAAGATCCTCGGTGTGTCGGTGCATGCGGTAAAGGACAGCGCCGATCTGACGCTCGCGCTCTCGGAACTGCGCAACAAGCACATCGTGCTGATCGACACAATCGGCATGAGCCAGCGCGACCGCCTTGTGTCCGACCAGATCGCGATGCTGTGCCGCGCCGGTCAGCCCGTGCAGCGCCTCTTGCTGCTGAACGCGACGAGCCACGGCGACACGCTGAACGAAGTCGTGCAGGCCTATCAGAACGCGCCGGACCAGCAACCGCTCGCCGGCTGCATCCTGACCAAGCTCGACGAAGCGACCAATCTGGGCAGCGTGCTCGACACGGTGATCCGGTACAAGCTGCCCGTGCATTACGCATCGACGGGACAGAAGGTGCCGGAGAACCTCTACGTCGCGACGAAGAAATTCCTGATCAAGAGCGCCTTCTGCATTCCGCGCGACAACTCGCCGTTCGTCCCGCAGGACGAAGACGTGCCGGCACTGCTGTCGGCCTTGTCGGCCCGTTCGACCGCCGATCTGCATGAGGTTCGCTTTGGATAAGTTCGTGCTGGACCAGGCAGAAGGACTGAGGCGTCTGCTCGCACGCTCAGGCTCGCGGATTGTGGCCGTCGCAGGCGGTTCGCGCGGCGTGGGCGTGACGACGACGGTGGTGAATCTCGCCGCCGCGCTCGCGGAGCAGGGCAAGGACGTGCTGGTGATCGACGAGTGTCTCGGCGAGCGCTCGGTGAGCGCGATGTTGGGCGGCGTACGCGGCGCGGGCAATTTCTCCGCGGTGATGCGCGGCGAGATGTCGCTCGAGCAGGCAGCCGGCCGTCATGCGCTGGGGTTCGCGGTGCTCGCTGCATCGCGCGGCAATCGCGAGAGCTGCACGCGGGAGCAGATGGGTGTGGTGCTGAGCGGCCCGGCCGACGTCGTGCTGATCGACGCACAGGTGGATCGCGAAGGCTCGCTGTCCGCGCTTGCGATGCAGTCGCACGACCTGCTGATGGTGACGCGCGTCGCGGCGCAGGCGATCACGGATGCCTACGCGTGCATGAAGCGCCTGCATTTCGTGCATGCAATCGCACAGTTTCGCGTGCTCGTGAACCACGTGCAGAGCGTGACCGACGCGCACACCGCTTTTGAAAACCTGGCGGGCGTGGCGGGACGTTATCTCGCCGTGTCTCTGGAAGATGCCGGCTGCGTTGCAGCCGATCCTTTAATGGCGCGAGCCACGGACTTGTCGCGTTGTGTCGTCGATGCTTTCCCATCGGCACCTGCTGCGCGCGATTTCCGTCATATCGCAGCCGAACTGCAGTACTGGCCGATGCGGCCAGCGATTTCGTCACGGACGCATGGCGTGCCGCCGACGACCGTAACAGCGGCGCAATTTGCCGATCAACCGTCTGCGCAGCACGCCTGAAGGCAAGGAAAAAGGGGAGCACGATGTACAACGCTCAAGGAAAAATTTCGCAAGCCGACGTTTTGACGAAATACGCACCGCTCGTGCGTCGTCTCGGCTTGCAGCTCGTCGCCAAGATGCCGGCGAGCGTCGATCTCGACGATCTGATTCAGGCGGGCATGATTGGCCTGCTGGACGCGGCGAGCCGTTACAAGGAAGACCAGGGTGCGCAGTTCGAGACGTACGCGAGCCAGCGGATTCGCGGCGCGATGCTCGACGAGCTGCGCAGCAACGACTGGCTGCCGCGTAGCTTGCGCCGCACGTCGCGCGAGGTCGAGAGTGCCGTGCATCAGGTCGAGCAGTCGCTGGGCCGCTCGGCGAGTGAGACGGAGATCGCCGAGCATCTGAAGATGCCGCTCGACGAGTATCAGTCGATGCTGCAGGATCTGCACGGCAGCCAGTTGATCTACTACGAGGACTTCGATCGTTCGGCGGACGACGAGCCGTTCCTGGACCGCTATTGCGTCGATCATTCGGATCCGCTGTCGGCGCTGCTGGACGAGTCGCTGCGGGGTGCTCTGGTCGAGGCGATCGACCGCTTGCCGGAGCGGGAGAAGCTGCTGATGTCGCTGTACTATGAGCGCGGGTTGAACCTGCGCGAGATCGGGGCTGTGATGGAGGTGAGCGAATCCCGCGTTTGTCAGCTGCATTCTCAGGCCGTTGCACGGCTTCGGACCCGGTTGCGCGAGCAGTCATGGGCTTCGGCTGAGACGAGTTAATCTGTTTTTTGCCCTGCGGGCGGTAAATCGTTTCTTCGAGAGCCGATCTTTTTTAAGATCGGCTCTTTGGTTTTGGTTTGAATAGCGGTTCTGGTTTGGCTCGCGCGGGTTGTCTTTTTGCTCTCGCCTTTGCTTTTGCTTTTGCTGGCATCCGCGTGATGTCATCTTGCTTCATACGTTGCCCCTGTGCGGGGCGGCACTAGCAAACCAGAAGCAAAGCGCGGATGCCAGCGCTGAAGCAAAAAGCAAAAACGCCCAGTCCTCCAAAAAAGAGCCAGGCGTCGCCGAGACGAAGTACTTCCGGTGACCCCGGCAATCAATTCCCGATGTAATCGAACAACGACAACTTCTGAATCATCGAGAAGCCCTGCTGCGCGGCCTGCAGCGAAAACTGGGTCATTGTGTACTTGCTGATCGTCGACGTCAGATCCGTCTGCGTCAGATCAGCAAGATTGCTGCTCGTCTGCAGCGAATTAGTCTGCGTGACGGTCTGCAGCGCCTCGATCTCCTGCTCGCGTCCGCCGACGGACGTCTGAATCGACGTCACGTTGTTCATCGTGTTGTGCAACTGGGTCATCGCCGTGCCCAACGCGTTCGTCAGATTCGCCTGACCGCCCGCGCCCGAAACGGACGTTTGCAGCGCGGCAATCACCTTGTCGAGGTTCGCGAATACGTCCGTGCTCGATTGTGCCGCCGGCGTCACCGAGAACGAATCGCCCGCATTCGGTGCGCCCGAGATCGTCACATTCTGACCGCCGCCGCCCAGCGTGATCGCCTGGCCCGCCGCGTACGTCTGCGGCGCGCTCGTCGTCGCCGCTGTGACGTCCGTGATCGTGTACGTGGTCGTCGACGTGAAGTTGATCGTGTACTTGTGCTGGTTCGTCGGATCGGTCGGGTTGCTCACCGACACGTTTCCGATCGTGCCCGACCCCGTGTTGGACGAATTGCCCGCAGTCACCGGCGAGCTGCCCGCGGGCGAAATGCCGAGGAACACGTCGCGGCCTGTATCGCCGATTGCGATGTTGCGAGTGCCCGTCACCTGCACGTGCTGGATGCCGTTGTCGCCGTTGTATTGCACGGCGCCGCTAGCGTCGACCGAGAACGGCGGCGTCGATGCCTGATAGCCGGCGTACAGATAGTTGCCCGAGCCGTCCGTGCCGTTCGCGAGCCCCATCAGCTGGCTGCGGATGCCTTGCAGCTGGGTCGCGATATCGCCGCGGTCGCCGTCGTTCAGCGAGCCGTCGCCGGCGCGCACGAGCAGCGTGTTGATCGTGGTCAGCACGGTGTTGACGCTGGACAGCGAGCCGTCTTCCGATTGCAGCGCCTGCAGGGCAGTGTTCTGGTTGCTCGCATACTGCGACAGCGTCGCGCCCTGCATGCTGAGCTGCACGGCCTGCGCCGCGCCCACGGGATTGTCCGACGGCGTCGCGAGGCTCACGCCGCTCGACAGTTGCTGATACAGCTGCGCCAGCGTCGATTGCTGATCGTCCATCGTCTGGACGTTCATGCCGAAATATTGCGAAGTAGAGATGCGCATATGCGTTCAACGCCTCAATTGAAGATGCCGAGGATCGTCTGGAACAGCGTCTGTGCGGTCTGGATGACCTTGCTGTTCGCCTGATACAGCTGCTGGTATTGCAGCAGGTTCGCCGCTTCTTCGTTGATGTTCACGCCCGAAATGGCTTGCTGCGCCGTCGTGATCTGCGTCACGAGCGCCGACTGCGCCTTGTTCGACGTCTGAACCTGATTCGTCTGGTTGCCGATGTCGTTCACGTAGTTCGCGTACGAGTCGGTCAGCGTCAGCGTGCCGTTGCCCATCGACTTCGCTGTCACGAGATTCGAGATCAGCTGGGCGTTGCGGCCGTCTTTGCCGCCCGCCGGGTTCGGCGCGATCGTGTAGGTGTCGCCGTTCGCGGGCGAGCCCGTGATCTGCAGCGACACGTTGTTGATCGCCGCGCCCGTGATCGTCATCGACGCGCCCGTGGCCGGGTTATACGGCACGGGCGTCGTTGTCGCCGTGATGTTGTACGAAGTCGGCGGCGTGCCGTCGATCGTCACGGTGGAGCCGACGGGGAAGCCGGACAGCGACCCCGTCGCCGAGTTGTACGTGAGTGTCGTCGAAGTGCTCGGCAAGGTGTAGCCCGACGACACCGTGCCTTGCGTGACTGTCGACGTGCCCGTGTTCGCCGTGCCCGTCGACACGAGAACCGGCGATGAAGCGGCGATCGCCGAGCCGTCGCTCGTCGTCAGCGCGAAGCCGTTGAGCGCGCCGCGCGTCGGTTCGACGGTGAACGAATCGCCAGCGTTCATCGTGCCCGACAGGTTGAACTGGATGCCGCCGATCGGGCTGGTCAGGCTCGACGCCTGGCCGACAACCTGGCCCGTGTCGCGGTTGGTCAACGTGTAGTTCGTGCCGTCGTACGCCAGCGAGTAGTCGCCCGATACGGGTTGCGACGGATTCGACAGCGTCGCGCCCAGCGTTGCGCCGCCCGTGTTGTTGGCGTTCGCGTAGACGGTCGGATTGCCGACCGTGAAGAGCGCGCCGCCCTTGTTGCCATTCAGGTCGATGCCGAGCGCGTTCTGCGCGTTGACCTGCGCGGCGAAGCTCGTCGCAATCGCGCCGAGTTGCGCTTCGGCGGGGTCCAGCGTCTGGCTGCGGAACGTCATCAGCCCACCGATCTGCCCTCCCAGCGGGGTGCTGTCGGGCAGGATTTGCGGCGTCGTCGTTCCTGCAAGGCTGGAGAGACCTGCATAAGCAACGGCCGTTTCCGTCGGATCGGCAGGCGAGGTGACCGTCGTAAGATTGAAGCTCTTGTCGGCGACGACGAGCGGCTGGCCGTTGCCCATGAACACGCTATAGCCGGTATCGCCTTGCACGACCTGCACGCCGACCAGTTGCGACAGGTTCGACACAGCGAGATCGCGCTGGTCGAGCAACTGGTTGGGTGGTTGGCCTTGTGCGCTCAGCGACTGGATCTGCGCGTTCAGCTGTGCGATTTGCGAGCTGTAGGTGTTGATCTGCTTGACCGTATCGCCGAGCTGCGTGTTGACGTTGGTGCGCAGCTGGTCGTACTGGTCGCCTGCTGCATTGATCTGGTCCGCCAACGATTGCGCGTTGCTGATGGCGCTTTGGCGCATCGCGGGATTCGATGCATCGTTCGCGACGTTCTGCAGGCCGGTGAAGTAGCTCGTGATCGCGCTGGATATACCCGAAGTCGGGCTGCCGACCATGTTGTTGAGCTGGGCGATCAGGTTGTAGTAAGAATTGAGCGAGCCGGACTGCGACTGCGCGTTGTTGAGCTCGGTCGTCAGGTACTGGCTGTACTGGCGCTGGACGGTCGTCGTCGATACGCCGCTGCCGAGATAGCCGGAGCCCGTGTACTGACCACTCGATTCCGCGTAGACGGGACGCTCGACGGAGTAGCCGGGCGTCGCCTGGTTGCTGATGTTCTGACCCGTAGTCGTCAGCCCCCACTGGGCTGCATTGAGTCCACTAAGGCCGATGCTAAAAAGGTTACTCGACATGCGTCATCCTGAAAGACGGCGTAAGGGGCAGCGCGTGAGCACTGCCAGGTTGACCGAACACTTCATATATCGGCCTGGGCGCCGGAACATTGAGGGCGTAATGAGGTTTTTTGCCTGCGGCGCGGCTTCGCCATTGTGAATTTGTTCTGCGACGCCAGTCGCCATGTTTGCCTGCTCGGCGCGGGCTACGCCTTTTTGGTTTTGCTTTTGCTTCTGCTTTTGCTTTTGCTTCTGCTTTTGCTTTCGGTTTTGCTGGCATCCGCGATTTGCTTCTGGTTGGCTGGCGTTGCCCCTGTGCGGGGCGGCACCTACTTTTCTTTGCCGCGGCAAAGAAAAGTAGGCAAAAGAAAGCCGCTCACACCGCCAATCCTCGTTCTTACCCACGGGCCCCCAACGTCCCCGTCCTGCTTGCGGTATCGCGCTAATGTACGCCCGTCGCCAGCGCTCCTGGATTCGCCTCACCCACTTCACATTCCCGCGTCACGTATCGCGTTGCCAGACGTCCATGGCCGCCCAGGTGGCAAACTGTGTGTAGGCCGTCACGAGGGAAGTGCACCACTCCGGACTAAAAAGCGGGATCGGTGTCGTAGGATCGGCAACGCACGCGGCGCGACTACTTACACACAGTTTGCCACCTGGGCGGCTCAGACGAAACGCTGCCGCTGGCGGGACTACGGGTGACTGGAGTGGGTGGTGCGGCTGTTCACGGCGCTGGCAACGCACGCAAGCTAGTGCGCTGCCGCGTGAAGGATGGGGACGTTGGGGGCCCGTGGGCAATCACACAGGCTGGCGGTGTGAGCGGCTTTCTTTTGCCTACTTTTCTTTGCCGCGGCAAAGAAAAGTAGGTGTGCCCCGCACAGGGGCAACGCCAGCCAACCAGAAGCAAAACGCGGATGCCAGCAAAAGCAAAACCAAAAGCAAAACCAAAACCAAAACCAAAAAGGCCTACCCGCGCCGAAAGGTCCCCACTACCGCCCAGCAGAGAGAAGAGAGACAAATGAGTTACGCGCGCACCAATGAGCGCCGCTTCATCTCCAGCTGGGTGATCAGCCGCTGAAGCGTGTTCTCGGCATTTCCCGGCAGGGACAAAAACCTGAACCCCAACGTATACCGCTGCGTACCATTAGGCAGCTCGATAATCCGGTTCGACATCAACTCGAGATCGAGCTGCAACGTCCCCAGCGCCCCAAGCGTGACCTCCGTATCGAGCAGCTGCACGCCGTGCTCCAGCGACGTCACGCGCTCGTCGCTCGTGCGCATCGCGATGCCTCCCAGTGACAGATCCTGCACCTCGAAGCGGAAGCCCTCGCCATCCGGCAGCCGTCCACGACAAATGTACGGATCGAGCAGCGGCGCATCGACGCGAAAATACTCGCGACGCTGAACGTAATAGAGCACCTCGGGGAAATCGGCCTCGAACGACGGACGGCCCTCGAAAGTCGTCTCGCGTGGCGTGTGCGTGACGAAATGAACTCGCACGCCGTCCGGCGTCGCGTGGAAATGGCCTTCGGGCGATGACAGCAAGCCTCGGTTCTGCTCCGCGAGCGCGCCCCAGTCGAACGTGAACGTTCGCTCGCGCACGTCCACCTCGAGAATCTTCGTCACGAGCTGCCCGCCCTTGTACTGCACGGTCAGAAAATCGCCGCGATTGAGCAGGTTGCGCAACTGCACACCGATCTCAAGCGGATTGCGGCGGCCGAAGTCGACGCCTTCCGTCTCGCGGTTGTCACCATTCGACTGGGTGGTATTCATGGCCTTGCCAATTTCTCTTCGTTCTTGCGGGCACGTCGCGCGAAGACGGCCAGCCAGGTTTCAGCCCAGCCTGCAGCGGTCGCGAAACACACGTGGGACCGGAATTTTCTACGCTTTCCGGTATCGGGTCAGCCTGTTTAGCGGCAGCGTCGGGTCAAAGTTTAGCCCGCTTTTACGAAATATTTTCCGCAAACGTTTGACGCCGCAACAAACAGGATACGCGAAACTCAATGCGCATCCGGACAAATGGAAGAGACTCGACAGGAAGGAAAGCGGCTCTGGCCGACGGGCGCCGCGTGGCCCCGTCGACGTTCCATCGTCGCCGGCTCGATGCCTGTGATGTATCGCGCCGCGACGCTCCCCGGCACACCCGGGCGCGCCGCGCCAGCAACCGTCACACCATCTTCTGCATGATCGAGATGAGCTTCTTCGCGTAGTGCGGATCGGTCGCGTAACCGGCGCGCTGCATGCCCTGCGCAAAGCCGTTCACATCGCGCGACGAATTGATCACCTGCGCATAGCGCGGATTCGACTTCAGGAAACTCGCGTAGTCCGTCATCGCTTCCTCGTACGAATCGTACGCGCGGAATTTCTCCACCACGCGCTGCGGACGGCCGTTGATGTACTCGGTCGTGACTGTAGCGACTGTCTTGCCGGTCCAGTCATCGGTGGCCTTGATGCCGAAGATGTTGTGGCTCGTCGAGCCATCCGACTTCCTGATCTCGCGCTTGCCCCAGCCCGATTCGAGGGCGGCCTGGCCGATGATGAAGCGCGCCGGAATACCCGTCGCGGCGCTCGCGGCCTGCGCGGGAGCAGCAAGCTTGTCGACGAAGGCATCGACCTTGTCCGACGAACCGTCGCCGCGCACGGGCGGCGTCAACGCGCTGTTCGCCGAATAACCCTTGCCCATCTTCAGCGCGCCGTTGTTCGCCGGATTCGAATACGCCTTCGCCAGCGCATTCAGCGCGACGTTGTTGCCAGCGTTCGAATCGTCGGCGGACATGCCCGAGTTGCGCATCAACTGCTTGAGCATCGCGTCGGCGACGCCGATGCCCTTAGACGACATCTGCTGCGAAAGCTGCTGGTCCATCATCGACGTGAAGGTCGCCGAATCGTGCGAATCGAACGGACCATCTTGCGGCGTCGCATCGCGCATGCTCTTCAGCATCATTTGCGTGAAGACCGCGTCGAACTGCTTCGCAGCCGACTTCATCGCTTCGCGCGGATTCGCGACTGCCTGCGCGCGCATCGCATCGAAGCCCTGTGTGTCGAGCGCGAAACGGTTGGTCAGGTCATTCGCGGCGTTGCGCGTCGTATCGGAGTTCATTCTTGCTGTTCCTTAGATGATCTCGAGTTCGGCTCGCAGCGCACCCGCTGCCTTCATGGCCTGGAGGATCGACATCAGATCCGCAGGCGTCGCGCCGAGCGCGTTGAGCGCCTTCACGACTTCTGCGAGATTCGCGCCCGCACTCACCAGCTTGAGCGCGCCGTTGTCCTGCTTCAGCGCGATCTGCGACTGTTGCGCAACCACCGTCTGGCCATTCGAGAACGCACCCGGCTGACTCACCACCGGCTGCGTGTTGACGATCACGGAAAGATTGCCGTGCGCAACCGCGCAATTCTGCAGCGTGACCATCTGATTCATCACGATCGAGCCCGTGCGCGCGTTCAGGATCACCTTGGCGGCCGCCTGACCAGGCTTCACGTCGAGATTCTGCAACTGCGCCATGAACTGCACCTGCTGCGCCGGATCGCTCGGCGCGCGCAACTGGATCGTGCGGCCGTCGAGCGCAACTGCCGTGCCGAAGCCGAACGCGTTGTTGATCGCGGACGTCACGCGCTGCGTCGTGTCGTAGTCCATGTCGTTCAGTTCGAGCTGCATCGTGCCTGCCTGCGAAATCGTCGTCGGCACCGAGCGTTCGACGATCGCGCCGCCCGTAATGCGGCCAGCCGCAAGCTGGTTCACCTGCACCTTGCTGCCGTTCGCGCTCGCACCTGCGCCGCCGACGGCCATGTTGCCCTGCGCCAGCGCGTACACCTGGCCGTCGGCGCCCTTGAGCGGCGTGAGCAGCAACGTGCCGCCGCGCAGGCTCTTCGCGTTGCCGAGCGACGAGACCGTCACGTCGAGGGCTTCGCCGGGACGCGCGAACGCGGGCAGCGATGCCGTCACCATCACGGCGGCGACGTTCTTCAGCTGCATGCTCGAGAGCGAACTGTTGCTGGAATTCGAGCCCGCCTGCTGGTTGTTGATCGATATGCCG
Organism: Paraburkholderia phymatum STM815; assembly: GCF_000020045.1. GTDB lineage: Bacteria > Pseudomonadota > Gammaproteobacteria > Burkholderiales > Burkholderiaceae > Paraburkholderia > Paraburkholderia phymatum. The sequence goes on along the minus strand of NC_010622.1, from coordinate 3,307,786 downwards.
AGGTTCGCGAGCATGTTCGCGAGCGTCTGCGTCGTGAACGGCGTCTGCGTGGTCTGGTCGCCCGTGCCGTCGAGACCGACGACCAGGCCATAGCCGATCAGCGGGTTGTCGCGCACGCCCTGGATCTGCACGAGATCCTTCAGGCGTTCTGCGTGGGCGACATGCGTCGTGACGGGCAGCGCGGCGCACGCGAGCGCCACCATTGCGAACGCACGCGCGGCGATTCCGATGACGGGCTTCAGACGGGAGAAAGAGAAGGTTCGCATGGTCAGAACGGCGCGACGTTGAGGAAGAAGCGTTGCAGCCAGCTCATGTTCTGCGACTCGTCGATGTAACCCTTGGCTGAATACTCGATCTTCGCGTCCGCGACCTGAGTCGAGTAGACGGCATTCAGGCTGCTGATCGTGTTCGGGTTGACCACACCCGAGAAACGCACGAACTCGTTGCCCTGGTTGATCAGCATCTGCTTCTCGCCGCTGACGACGAGGTTGCCGTTCGGCTGCACGCCGATCACCGTGACGGTAATCGTGCCACTGAAAGTGTTCGATGCATTGGCGCCGCCCGTTGCCTTGAACGTGTTGGCGCCCGTCGCGTCGAGGTTCACCTTGCCGAACAGGCCGCCGAGAAAGCCCGCCGTCGGCACGCCGAACTTGGTCTCGCCGTTGCGGTTCGTGTTCGCGCCGGACGACTTCGTTGCGTTGATGTTTTCGGAAATGACGATGGTCAGGATGTCGCCGACGTTGCGCGGACGCTGGTCTTCGAACAGCGGCCGGCCAGCGTACCCCGGGTTGTAGATCGAACCGGGCGCCTGCAGCGACGGCGGCGCCGGCGGGACGGCCGTCATCGGCTGCTGGGTGATCGGCTGCTTCGGCACGAGTGCACAGCCGCCGAGCGCGGCTGCGAGCGCGCCGGCACACGCGAGCATGGAAACAGCCCGCGCGCTGCGCAGAGGAACCTGGATACGGGTGAAGTGCGACATCTTGATTACCGCCTGATTGTTTCCGACTGTCAGCCTTAAACCGGCATCTGGCTGAGCGTCTGCAGCATCTGGTCGGAGGTCGTCACGGCCTTGCTGTTGATTTCGTACGCGCGCTGGGTCTGGATCATGTTCACCAGTTCCTGCACGACGTTCACGTTCGATGCTTCGACGTAGCCCTGATTCAGCGTGCCCGCGCCGTTCAGACCCGGCGTCGCGACGTTCGGCGTGCCCGACGACGTCGTCTCGGCGAACAGGTTTTCGCCCTTCGCATCGAGACCCGTCGGGTTGATGAACGTGGCAATCTGCAGCGAGCCGATCTGCGTCGTCGCCGTCGAGCCTGCCGTCGTCACCGACACCACGCCGTCGCTGCCGATCGTAAGCGACGTCGCGTTCTGCGGAATCGTGATGGCGGGCAGCACCTGATAGCCGCTCGATGTGACGAGTTGGCCCTGCGAGTTGGTCTGGAACGAGCCGTCGCGCGTGTAGGCCGTCGTGCCGTCCGGCATCTGCACCTGGAAGAAGCCCTGACCGTTGATCGCGACGTCCTTCGAGTTGCCCGTCTGCTGCAGGTTACCCTGCGTGTACAGACGCTCGGTGGCGACCTGCTGCACGCCCGTGCCGAGCTGGATGCCCGATGGCAGTTCCGTCTGCTGCGTCGAGTTCGCGCCCGGCTGGCGGATCGTTTGATACAGCAGGTCCTCGAACACGGCGCGCGAGCCCTTGAAGCCGTTGGTGCTGACGTTCGCGAGGTTGTTCGAGATCGTGTCCATCTGCGCCTGTTGCGCATTCATGCCGGTCGCGGCGATATAGAGTGAGCGGTTCACTTGTTTCTCCTGAACGCAGGGTGGTGCGTTCCGTTAAATCTGCGTCGGGATTAGCTGAAGTTCAGCAGCTTGTTGGCCGACTGCTCGTTCTGGTCGGCGGACTCGATCATCTTCGTCTGCATCTGGAACTGGCGAGCGTTGGTGATCATCGAGACCATCGCCGATACCGGGTTCACGTTGCTGCCTTCCAGCGCGCCTGCCGCGACGACCACAGCGGGATCGGCGTCGGCGGGATTGCCGTCGTTCGTGTGAAAGAGGCCGTCGTCGCCGCGCTTGAGCGCGCCGGGGGCGGGATTCACCAGCTTCAACTGATCGACCAGTGCGATCGTCGTGGCGGGGTCGCCCGGCATCAGCGCCGATACGGTGCCGTCCTTGCCGATGGTCACCTGCGCGCCGGGTGGCACGGCCACCGGGCCGCCGCCGCCGACCACGGGCAGGTTGTTGGCCGTCACGAGCTGGCCGTTTTCGTCGACATGAAGGTTGCCTGCACGCGTGTACGCTTCCTCGCCGTCAGGCGTCAAAACGGACAGCCAGCCCGGACCCTGGATCGCGACGTCGAGCGGGTTGCCCGTCTGCTGGATCGGGCCGGGCGTGTAATCCGCGCCCGGCGTGGACGACAGCACAAAAGTGCGAGTGGTGTCGTCCTGAATCGTGCTGCCGTCGCCGAACGCCATCGGCACGGCGCGGAACGTCGCGAGCTGCGCCTTGAAACCCGTGGTCGAGGTGTTCGCGAGGTTGTTCGCGACCACGGCCTGCTGTTCGAGCGCCTGGGTCGCGCCCGACATCGCGGTGTATATGAGCCGGTCCATGATGGTGTCGGTACGTCAGCGATTACAGGTTGATGAGCGTCTGGTCGACGGTCTGCTGGGTCTTGATCGTCTGCGCGTTCGCCTGGTAATTGCGTTGCGCGGTGATCAGGTTCACCAGCTCGCTCGTCAGATCGACGTTCGAGTTTTCCGTGGCGCCGCCTTGCAGCGAGCCGTGGTTCGTCGAGCCCGGCGCGGCGACTACTGCAACGCCCGAAGCAGCCGTTGCCTGGAACTGGTTGTTGCCGAGGTTGATCAGGCCGTTCTGGTTCGCGAAGGTTGCGAGTGCGACCTGGCCGAGTGCCGCCGTCTGGCCGTTCGAGTAGTTGCCCGTGATGATGCCGTCCGTGCCGACCGTGAAGTTCGTCAGCTGGCCGGCCGCGAAGCCGTCTTGCGTCAGCGAGTTCGTGCCGTCCTTGCTGCCGAACTGCGTCGTGCCGCCGATCTTCAGCGTCAGGTTTTGCGGCGTCGCGGAGCCGTCCGAGTTCGGGATCGAGAAGTTGAACGCGAACAGCGTCGAGGTCGGGTTACCCGACGAGTCGAGCGTGCTGACCAGATTGCCCGACGTGTCGAACTTCGCGGTGCCGATCTTCGTCGTCGAGACGTTGCCGTCCTTGCCTGCGTACACGTCCCACGAGCCGGCCGAGGTCTTCACGAAGTACATGTCGACCTGTTGTTCGCCGCCCAGCGAGTCGTACACGGGCACCGACGTCGAGTAGCTGTACGTCGCACTGTTGGTCGGGTCGAAGGCGAGCGCAGTCGGCGCGACCGTCAGCGAGTCGCCCGTAGCAGGCGTGCCCGCCAGCGTGATCGTCTCGCCGTTGCCGAGCTTGATCGGCGAATTGGCGGAGTACGTGCCCGTGGTGCTCGTGCCGTCGCTCGACGTGACCGTGTAGGCCGTCGGGCTAGAGAACGTGATGGTGTACGTGTTCGCGTTCGTGCCTTGCGTCGCGTCGGTGATCGACACGCCGTTGTTCGTCAGCGAGCCCGTGCTGGTCGTAAAGGTCACCGAGGGCGTGCCCAGCTTGAGCGCGTCCTGCGCGTTCAGGTTCAGGCCTGCCGTGATCGTCTTGGTGGCCGTCGGCGGAATGTTCGCCGTCGGCACCTGCAGCGGCACCGTGCCGGCCGTGTTGATGATGCCGTTCGCGTTCGCCGCGTAGCCCATCAGCTTCAGACCGTCAGCGTTCGTGATGTAGCCGTTCTTGTCGAGCTGGAACACGCCGTTGCGCGAGTATGTCAGCGCGCCGTTGTTCGACATCTGGAAGAAGCCGCTGCCGTTGATCGCGACGTGCAGTGCGATGTCGTCCGTCGAGATCGTGCCTTGCGAAAAGTTCTGCTCGACTTGCGACATGCGCGTGCCGATACCGATCTGGTTATTGACGGCCGTGGCGACCGAGTTCGCGTACATGTCCGCGAACTGCGCAGCGCCTTGCTTGAAGCCGACGGTGTTTGCGTTCGCGATGTTGTTGCCGATGACGTCGAGGTCGCTCGATGCGCCTGCCAGTCCGCTCAATCCTTGTTGGTAACCCATGACGGTCTCCGTATCGGGTGATGCTGAATGCGTTTAGATAATGGCGGCGACCGTCGACAGGCCAACCGTTTTGCCGTTCGACAGAACGAGGCCAGGCGTGCCGTCCGGCTGCTTGAGGACACCCTGCACGGTCGCGGCCGACAGCGTGGTAGGAGCGCCCGTGCCGTTTGCCGTCGTGCTGGCTGCCGTGAATGTGTAGGTGCCGTCGGGCAGCGCGTTGCCGCTCTTGTCGACGGGTGTCCAGCCGACGGGAATCGTGCCTGCCGACTGCTTGCCGAGGTCGATCGTGTTGACGATCTGGCCTGCCGAGTTCTTGACCGTGACCTGCACGTCCGTCGCGTCGCTGGCGAGCGTGACGCCGAAGCCCGTTGCCTTGCCCGACGACACCGAGAAGCTGTCCCCCGGTGCGAGCACCGTCGAATTGATCAGGTTCGCGGCCTGCGTTTGCTGGTTGGTCGTGAGTTGCGAAGCGAGCGAGGTCAGCGACGAATTCAGCTGGCCGATGCCCGTCACCGTGTTGATCTGCGCGAGCTGAGAGGTCATCTGCGAGCTGTCCATCGGGCTCGTCGGATCCTGGTTCTTCATCTGCGCGATGAGCAGTTGCAGGAAAGTGTTCTGCAGGTCGCTGCCCGAGGTCGCGCTCGACGAGCTGCTCGACGACGACGCACTCTTCGCGCCGTTCATCGTGTCGAGCAATGTCTGCGAAACCGTCGCGCCGTTGTTGCCGATAGTGGTGCTGGTAGTCAAGGAGCTTCTCCTCAGGTTCCGATCGTGAGCGTCTTCAGCATCAGCTGTTTCGCGGTGTTGAGCGTTTCGACGTTGGCCTGGTAAGAGCGCGATGCCGAAATCATGTTGACCATTTCCTGCACGGGGTCGACGTTCGGCAACTGCACGTAACCGTTTGCGTCGGCGGCCGGGTTGCCGGGCTCGTACGACGTCTTCATCGGCGTCGGATCGTCGATGACGCCCGTCACCTGCACGCCGCCGACCTGCTGGCCGGAGCCCGTGCGCGCGCCGCCGATCGGGTTGACGGCGAACACGACCTGCTTCGCCTTGTACGGCTTGCCGTCGGGGCCCGTCGTACTGTCGGCGTTCGCGAGGTTCGACGCGGTCACGTTCAGGCGTTGCGACTGCGCGGACATCGCCGAACCGGCGACGTTGAAAATGTTCATCAGGGATGGCATGGCTTTTCGACCTCTCTTGCCGGTGCACCGGCGTCTAATCCCGTAGCGTTCTGGTTTCTAGCGTGGTCCAGCGCGCCGCCTTCTCTATGGAAGGCCGCGCAGTTCATCAACCGTTCGACGTGATCGCCGACAGCATGGCCTTGATCTGCTGCGACAGCACCGTCATGCCCGACTCGAAGTGCAGCGAGTTGTCGGCGAACTGCACGCGCTCGGCGTCCAGATCGACGGTGTTGCCATCCAGCGAAGGCTGCGCCGGAATGCGATAGGCGACGCGGCCGAAGTCGTCGGTCGGGCCGCCCGTCGCGACAAGGCGCGCCTTGCCCGTCATGTGGCCCGGCTCCGTCGAAGCCATCGACATGCCTTGCGACACGCCGGCCGGCTGCGTCATTGCGAGTTGCGAGTTGTTCGACGCGCCCGCCGTCGAGCCGCCGCTTTTCTTCAGCGCGCCCGCGAGCGACGAAGCGAAATCGATATCGCGAGCCTTGTAGCCCGGCGTGTCCGAATTCGCGATGTTCGACGACAGCAATTCCTGGCGATAGGCGCGCACATCGAGCGCCTGGCGGCCAAAGGCAAATTCGGCATCGAGTTTGTCCAGCATTGGGTTCTCCGTGGAACGGTCCGAGGCCGCCCGTCCGCACCGTCGCTCCGCGTTGTCCGGTAAGAAGCGTTTCGACTGCGCCGGCCGGAAGGCCTTTTTGCATGTGACGCATTGTGCGGGCGGGGCGCAAGACTTAATCGGACGAATAGCCGGGAAAGGACACCTCTATTCACCGTTTGCGCGGAGGGCGCGAACTCTAGAATGCGAGGCGTACCGTTGCATCAGAGAAGGAGAACGACCATGCCCTTGCCCGCCACCGCTTCGCGCGAAGCTCGCCGTATGGGCGCGCGCGCTGCCCGGACGCTGTCGGCGATGGCACTGGTCGTCGCATGCGCGGCCGCATCCGTTGCGCATGCACAGGAAAACGGCTCGTCCGGCGGACCGATCGTGATTGCGGGACCCGGCGAGAAGAATCCCGCCGAACTGCAGGCGCTGGCCGAGCGCATCAATACGCAGCCGCCCGCTGCTGCATCCCGCGCGAGCGTTCCGAATACGCCGTCCGTTGCGCCCGCAACGCTTGCCGCGAATCCGCGTGGCGACGCGGACCGCTTCGCGCAAGCTGCCCGTGCCGATGGTGCGATCGTGATTCCGGGTGCGGACGAAGCAGCGGCACAGCGGAGTGCGCCCGTTGCGCCCGCCCATATGAATGCGCCTGCGCCGGGCATGATGCGCGTGAGCCTGCAACCGGCGGCGCGTCAGGTGATGCCTGTGTTGGTCGCGCCGGCGCAAGCTGTGGCGCGGCAGACGGCGGGCGTTCAGCCGATTGCCGTGAATCCTCCCGCCGGTAATGCCGTCGCGCGCAATGGCGTGCTCGCTGCTCAGGCATCTGCTCGGGCGCCGGCGCAGGCAGCGGCTCAGTCCGCCGCTCAGCCGGTTGCGCCGACGCCGCCCGGACAACAGGACGGCGAATCGATCCGGCGCGCGGCGCTTGCCTATTTGCAGCAGCAGTCGGCGGGTTTGCCGGGCAAGGTCGACATCAGCGTCGCGACGGTCTTTCCGCGCGGTCTCGCCGCGTGCACGACGCTCGAGCCGTTCCTGCCGACGGGGGCGCGCGTCTGGGGCCGCACGACGGTCGGCGTGCGCTGCGCGGGCGAGCGTCCCTGGACGCTGTATCTGCAGGCCAAGGTTTCGATTCACGCGACGTACTTCGTCGCCGCACGCTCCATTGCGCCAGGCGAGCTGCTGTCGTCCTCCGATCTCGTCGCGCGCGACGGAGACCTGACGGTTCTGCCGCAAGCCGTGATCACCGATGCGTCGCAGGTGGTCGGCTCCGTCGCGCTGATGCGTGTGTCGCCGGGCTTGCCGCTGCGCCGCGACATGTTGAAGAGCGCCGAGGCGGTGTCGATCGGCCAGAGCGTGAAGGTCGTCGCTCAGGGGCCCGGTTTCGCGATTTCGGCGGAAGGCAGTGCCATGAACAACGCGTCGCCGGGCCAGCCGGTCAAGGTGAGGACGGCGAATGGGCAGATCATTCAGGGCGTCGTGAAGGACGCCGGGACGGTCGAAATCCAGCTCTGAAGGGCAATTGCGGTGGTTACAACCTGAAAAATGTGTCGGATCGGCTCAGCTAAAGTTCGATGGATGAATGCCGTTATTACATTCAAATCGTTCAGGAAGCCGATCGTGAAAGTTGATTCCACTCCCCATTCAGGCCTGCAGACGTTGAAAGACGGCCTGCAGCGCACGCAGCAAGGCGACACCCCGACGACGGGCGGTGTCGGTGCGTCGACGTCGACGGCCACGGGCGCGTCGGGTGACGCGAGTGTCAATCTGTCGGGACTGTCGTCGCAGTTGCACAGCCTCGCGAGCGCCGGTTCGTCGGACATCGACACGTCGCATGTCGCGTCGATCAAGCAGGCGATCAAGGACGGTACGTTGACGATCGACTCCGGAAAGATCGCCGACGGCGTGCTGGCAACGGCGCGCGACCTGTTGCAGAAGAAGAGCCAGTCGTCCGGCAACTGACGACGCATCGATGAACGGTGCGCCGGGTGCGGGGCGGTATTTGTGACAAATCCGGGCTGCGAAAGACGCAATCCGGTGCCTAGCGAGTTGTTTTGTGATGAAAGACGCCCTGCTTGCCACCGTCATCGACGAATATTCCGCTGTGGAGCTATTTGCCTCCGTCCTCGCTGCCGAGGAGCGGGCGCTGACCACGGTACATCCCATCGACACGCTGCCGCCCATCGTCGAAAAGAAGATGGAGCTGGTGGAGAAGCTCTCCATGCTGGAGAAGGTTCGCGACTCGCAGCTTGCGGAACTGGGTTATCCCGCCGGATGGAAGGGCATGGAGCTGGCTGTGGCCAACGATTCTCGTCTTGCGGCGCAATGGTCGTTGTTGCAGAAGTCGGTTGAGCGGGCGAAGCGGTTCAATACGACCAATGGCGCGTTGATCCGTACTCGCATGGAGTATAACCGGCGGGCTCTGGCCGCCTTGAACGTGGCTGTTGGGCCGGAGCGCGGTGCGCTTTATGGGCCGGATGGGCGGGTTCCTGCTTTTGGAATTTGAGTCGAAGGGGCTTAGCTCCTTTCGCGATTCCCTGTGCTTTGCTGTGCTGTTTACCGGACCGGTGCCTTTGGTGCCGGTTTTGCATTTTGAGGTTTTGGTTTTGTTGTTCGCCGACGCTGATCGGTGTTTGCTTTCGCTCTCGCGGGCGTGCGCGGATAGGTCCCCCGTGCATCTGATCCGCAACAGTCTGGAATATGCGAGCTACAAGGACCGTAAGCCTCTCGCAGCGGCGCTGCGCCCGATCTATGCGGCTGCGAGTGAAGCGGCCGCGCAGCAGGCCTTACGGGCTTTCGCCGAAGGGCAACGCCAGCAAACCGGAAGCAAAACGCGGATGCCAGCGAACCCAAAACCGAACCCAAAACCGCCGACCGAAAACTAAAGGCGTAGCCCGCGCCACGAAGGCAAGAACCTTACTTTAAACCGGCCGCCACCCGAGCCATCTGATCGATCCCACTCTCGAACACGCGAGCAAAGAAGGGCATCATATTCGGCAGCATGAGCTGAATCAAAAGCAACCCGGTAATGACAGTAACCGGCAATCCAACCTGAAACACCCCGACCTGCGGCGCAGCCCGATTGAGAATCCCCAACGCGAGGTTGGTAATCAAAAGCGCGGTGACAATGGGCAAAGACAACAGCAGCCCAGCACTGACCACAGTGCTCCCCCATCCAACCAGCACGCGCCAGCCATTCGCCCCCAGCACATTCGCGGACACCGGCAGCGCCTGAAACGTCTGCACCAACGCCGACAGCACCTGCAGGTGCCCATCCAGCGCAAGAAAAGTCAGAATCGCGATCATGTACACATAGCGCGACATCACATCCGTCGAACCCGCCGCATGCGGGTCGAAGAATGTCGCGAAGCCGAGGCCCATGCTCATGCCGATGATGTCGCCCGCAGCTTGCACCGCGCCAAACACGATCTGCATCGTGAAGCCCAGCGCCGCGCCGATCAGGAACTGGTTCACGATGATCCAGATGCCCTGCGCGGAAAACACGGTGGCCGACGGCAGCGCACCAATCGTCGGTGCGACGATCAGTGTGACGAAGCCCGCCAGGCCAATCTTCACGCGGTTCGGCAGCGACTTGTCGCCGAATGCGGGCGCCGTCGCCATCAGCGCGAGTATCCGCACGAACGGCCACAGGAACGCGGTGAGCCAGACGTTCAGCTGCTCGTAGGTGACGGAAAACATCGCGCGTCGAAAGAAGAAGGAAAGAGAACGGCGCTCAGCCGGCGAGCGTCGGAATGCTCGTGAACATGTGGCGCATGTAATCGAGCATCTTCGCAAGCATCCACGGGCCGATCAGCACCAGCGTCACGGCAATCGCGAATAGCTTCGGAATGAACGACAGCGTCGCTTCGTTGATCTGCGTCGCGGCCTGGAACAGGCTCACGATCAGACCGACGACGAGCCCCACGAACAGCGGCGGCGCGGCCAGCAGCAACGCGATGTACATCGCTTCGTGCGCAAGGGTGGTGACGGTTTCCGGCGTCATGGTGCAACTCTCCCGGCGATGCTGGACTTAAACGAAGCTCTGCGCGAGCGAACCGACGATCAGCTGCCAGCCGTCGACCAGCACGAACAGCATCAGCTTGAAAGGCAGCGAAATGGTCGCGGGCGAAATCATCATCATGCCCATCGACATCAGCACGCTCGCCACCACCATGTCGATGATCACGAACGGAATGAACACGGTGAAGCCGATCTGGAAGCCCGTCTTCAGTTCGCTCGTCACGAACGACGGCACCAGCAGCGACAGCGGCACGTCTTCCGGGCCCTGCATCGGCGGCGCGTGCGAGATGCGCGCGAACAGCGCGAGATCGCTCTCGCGTGTCTGCTTCAGCATGAACGCCTTGAACGGCGCGACACCGCGCTTCACGGCCTCGTCCATCTGTATCGTACCTTCGGAGAACGGTTTGTAGCCGTCGTTGTAGGCCTTGTCGAGCACGGGCGACATCACGAACAGCGTAAGAAACAGCGCGAGACCGACCAGCACCTGGTTGGGCGGCGTGGTCGGCGCGCCGATCGCCTGACGCAGCAGCGACAACACGATGATGATGCGCGTGAAGCTCGTCATCATCAGCACCATCGCGGGCAGGAACGACAGCATCGTAAGCAGCAGCATCGTCTGCACGCTTAGCGAGTACGTCGTGCCGCCGTTCGGGCCGGGGCTCGTGTTGAAAGCGGGCAGACCCGCAGTCTGCGCATGCGACAGCGTCGGAGCGGCAAGCATCAGCGCAGGAACGGCGAGCGGCGCAGCAAATGCAACACCCTTCAGGATGCGCTTTTTCATCGAAACGGTAGTCTTCGTCAAGGCGTGGGAAGTCACAGCGTCGCTGCGCTGCACGTCAGATCGGTCGTACTGCATTACTGTTCTCCGCTGTCGCGTCGCTGGAAACGTCTGGATGCTTCCTGCTTGAGCGCGTCGCGAAAGCGCTGTCCAAAGTTGCCGCTCAGCTGGACCGGGCTGCCGGCGGGCGTTTCGCCGGATGTGCCAGGCGCCGCAGGCGTGCCGGTGAAAGAAGAGGTGCCCTTGACCGAGCCGGCAGGCATCGTATGCAACAGGCGCACATTGCCGGGCGCCGCACCGAGCACGAGCCAGGTGCCGCCCACTTCCACGACCGCAACACGTTCCTTGCCGCCGAGCGACGTGCCGCCGATCGTCTTCACAATCCCGCCGCGCTGGCCGGGTTGCAGGCCGAAGCGGCGTGCGAGCCACGCGAAGCCGAACACGAGGCCGATGACGACGGCGAGTCCGACGATGGTCTGCAACACGGCGCCGACGCCGAGGGCTGGCACCGCGGTTCCCGCCCCGACGCCCGAGGCGATCTTCGCGGCGTTGTTGACGGCATTCATGTCGGCGGCGTGCGCGAAATGGAAGGCGCTTGCACCGAGCGTGAGACACGCCAGTGCAACCGTCGACATGAGACGGGCGCGGCGCGGAAGCGGCTGGCCGCTCCCGTGTGACGCGGCCCGGGATACTGCGTATTTCATCGGTTCAGCTTCCGGATGCGCTCGGACGGCGTGATGATGTCCGTCAGGCGAATACCGAACTTGTCGTTCACGACAACCACTTCGCCCTGTGCGATCAGGCAACCGTTGACGAGCACGTCCATCGGTTCGCCTGCCAGACCATCCAGCTCGACGACGGAACCCTGCGCGAGTTGCAGCAGGTTGCGGATCGCGATTTTCGTGCGGCCCAGTTCGACGGTCATCTGAACGGGAATGTCCAGGATCATGTCGATGTCGTTGCGCGTCGTGGTCGGCTCGACCTTCGACAGCGGCTGGAACACGCCCGCAGTGCTCGCGCTCACAGCGGTGTTGTCGTTCTGCTCAGCGAGCGCGCTCGCCCAATCGTCGAGCGATGCTTCGTCGGAGCCCGAGCCAGGCATCGAATCATTCACTTTGGACTCTTCCGGCATGTCCATTTCGGGTGTCGAGTTCAACTCAGTCATATCCCGCTTCCTTCATCTGTTCCGCTGCGCTGATCATCTTCTGCACGCGCAGCGCGTATTGCCCATTGAAAATACCGTAGCCGCATTCCATCACGGGCACGCCGTCGACTTTCGCGGTGATGTGCTCCGGAATATTGATGGGCAGCACGTCGCCCGCCTTCATGTTGAGAATCTCCTGGAACGTCACGGGGATCTGCGCGAGATCCGCCGTCAGCTCTACTTCGGCTGCCTGCACCTGCTGCGACAGCACGCGCACCCAGCGGCGGTCCACTTCGAGCGCTTCGCCCTGAATCGGCGAGGAGAGCACGTCGCGGATCGGCTCGATCATCGAGTACGGCATGCAGATATGCAGCGTGCCGCCCGTCGGTCCGAATTCGATCGAGAACTGCGTGACGATCACGATCTCGTTCGGCGTGGCAACGTTTGCGAACTGCGTATGCATTTCCGAGCGCGTGTATTCGAACGACAGCGGCCGCACGCTCTTCCATGCAGCCGTATAGTGTTCGAACACGAGATTCAGCAGCTTGTGGATGATGCGCTGCTCGGTCTGCGTGAATTCACGGCCTTCGACGCGCGTATGAAAACGCCCGTCGCCGCCGAACAGATTGTCGACCACGAAGAACACGAGGTTCGGATCGAACACGAACAGCGACGTGCCGCGCAGAGGCTTCACATGGACGAGGTTCAGGTTCGTCGGGATCGGCAGATTGCGCGTGAATTCGCTGTACTTCTGCACCTTCACCGGGCCGACCGAAATTTCCGCTGTGCGCCGCATGAAGTTGAAAATGCCGACGCGCAACAGTCGCGCGAAACGGTCGTTGATGATTTCGAGGCCGGGCATCCGGCCGCGAACGATGCGCTCCTGTGTCGCGATGTTGTACGGGCGGACGCCGGCACGATCGGACTGGTCGGCTTGCGAGTCAGACTCGCCGGTGACGCCCTTGAGAAGGGCATCGACCTCCTCCTGGGACATGAACTCTTCGTGGCCCATTCCTATTCCTCGTGCGTCCCTTCGTTGGCGCGGTTCAAGATCAAATCAGTCAGCGCTAGGCGCGTTACTGGACGACGAATTCAGTGAACAGCACGTCCGAGACGTGCACCGGTTGACCGTTGGCCTCAGTCGGCTCTTCGATCAGCTTTTCGAGTTCCGCGGCGAGTGCTTTCTTGCCGTCGAGCGTCGCGAGATCTTCGGGATGCTTGTTCGACAGTGCAAGCAGCACGCGGCTGCGGATCTCGGGCATATGTTCGGTCAAATGTTCCTGCACCTTCTGGTCGGTGAGCTTCAGCGTGAGGCCGATGCGCAGATAGTGTTGCTGGCCGTCGTCGGATTGCAGGTTCACTGTCATCGATTCGAGCGGAAAGAAGATAGGCGCGGGGGCGGGAGCGGGTGCTGCTGCCGTCGCGGCGGCGGGCGCGCGCTTCGACATGAAGAACCACACGCCTGCACCGGCTGCGCCTGCCGCGACCAGTACGATCAGCAGGATCAACACAATGCGCTTGACGAGGCCCGGCGAGGAGGGCTTCGCGTTGGCTTGCTGGTTTGCGGTCGTGGATGCCATGGAATTGATTGCCTCAATGCTGTAGGTGAATTTTCAGGTTTCTGGCGATGCTGCGATGGGTCGAAAAGAAGGGCAATTCAGCGTTAGCTCGTTTGTTTGCCTGCCGGGTTCTGGTTTGTTTTTGCTGGCTTTCGCTGGCATCCGCGACGCGTATTCCGTTCTTCAAGCGTTGCCTCTGTGCGGGCGACATCTGCTGTTCCTGGCCGCCTGCGAAGAAAAGCAGGCAAAAGATGCAGCCCACGCTGAGCCGCTTGACGTTTACCTCAGGCCTTCCAGCTTGGGCTGTCGATAGGCGTTGGCAAGGCGAAGCGGCTCCATGCGAGCCGCATTCTTTGCTGACCTTCTCCGCAGGGCAACGCTAAAAACACCACCGCAAGGAGCGGATGCGCCAACGCCAACAACGCGCCGAGGGGCGATGCGCCCAGCATCGGATCACGCGAACGTATCGACGAGTCCGACCGTGCGGCGCACGGGCATGCTCACTGTCGTCGCGCTGCCGCCTGCGATGTCGATGCCCTCGTTGCTGCCGCGGCTGCCGCCACGGCCGCTGCGCGTGCTGCCGCTCTGGTCCTGGCCCTGCTGGCTGGTCTGCCGGGCAAAGCCGTCGCTGACGCTCGCGCTTCCCAGCCCGATGCCGCCTTGTTCCATCGCTTCGCGCAGTTTCGGCAGCGCGGCTTCGACCGCGTCGCGCACCTGCTGATGCTGCGAAACAAAAAGGGCATGTGCATGGTTATCGGCAACCTGGAGGACGACCTGTAGAGGGCCGAGGTCGCGCGGATTGAGCGTGAGCTCTGCCGTCTGTTGATGCGCGTTGGTGAGGAACACGACTTTCTGGCTGAAGGCGTCTTCCCAGTCATGGGCGCCGACTTGAGGTGCGATGGCGTTCGCCATCGCAGCCGTTGCCGGGTTCGAGCCTTGAGTGAGCGTGGCAGTCGCGCTCGCGGCGGCGGCCGCCGATGCGGCCTGAGTCGCGGCGAGCGCGGCGTTCGTGTCCGCGGTCGCCGCGGGCACGGGCGCTGCCTGCGCGGCATTCGAGCCGGCGGCGGCAGCGGCGAGCGTTTCAGCCGGGCTCAGGGGCGCGGTTGTCACAGTGGCGGGCGCGGCGGCTGAGGCAGTGTTCGCCGGTGCTGCGTCGCCCTTCGCGGCGCGCAGGTCACCGAAGGTCAGGCCCTTGCCTGAGCCAGCACCGCGGCCAGCGAGCGTTACGTCGTCCGTGGCGGCAGCGCCCGCATTCGCGGACGTCGCTGCGCCCGCAGCGGGCGCCACGCCCTGGCCGCTCGCCAATGCGGCGAAGGCGGCCTGCAATGCGTCCTGGGTGGCTTTCGGATCGAGCGATGCGATCTTCTTCGACGGCGTCTGAATCACGGGCGTCGTTGTATTGCCGGCCACGTCGGTCGACGCAGGCATCGCCGGTTGCGTTGCCGCGTTCGCTGCATTGGCTGCGTCCGTGGCGCCGCTCGCCTGAGCTTGTGCCTGAGCCGCGGCGGCTGCTGCTGCGGCGGCTGCGGCAGTCTCAGCGGCGGCCGCGCTCGTGGTCGGCGCGGCGTCGTTCTGCTTCGAAACCGAATCGGCCTTGTCCTTGCCATTCGTGCCGCTCGCACCATTCGCGCCGTTCGCCGCGCTGCCTGGCTGCGTGCTGTCGGTCTGGCTCGCGGCCTGGGTGCTGCCGGTGCTGTTCGAGCTGTCGGACGCATCGGTGCTGTTGGACGAATCGTCGGCGGGCGGCGCGTCGTGCACGCTCGAACCGTTCGATGCCGGCTGCGACGGCGCGCTCGGTGCGGGCGACGGCGCAGGCGCGGCGGCCAGGTTCTGTGCGTTGATGCTTTGCTGCAGCGTGGTCGAAAACGGCAGCGCGCTGCCGGCGTTCGCGCCGTTCGATGCGCTGCTGCCCGATGTGCTGCTCGAAGCGGCGAGCAGCGAGTTGATCAGTGAAAGAGGCGACATGGTGGATCTCGTGTAGTCGTGTCAGTCCCGTTGCGCGCCGCATCTCATGCGGCGGGCTGCGTCTTCACGCGCCTTCTGCGCGCATCCGGAGAATTCTTGCGCCGTACTCGTCGGCATCGCGTTGATCGCGGCGCGCCGCGACCTTGGCTTCGGCGGCGACGCCGCGTGCTTCCAGTACTTCGTAAGAGCCGAGCTTCTGCTTGCTGCGCTGCCATTCGGGCTTGGCCGCTTCGACGCGCGCCGTCGCCGTGGCCAGCAGCTGACGCTGCTGGTCGATGGCGGCATCGAGCGTGTCGATGAACGCCTGAAAGTTGCGCATGTTGCCGGCGGGCATGCCCGCCTTGGCCGTTTCGGTGAAGCGGCGGTGATACTCGTCGCGGTATTCGACGAGCGAATTCAGCTGCGCTTCGACTTCGTTGCGCTCGCGCTGGACGCGGCCTAGCTTGCGCGCGGCGGCGTCAACGTCGTCCTGTGCGAGGCCAATCAGCGTTTTGATCGGGAAGTGCTTGCTCATAAGCGTCTGTTACTCCTAGCCGAACAACGAGTCGAGGTGCGCCACGCTGGCTTCGAACCCGGCGCTTTCGCGAAAACCTTGCTGCAGGAATGCTTCCATGCGCGGATACAACGCGATCGCCTTGTCGAGCACCGCGTCGCGTCCCGCCGAATACGCGCCGACGTTGATCAGGTCGCGGTTGCGCTGATAGCGCGACAGCATCTGCTTGAACTGGCGCGTGCGATCCAGATGAGCGTCGCTGATAAGCGCCGTCATCGCGCGGCTGATCGACGCTTCGATGTCGATGGCGGGGTAGTGGCCCGCTTCGGCGAGCGCGCGCGACAGCACGATATGGCCGTCGAGAATGGCGCGCGCCGAGTCTGCGATCGGGTCCTGCTGGTCGTCGCCTTCCGTCAGCACCGTATAGAACGCAGTGATCGAGCCGCCGCCTTCGGGGCCGTTGCCCGTGCGCTCGACGAGGGCAGGCAGCTTCGCGAACACGGAAGGCGGATAGCCCTTGGTCGCGGGCGGCTCGCCGATCGCGAGCGCGATCTCGCGCTGCGCCATCGCGTAGCGCGTGAGCGAGTCCATCAGCAGCAGCACGTGCTTGCCCTGATCGCGGAAATATTCGGCGAGCGACGTCGCGTAGGCGGCGCCCTGCATCCGCAGCAGCGGCGACACGTCGGCGGGCGCGGCCACCACGACCGAGCGCGCGAGACCTTCCTCGCCGAGAATCTGTTCGATGAATTCCTTCACTTCGCGGCCGCGCTCGCCTATCAGCCCGATCACGATCACTTCGGCGCTCGTATAGCGCGCCATCGTGCCGAGCAGCACCGATTTACCGACGCCCGATCCCGCGAACAGACCCATGCGCTGACCGCGTCCGACGGTGAGCAGCGAGTTGATCGCGCGCACGCCGACGTCGAGCACCTTGTGAATCGGCTCGCGATGCAGCGGGTTGATGGTCGGCGCAGTGAGCGGCGCGTCGTTGCGCGAATTGAGCGGGCCGAAGCCGTCGAGCGGCTTGCCCGATGCATCGACCACGCGGCCGAGCAGTTCCCAGCCGACGGGCAGACGCTTCGCGCCCGCCATCGGATCGGCGATGGGCGCCGTCTCCAGCGGATAGACACGCGCGCCGGGCAGGAGACCGGCGACTTCCGTCGTCGGCATCAGAAAGAGCTTGTCGCCGTGAAAGCCGACCACTTCGGCTTCCGCCATCGTGCGCGTGCTGCCGGGCGGCAGCTCGATCATCACTTCGGAGCCGACGGCGAGACGCAGCCCGACGGCTTCAAGCACGAGACCGGCCGCACGCGTCAGGCGGCCGCACGCGCGCAGCGGGCGCGCGATCTGGTTGCGTTCGCGCAGGCTCGTGAGGCGGTTGCGCCATGCCTGCAAATGCGGGTTGTCGAGCAGTGCGGGATCGGGTGCGCGCTTCGGCGGGGGCGCCGAGTCGCGGCTCGCGGGCGCCGCTTCGGGATGCGGCGCGCTCGCAGGCTTTTCGTGCGAACGCTCGTCGCTGGCGCCCGCATGGGCTTCCGAAATCGCGGATTCCAGCGCCGCGAGCGACTCTTCCATCTGTGCGACGGTGAGCGCTTCCGCGCCGAACGACGCCAGCGCCAGCTCGCGTTCGAGCGGCGTGAGGTCGCTATGCTGAATGTCTTCGATGGTCGGCTTTACCATGTGCTTGCCTTGCCGAGCGCTGCCGTGACGCGCTCCCAGCGCGTCGCGATGCCGGCGTCCACTTCGCCCGTCGTGGACACGGCGCGGCAGCCGCCGCGTTCGATCGCTGGGTCGGTGCGCACGTTCCAGCCGCGCGTCTGCAGTTCTTCCAGCAGATACGCCTCGACGACGGGCAGATCGGCAGGACTCACGATCAGAGCGGGCGCGCCGACCAGCGCCGGTTCCGTCGCCATCACCTCACGCGCGGCGGCGATGAGCGCCGTCGGGTCGTGCTGGACGTGCTGGCGTACCACTTGTTGCGCGATGTCGAGCGCGAGCGCGACGATCGCTTCCGACAGTTCGTGTTGTGCGTTGTCGAGCGCTACCTTGAATGTTTCGGCGAGCGCGGCGATTTGCGCGGCTTCCGCGCGCGCTTCCGCCTGGCCCTGCTCGAAGCCTTGGGCGCGACCCTGTTCGTAGCCGGCCTGATAGCCGAGCGCCTGGCCGGCCACGTGGCCGGACGCGACGCCCTGCGCGTGCGCAGCATCGCGCAGGCGCTGCAGCTCGGCTTCGAACGCGCCGTCGTCGACTTCGGGTTCCGGCTCGGGCACCGGGTCGAACGAGGCCATCTCCCAGCGCTGGTAGGCCGAGAGGCTTTCCTTGCGCGTGGGGTCCTGGTCAGACATATGCATCTTCTGCCTTGCCGCCGATCACGATCGCTCCCGATTCGGCGAGATTGCGCACGACCTGGAGGATCTTGCGCTGTTGCGTTTCCACTTCCGACACCCGGACCGGGCCGCGCGCGTCGAGGTCTTCCGCGAGCAGTTCGGCTGCGCGCTGCGACATGTTCGACAGGAACTTCTGGCGCAGCGCGGGCTGCGCGCCCTTCAGCGAGATGATCAACGTTTCCGACTCGACTTCCTTCAGCAGCAGCTGGATTGCGCGGTCTTCCAGGTCGAGCAGGTTGTCGAACACGAACATCTGGTCGATGATCTTCTGTGCGAGGTCCGCGTCGTACTGGCGGACGTTGTCGATGACCGACTCTTCGTGGTTGCCCGGCAGGAAGTTCAGAATTTCCGCCGCCGTGCGGATGCCGCCCATCGGGCTGCGCTTCAGGTTGTCGCTGCCCGACAGCAGCCCCGTCAGCACATCGTCGAGTTCGCGCAGCGCCGCGGGCTGAATGCCGTCAAGCGTCGCGATGCGCAGCAGCACGTCGTTGCGCAGACGTTCCGTGAAGCAGGTGACGATTTCCGAAGCCTGATCGCGGTCGAGGTGCACGAGGATCGTCGCGATGATCTGCGGGTGCTCGTTCTTGATCAGTTCGGCGACCGCCGCCGAATCCATCCATTTCAGACCTTCGATACCACTCGTATCGCTGCCTTGCAGGATCCGGTCGATGATCGCGCCCGCCTTGTCGTCGCCGAGCGCCTTCGTCAGCACGGAGCGGATGTAGTCGTTCGAATCGAGCGAAAGCGCGGTGTGCTTGTCCGCCTCGGAGACGAATTCATGCAGCACTTCATCGATCTGTTCGCGCGTGATGTTCTTCAGCGACGCCATCGCGACGCCGATCTTCTGGACTTCGCGCGGGCCCAGAAACTTGAATACCTGAGCCGCCTCTTCCTCGCCGATCGACATCAGCAGGAGCGCGCTCTTCAATACGCCTTCAGTGCTCATCGGACACCCAGCTCTTCACGACGGTTGCAACGATCTTCGGATCCTGACGCGCGATCTGACGCGCATATTCGAGGTTCCGCTCATATTTGGCCTTGTCGCTCTCGAGTGCGACGAGGCTGCCCTCGACATCCTCTTCGGCTGCCACGGCTGCCGCGGTCGGCAGGCCGTCGAGCACGGGTTCGTCGGGCGACGGCAGCGCGGCCACGGCCTCGGGCGGCGGCGGGAACGCACGGCGCAGCGCCGGCTTCACCATCACGAAGTACAGGAACAGTGCGACGAGGCCGATGCCCAGGTAGGTCGCGATCTGCTTGTACATCGCGATCATGTCCTTCGTGCGCCACCACGGCAGGTCGGCATCCGGATCTGCGATCTGCTGGAACGCGCTGCTGATCACCTTGACCGTGTCGCCGCGCGCCTGGTCGTAGCCCATCGCTTCCTTGACCAGCTGATCGACCTGCGCGAGCTTGTCGGCGGAAATGGGCTGCATGGTCGCGTGGCCCTTCGCATCGAAGACGCGCATGTAGTTCACCACCACGGCTACCGACAGGCGCTTGATGCCGCCAACGGCCGCTTCCGTGTGGCTCACGGTCTTGCTCAACTCGTAGTTGGTGGTCGAGTCCTTATGGTCGCTGATCGGTGTAGTCGTCACGCCGCTTGCGCCGTTCGCGCTCGCCGTGATGGGCGCCGAGGCCGGCTGCGGCGGCTGGTTCGACAGCGCGCCCGGCACGCCCGAGGCGCCGCTTTGCGACATTTCGGTGGCCGTGCTGGTCTGCTGGCTGCGAATGGCCGCCTGCTGCGGGTCGTTGTTCGGCGCATATTTCTCCGAGGTCAGCTCTTGCCGGGAGAAGTCGATGTCCGCGCTCACCGACGAATGCGCGTTGCCTGTCCCGAACATCGGTCCGAGGATCGCGTCGATGCGCTGCTGCGTGTTGCGCTCGATCTGCTGCCGATACTTGAGTTGCGTCGCATCGAGCCCGGCGCCATTGGCGCCCGCCTGCGTGAGGAGGTTGCCGTCCTGGTCGACGATCGTCACGCCGCGTACGGACATGTCGGGCACGGCGGACGCGACCATATGCGTGATGGCCACGACCTGGCCTTCGTCGAGCATGCGGCCCGGATACAGATTGACGAGCACGGACGCCGACGGCGCTTCGCGGTCGCGCACGAACACCGTGGGCTTCGGAATCGCCAGATGGACGCGCGCCGTCTTCACCGTCGAGATGGATTCGATCGTGCGCTGCAGTTCGCCTTCCAGCGCGCGCTGATAGTTGATCTGCTCGGCGAACTGGCTGATGCCGAACTTCTGGTTGTCCATCAGTTCGAAGCCGACCGAGCCGCTCTTGGGCAGACCCTGCGACGCGAGGCGCAGACGCATTTCGTGCACCTGGTCAGCGGGGATCAGGATGGCGCCGCCCGCTTCGGAAAACTTGTACGGCACGTTCGCCTGCTGGAGCGCGGCAACGATTGCGCCGCCGTCCTGATCGGAGACGTTGCTGTACAGCACCTTGTAGTCGGGCGCACGCGACCAGAGAACCAGACCCGCGACCACGGCGATCAGCACCGCGACGGCGAAGATGAGCGGCGCGCGAGGATTGCCGCGCATCTGCGTCAACGACGTGGGAAGCCCCGGAAAGCGCGAGGCAAGGCCGCTGCCCGCGCCGCCGAGGTCCAGGCCCGCGGCGCCCTGGCCGGCTCCCGCTGCGCCCGGCTGCGCGCCGGCGAGGCCCATGCGGGCGTCGGGGGTCATTAAAGAGTTGGCTGACGAATCCATGCGTCGGGTTTCTCCGGAATCCTTTTGCGTTCCGCCGCTTACGGCGCCTTACCAGCTGGCGTCTGTCGACAGAGACTTTCACGTTAGGGATTATCCGCATCGCCAGGCAAGCCCATGCGCCGAATAGCGGGGAGTTTCACCCTTACTTTCACGGCTTTCGGAGAAGGGCCGCTGCTAAGCTTCCTGTCCAATTGGTGCATGGCGCGAACGCTCGCCTGCATCTCACTCAGGAGAGAACATGACAGCGCCCATCAATCCGCTCCAGGCGGCCTTGCAACAGATGCAGTCGATGGCAGCCCAGGCCGCGGGCGGCAGCGCTGCGGTCGCGAACGAATCCGGCGCGGCCACGGCAGGCGGCTTCGCGTCGGCGTTGAAAGCGTCGATCGACAAGATCAGCAGCGACCAGAAAAGCGCGGTCAGCGAAGCCCACGCATTCGAAATCGGCGCGCCGAACGTGTCGCTGAACGACGTGATGATCGACATGCAGAAGGCCAATGTCGGTTTCCAGTTCGGCTTGCAGGTGCGCAACAAGCTGGTGTCGGCTTACAACGACATCATGCAGATCGCCGTCTGACGCATCGGCGACGCGCGCCGCAGACGTCCGCATGCAGGCCGCCTTTCCTCTGGGCGGCGCGCGGGACATGCGTCGCGCATCGCCACTGCGTTACGCGCGGCTGCTTCATGAGAGCGCCGTCGACGGCGACGCACCTTGCGCCGCTGTCCGCCGCCTCGCCTGCGTGCATATTTTTATGCGGCGCGCGGCGCGGGAGGGCCGTGCCGCGCGCCATCCCTGACGCTTCCTTCCAGCGGGCTAAAGCTTTATTCGTATGAACCGATAACCTTGTTACAAGGGCTGGCAGGAACGCGCGCGTCGAGATGACGAGCGTCCCGGCAGGCCGTCCGCCGTCACGTCAGTCCGACCGTTATCCGCAATACAGGAGGAGCGCCGATGTTTTCCCCAGGACACTCTGGAGCCAATGCCTACGCTCGCGTCGGCGTGGAGACAGGGGTGATGGGCGCGAGCCCCCATCGCCTGATCGTGATGCTGTACCAGGGGGCGCGCAAGGCAATTGCGCAGGCGCGCATGCATCTGCAGCAAGGCGACATTGCGGCCCGTGGCGAGTCCATCGGCAAAGCCATCCAGATTATCGGCGACGGGTTGCAGCAAGCGCTCAACCTCGAAGCCGGCGGAGAAATCGCGGGGCGTCTCGACGCGCTCTATGGCTATATGACGCGGCGGCTGCTCGAGGCGAATCTCAAGCAGAGCGAGGCGATGCTCGTCGAAGTCGACGGGCTGCTGGCCACGCTCGAGGAAGCCTGGATTGGTATCGCGCCGGAGATTGCGCGGATGGCGATGCAGTCGTCCGCGGAAAGCATGAGATGAGTTCGAACGCAGACTATTTCGCCCGCTACGAGGCGATCGCCGCGATTTCAGTACGGATGGTGATGGCAGCGCGAGACGCGCTTTGGAACGATCTCGTCCTGTTGCAGGACGAGTACCGCCATCTGGTCGACGCGCTGAAACACGCGGAAGACGGCGTGCGCCTGTCGGATGACGAGCGCGCCCGCAAATTCGACCTGATCCGCCAGATCCTTGCGAACGACGCGACGGTCCGCGATCTCGCGAACCCGCGCATGGCCAAGCTGCAGGCGCTGTTCGCGCCGAGCCGCCCCGCCATTGTGCTGAAAGAACTTTACCAGGCGCGCTGAGCGCTTTCACGCAGTTTCAAAAGAGCCGCTAGCGACCCGCTAGCGGCCACGCAGCGTCAATGCGCGAGAGGAAGCGGGCATGAACGGAATCGACACGGCTGTGGCTGCACTGCTGGCTAGCCGCATCGACAGCCTTCTTCCCGTCGGCGCGCGCGCCGGCGCAAGCGCCGCGCAGGCGGACGCCTCGCTCAACGTCAAGACGCCGACCGTTGCGCCCCTCGCGGCGACACCCGCGCCATCGCCGGCTTCCGCGCAGACGGCACTCTCCGCCGTCGCACTGACGCTCGACGCGATTACGCGGTCCGGCGGCGAGGCGACGCCCGCACTGGTCGGGCAGATTCCCGTATGGCCCGCCGCGCCCGCGATCGATATCGCGCCGTTGCCGCTCGTCGATACGGGCGCGAACGCGTCGCAGACAGCGAGTTCCGGAAATACGGCGGCGCGCAACGCAGGCGTCGCGGATGTCACGAACGCCGCGCAGGGTTCGGACGCGGCGCAGGCTATCGTCGCCGCGCCTTTGCCCGTCGCCGAACTGGCGGCTGCTCTCAGACGCACCGTCGACGAAAGCGGGCTGTTCTACGAATCGCATCTGGCGCAATGGCTGTCGGGACAGCGGCCCGTCGAGTCGCTCGCGGGCGAGGCGCAGAACCGCCTGGCCGATGCCGCCGCTCAATCGCCCCCCGACGCCGGTCACGGCGCCGACGACCCGAATGCGTGGACGCAAGGGCGCCCTTCCGGCAACACGGGCGCCGCGGCCTTCGCTGCCGCTGTTGCAGCCGCCCGCGGCGAGCCGGAGGGGCCGCAAACGCAGTCGGCGCGCTTCACGACCTTCGATCTCGCGACGCACGACCTCATCGAAACGCCCGCGGCCTCCGCGCATAGCACGCAGCAGGCAGCCGCGGCCCATGCCGCGGGCATCGACGATCCCAATGCCCATCAACAGCAGTCGATGCAGGCGGCGCTGCATCCCGCGACGATTCCGCTCGTGCGCCAGCAGCTCGATCTGCTCGCGACGGGGCAGTTCCGCTGGACGGGGGAAGCATGGCCGGGCGCGCGCCTCGACTGGACGATCGAGCAGGAAGGCGACGAATGGCGGCGCAGCGGCAATGGCGCCGCGTCCGCCGATGACGAATATCCGTGGCGCACGCGCCTCACGCTGTCGCTGCCGTCGCTAGGCACGGTCGACGCCGATCTCACGCTGACGGGCACGCGTCTCGTCGCGCGCGTGCAGGCGAGTCCGGGCGGCGCGGCGCGCCTCGCCGCACAGGGCGAGACCTTCCGCCAGCGTCTTGCGCAGGCGGGCATCGAACTGAGCGGCCTGTCGATTCGCGAGATCGGCGGCAGCCTGCCGCCGGGTGCGGCTGCCGCGGCCGCTTCGGCGTATGCGCGCGCGACGGCTGACAAGCCGGCATCGCACGACGCCGGCAGCCATGATGTCGACTGGGACATGTAATGAGCCGCACGCATCGAAGGAGCGCCGCGGCGCTGGTCTACGATTCGCACGGGCACGACGAGGCGCCGCGCGTCGTCGCGAAAGGCTACGGGCTGGTGGCCGACATGATCGTGCAGCGCGCGAAGGAAGCGGGGCTGTACGTGCACGAATCGCCCGACATGGTGTCGCTGCTGATGCAGGTCGATCTCGACTCGCGCATTCCGCCGCGTCTGTATCAGGCCGTCGCGGAACTGCTCGCGTGGCTGCATCGGCTGGAAAGCGGCGCCGCCGATGATCCGCTTTCCACCGACCTGGTCGTGCCTCCTCCGCACCCGCCGGATGCACCCGGCGAGCGCTGACCCAGGGCGTCAGATACGCATCATCAGACTGAGCGGCACCCGCACGCGCCGTCCGTAAGGCGGCGCGATCAGGCCGCGCGCATTCAGGCGCGCCTGCGTCAGCACGGGCTTCATCTTCGAGAACGTGACGAAGCCTTCATACCCGTGATACGCCCCCATGCCGCTCGTGCCGACGCCGCCGAACGGCACGCTTTCGCACGCGAGATGCATCAGCGTTTCGTTGACGGACATGCCGCCCGCGATGGTTTCGTGCGTGACGCGCTCGGTGATCGCTCGGTCCTCGTCATACGGATACAGCGACAACGGACGCGCGCGCGTTGCGCGCTGATCAGCGGCGCGGCCGCGAGCAGCACGGGATAGTTCCACGGCACGATGATGCCGACGACGCCGAGGGGCTGCGACACGAGCTTTGCGCGCGCAGGCAGCAGCCATCTGTTCGCGGCGCGCCGCTGCGCTTTCATCCAGCGTTTGCCGTGGCGCAGCGCGCCGTCATCTCCTCTTTGACGAGCAGAAATTCGGCCAGCAGGATTTCTTCCTTCGCGCGATTGCCGAAGTCGGCGTGCATGGCGTCCGCGAGCGCGTCGCGGTTGTCGAGCAGCACGGCGCGCAGCGCTTTCAGATGCGCGGCGCGTTGTGTTCCCAAGACGGAAACGGCGCGCGCAGATACGCGGCGCGTTGCTCGCGCAACAGTGCTTGCAGTGCCGCGAGCTCCGGCAGGTCGTGCTTCATCTGGTTGTGTCTCCGGTGTTCTACTCGATGTCCTGCTTGCTCGATAGTCAGGCCGGAAATGCGCGATTCGCGATAGCCGCGTGATCGAAGGCGGCGGGCAGCGTGCCGTACACGCGTCCGCTTTCGCCACAGCCTTCGCCCAGCCGCGTCGCGATGTACGCATCGGCGACGAACGAGGGCGCGTGTTGCACGAGCAGCACGGCCTGCGCGATCAGCACGATCTGCTGGGCGATGCGGCGCGCCGAGACTTCGCGCGTCTCGGGCGCGGACGTCGACGCGGCCGTCAAACGGTCGAGCGCGGCGTTCAACGCCGGGTGCGCTTGCGCGTGCGCTCGCCACGCGGCGAGCAGGGCCTGCGCGGCGCCCGGCTCGCGCTCCATCGCGCGCAGCACGTCAAGACACATCACGTTGCCCGAGCCTTCCCAGATCGAATTTACGGGTGCTTCGCGGTAGAAGCGCGCCATCGGTCCTTCTTCGACGTAACCGTTGCCGCCCCAGACTTCCATCGCTTCGCCCGTGAATTCGAGCGTGCGCTTGCAGACCCAGTACTTCGCCGCCGGCGTGACGAGGCGCCGCCACGCGCGTTCTTCCGGGGCGTTCGTCATGTCTTCGAAGGCGCGCGCGAGGCGCATGAACAGCACGGTCGCCGCCTCCGATTCGAGCGCCAGGTCAGCGAGCACATTGCGCATCAACGGCTGATCGGCGAGATGTTTGCCGAACGCGCTGCGATGGCGCGCATGGTGAATCGCCTGCACGAGCGCCGCGCGCATCAGCGCCGCGCTGCCGATCACGCAATCGAGCCGCGTGTAATTCGCCATTTCGATGATGGTCGGCACGCCGCGTCCCTCGTCGCCGATCATGATGCCCCAGGCGTCGAAGAACTCGACTTCACTGCTCGCGTTCGAGCGGTTGCCGAGCTTGTCCTTCAGACGCTGGATGCGCACCGCGTTCTTGCTGCCGTCCGGCGCGAAGCGCGGCACGAAGAAGCAGGAGAGGCCTTCGTGATCGCCGGTGCGTGCGAGGACCAGGTGGGCGTCGCACTGCGGCGCCGAGAAAAACCATTTGTGTCCGACCAGCCGGTAGCCGGCGCCGCGTCCGCTGCCGCTTGCTGCAAACGCCTGGGTGCGGTTGCTGCGCACATCCGAGCCGCCTTGCTTCTCCGTCATGCCCATGCCGATCATCATCGAGGTCTTCTGCTCGAGCGGCAGGTCGCGCGGATCGTGCTCGCGCGAATACAGCTTGTCGCGCAACGTCGCGAACAGTCCGGGTTCGCGCTGCAGCACGGGAATGCTGGCGAAAGTCATCGTGACCGGACACAGTGAGCCCGATTCGAGTTGCGCGTGCAGAAAATAGCCGGCGCAACGCGCGACCATCGCACCCGGCTGCGGGTCGGAGAAGGGCAGTGCGTGCAGTCCTTCACGGCGCAACAGGCCGAGCAGCGTATGCCATGCGGGATGAAATTCGAGCGCGTCGATGCGCTCGCCGCGCGGGCTGAAGGCGGCGAGTTCGGGCGTGTGGCGGTTCGCCAGCTCGGCGAGTGCGAGGATCTCGGGCGTCGTCAGCGCGGCGCCGTCGCGCGTGAGCGCTTCCCGATGCCACGCCGCGCCTTCGCGCTCGACGGCGGCGGCCAGCGCGGCATCGCTTGTAAACAGGTTGTAGTTCGCGAGCGGGGGAGCCTGATTGGACACTTCATGCGTGATGCCGGGGCCGAACCGTTCCATCTGATGTCTCCCTTCGATGCACGCGCCGTCCGGTGTCGACGCTACCGTTTGCTTAAAACCCGCCAGCAGAATGAAACAGAGGCAGCGCGCAACAGACTGTGTTTGAGCGACGTCGGCAGGCGGAAAATAGCCCAGACGGCGACTTTCATCATAGGGGCGCAGCCCGCGTTCCGTTTAGAGGTATCGCTCTGACGCCGACGCCGCGAGATCGCTCCGCGCTCCCTACAATGCGCAGGCAGCGCACGTAGACAAGTGTGCACGAGACACGTCTCGCCAGCAACGCGCGACGCGCCGGGCTGACACCCATG
The DNA here is from genome assembly GCF_000020045.1 of Paraburkholderia phymatum STM815. GTDB lineage: Bacteria > Pseudomonadota > Gammaproteobacteria > Burkholderiales > Burkholderiaceae > Paraburkholderia > Paraburkholderia phymatum. The sequence continues at coordinate 3,280,542 of NC_010622.1, read as the reverse complement.
CTGTGGCCGGTGGCGACGTCGCGTCCGCGGCCCGTTGTGCCTCAGAACGACAGGCGAGATAAGAGGATTCCTATAAAGGTCAAAAATCGTTCATCGCTTCATTTCTGAGATCTTCACGCTCCTATAATCGCGCCCCAACGAAGGGCGCGTGGGCGCGCGTTCGAAATTCAGGGAAACGAATCGATGAGTGTCGATGTGATTCAGTTGGTCCGGGCTGCGTTGCCGGAGGCGGTGGTTCGTCAGCTATCGAACTGTCTCGGTCTGCCGTCGGAAGCGACGGCGAAAGTGATGGACGTGACCACGCCGGCGCTCGTCGCCGGTCTGCTGCACAAGTGCGCGACGCTCGATGGCGCGCGCACGTTGTTCGCGAGCGTCCTCGGGCAGGAAGTCAACGCGGATATCGCCGAACAGCTGCCGCGCATTTTCGCGAGCACCACGGGTGTCACGCAGTTGTCGTCGACGGGACGCCATCTGCTTGAACATCTGTTCGAGCGTCGCATCGACGGCCTGAGCGACACCGTGTCGATGCAAACGGGCGTGCCCGCGCACGCGACACACGCCGTCACGGGCATCGCGGGCGGCATCCTGATGGGCGTGCTCAAGCGCTACCTTCTCGATCATCAGGGCAATATCGGCCAGTTGCCGACCTTGCTCGGCCAGCAGTTACCGCATATCGCGCCGTTTCTGAACGACGGCCTCACGACGGTGCTCGGTCTGGGCGCCGCAGCCGCTTTCGCCCAGACGATCGGTTCGCCGGTTCGCGCCGTGTCGTCGCATTTCGATCATCCGGCGGCGGAGCCCGCATCCGGGCGCGGCCCCGTCGAGCCGACGTTGTCCGCGAAAGCGCCGGCTGTCGCGCAGCCCGCGCGCGAGGCGCGCGAAGTACGGCACGCCGGGCTCAAGGCGCAGCAGTGGCTTGGCGTAGCGGCATTGTCCGCGCTGATCGGCGCATTGGCAGCGATGCTGACGTGGATCGCACTTGCGTACTGTCCGTCGGCGACGGATTTCCTCGGCCGTCACGCAGTCGCGGCCGGTTCTGCCGTTGCAGACGCACCGGGCATGACGCAAGCCGCTGCCGAGCCGACGCCGTCGCAGACGGCACGCGCCGATGCCGCCAGCGTCTCAGGCAAAGTGGAGACGGACGCAGCACCAACACTGGCGAAGGATTCGACATTCATCGTTTCCGTCGATAAGAGCGGCAAGCCGACGATCACCGCGACCGTCCGGAACGTCGCGGAAAGAGCGGAACTGCTGAACGCGCTGACGCGGAAATTCGGAGCCGGCAACTTCAACGCCGACATCACCATCGACGAAAGCCGCAACGCCGCCGACTGGCTCCCGCACCTCGACGCGCTGATGCCGCTGCTGGCGACGCCGGGCGCCGAGATGAAGATCGACGGCACCAGGGTCGAGCTGAGCGGAGCGGCCGCCGATGCCAAAGCGGGCTGGCTCGACCGGCTGCAGTCGCTGTTCGGTGCGCCGTATCAAGTGCGCGTGTTCGATCCCGCTCAAGCCGTCGCGGACGCCGCGCAGTCGTTCAGGAACGCAGCCAGGTCGCTGCTCGCGCCGGGCGCATCGTGTGCGACGACGGATCTCCTGAAGACGCTGAACCTTCAGGTGGTCAATTTCGCGTCGAGCGATGCGCACGTGCCGCAGTCGGCATTCGACGATCTGGGCCAGTCCGCCAAACTGCTTCAGGCGTGCGCGAAGAGCGGTCACGCGCTGAAGCTGGAAGTGGCTGGCTATTCGGATAACGTCGGCAGCGAGTCTGCGAATCGGGAGTTGTCGAAAGAGCGCGCCGACGCGGTGCGTGCGTTCCTCGTGAAAGCCGGCGTGCCCGCCGATGCGCTCATCGCGCGCGGCTACGGCAACGTGCGCGCCGTGGCGAGCAATGCGACGGAGAGCGGGCGTTTCGCGAATCGGCGGATCGAATTCACCGACGCGCAAGCGCAGTAAGCGTCGTCCGCCGGCCAACCAACGCCGGACAGCATGCCGCCCGGTGCAGACCGTGCGGCATTTTCTATTTCAGCGACGGCGTCGCTCGATCGGGCGACGCTGCGGGCAGATCGAACGTGGGCGGATGTGTGAAGTTGTCGGTGCTCAAACCCGGCAGCGTCTCGCGCGCGACCTCGAGCCACGCGCGCGCCGCATGCGACAGATAGCCGTTGCGCCGCCAGCCGATCGCCATTTCCCATGGAATTTCCGGCGCGACGACGGGCCGGCACGTGAACTGCGCGGCATCGAGCCGCCGGCAATACGGCGCGGGCAACAGCGCAATGCCGACGCCCGCCAGCACCAGTGCCGCCATGAAATCCCAGTGTCCGCTGCGCCCGACGATGGTCGGCGCAAAGCCCGCCGCGCGGCATGCCGCCAGCACGACATCGTTCAGCGCGAGGCTTTCGCCGTAGAACACGAACGGTTCCTGCGCGAGACCGGCGAGCGGCACTTCCTGCAGCGCATCCCAGCGCGAGCCGTGACGCGCGACGAGCCAAAGCACCTGGCGGGTCATCGGCAGCACGTCAACCAGTTCGTCGACGGGCTGAAGGACGCCGCCGAGCTCCAGCTCGCCAGAAATCAATGCGGCCTCGATGGCCTTCGAACCCTGCTCGAACAGCTTCAGCTCCACTTTCGGATAACGCTGCCGGAACGCGGCGATGGCAGGCGTGAAGAGCGAGCCGCCCATTGGCGGAATGCCGATCGTCAGTTCGCCGCGCCCTAGCTTGTCGAGATCGTTCAGTTCCGCCTGCAACTGTGCGTAGGCGGCGAGCACATCCTGTCCGCGCTGATAGACGATGCGGCCGGCGTCCGTCAGCACCATCTGGCGACCGTCGCGCAACAGCAGCGGCGAGCCGATTTCGTCCTCCAGCGACTTCACCATCTTGCTGATGGTCGGCTGTGTGACGAACATCTGCTCGGCCGCGACGGTGAAGCTCTGCTGCCGTACAACCTCGACGAAATAGCGAAGCGCGCGCAGTTCCATGTTTATGCCCTCGAAATTCCAAATTGGAATGAAGCGGATAATTCTAAGTCATTATATTTATGGTGCAGTGCACCCTATACTGAATCTCATCCGAAAGTCACCTGGGGTTTGCCATGATTTCGCCGTTGATCGCCCGGTTTGCCGCCTCCATCCGCCTCGATGCGACCTCACGCGTCACGAAGGTCGGCCGGATTGCCGTGCAGAGCGCGGCCATTGCCGGGGTCTGGTTCGCCGCCGATTTCATCGTCCGCCGATTCGGTCTGCCCGTGCCGGGCGGCGTGGTGGGCCTGATCGCGCTGCTGGCGTTGCTGTTCTGCGGCGGAATTGCGCCGCGCTGGGTGAAGGCGGGCGCCGACTGGCTGCTGTCGGACATGCTGTTGTTCTTCATTCCGGCTGCCGTCGCGGCCGTGCAATACGGCGGTCTGTTCCGGGAAGACGGCTGGCGCCTCGCGCTGGTCGTGGTCGCGGGCACGCTGATGGTGATGGTAGCCGTCGCATTTGCCGTCGAGCAGGCCGCGCGCCTTGAGCGCCGCCTCGCACTGCGTCGCGTGATGGTTCAGCGTGCGCACGTCGAGCGCCGCGCCGCCGGCCGTCACTTCCTGTAATCCGCTTCCGAACCGTTCCGCCCATGAGCGCCTTCTACTCGTCCCTTTTCGCCGACGACGCTTCCGGGCTCATCGCCGCTGGCTGCTTCGTGCTGACGGTGGCGCTCTATTTCGCGTCGAAGGCGCTGTACGCGCGCTTCCGCTCGCCGTGGCTCACGCCGCTGCTGGCCGTACCCGCGGTGCTGGCCGCGATCGTCGTCGTCGCGCGGATTCCGTACGCCGTCTACTTTCAGGACACGCGCTGGCTGATGTGGCTGCTCGGCCCGGCGACCGTCGCGTTCGCGGTGCCAATCTATGAATACCGCGAGCTGCTGAAGCGCCACTGGATTTCGCTCACGGTCGGCGTGACGGTCGGCATCGTCGTCGCGGTGGGCGGATCGCTCGCGCTATCGAAGCTGTTGCACCTGTCGCCGGAACTGCAGCGCAGCCTGATGACCCGCTCGGTGTCGACGCCGTTCGCGCTCGCCGTATCCGACAAGATTCACGCGCCGAAGGATCTGACCGCGTTGTTCGTGATCGCGACGGGCGTGTGCGGCATGCTGTTCGGTGAACTTGTGCTGGCGCTCGTGCCGCTGCGTACGCGGCTCGCCCGTGGCGCGCTGTTCGGCGCGGCGGCGCATGGCGTCGGCACCGCGAAGGCGCGGGAACTGGGCCGCGAAGAGGGCGTGGTCGCGAGTCTGACGATGATGATCGCAGGCGTCGTGATGGTGTTGCTCGCGCCGCTGTTCAGCATGCTGCCGCTCTGATCCAGCGCGCCTGATTGCGCCGTGTTTTGACTCGGCGCTGCACCGGGACTATTTTGGGATGAATGCCGTCGCGTGCGTCTTATGATCACCGACGTTACTCACTCCGAGGCCGGTTCAGGCGATGCATCCCGTCTCCGTCATCATTCCCTGCTACAACGCCGAACGCACGCTGGCACGCACGCTGGAGAGCTGCGTTGCACAACAGGAAGCGGCGCAGATCATCGTGGTCGATGACGGCTCGCAGGACGCTTCACGCGACATCGCCGCGCAATTCGCGCACCGCTTTTCGCAAATCCAGTCGCTGCACATGCCGTATAACGGCGGCGCGTCGCGCGCGCGGAACTGGGGCGCGATGCACGCGCGGCATCCGCTGCTCGCCTTCATCGACGCGGACGATGAATATCTGCCCGGCGCCCTCGCTGCTGCCGCCGCCTTCCTGCACGAGCATCCGCGGCAGCCGTCGATCCGCATCGACGTCGAGTATTGCGGCTTTCCCGCCGACATCACGTCCCATCCGCAGTTCAAGGAACACGCGGCGACGCTCAGCAACACGGTGCCGAGCAGCCTCGTGATCCGGCGCTCGCTCTACGCGGCGTTTGGCGGCTTTCCGCTCGATGACGTGTTCCGGCGCCACGGCGGCGAAGACGGCGCGTTCTCGCTCGCGCTGCTGAATATCTTCGGCAATCCGCGGCTCGACGACTGCAAGCGCGTGCGCATGCACTATCACCCGAACATCCACGCCGAGCGGTATTTCCGCATTTCGATGGGCATGCTCGACGCGTCGGCTGAACTCGTCGATTCCACGCGCGAAGCGTCGTGGCGCTTCGTGCGTCACGCCTACGACGCCGTCAGGGAATTGCGCGACGCCGAACTCGCGCCATATCTGAGCGCGCAACCGCAACCCGCAATGGCATCCGCGCCGACTCAATCGGCATAGGCCGGAATCGCGGCACCCGTTCGCCATCTCGTTTTGCTACAATCGCCGTTCGTCTTCGAGGAGCGTTGCGACGGGTTCGGCCCGCCAGGCTCGAAGGCTTTCAATCGGAAGGATTGGACGCGCGCCGCGCTAACAACCCAACCGCATCGAACGGCGCTCACGTCACATTTCTAGTCTTTTTTAGAAAGGAGGGCGTGATGAACGCCGCAGTTATCGATTCCAAACATTCCCAGGATTTCATCGTTGCCGACCTGTCGCTTGCCGATTGGGGCCGCAAGGAACTCGACATCGCCGAAACGGAAATGCCCGGCCTCGTGCAAATCCGTGAAGAGTACAAGGCGCAGCAGCCGCTGAAGGGCGCGCGCGTTGCCGGCTCGCTGCACATGACGATCCAGACGGGCGTGCTGATCGAGACGCTGAAGGCGCTGGGCGCCGACGTGCGCTGGGCATCGTGCAACATCTTCTCGACGCAGGACCACGCCGCGGCTGCCATCGCGAAGGGCGGCACGCCCGTATTCGCGTTCAAGGGCGAATCGCTCGACGAATACTGGGAGTTCTCGCACCGCATCTTCGAATGGCCAAACGGCGAATTCGCGAACATGATCCTCGACGACGGCGGCGACGCAACGCTGCTGCTGATCCTCGGCTCGAAGGCAGAGAAGGATCGCTCGGTAATCTCGAAGCCGACCAACGAAGAAGAAGTCGCGCTGTACAAGTCGATCGCCCGTCATCTGGACGCGGATCCCGTGTGGTACTCCACGCGTCTCGCGCACATCAAGGGCGTCACGGAAGAAACGACGACGGGCGTGCATCGCCTGTATCAGATGGAGAAGGAAGGCCGTCTGCCGTTCCCGGCAATCAACGTGAACGACTCGGTCACGAAGTCGAAGTTCGACAACCTGTATGGCTGCCGCGAATCGCTGGTCGACGGCATCAAGCGCGCGACGGACGTAATGATTGCCGGCAAGATCGCGGTCGTCGCGGGTTATGGCGACGTGGGCAAGGGATGCGCGCAATCGCTGCGCGGTCTGGGCGCGACCGTGTGGGTCACGGAAATCGACCCGATCTGCGCGCTGCAAGCCGCGATGGAAGGCTACCGCGTCGTGACGATGGAATACGCTGCCGACAAGGCCGACATCTTCGTGACGGCAACGGGCAACTACCACGTGATCGGCCACGATCACATGAAGGCGATGCGTCACAACGCGATCGTCTGCAACATCGGTCACTTCGACTCGGAAATCGACGTTGCTTCGACGCGCCAGTACACGTGGGAAAACATCAAGCCGCAAGTCGACCACATCATCTTCCCGGACGGCAAGCGCGTGATCCTTCTGGCCGAAGGCCGCCTCGTGAACCTGGGCTGCGCGACGGGCCACCCGTCGTTCGTGATGTCGAACTCGTTCACGAACCAGACGCTCGCGCAGATCGAGTTGTTCGTCGAAGGCAGCAAGTACGAGAACAAGGTTTATGTTCTGCCGAAGCAGCTCGACGAGAAAGTCGCGCGCCTGCACCTCGCGCGCATCGGCGCGAACCTGACGGAGTTGACGTCGGAACAGGCGGGCTACATCGGCGTCGACAAGAACGGTCCGTTCAAGCCGAACCACTACCGTTACTAAACCGCAAACAGGCGGCATGAAGGGTGCGGGCGCATGCCACGGCGTGCCCCGCACCGGATGAAGCACGCAGCCGATGCGACGCATTGCATCGGGTGACGCTTCACGCGTGCCCTTCGAGTTCAATCCGGACTTCACGCTTACAGGCGATCAGGAGCTGTTCATGACCATATTGCTGACCTGGGTGATCAACGCGCTCGCGTTGCTGATCATCACGTACATCGTGCCGTCGATTCACATTCGCAGTTTCGGCACTGCGCTGATCGTCGCGCTGGTGCTCGGGCTCATCAATGCCGTCTTGCGGCCGGTGCTGATCCTGCTGACGTTGCCCGTCACGATACTCACGCTCGGGCTCTTCATTCTGGTAGTGAACGCGCTGTGCTTCTGGCTGTGCGCGTCGCTGCTGAAGGGCTTCGAAGTGTCGGGTTTCTGGTCGGCGTTCTTCGGCTCGATCCTGTACAGCATCGTTTCGTGGCTGTTGTCCGCGCTCATCTTCGGCAACCGCAGCATCGGCTGACGGGTTGCCCACAGGATCATGAACCCCATCGAACTCTCATTCGAATTCTTCCCGCCGAAGACGCAGGAGGGGCTCGAGAAGCTGCGTGCGACGCGCGCGCAGCTTCTGCCGCTCAAGCCCAAGTTCGTGTCCGTCACGTTCGGCGCCGGCGGTTCGACGCAGCAGGGCACGCTCGATACCGTGCTCGACATGGCGAAAGACGGCCTCGAAGCCGCGCCGCATCTGTCGTGCATCGGCTCGTCGAAGGAAAGCCTGCGAGCGATTCTCAACGAATACCGCTCGCATGGCATTCGTCACATCGTCGCGCTGCGCGGCGATCTGCCGTCGGGCATGGGCGAGGTCGGCGAACTGCGCTATGCGTCGGAACTGGTGAGCTTCATTCGCGCCGAATTCGGCGACTGGTTCTGCATCGAAGTTGCGGCATATCCCGAGTACCATCCGCAGTCCCGTTCGCCGAAGCACGATCTCGAGAATTTCGCGCGCAAGGTGAAGGCGGGCGCCAATTCGGCGATCACGCAATACTTCTTCAATGCGGATGCCTATTTCCGCTTCGTCGAGGATGCGCAAAAACTGGGCGTCGATGTGCCCATCGTGCCGGGCATCATGCCGATCACGAACTTCTCACAGCTGATGCGCTTCTCCGAAATGTGCGGCGCGGAAGTGCCGCGCTGGGTTGCACGCCGGCTCGAAAGCTTCGGCGACGATCGGGAATCGATTCGTGCTTTCGGGCTCGACGTGGTGACGAATCTTTGCCGCCGTCTGGTCGATGCAAAAGTACCTGGCCTGCATTTCTATACGCTCAACGGTGCGGCCGCATCGAAAGCGATTTGCGAGCGGCTCGGCGTCTGACGTTTCTGGCCGACGTGAGAAGCGGTGTACGCGCCAGGCGTGCGCCGCTTTTTTATTGTGCGTTTCATTGTCCGCATGGCGGTCGTTGCAGACGCACTCGCCGCTTGCATGTCATGGCGCTGTCATGCAAGCGGGGTGAAAACCCATATTGAATCCGAATATTGGCTGACTATGATCCAAAGGCACTCGACCCAGCTGCCTCGCGGAGAACAACATGCCAATGTCATCGACGCTGTCTGCAGTCCGCCAGTCCTGTTTGCCCGTCCTGTCCGCCGTCGCCATCGTGGCGGCGTGCATCGCGCCCAGTCTGAGCGCCGCGGCGTCGCTGCCCGACAAGACGGTCGTCTTCTGCTCCGAAGGCAGCCCCGCCGGCTTCGACACCGCGCAATACACGACCAGCGTCGAGTTCAGCGCAGGCTCGTACACCGTCTATAACCGGCTCGTCGAATTCGGTCACGGCAGCACGGACATCGAGCCGGGACTCGCCGAGAAGTGGGAAGTCTCGAGCGACGGCCTGCAATACACATTTCACCTGCGTCACGGCGTGAAGTTCCATACGACGTCGTTCTTCAAGCCGACGCGCGACTTCAACGCGGACGATGTCGTGTTCACCTACACGCGCATGCTCGATCCGGAGCACCCGTTCCGCAAGGCGTACAACGTGCCGTTCCCGTACTTCAACGATCTCGGTCTGGCCAAGAACGTCAGCAAGGTCGAGGCGCTTGATCCGTACACCGTGCGCTTCACGCTGAAGGAAGTGGACGCGCCGTTCCTGCAGCAGATCGCGATGCCTTTCGCATCGATCCTCTCGGCCGAATATGGCGACCAGCTGCTGAAAGCGGGCAAGGCCGCCGACATTAACCAGTTTCCCGTCGGCACCGGGCCGTTCATCTTCCGCAGCTATACGAAGGACGCGACCATCCGCTTCGATGGCAACCCGGACTACTGGAAACCCGGCGTCGTGAAGGTGAGCAAGCTGATCTTCGCGATTACCGTCGATCCGTCCGTGCGTCTGCAGAAGCTCAAGCGCAACGAATGCCAGGTGATGAGCTATCCGAAGCCCGCCGACATTCCGCAAATCCAGTCGGATACGTCGCTTGCACTGCCGCATCAGGTGGGCTTCAATCTGGGCTTCATCGCGTACAACACGAGCAAGAAGCCGCTCGACAACGTGCTCGTGCGCCGCGCGCTCGACATGTCCGTCAACAAGAAAGCGATCATCGACTCGGTGTATCAGGGCGCGGGCCAGGCGGCGACCAACCCGATGCCCCCCACGCAATGGGGCTATGACAAGAGCCTGAAAGACGCGCCTTACGACGTCGACAAGGCGAAGGCGCTGCTCAAGGAAGCAGGCTACCCCGACGGCTTCGACCTGACGTTGTGGGCGATGCCCGTTTCGCGGCCGTACAACCCGAACGCGCGTCTGATGGCCGAAATGCTGCAGGCGGACTGGGCGAAGATCGGCGTAAAGACGAAGATCGTGACGTACGAGTGGGGCGAGTACATCCGCCGCGCGCACAGCGGCGAGCACGAAGCGATGCTGATCGGGTGGACGGGCGACTACGGCGACCCGGACAACTGGCTCGGCGTGCTGCTCGGCTGCGACGCGGTCAACGGCAGCAATTTCTCCAAGTGGTGCTACAAGCCGTTCGACGACCTCATCAAGCAGGCTCGCAGCACCACCGACATGGCCGTGCGCACCAAGGACTACACCGAGGCGCAGAAGATCTTCAAACAGGAAGTACCTTTCACCCCGATTGCACATTCGACGGTTTACCAGCCGCTTTCGAAGGCCATCACGGGGTTCAAGATCGATCCGTTCGGCCCGACCCAGTTCTGGAACGTCGGCTTGAAGTAGTCAACTCGCTGCTTCTGGTCCCAAATCCGTTCAAATTCGAGACAGCTGCCGCGCTTGGCGCGGCAGCGTTGTATCCGGCGGGTTCGTTCACTTAACAAAGTTAATTTCCTCCAATTGCGGCCCCTGGCAAAGCTCAGTAATATCGCGCTACGCTGGTTTTTGCCGGCGCCGATCCTGGAGGAAACATGAAGCAAAACAAACTGTTGCGCGCGGCACGGCTCACGATGCTGGTCGCGACGGCAGCGGCATCGATGGCGGGGGCCCAACTGGCGAACGCCGCCGATATCCCGAACAAAACCCTCGTTTACTGCTCGGAAGGCAGTCCGGCGGGCTTTGATCCGGCGCAGTACACCACGGGCGTGGATTTCACGGCCAATACGTTCACGGTTTATAACCGCCTCGTCGAATTCGAACGCGGCGGCACGAAGGTCGAGCCGGGCCTCGCAGAGAAGTGGGATGTCTCGCCGGACGGCAAGACGTACACGTTCCATCTGCGCCACGGCGTCAAATTCCACACGACGTCCTGGTTCAAGCCGACTCGCGAATTCAATGCGGACGACGTCGTGTTCACGTTCGAGCGCATGCTGGATCCGAACCAGCCGTTCCGCAAGGCGTATCCGGTGCAGTTCCCGTACTTCACCGACATGGGCCTCGACAAGCTGATCGACAAGGTCGAAAAAGTCGACCCCTACACGGTCAAGTTCACGCTGAAGGAAGTCAACGCGCCGTTCATCCAGAACCTGGCAATGGAATATGCGTCGGTCCTGTCGGCTGAATATGCAGACTCGCTGATGAAGGACGGCAAGGCCGCCGACATCAACCAGAAACCGGTCGGCACGGGCCCGTTCATCTTCCGCAGCTACACGAAGGACGCAACGATCCGTTTCGACGGCAACCCGGATTACTGGAAGCCGAACACGGTCAAGCTTTCCAAGCTGATCTTCTCAATCACGCCTGATCCGGGCGTGCGCGTGCAGAAATTGAAGCGCGACGAATGTCAGGTGATGAGCTATCCGCGTCCCGCCGACATCGCGCCGCTCAAGGCCGATTCGAACATCGACATGCCGTCGCAGCCGGGCTTCAACCTGGGCTATCTGTCGTACAACGTCCAGCACAAGCCCGTCGACAAGCTCGAAGTGCGCGAGGCGCTCGACATGGCGATCAACAAGAAGGCGATCATCGACTCCGTGTATCAAGGCGCAGGCCAGGCCGCGACGAATCCGATGCCGCCGACGCAATGGTCGTATGACAAGAATCTGAAGATGGCATCGTACGATCCGGAAAAGGCCAAGGCGCTGCTCGCGAAGGCCGGCTTCCCGAACGGTTTCGACATCACGCTGTGGGCGATGCCCGTGCAGCGCGCGTACAACCCGAACGGCCGTCTGATGGCGGAAATGATCCAGGCCGACTGGGCCAAGATCGGCGTGAAGGCGAAGATCGTCACGTACGAATGGGGTGAGTACATCAAGCGCGCGCACGCGGGCGAAGACGACACGATGCTGATCGGCTGGACGGGCGACAACGGCGACCCCGACAACTGGCTCGGCACGCTGCTCGGTTGCGACGCGGTGAACGGCAACAACTTCTCGAAGTGGTGCTACAAGCCGTTCGACGATCTGGTGAAGAAGGGCCGCGAAACCACGGCTCAGGCAGATCGCACGAAGGCCTACACGCAAGCCCAGCAGATCTTCGCGCAGCAGCTGCCGTTCTCGCCGATCGCGCACTCGACGGTGTATCAGCCGGTGAGCAAGAAGGTCGTCGATATGCGCATCGAGCCGCTGGGCTACGCGCGCTTCGACGGCGTGAGCATGAAGTAAATCTCGCGATGCGGCGGCTTTCGTTGCCCGCCGCGTCCCAGACGCAGTACGCTTTTCGTTCGGTTAGAAGACTGGTCGAAATGGTCCGGCGACCGGGGTCACGAGCCCTCGTCGCCGGTTGCGTTTTTTCTCACCAAGACCATAGGGACGAACCATGTTCCGATTCGTTTTGCGCCGCATCGGGATGGTCATACCGACGTTCATCGGTATCACGATCCTCGCGTTCGCGCTTATTCACCTGATTCCGGGCGACCCCATCGAAGTGATGATGGGCGAGCGCGGCGTCGACCCGGCCATGCACGCAGCCGCGATGCATCGACTGGGGCTCGACGAGCCGCTGCCCGTCCAGTACCTCCATTACGTCGGCCACGCGCTGCAAGGGAACCTCGGCACGTCGATCATCACCAACACCAGTGTGATGGACGAATTCGTGGCCCGTTTCCCCGCCACCGTCGAACTGTCGATCTGCGCGATGCTGTTCGCGTTGATCGTCGGGCTGCCGGCGGGCGTGTTCGCGGCGCTGCGGCGCGGCTCAGTGGTCGATCATGGCGTGATGGGCACCGCGCTGACCGGCTACTCGATGCCGATCTTCTGGTGGGGCTTGATCCTCATCATGTTCTTCTCGTCCAAGCTCGGCTGGACGCCCGTCTCCGGCCGCATCGCCGTCGAGTACGACATTCCGCACGTGACCGGCTTTCTGCTGATCGACTCGCTGCTGCCCGGCACGGATGAAGGCTCGTTCCGCTCGGCGCTGTCTCACCTGATCCTGCCGTCGATCGTGCTCGGCACCATCCCCCTCGCGGTGGTCGCGCGAATGACGCGTTCGTCGATGCTCGAAGTGCTGCGCGAAGACTACATCCGCACGGCGCGTGCGAAGGGTTTGTCGCCGGGACGCGTGATCGTCGTGCATGCGCTGCGTAATGCGCTGATCCCTGTCGTGACCGTGATCGGTCTGCAGGTCGGCACGCTGCTTGCGGGCGCCGTGCTGACGGAAACCTTGTTCTCATGGCCGGGCATCGGGAAATGGCTGATCGATGCGATCGGCCGGCGCGACTATCCCGTCGTGCAGGGCGGTATCCTGATGATCGCGACGCTCGTGATTGTCGTGAACCTCGTCGTCGACTTGCTGTACGGCGTGCTCAACCCACGCATTCGCCATACGAGGTAAAAGGAATATGTACCCCCACGCTCACATTTGTTCGCTTCCCCCCAAGCGGGCGCATGCCTGCCTTGAGGCGGCTCGGCGGGAGGCATGATGGCCGACATCCAAAATACAGTCCCCCAGGCAGTGACGCCGCCGAGCGGCCGCGCCATTGCCGCTCGCGAATTCTGGTCTAATTTCTCGCGCAATCGCGGTGCGGTTACCGCGGGCATCATCGTGCTGGTGCTGATCTTCGTCGCGATTTTCGCGCCGCTGATCGCGCCGCACAGCCCGATCGAGCAATATCGCGATTCCGTGAAGATTCCGCCCGCCTGGCTCGATGGCGGCAACTGGAAATTCATTCTCGGCACCGACGAAGCAGGCCGCGACATCCTCTCGCGCCTGATGTACGGCGCGCGTCTGTCGTTCTGGATTGGCTTCGTGTCCGTGATCCTCGCGCTGATTCCCGGCATCGTGCTCGGTCTCATCGCCGCGTTCTTCGAGAAGTGGGCCGACACGCCGATCATGCGCATCATGGACGTGCTGCTCGCGCTGCCGTCGCTGCTGCTCGCGGTGGCCGTCGTCGCCATCATCGGTCCTGGCCTCGTGAACACGATGCTTGCGATCGCGATCGTCGCGCTGCCGGGTTATGTGCGTCTGACGCGCGCGTCGGCGCTCGGCGAACTGCACAAGGAATACGTGATGGCCTCGCGCGTCGCGGGTGCCGGCACGGTCCGCCTGATGTTCTCGCAGGTGCTGCCGAACTGCACGGCGCCGCTGATCGTGCAGGCCACGCTCGGCTTTTCGTCGGCGATTCTCGATGCCGCCGCGCTCGGCTTCCTCGGCCTCGGCGTGCAACCGCCGTCGGCGGAGTGGGGCGCGATGCTCGCATCGGCACGCGACTACATCGACAGCGCATGGTGGATCGTCACCATGCCCGGTCTCGCCATCCTGATCTCGGTGCTCTCGATCAACCTGCTCGGCGACGGGCTGCGCGACGCACTCGACCCGAAACTCAAACGGCTGGCCTGACATGAGCAACGGTAACCTATTGACCATCCGCAATCTTGCGGTGAACTTCGGCGGCCTGCCCGCCGTGGATCGAATCAATCTGAACGTGGCGCCGGGTGAAGTGGTCGGCGTGGTCGGCGAATCGGGCTCGGGCAAGAGCGTGACGATGATGGCGCTGATGGGCCTGATCGACGCGCCCGGCAAGGTCACGGCCGACGAAATCACGTTCGACGGCAAGGATCTGCTGAACGCGTCGCCGAAAGCGCGCCGCAAGATCATCGGCAAGGACGTCGCGATGGTGTTTCAGGATGCGCTGACGAGCCTGAACCCCAGCTACACCGTCGGCTATCAGATCAAGGAAGTGCTGAAGCTGCACGAAGGGCTGCGCGGCGATACGCTGAACCGGCGTGCGCTCGAACTGCTCGATCAGGTCGGCATTCCCGATGCGAAGAACCGCATCGACACGTTCCCGCATCAGATGTCGGGCGGCATGAACCAGCGCGTGATGATCGCGATGGCTGTCGCGTGCAATCCGAAGCTGCTGATCGCCGACGAGCCGACCACCGCGCTCGACGTGACCATTCAGGCGCAGATCATGCAACTGCTGGTTCAGTTGCAGAAGGAGCGCGGCATGGCGCTCGTGCTGATCTCGCACGATCTGGCCGTCGTGTCGGAAGTCGCGCAGCGCGTGGCCGTCATGTACGCGGGCGAAGTGATCGAAACGAACCGCGTGCCCGATATCTTCACTGCGCCGCATCATCCGTACACGGAAGCGCTGCTGGCCGCGATTCCCGAGCACAACGTCGGCGCGGTGCGGTTGTCCGCGTTGCCGGGCATGGTGCCGGGACGCGACGACCGCCCTAGGGGCTGTCTGTTTGCGCCGCGCTGCAAGTACGTCGTCGACGACTGCAACAAGGCGCGGCCCGCGCTCGCGCCGCTGGCCGATCACGACGCCGCAGCCCAGGTTCGCTGCATCAAGCCGCTTAACCTGGTTCGCGATGCCATTCAACACGGAGGCGCACGATGAATGCAGTACCCGAAACGCGGCGCCCGGATGGTGACAAACCCGGCAAGCCCGCAGGCGATCTCGTGCTGGTCGCCGACAACCTCACGCGTCACTACGACGTAAAGCGCGGCATGTTCGGCCACGGCACCGTGAAGGCGCTGAACGGCGTGTCGTTTCAACTGGAACGCGGCAAGACGCTCGCCGTAGTCGGCGAGTCCGGTTGCGGAAAATCGACGCTCGCGCGTCAGCTGACCATGATCGAATCGCCCACGTCCGGCCGTCTGCTGATCGACGGCGAAGACGTGGCGGGCGCGAGCCACGAGAAGATTGCCCAACTGCGCCGCCGCGTGCAGATGGTGTTCCAGAACCCGTTTGCGTCGCTGAATCCGCGCAAGACCGTCGAGCAGACGCTGGCCGAGCCGCTCGCGATCAACACCCAGCTGAACGCGAGCGAACGCGTCGAACGGATCGCGCACATGATGCGCGTCGTCGGCCTGCGGCCCGAGCATGCGAAGCGTTATCCGCATATGTTCTCGGGCGGCCAGCGTCAGCGTGTCGCGATTGCGCGCGCGATGATTCTCGACCCGCAGATCGTCGTCGCCGACGAGCCTGTCTCCGCGTTGGACGTGTCGATCCAGGCGCAGATCCTGAACCTGTTCATGGACCTGCAGGACGAGTTCAAGACAAGCTATGTGTTCATCTCGCACAACCTGTCGGTGGTCGAGCACGTTGCGGACGACGTGATGGTGATGTACTTCGGCGGCATTGCCGAACTCGGCGACAAGAAGCGCATTTACAGCAAACCGCGCCATCCGTATACGCGGGCGCTGATGTCGGCGACGCCGTCGATCTTCGAAGCGGACCGCCGCATCCAGATCAAGCTGCAAGGCGAAATGCCTTCGCCGCTGAATCCGCCGTCGGGCTGTACGTTCCATCAGCGTTGCCCGTATGCTATCGACCGTTGCCGCAACGAAGAGCCGAAGCTACGTGAAGTGGATGGTCGTCAGGTCTCGTGTCATCGCGCCGAGGAGGTGGGAGAAGACACGAATGCATGATGGGGTGACGGCGCGTGATCCCGCGCGCCGTCACGCGCGCCGTCTGCACGCGATGCGTGCGGGCGGCACGCGCGTTGCGTCTGGCTGTCGGCGGATTGCGCGCGTCCTGATGGGCGCGGCACTCGTCGCGGCGGCGCAATGTCCGTTGCATGTCTTCGATGTGATCGCCCCGGCGCACGCCGCGGGTGCCGCAGCGAATACGCCGGTGCAAGCCGCGCAGGCCAATCAGGTCGGGCGTCCGGCCGTTCCCGTGCCGCGTGATTCGTCACAACCGCGCGCGACGCTGCCCGGCTTCAATCCACCGCCTTCCTATGCCAGTGGCACGACGGCGAGCGGTCCGGTGCGCGCGCAACCGGCGCGGATGCCGTTCTATGTCGCGACGCGCGGCAAAACCACCCTCTATCTGCTCGGCACGCTGCACGTCGGCGATCCGAACGACTATCCGCCGGCTCAGCCGTTCCGTGCGCCGATTCTCGGTGCGCTGGCCGCATCGCCGACGCTCGCGCTCGAACTGTCGCCCGACGACCTGCTCGTCTCGCAGGACGACGTGTCGAAGTATGGCGTCTGTTCCTATCAATGTCTGCCGAAGCAGTTGCCGGAGCCTTTGTGGCACAAGCTGGAGACGCGTCTGCGCAGCAACCCCGCCGCGCTCGAAGAAATCCGCAAGATGCGGCCGTGGCTGGCCGCGTTGCTGGTCGAAACCTACGATTCCCTGTCCGCGGGCCTGCAAACCGAGTACGGCACGGAGGCGCAACTGCAGAATGTGTATCTGCGACAAAAGGGCAAGGTGGTCGGACTGGAGCGGCTCGCTGAACAGATGCGCGCGTTCACGGGACTCACGCTGGCGCAGCAGCGCGAAATGCTCGCGCAGGATCTCGTGCAGACGCCCGCGGAAAACGTCGCGGACGTGCGGACCTTGCACCGCTTGTGGCGCGTCGGCGACGCCGATGCGATTGCCGCGTGGGAAGCGGCGAAGTCCGAGAAACTCGCGCGCGACAAGCAAGTGTCCGCGCAGGTCGACAACAAGATTGTGTTCGATCGCAACCGGCGCTTCGTCAACCGGATGCTAGCGATCGCTGCACCTAACAAGCCTGTGTTCGTTGCGATCGGCGCGTTGCATCTGGGCGGACAGAAGGGCGTGCTGCAGCTGTTGCGGCAGCGAGGGTTTGTCGTCGAGGCTTATTGACGGGCTGGCGAACCGTTCGTTTTCAGACGGACGTTGGCGGTGCGCGCATTCAGCGACAGCAGCGCGCGATAGTGCTCGTCGGCATCGTCGAACTTCATCAGGCGATCGAGCGCCGAGCCAAGATTCAGATGCACGTCTGCGAGCGTCGGATCGATCTTCAACGCCTCGCGATAGTGATGCACCGCTTCGTCAAGCTTGCCTTGTGCTTCGAGTGCGACGGCGATGTTGTTGTGCGCATCGGGCGAACGCGGATCGAGCGCCAGCGACACGCGGTAGCAACGCAGCGCCAGCGCCGTGTCGCCGAGCGCGTCGGCCACGAAGCCGCGGTCGTTCCA
Source organism: Paraburkholderia phymatum STM815 (assembly GCF_000020045.1). Taxonomy (GTDB): domain Bacteria; phylum Pseudomonadota; class Gammaproteobacteria; order Burkholderiales; family Burkholderiaceae; genus Paraburkholderia; species Paraburkholderia phymatum. Next base: position 3,262,883 of record NC_010622.1, on the reverse strand, counting down.
GCACTCCGCATTGTCAGGCTCGAGTTCGAGCGAACGGTCGATGTAGTCGAGCGCTTGCGCATGCTGGCCGCGTTGATGCAGCAGCACGCCATAGCCATGCAGCGCGAGCGGATGGCTGGGGCAGACGTCGAGTGCTTCGCGGTACAACGATTCGGCTTCGTGAAAGCGCGAGGCGCGGTGCGCTTCGAGCGCGAACGCGAGCGTGACGGGAACAATGTGAACGGTGCAGGACGGTGAGGGGACAGCGGGGACGGTGGACTGCGCGTGCATGACGGTGCTCTCCAGACTCTCGAAAGAGCCGGCGCACACGTTGATGCGCCGGACGTTGACTGTGAACGACGGGACATCCACAGGTTAGGTCCGGGGCTTCGGCCAAACTATCAGATGCATCCTAAAAAGGACGGCAAGCCTTTTCAAAAGCGGCGCGCGGACGGTACGCGAGTCTTGAAAACGGGCTGTCGCGAAGCGCCTGCACGCCGGGCCGGCGCGAATGCGTTACAGGAACATCAGGAAGTTGAGCAGGAAAATATTCACGACGAGCAGCGTGAGCGCTGTGGGAACCTGCACCTTGATCACGGCGTTCTTGTCGGGCAGTTCGAGCAGCGCGGCGGGCACGATGTTGAAATTCGCGGCCATCGGCGTCATCAGCGTGCCGCAGTAGCCAGAGAACATGCCGATTGCGACCATCACGGCCGGGTTGCCGTGAAACACGTTGACGAGGATTGGCACGCCGACGCCGCCCGTCATCACCGGGAACGCCGCGAAACCGTTGCCCATCACCATCGTGAACAGCGCCATGCCGACGCAGTAGACGGCCACGGCGATCAGCCGGTAATCGAGGCTGATGTACGCCGTCGTCACGTGCGCGACCGCCTTGCCGACGCCCGCGTCCGAGAACACGAGGCCGAGCATGCCGAGCATCTGCGGCAGCACGGCGGCCCACGATAGCGCGTCGACGAGACGGCGTGCTTCCTTCATCGACTGGCCGACGGTGTCGCGCGTCATCACGCACGCGAACGCCAGCGCGATCACGCAGCCGATGCCGAAGCCGATCAGCGTGACGTTCTTCTGCTCGATCAGCGGCGTGCCGCCGAACACCAGATGGCTGGCCGTCAGCGTGACGATCACCGTGACGACGGGAATCGTCAGCGCGGGGACAAAGAGCTTGTTGCGCAGGCGGCCGGCGCTTGCCTTGCGCGCCGCTTCGGACAGCACTTTCGGCTTCGCCGCCGTCACACCGCCGAAGCCGGCGATCAGCGCCATCGCGATGACGAGCGCGCCGACGAGCTCGAGGGGCAACTTGTCGCCAATCAGGAAGATCAGCGCGTAGATGATCCAGAAACCGCCCGCCGTGAAGCGGCGCGGATGGTCGCGATCGACGGCGATCATGCCGCCGATCACCAGCAGTACGATGCCGACCAGCCAGAACAAATAGTTGATGGTGAGTGTCATGCTTCGTCCCCAGTCGTCGCGGGCTTGCCCGTTGTGTTGTTATTGATGTTTGCGCCAGTCGGTTTCGCCGCGTTGCCGCGCAGTTCGCGTTCGAGCTTGCGATCGAGCAGATACAGCCGGAAGCCGTGAATCAGGAACGCGCAAATGGCCGTCGGAATGCCCCACACGGCGACATGCATCGGCTCGACGGTGATGCCCGCTTCCCTCAGGAACGTGACCATCAGCACGATTGCGCCGAACGCGACGAAGATGTCCTCGCCGAAGAAGAGACCGACGTTGTCGGTCGCCGCCGAGAACGCGCGCAGCTTGTAGCGCACTGCATCGGTGAGCTTGCCGAAGCGCGTCTCCGTGGCGCCTTCCGCCATCGGCGCGATCAGCGGGCGCACCATCTGCGGATGCCCGCCGAGACCCGTCAGACCGACGGCCGCAGTCAACTCGCGCACGAGCAGATAGACGATCAGGAGACGCCCGGCCGTCGCGGCCTTGATGCTCGCGATCCACGCCTGCGCGCGCTCGCGCAGCCCGTGCCGCTCGAGCAAACCGATCACCGCGAGCGGCAGCAGGATGATGAGGGGAATGTTGCGCGTCTTGATGAAGCCGCTGCCGATTGCGGCGAGAATCTTGTCCGGTGGAAAATGCGCGGCGATCGCGGTGATGACGGCGGCGGCGGCCACGATCAGCATTGGATTAAAGCGCAACAAGAACCCGATGATGATGACCGCGACTCCAATGAGCGGCCATAGGTTGACGGTTGACTGCATCGATCTCTCCAGAGGTGGTCCTGCATTGGGACACCGCTCGTGGCGGCGAACTTTACGAATCCGGCCGATGCGTGTCGGCCCGGTTGCCCTCGTTGCGTGCGGCTTCTTTGGCCGCCTCGCTCACTGCCCTGTCGTTGCTGCTGGTCTTGCGATGACTGCCTGGGGTACTGCCGAACTTCTGATGCGTCAAAAAGCCGTTGGCAACTATCTGTGTCGCTTTTGGCAAACGCCCCGCATGAAGCGGGGCGTCGACTGATGCCTGACTGGCGGCGCGAATCAGACGCGCACCGCGTTGGCTGCATGCACGCCGATTCCCGCCGCTTCGAGCGCGTTGCGGATGCGGCGCGCGAACGCCAGCGCATGCGGGCCGTCGCCGTGCAGGCAGATGGTCTGCGCGTTGAGCGGCACCCACTCGCCGCTCAACGCCTGCACGCGCTGCTCGCGCACCATCGTCAGCGTGCGTGCGAGCACCTCGTCCTCGTCGTCGAGCATCGCGCCCGGCTCCTTGCGCGGCACGAGCGAGCCGTCCGCGCGATAGCCGCGATCGGCGAAGACTTCCTCGATCGCGACCAGTCCGGCATTGCGCGCGGCCGTGACGAGGCCGCTGTTCGCAAGCGCAAACACGGCCACGGAAGGATCGAAGTCGTGCACGGCGGAGACGATCGCGTCAGCGATCTTCGGGTCGCGCGCGGCCTGGTTATAGAGTGCGCCGTGCGGCTTCACGTGTGCGATGCGGCCGCCTTCCGCCTGCGCGATCGCCGACAGCGCGCCGAGTTGATACAGCACGCCAGCGTAGATCTCGCCCGCAGGCAAATCCATTTCCTTGCGGCCGAAGTTTTCCGGGTCGTTGAAGCTCGGATGCGCGCCGATCGACACGCCTTTCTCGACGGCCCAGCGCACGCATTCGCGCATCGCGTTCGGCCCGCCTGCATGCCAGCCGCACGCGATGTTCGCCGAGCTGACGAGATCGAGCAGTGCCTCGTCCGAGCCGCATCCTTCGCCGAGATCGGCGTTCAGGTCGATTTCCATGATGTCCTCATTGGTCTTACACCGCTGCGGACGCAGCAACGCGCGCGCAGCGTTCTTCATGCATGCCGATCGCGGCATCGATCTGCCGCAAGTACTTGCGTTCCTCGATCAGCGCCTGGCGCGCTTCGTAAGGTGTGGTCGGAATGAAGCGCACCGCGCCGTTCAGGCGCACCTGCGCGAGCTTCCATAAATCCGCGTGAATCACTGCGCCGATCTTCGGATAGCCGCCCGTGGTCTGCGCGTCGCTCATCAGGATGATCGGCTGGCCGTTGGGCGGCACCTGGATCGTGCCGGGCATCACCGCGTGCGAGAGCAGATCCGTTTTTTGCGTGCGCTTCAGTTCCGTGCCGGACAGCCGGTAGCCCATGCGGTTGCTGTTCGGCGTGACGAGCCATTCGTCGTTCCAGAACGCTTCCTGCGCGTCGGCCGTGAAGCTGTCGTACTCGGGGCCAGGCAGCACGCGAACGGGCGGCGCCCACGCGACGCCCGACGGATGACGGCCGCGCCGCACGGGCTCGTCGACGAGTACGAACTTGCACCACGCGGGCGCCTTCACGCCGAACTCCGGCGCATCGGGCGAAAAGCCGGACCCTGCGCCCGGTCGCGGCGCGCCGATGGGCAGGCGGTCGCCGTCGCGCAGCGCGCGGCCGCCAAGTCCGCCGAAGCCCGCATGCAGATCCGTGCTGCGCGAACCGAGCATCGGCAGCACGTCGATGCCGCCAGCGATGCACACGTAGCCGCGCATCCCGCGTTTGGCCGCGTTCAGCGTCAGTTCCTGGCCGGCCTTGACGGGCAGGCTCCAGTACGAATAGACAGGCTTGCCGTCGAGCGTCGCGCCGAATTCGGTGCCCGTAATCGCGACGCGCGTCGCGCGCGGAAAGCGCAGCACCGTGGGGCCGAAGGTAATTTCGAGCCCGGCGGCATCGGGCCGGTTGCCGACCAGCCGATTGCCCACTTCGAGCGACAGCCGGTCGAGCGCGCCGCCCATCGCGACGCCGAGATGCCGGTAACCATGCCGGCCGAGATCCTGGATCGTGGTCAGAAGACCCGCGCGTATCACGTCGATCATGCGTGCAGCCCCGCGATGGTGAAGCGGACGCGATCGCCCGGTTGGAGGAGCGTGGGCGGATTGCGTGCCGGGTCGAACAGCTTCTGCGCCGTGCGGCCGATCAGCTGCCAGCCGCCCGGCGACGTTGCCGGATAGATGCCCGTCTGCGCGCCGCCGATGCCGACCGAACCGGCGGGCACTTCGAGCCGCGGCTCGCTGCGGCGCGGTGTGTGCAGCGCTTCCTCGAGCCCGCCCATGTACGCGAAGCCCGGCTGGAAGCCCAGAAAGAAGACAACGTAGTGGCCGCCCGCATGCCGCTCGACGACTTCGTTCACGGTGAGCCCAGTGTAATCGGCGACCGCTTTGAGGTCCGGGCCGTACTCGCCGCCGTACTGCACGGGAATCTCCACTTCGCGGCCTTCGGCGGGCGCGGCGCTGGCGGCGTCCCACGCGGCCGCGAGGCGTGCGGCCAGGTCGCCGGGATCGGCTTCGAGCGGATCGAAGATCACGGTGAGATTGTTCATGCCCGGCACGACTTCGAGCACGTGCGGCCATTCGCGCGCTGCCTGCGCGGTAGACCACACGCGGCGCTGGCAATCGAGCGTGGCCGGCGGCGGCGCCTCGCAGACGAGGGCGGTGTCGCCGAGCGGGAAGATGCGGGCTTCAGTCATCGCGGGTTGGTGTCATGTTGCTGGTTAGGGCGAGAAGCCGCATTCATCTGACGATGCGTGCCGGGCTCTCGCGAGAGGCTAGCGTACATTCTCAATAAAATATCTACAATTTATCAATAAGCGATGTCCCCAGGCTCGCCCGCATCCGATGGAAGTCGTACACTTCGCTCCAATCATCACGCTTCTCTTAAAAAATCATCATGGCGCGCCATCCGACCAAAATCGTCTCATCGGAGCATCTTGTTTCTGAGTTCAGTGCAGAACTGTCCGAACTGGAATACGGGTTGATCATGGCGAGCAACGCGTTCAACCGCTGGATGGTCCGTTGCATGGCGGCGGCTGGGGACAAGGACATGACGGCGATCGAGGTGTCGCTGCTGCACCATGTGAGTCATCGTGAGCGGCGCAAGAAGATTGCCGACATCTGTTTTGTGCTGAACATCGAGGACACGCACGTCGCGACGTACGCGCTCAAGAAGCTTGTAGCTAGAGGGTATGTAAAAAGCGAAAAGACCGGCAAGGAGGTGTTCTTTTCGGCGACGCAGGCGGGGCGCGACTTGTGCATGAAGTATCGCGAGGTGAGGGAGAACTGTCTGATCGCGACGTTGAAGGAAAGCGGGCTCACCAATGAGCAGATCGGGGAGGCGGCGCAGTTGATGCGCAATGCTTCCGGGATGTATGACACCGCTGCGCGGGCGGCTGCATCTTTGTAGGTTTTTTGCCTGCGGTGCTTGCCTGCGGCGCCGCGTCGCCGTTTTTTTCGCCCGCTGGCATCCGCGTTTTGCGCTCGTGCTTCACGCGTTGCCCCGCGCAAGGCAACGCCAGCTAACGGGAGAAACGATGCGGGTGCCAGCGAAGAAACTCCACAGCACAGTTACACCGAAGCTGCCGGCTCGGAATACCACCGGGCATCGGTGATCACAGCATCAAGCGGAATATCATGCGCCTCGCGTGCGAGAGCATCTGTACGACACGCTTCATACGCGATGCCCACGGTCACGGGGACGGGGCCTCCGGCACGACGAAACGCAGCGAGCGTGCGGTCGTAGTAGCCGCCACCGTATCCAAGCCGATATCGATCGGCATCAAACCCGACGCACGGCACAAACAGCACATCAGGCACGATGACCTCACCGGAAGTCGGCTCATGAATCCGATGAGCCCCAACTTGCATCGGCATATCCGGTGTCCACACATGAAATTCGAGCGGCTTGTCGCGCCCCGTGATGACGGGCAAGGCGGCGCGCCTCGCGCCATCGCCCGAAAGCCACACGGCAAGCGCGTCGCGCATATCGAACTCGCCCGATAAAGGCCAGTACAACCCTACACTTGTCGGCGCGTAGACCGTTAACGCATCAAGCACTCGACGGCCCAGCGCGTCGTTGTTCGCTGCCTCGCGAGCCGCATGCAGCCGCGCTTCCAGCAGTGTTGCGCGCAGGTCCTTTTTCGATTTCGCCGCGGGGTTGCATGCTATGCTTGAGTTCAATTCGCGCTCCAGAAACGCTCTAGAAATAACGATGTCCAAACGCCTTTTCCGAGTATATCGCGCGGCCAGTCTGGCGCTCGCCGCGGCGGCACTCGTCGCGTGCAGCACGGCCTCCGCGGTCAAGCCCATCCAGCTCTCCCAACTCACCAACGACGACCAGATTTTCGTGCAGTTGCGCGAGGCAGCGCGCAACAACGACGCAGGCCGCGCTGCGCAACTCGCGGCGATGATTCCGGACTATCCGGCGCCCGCGTACCTCGAATACTTCCAGCTGAAGCCGCAACTGTTCGACGGCTCGGGCCATCCGCGCATCGACGCAGCCGACGCACCCGTGCTGTCGTTCTTGCAACGCTACGACGGCCAGGCCATCGCCGACCGCATGCGCAACGACTACCTGGTCGTGCTCGGCGCACGACACGACTGGCGCAACTTCGACCAGCAATACGCGCGCTTCGTGCTGAACGACGACACCCAGGTGAAGTGCTACGCGCTCGAATCGCGCGCGGCGAAAGGCGAGAACGTCGTCGACGCAGCGCGCGCGCTGCTCGTCGAGCCGCGCTATTACGGCGACGGCTGCGTCGATCTCATCACCTCGCTGGCGATCAGCCAGCAGTTCACGACCGACGACGTATGGCAGCAGATCCGTCTCGCGTACGAACAGAACCAGACCAGCACGGGCGCGAAGCTCGTCGACGCACTGGGCAACAACCGTCCCGATCCGACGCTGTTCGATCAGGCCGCAACTACGCCGCCGTTGCTGCTCGCGCGCGGTGTCGGCGCCGATCCGCAATCGCATCAGCTCGCGCTGCTCGCGATCACGCGCATGGCCCGCAACGATCCCGCCATGGCAGCCGCCACCTTCGGCTCGGTCGCACCTTCGCTGACGTCGCCCGAACGCGGGATCGGCTGGGGCACGATTGCGTATCAGGCCGCTGCGAAGCAGATGCCGGGCGCCGTCGACTGGTATCGCCTGTCGGCGAATGCACCGCTGTCCACGCCCGCTTACGAATGGCGCACGCGCGTCGCGCTTCTTGCCGGCGACTGGACGATGGTGCGCTGGTCGATCGAGCAAATGCCGCCTTCATTGCGCAGCCAGCCCGCGTGGGCCTACTGGCACGCGCGCGCTATCAAGGCGGCGGGCGACGTGACGACGGCCAATCAGGAATTCGAGTCGATCGCGCAGCAGTACAACTTCTACGGCCAGCTTGCCGCCGAAGAACTCGGCCAGAAGATCGTCGTGCCGCCGAAAACCACCGTCACCGATGCCGAAGTGCAACAGGCGGGCGACACGCCCGGCTTCGCGCTTGCCCAGAAGTTCTATCAGCTGAATCTGCGGCTCGAAGGCAACCGCGAATGGAACTGGCCGTTGCGCAGCATGACCGACCGTCAACTGATCGCCGCCGCCGAATATGCGCGCCGTATCGAGCTCTATGACCGCGCAGTGAATACGGCCGATCGCACGAAGACCGAGCACGACTTCTCGCTGCGCTTCCTGTCGCCGTTCCGCGATATCGTCGAGCGCGACGCGCAGTCGAACGGGCTCGATGTCGAATGGGCGTATGGTCTGATCCGTCAGGAATCGCGCTTCATCATGAACGCGCGCTCGGAGGTCGGCGCGAGCGGCCTGATGCAGCTGATGCCGGGCACGGCGCAACTGGTCGCGAAGAAGATCGGCCTCGGCACCATCTCGCGTGCCCAGATGAACGACATCAACACCAATATCCTGCTCGGCACGAACTATCTGTCGATGATCTACAATGAGTTCGACGGCTCCGCCGTGCTCGCCACGGCGGGCTACAACGCAGGTCCGGGCCGTCCGCGCAACTGGCGCGCGTCGTTGCCGCGCGGTGTCGAAGGCGCGATTTTCGCGGAAGCGATTCCGTTCCAGGAAACGCGCGACTACGTGAAGAACGTGCTGTCCAACACCGTCTACTATGCGGCGTTGTTCGAAGGCCGTCCGCAATCGCTGAAGGCGCGTCTGGGTTATATCCAGCCGTTGCAGTAACGATGCGCCATGCCGCCGCCGCGTGACCCGTCACGCAAGCGGCGGCGCTCGAACCTCAGCCGTTGCCGCGGCTTCCATCAGGGAGTCGAAAAATGCGACATCAAACCATCGCGGTCATCGGCGGTTCCGGTTTTATCGGCAGTCATCTCGTCAACGCGCTCGTCGAAATCGGCAAGACGGTGCGCATCGCCACCCGCCGCCGCTATAACGCGCGGCATCTCACGCTGCTTCCCATCGACGTGGTGGAAACCGACGTGTTCGATCCCATTCAGCTCGCGCGTTTCGTCGAGGGCGCGGACGCCGTGGTCAATCTGGTCGGCGTGCTGCACGGCCGTCGCGGCGATCCGTATGGACCCGAGTTCGCGAAAGCGCACGTCGAATTGCCAACCAGGATCGTCTCCGCCTGCGAAGGCAAGAGCGTGCACCGGCTGATCCACGTCAGCGCGATCGGCGCCGACCCGCGTGGGCCGAGCATGTATCTGCGCTCGAAGGGCGATGGCGAGCGCGCGATTCACGCATCGTCGATGCTGGCGTCGACGATCTTTCGTCCCTCGGTTGTGTTCGGTCCCGAAGACCAGTTCCTCAACAAGTTCGCGTTCCTGCAGCGCATGTTTCCCGTCATCCCGCTCGCCAAGGCCGGCGCGCGCTTTCAACCGATCTTTGTCGGCGATGTCGCGAAGGCAATCGTGAACGTGCTGGACCTCGACGCCTCGACGGGGCGCACGTATGAGCTGGGCGGTCCTTCCGTCTACACGCTCGAAGCACTCGTCGAATATTGCGGCGACGTAATCGGCAAGCATGCGCGCATCGTGCGGCTGCCCGATTCGCTGGCGCGTCTGCAGGCGCTGTCATTCGAACTCGCGCCCGGGGAGCCGGTACTGTCGCGCGACAATCTCGACTCGATGAAGATCGATGCCGTACTGAGCGCACCCCTCGCGCCCGAACTCGATATTGAGCCCGCCAGCATCGAAACCATCGCACCCGTATACCTGACGGGCTCGTCGTTCCGTTCGCGCTTCAATGCGTTCCGCGCGAGCGCGGGCCGTTAAACTGTGCCGTTCAACCCACTCTATCGCGAAGCATGAAACTCATTATCGGCGACAAGAACTATTCGTCCTGGTCAATGCGGCCTTGGCTCGTACTCAAGCACTTCGGCATTGCGTTCGAAGAAATCATGATTCCGCTGTTCGAACCCGAGACGAAAGCGTCGATCCTCGCGCACTCGCCTTCGGGGAAGGTGCCGAGCCTGCTGACGGACGACGGCGTCACCGTGTGGGATTCGCTCGCGATCTGCGAGACGCTTGCAGAACGTCACCCGCAGCACGCGCTGTGGCCGCGCGACGCCGTTGCGCGTGGCCGTGCGCGCAGCGTTAGCGCCGAAATGCATTCCGGTTTCGGCGATCTGCGCTCGAACATGTGGATGAACATTCGCGCGTCGTTTCCTGGCAAGGGCGCGACGCCCGGCGCACTCGCCGACATCGCGCGCATCGACGCGATCTGGAGCGAATGCCTCGAAACTTATGGCGGTCCGTTCCTGTTCGGCGACTTCACGATTGCGGACGCAATGTACGCGCCCGTCGTGATGCGTTTCAACACGTGGCAGCCGAAGCTGTCGGCAGCGGCGGGTGCTTACGCGCGCCGCGTAACGGAACAACCGGCCGTCGCCGCGTGGATTAGCGATGCCTTGCGCGAAGGCCATGACATCGCCAAGTACGACGTTTGCGCATGAATATCTACGCAGTAGGCGGTGCGATCCGCGATGAACTGCTCGGCATGCCCGTGCAGGATCGCGATTACGTGGTGGTCGGCGCGACGCCCGAGCAGATGATCGCGCAGGGCTTTCGCCCCGTCGGCAAGGACTTTCCGGTGTTCCTGCATCCCGACACGCAGGAGGAATACGCGCTCGCGCGTACGGAGCGCAAGACATCGGCGGGTTATCACGGCTTTCAGTTTTTCTACGCACCCGATGTCACGCTGGAAGACGACCTCGCGCGACGCGACCTGACGATCAATGCGATGGCGCGCGAGGTTACGCCTGACGGCGCGCTCATCGGCCCGGTGATCGATCCGTTCAACGGCCGGGAAGACCTCGAGCACCGCGTGTTCCGTCATGTCAGCGACGCGTTTCTCGAAGATCCCGTGCGCATTCTGCGCGTCGCGCGCTTTTCGGCGCGCTTTGCGGATTTCAGCGTCGCACCCGAGACGCTCGCGCTGATGCGCAAGATGGTCGAGGCGGGCGAAGTCGATGCACTCGTGCCGGAGCGCGTGTGGCAGGAAGTGTCGCGCGGCTTGATGGAGAAGAAGCCGTCGCGCATGTTCGAGGTGCTGCGCGACTGCGGCGCACTCGCGCGCGTTCTGCCGGAGATCGACGCGCTCTATGGCGTGCCCCAACGCGCCGACTATCACCCGGAAGTGGATACGGGTGTGCATGTGATGATGGTCGTGGATCACGCGGCCGCGCAGAACTATGCGCTGGCCGTTCGCTTCGCCGCGCTCACACACGATCTGGGCAAGGCGACCACGCCCGAAGACGTGTTGCCGCGTCATATCGGCCACGAAGGGCGCAGCGTCGATCTGCTCAAGCCGCTGTGCGAGCGTTTGCGCGTGCCGAACGAATGCCGCGATCTCGCGCTGCTGGTGGCGCGCGAGCACGGCAACATCCATCGCGTGATGGAAACGAAGGCGGCCGGTCTCGTGCGGCTTTTCGAGCGCAGCGACGCGCTGCGCAAGCCGGCGCGTTTTGCCGAAGCATTGCAGGCCTGCGAGGCCGACGCGCGCGGCCGGTTAGGCTTCGAAGCGAACGCGTATCCGCAGGCCGAGCGTTTGCGTCAGGCGCTCGTCGCGGCGCGCGCCGTCGATGCCGGCGCGGTAGCGAAGTCGTATGAAAACAGTCCCGCGGAGATCAAAGACGCCGTGCATCGCGAGCGCGTGCGGGCCGTGGCAAAAGCGCTGAACGAAGCGCCTTCCGGGCAAGCGTAGTTAAAGCAGCCGGGCGATCAGCGACAGCAGCATCGACAGCACCAGCGTCGACATGAAGGGAAACGGATATTCCTTTCCGAACAGCCGCAGCGTGACGTCGCCCGGCAACCTGCCGATACCCAGCTTGCGCAGCCACGGCCAGCACGACGACAGCACGGCCACCGCGATGAAGGTAGTCAGCAGCCAGCGGATCATCGGTGCGCCTCGAATCAGAGTGCTTCAGAGCGTATGGGAGCGGTCGCCGCGCGCAAATGCATCGAGCGTGCCGTCGATGCCGCGCGAGAACGCGATCACCTTGAACAGTTCGCCCATTTCCGCTTCCGACAGCAGTTTCTGGACCGCGTTGGCGGCGGGCAGGAAGTTCGGGATGTCGGACGGATCGATTGCGCTCAATGCTTCCGTGATGCCTGCGTTCATCAGAAAGCGCGCCTGCGACGTATAGCCGAGCAGGTCCGCGCCCGCATCGACGCCCGCTTCGGCGATTCCCGTGAATTCCACGTGCGCGGTGATGTCCTGCAAGCCCGGGTAGAGAAACGGATCGCCGTGCGCACGGTGCCGGTAGTGGCACATCAGCGTGCCCTGTGCGCGCTGCGCGTGATAGTACTCGTGACGCGGAAAGCCATAGTCGATCAGGAACACCGCGCCGCGTGTCAGCATCGTGCAGACGGTGCGCGTGAAGGCGAGGGCGGCTTCGTGCGTTTCCGTGACGTAGTCCGCGTCGCCTTCGATGTCCAGATCGCGCAGAAAGGCGGCATCGTGCGTCGACGGGAGGGGACGGTCCTCGAACCGCAGCATGCCGCCTTCTGCCGCGACGCCGCGCTCATGCCACGTTCCGCTGGCGCGCGCGAACAGCCGCACGGGCATCGCGTCGAGCACTTCGTTGCCGACCACGACGCCTTCGAACGCTTTCGGCAGCGCGTCGAGCCAGCGCACACGGGGAGCGAGCGCCGGCGCGAGAGCATCGATGGTTTCGCGCTGACGTTCGCGCAATTCGCCGGACAGATCGACGATCGAGTAGGTGTCGAACGGCGCACCGAGTTCGAACAGCGCATTCAGCAAACCGGACGCGAGCTTGCCCGTGCCCGCGCCGAATTCCATCACATGGCGTGTGCCGCTCATTTCGAGCGCCTGCGCGACGGGCCGCGCGAGCGTGCCGGCAAACAGCGGCGACAGTTCCGGCGCCGTCACGAAGTCGCTGCCGTCCTCGGCGCGGCGCCCGAACTTGACAGCGCCGCCGCTGTAGTAGCCCAGTCCCGGCGCGTACAACGCGCGCTCCATGTAGCGATCGAACGGCATCCAGCCGCCGTTTGCATCGATCTCAGCGCGAATCCGCGAAACCAGCGCTTCGGACTGCGCGAGCGCGGTCGGGCCGGGAGCAGGTAAACTATCGGGTTGGTGAGCTTTCGGATTCATCCCCGCATTGTAAATGACCGTCTCGAACGATACCTTCGCCGCCCGCGCCCAGCCGCACCGGCCCGTCCGCACCGTGCTCGTCACGGGCGCCGCGCATCGGATCGGCAGAGGGCTGGCCGTCGGGTTCGCCGCGGCGGGCTGGGACGTGGCGGTGCATTACGGGTCGTCGCAGGAACAGGCCGACGGCGTAGTCGCCGAAATCGCCGCGCTGGGACGGCGGGCGGTCGCGCTGAAGGCGGATCTGTCCGTCGAGGCGGAAGTCGAGCGGCTCGTGCCCGATTGCATGGCGGCGCTCGGGCGTCCGTCCTGCATCGTGAACAACGCGTCGCTGTTCGACGAGGACACCGCGTTCGATGTCGGTTACGCGAAGCTGCTGCACCTGACGTCGATCAACCTCGGCGCGCCGCTCGTGCTTGCGCGGATGCTGCACGAAGTCACGCCGGACGACGCGCGGCACGATGAATCGCTGCGCACGTGCGTGATCAACGTGCTCGACCAGAAGCTGTACAACATGAATCCGGATTACCTGTCGTACACACTGTCGAAGGCCGCGCTCGGCACGGCGACCGTCGCGCTCGCGCAGGCGCTGGCGCCGAAGGTGCGTGTCGTGGGTCTCGCGCCAGGCCTCACGCTGCAATCGGGCGATCAGACGCCAGCCAGCTTCGCGGATGCGCACAAGGTGACGCCGCTCGGCCGGGCGTCGCGCGTCGAGGATCTCGTCGCGGCGGCGCTGTATCTCGCGGATGCGCGCGGCGTGACGGGCACGACGCTTGTCGTCGATGGCGGCCAGCATCTCGTGCCGCTGCCGCGCGACGTGATGTTCTTGACGGGCGGCGACGGCTAGACGGCGCGCCCACCGGCGCGTCCGAAGCGCGCCCAATTGCAACTTAAGCAGCAACTTTTGTACTGGAACGAACATGTCCGCCTTGCTTCATCCCCGGCTTGCTGATTGCCGCCGGCTCTTTCTGCGCAACTACGAGGTGCACATCAACATCGGCGTGCACGATTTCGAAAAGCGCGGCGAGCAGCGCGTGGTGATCAATGTCGAACTGTTCGTGCCGCTCGCGCAGTCGACGCCCGTCGAAGACAAACTGCGCGAGGTCGTCGACTACGACTTCATGCGCTCGACGATCGCGGCGCGCGTCAGCCAGGGGCACATCCATTTGCAGGAAACGCTTTGCGACGACCTTGCGAAAGCGCTGCTCGCGCATCCGCAAGTGCGGGGCGTGCGTCTGTCGACGGAAAAGCCCGATGTCTATCCCGACTGCGACGCCGTGGGCGTCGAGGTCTTCCAGATCAAAGAGGACTGAGCGATGAACGCTCCCGACACCCTGACGGGCCTCGAAGCGAACGCGCCCGTTACCGAAGAAGCCCCCGCCGCCAGCGAGGCCGAGCGCAAGCGCGCGCACACGCGTCGCGAGCAGAAAGAGCAGTACGAGAACAACAAGCTGTTCAAGCGCCTCGCGCGCCAGGTCGGCCAGGCGATCGGCGACTTCAACATGATCGAGGATGGCGACAAGGTGATGGTGTGCCTGTCGGGCGGCAAGGACAGCTACGCGATGCTGGATGTCCTGATGCGCCTGCGCGAGCGCGCGCCGATTCACTTCGACATCGTCGCCGTGAATCTCGACCAGAAGCAGCCGGGCTTTCCGGAACACGTGCTGCCCGAGTATCTGAGCAAGCTCGACATTCCGTATCACATCGAGAATCAGGACACGTACAGCATCGTCAAGCGCCTCGTACCCGAGGGCAAGACAACGTGCTCGCTATGCTCGCGCCTGCGCCGCGGCATTCTCTACCGCGTGGCGGGCGAGCTCGGCGCGACGAAGATCGCGCTCGGCCATCATCGCGACGACATCCTGCAGACGCTGCTGCTGAACCTGTTCTACGGCGGCAAGCTGAAGGGCATGCCGCCCAAGCTGCAATCCGACGACGGCAAGAACGTCGTGATTCGTCCGCTCGCGTATGTGAAGGAAACGGACCTCGAGAAGTACGCGGAACTGCGTCAATTCCCGATCATCCCGTGCAACCTGTGCGGCAGCCAGCCGAACCTGAAACGCGCGGAAATGAAGGCGCTGATCCGCGAGTGGGACAAGCGCTTCCCGGGGCGCGTCGACAACATGTTCAACGCATTGTCGAACGTGGTGCCGTCGCACCTGATGGATCACAAACTTTTTCCGTTCGCGAGTCTGCGCGCGACGGGCGAAGCGGACCCGCATGGCGACATCGCTTTCGACGAAGAACCGTGTTCGGCCGATTCCGCGTCGAACCAGACGCAGCGGCCATCGCAAACGGTTTCGTTCGTTCAGTTTGACGACATCTGACACCTTGCACTCCCCGCAAAGCCTTTGAAAACAGGCATTTGCGGGGCGATGCAGACACATCCAGCGTGCTAAAATCGCGCACTCCAAACTCGTCAAATACGCCCACGTCATGAACATCGTGATTCTGGCGGCAGGCACCGGCAAGCGCATGCGCTCGGCATTGCCAAAGGTGCTTCATCCCCTGGCCGGTCGGCCGCTTCTCGCTCACGTCATCGACACTGCCCGCACGCTGAATCCGACGCGACTGGTCGTCGTGGTCGGTCATGGTGCCGATCAGGTGCGCACGGCGGTGGCCGCGTCCGACGTGCAATTTGCGTTGCAGGAACAGCAGCTTGGCACGGGCCACGCGGTGCAGCAGGCGCTGCCGCTGCTCGATCCGTCGGCGCCGACGCTCGTGCTGTACGGCGACGTGCCGCTCACGAAGGCAAGCACGCTCAAGCGTCTGACGGACGCGGCGGGCCATGACGGCTACGGCGTGCTGACCGTGACGCTCGACGATCCCACGGGCTACGGCCGCATCGTGCGCGACGCGCAAGGCAAGGTCGAGCGCATCGTCGAACAGAAGGACGCGACGGCCGAACAGCAGAAGATCGCAGAGATCAACACGGGCATCGTCGTGATGCCGACGAAGCGTCTCGACGGCTGGTTGTCTTCGCTGAAGAACGAGAATGCGCAGGGCGAGTTCTATCTGACCGACGTCGTCGAACTGGCTATCGAAGCGGGCATCGAAGTCGTCACCGCGCAGCCCGATGAAGAATGGGAGACGCTCGGCGTCAACAGCAAGCAGCAGCTTGCCGAACTCGAACGCATTCATCAGCGCAACGTCGCGGACGATCTTCTTGTGGCGGGCGTGACGATTGCCGACCCGGCGCGCATCGACGTGCGCGGTACGCTCGAATGCGGCCGCGACGTGTCGATCGACGTGAACTGCGTGTTCGAAGGCAAGGTGACGCTGGGGGACAACGTATCGATCGGGCCGAACTGCGTGATCCGCAATGCGACGATTGGCGCGGGTACGCGCATCGACGCCTACACGCATATCGAAGGCGCGCAAGTCGGCGCGCAAGCCGTGCTTGGTCCGTATGCGCGCCTGCGTCCGGGCGCAACGCTGTCGGACGAGACGCACATCGGCAATTTCGTCGAAGTGAAGAACGCGGTGCTCGGTCATGGTTCGAAGGCGAATCACTTGTCGTACATCGGCGATTCAGATGTCGGCGCGCGAGTGAACATCGGCGCGGGCACGATCACCTGCAACTACGACGGTGCGAACAAGTTCCGCACGATCATCGAAGACGATGTGTTCGTCGGCTCGGATACGCAACTGGTGGCGCCCGTGCGCGTCGGCCGCGGTGTGACGATCGCGGCGGGCACGACGGTCTGGAAGGATGTCGAAGAAGGCCTGCTGGTGCTCAACGAAAAGACCCAGATCGGCAAAACCGGCTACGTGCGCCCAACGAAAAAGAAAAGCTAAGGGAAACGCGTGCGCGAGACGCGCCACGACCCCCAACTCTGCAAAGGACCATTGAATATGTGCGGCATTGTCGGCGCTGTTGCCCAGCGAAACATCGTTTCCGTCTTGATCGAAGGACTGCGTCGCCTCGAATATCGCGGCTATGACTCGTGCGGCGTCGCCGTACTGGCGGACGGCGAGCCGAAGCGGGCACGCAGCGTCGCGCGCGTGGCCGATCTCGACGACCAGGTGCGCGAGACGCGTCTCGAAGGCGCTACGGGGATCGCGCATACGCGCTGGGCCACGCACGGTGCGCCCGTCACGGATAACGCGCATCCGATCTTCTCGCGCAACGAACTGGCGCTCGTGCACAACGGCATCATCGAGAACTACGAGTCGCTGCGCGAGATGCTGCGCGGCAAAGGCTACGCGTTCGTCTCGCAGACCGATACGGAAGTGATCGCGCATCTCATCCATAGCCTGTATCGCGACGATCTGTTCGCGGCCGTGCAAGAAGCGACGGCGCAGCTGCACGGCGCATATGCGATCGCCGTGTTGCACAAGCGCCAGCCGAATACGGTGGTCGGCGCGCGCCAGGGCTCGCCGCTCGTCGTCGGTCTCGGCGAAGGCGAGAATTTCCTCGCGTCGGACGCGCTCGCGCTGGCGGGCAGCACCGACCGTTTCATCTTCCTCGAAGAAGGCGACGTCTGCGAACTGACGCTGGAAAAGGTGCGCGTGTTCGATCGCGACGGCAAGCCCGCCCATCGCGAAGTGCGTCAGGTCGCGGCTTACGGCGGCGCGGTCGAACTCGGGCCGTATCGACACTTCATGCAGAAGGAAATCTTCGAGCAGCCGCGCGCGATCACCGACACGATCCCTCAAGCCGATGCGTTCAATGCATCGCTGTTCGGCGAAGACGCAGGAAAAGCGTTTTCCGAAATCGACAACCTGCTGATTCTCGCGTGCGGCACGAGCTACTACTCGGGCCTGACGGCGAAGTACTGGCTCGAATCGGTGGCGAAGATTCCGACCCAGGTCGAAATCGCCAGCGAATACCGTTATCGCGATTCGGTGCCGAATCCGAAGTCGCTGGTCGTCGTGATTTCGCAATCGGGCGAAACGGCCGACACGCTCGCGGCGCTCAAGCATGCGCAAGCGCTGGGTCACAAGCACACGCTGTCGGTATGCAACGTCGGCACGAGCGCGATGGTGCGCCTCACGGAGCTGTCGTTCCTCACGCACGCCGGGCGCGAAATCGGCGTCGCATCGACGAAGGCATTCACGACCCAGCTCGTCGCGCTGTTTGTGCTTGCCGCGACGCTCGGCAAGATGCGCGGTCACGTCAGCGCGGCGCAGGAAGCGGACTATATTCGCCAGTTGCGCCACCTGCCTGCCGCGCTCAACAGCGTGCTGGCGCTGGAGCCGCAGATCATCGCGTGGTCGGAAGAATTCTCGCGCAAAGAGAACGCGCTGTTCCTCGGCCGCGGCCTGCACTATCCGATCGCACTGGAAGGCGCGCTAAAGCTGAAGGAAATTTCGTACATTCACGCGGAGGCTTATCCGGCGGGCGAACTCAAGCATGGGCCGCTTGCGCTCGTCACGGAAGCGATGCCCGTCGTGACGGTCGCGCCGAACGATGCGCTGCTCGAGAAGCTCAAGTCGAACATTCAGGAAGTGCGTGCACGCGGCGGCCAACTGTATGTGTTCGCCGACGCCGACACGAAGATCGTCAACGACGAAGGGCTGCACGTGATCCGCATGCCGGAACACTACGGCCCGCTGTCGCCGATCCTGCATGTCGTGCCTCTGCAGATGCTCGCGTATCACACGGCTTGCGCACGCGGTACGGACGTCGACAAGCCGCGCAATCTCGCGAAGTCGGTGACGGTGGAGTGAGGTTGTAGTCGCTTCATACGCGTTCTGGATACGGCGCCGCAATCGCGGACGTATTCAGAACCGGCCGGTTCGAGTTCTTCTCTTCTTCTTCCCTCCCTCACTCCCGTCCGCTCAGGGCTTCGTTGCGCTGGCCAGCACGCACGGCATCGGGATGCAGACTTCGCCGCCGCCCTCATCGCTCCCATAGCGGGCAGCGCCGTCGTGTACCGCTTTGGCGATCGCGGCCAGCGCTTCGGGCGTTTGCGCATTCAGAATCGCCGAAACGCGCACGCCGCCGCGCATCAACATGTCGAACAGCGCATCGGGCGACGGCGCATGCAGCGTCTGCGCGATTTCCTGAACGCGCGGCTCGCAAAAGCCCGCCGCCTGCAATACGCGCTCGCACTCGGCCCAGTCGCTGAACCGGAAGAATGGCGGGCCGGGCGGCAACTGCACGTCCATGCGCCCATGTGCCTCGATGGCCTTCAGGACGATAGAGAAGCCGACGGCCTTCTCCGGTGCAGCCCAGACCGTGAAGCCGACCTTGCCGCCTGGCTGAAGCACGCGGAAGGCTTCCTCGAGCGCCTTCTCCGGATGCGAGAAGTGCAGCATGCCGAAGCTGATGCCGACGGCATCGAAACCGTCGTCGGTGAACGGCAGGTCTTCCGCGCTACCGATGCGAAAAGTCAGCGACGGATAGATGCGCCTTGCCTGATCGACCATCGAATCGGCGAAGTCCACTCCAACGACATCCGCGCTACGCTGGGCCGCCGCTGCCGCAAGATAGCCCGGGCCCGATGCGACATCGAGGAAGCGCACGCCGCGGCGCACGTTCAACGCATCGAGCAGCGCGGCATGCGACTGGCTGGTCAACGCGCCGAAATACGCGTGATAAGGCTTCGCGACCCTCTCCCAGCCCCGATGTTCGAAGGCGCTGAATTCGTCTTCCATCATGTCCAGATTCCCTCTCGTGTTGCACGCCCTTTCCGTTATAGGACCCATGCGTCAGAGGTCAAATCCATCGCCGCGGAGCGCGAGCGGCGGTCGGCTTGTCATCCAGATATCCACACGACGCTATGGACAACATGGGGATATCGCGGAGGCGATTGCTGTGGGCAGATTCTGGGTAAACACGCGGCGAGCACGCATGTGGACAAAGTTATTCACGCTTGCGGCGAGCGCTCCCATGTTTATGCGCAGGGGTATCCATTTGACAATCCGTTGAGCGCAAAGCGGATTTGGCGCTTGTCCACAGTTGGCGAAGCTGCTTGTTAACTGCTACTACGTATACATACTTATTGAGTGAAAAGCGGTGAACAACACGCATGTGCCGCGTAGGCAGAACACGCAATTACATCTGCCTTCCGGACGAACGGGAGCGAGCGACACGGCGCAATGTTGGATCTGTGTTGGACGTATGCGCGATGTGTCTGCCATGAACCAACGATTTCCGCGCTCGATTCCGTTCGGACGCACGGTCTCGCGGACCCGCACGCCCCGCCTGAGCGCGACGGTCAGCCGCAAAGCCTGCGTGCAGCTCACAGGCATACACATTGCTCCTGAGTGGCGCGTCCGCTCAATGAAGCGGACCACCTGACATACACACCGGAGGCGATCGTGCTGGCTACAAAACCGTGTACTGCAACATGTGTCATCGATGGAATCGCAGTCACGCTGACCTTTTTCCCCGACACCGGCGTTTTGCGCATTACCGACAGCACAGGCAGTCGCCTGAGAGAAACGCGCTGGTCCGCGTCATGGCAAAGCCTCGTTGCGACGTTTCGCGAACTGAGCGAGACGCCCATCGAAGATCGCGCCGATCCCGATGTGCTATTCGGCACGCACTATCGTTCGCATGCGACGAGCAGGCGCTACGCGAACTGAGCACGATGCCGCCCACGCCGTTCACGCAACGCGGGGCCACACGGGCAAACAAACGCGCGAAATGAGGCGCAAATGGCCCTCGCTTCCGCCGATTGGATCCGCAGTGTCGCTCCTATACTCCTTTTCATGGAGCGACGGAACAACGAGCCCATCGACGCGGTTCCCCTCTGCGTCGCGCATGACCGCAGGTTGCCAGCAGTCGAAGTAGCCGTAATGGAAGCATGAGCAATCGCAATGATCGAAGTAGCCGTATGCGCAGTAGCGGGTGGTTTCCGAAGTAGCACTAGCAGCTCTCGCAATAGCAGCCGTATTCGCAGTTGCCGTAGAAGTAGCAGCACTCGGCACTAGCAGCCGAGTTCACCGTTTCAGTATGCAGTTGGGGTTAGCAGCACGGAGTAGGCGCGGGGCCAATCGAAGCAAAAAAAGTTCGCCAATAACAGCTTCACGTGATGAGCAGCAGTCGGCAAGCATCCACGCGCCTGTTCGATATGTCTCATCCACCGAGCCCTGTTCCCCCGCGGAACAGGGCTCTTTTTTCTTCCAGCGAGCCAGCCTACGCGCGCTCGACATCTTGCCATCCGCCCGTCGCCATGCTCTTCACCGATGCCGCGACGAACGCGAGTCCCTTCACGCCATCGCTGACGCCTGGAAAGAGCGTCGGCCGCTCGTCACCGGGTTTTCCATCGATCCGTGCCGCGACGCGCTGTGCGAACTCCGTATAAAGATTCGCAAACGCTTCCAGATATCCTTCGGGATGGCCGATCGCGATGCGCGTCGAGCGCCGCGCGCCTTCGCTCGTGGACGGACCGAGTCGGCGCGTGATGATTTCGTCGAACGCATCGTGCCGGCGATGAATCAGCCGGTTCGGTTCCTCCTGATGCCATTCGAGTCCGCCCTTGTCGCCGTGAACGCGGAAACTCAACCCGTGCTCGGAACCTGCTGCGGCATTCGTCACCCACAGGGAGCCGCGCGCGCCGTTCTCATAGTGCAGCAGCGCGGACACGTAATCGTCGAAGGCGCGCTCGGGAATCGCCGAGCCGACATCCGCGCACAGACGCGTGACATCCAGCCCCGTGACATACGCGCCCAGATGAAACGCGTGAGTGCCGATATCCATCAGCACGAGCGAACTGCCGGCGCGGCCCGCTTCCGTTCGCCAGCCCGCCGTCTGATCGTGGCCCGCCAGATAGCTCTGCACGTACTGCAGATGCACCTGACGGATCTCGCCGAGTTCGCCGGCGCGTATCATGTCGCGCGCCTGGCGCACCATCGGAAAGCCGGTGTAGCAATAGGTCACGCAGAACTCGGCATTGGCCGCCTTCGCGCAGGCGGCGATTTCGCGAGCCTGCGCGAGATCGTTCGCGAGCGGCTTGTCGCAGATCACGTGAAAGCCGCGCTCGAGCGCCAGCATGCAGATCGGGTGATGGGAGTCATTGGGCGTCATGACCGCGACGGCATCGATGCGATCGGGGCGAGCCGCTTCCGTGTCGAGCATCTGTTGCCATGACGTGTAGGCGCGTTCGCCGTCGACGCCGAGTTCCAGCGCCGCCTGTCTCGCGCGATCGGGATGGGACGACAGCGCCGCCGCAACGATGTCGTAGTGGCCGTCGAGGCGTGCTGCGATGCGGTGCGTCTCGCCGATGAACGATCCCGGGCCACCGCCGATCAACCCCAGCCGGATACGCCGGCCCATTGTGCCTGTCACCATGCTGCCTCCTTGGTGGGGAATTCAATGCGTCGCGTTGCGGAATTCGAGATCGTGCAGCGCGGCGGCGAACTGCTCGTCCGGCCAGTCTTCACTGAGCGCCCTCGCGAAGATCTGTTGCTGGTTCGCGGGCGCGAGTCCGCCGACGGGCGGATTGCGATCGAGATTCGTCGGGAACGCATAGCCGTCAGCGCACGACGCAAGCACGGCCGCCAGCTGCTCTGGATCGAGCGTGCGTTGCGCCTGCATCGCGCGCAGCACGGGATACGCGGCAATGCACATCCTCGTCCGGTCGAGCGATTCCATCGCGCGCCCATATGCCGACGACACCTGCAGAAGGTTCGCCATCCGCTGCACGTCCTGCGTGCGATTTGAGCCGGCCGCGTGAAAGAGCGCCGGGTTGAAGAACAGTGCGTCGCCTTTTTGCAGCGGTAACTGTGCGTAGTGCGCTTCGAAATACGCGCGGAAGTCTTCGCGACGCCACGCGACATAGCCTTGCGGATAGCGCTGCGAGAACGGCAACAGCTTGGTCGGACCGCTCTCCACGGGCATGTCGGTGTGCGCGACGGCGCCTTGCAGAGTCAGCAGCGCTGACATCGCGTGCACGTGGGGCGGGACGCGTTGCGCCTCGTCGACGGTGACAAAACCGAGATGGAAATCACGGTGCGCCTGCTGCGCCTCGCCGCCCGGCCGCACGACGTTCACCTGCGAGGTCATCTGATAGCCGGGTCCGAGCCACGCCTCGGCGGCCGCCATCAGGACGGGATTCGCGAAGTAGCGCACAAAAACGTCGGGCGCCGCGAGGCACAGCTTTTCCTGCGCGTTCCAGATCCGGTCGTTGGCGCCCGCTTTCGCGAAGTGGTCGGCACGGCCGCCCGCCTTGCGCTCGTGGCGGATGATCGACTCGAAGATCGCGGTTGCGTCATCGACGGCGGCCGTGTCTTCGTACGCGCGCTGCAGCACGAACACGCCTGCGCCATCGAGCAGCACGCTCGCCCATTCCGTGAGAAGCTCGGGACGGCGCACCCGGTCGGATACGATGGACCTCAGCGCATCGCAGTCGTACACTGGAATGGCGTGCGTGAGGCCGGCAGCGAAGTGCGGGCGCACAGACATCTCGCGCGACGTTTCGATCAGCGTCGCGAAATCGTCGACGGAACAGTCCGCTTCGCGAAACCATGCATGCGCGCCTGGAACCGGCTGTTGAGTTCTCGGGTTCATGTCGTCTTCCTCCACGTGTGCGAACCAGCTTATCCGGAAATCCGGACGTTGCGT
The DNA here is from genome assembly GCF_000020045.1 of Paraburkholderia phymatum STM815. GTDB lineage: Bacteria > Pseudomonadota > Gammaproteobacteria > Burkholderiales > Burkholderiaceae > Paraburkholderia > Paraburkholderia phymatum. The sequence goes on along the minus strand of NC_010622.1, from coordinate 3,239,526 downwards.
TGCCGCCGAAACATCAAAAACACATCAAGGATGGGGCGGCGTTTTGGCAGCGCATGCTTTGCGACGGGAGAAATGGCGTTGCTGGCAGGTCCTGTTGCGGCGAGTCGATGGCGCTGATCGGTCGCGCATATGCGAGATGGCGCGCGTGAGCGCGTCGCCGTCGGCGGCGGTCTTCGGGGAGAATCGGCGCGGGGCGATTGCGCGTTTTGCGGGGCGTTGCTGGCGGGTTGTGCCGTGCAGGCGCGGAAACTCAGGCCGGACTTACTGCAACGGTGCCGACCACGCGACGGTGCGGTTGCGTCCTTCGCGCTTCGCCGAATACAGCGCGCTGTCGGCGCGAGCGAGCGTCGTGTTGAGGTCGTCGCTCAGTTCCACCCTGCAGACGCCCGCCGAAAAGGAATAGCGGATCGCACGGTCATCGGCGACCTGCACGCGGCGGCTCAGCACCTGGCGGCGCATCCGTTCGACAGCCGACACGCCGTGCTCGACCGACGTCGACGGAAACACGACCAGAAATTCCTCGCCTCCGATGCGGCCCGCGATGTCCGTCTGACGCGTCGCGTGACGGCACACTTCGCCGAAATCGCGCAGCACCGCGTCGCCTGCGGCGTGCCCGTGCGAATCGTTGATCTGCTTGAAATGATCGAGGTCGACGAGCGCGACCGTGAGCGGCGTCTCGGTGCCGGCAGCAGCCGTGATCGCCAGTTCGAGCGACGACATCGAATGGCGCCGGTTCGCGAGGCCCGTCAGCGCGTCGGTGCGCGCTTCCTGCACCGCGCGTTCGTGCGCGCCGATCCACGCCTGCTCGTTGGAGCGCAGTGCCGAGATCTCGGTACCCGTCAGCACGATCCAGTCGTTCTCCAGCAGCGATTCCGTCATCCAGAACCAGCGTCCGTCGACGAGCTCCGTCGCGAAGCTGCGCTGTCCGGCGCGTTCGCGGCGTGCGGCGATCGCATCGGCGATCACGGCCGACGCGTCGTCGCCTCCGATGCGCGGCCCGCATTGCCCCAGAATCCCGCGCAGCACGAGATCGGCGAACGTGATGTCGCCGCGCTCGCGGTTGAGCCTGAACGCATGCTTGAACGCGCTGTTCGCGAACATCAGCCGGTCGCTTGCGTCGTAGATGGCGACCAGCTGCGTTCTGCCGTCGAGCGCGCCCAGCAGTGCTTCGCAGGCGATGTCGTCAGTGCGCAGATCGTGAATCGATTTCATGGCTTATCGGTGCGGATGAGTCCCCGGACCGGCCGCTTTCTCGCGCGCGGCCGCATGTCCCGTCCGTTCGCCGGATTTCGCAAGAAAAGCGCCACGGTCAAAGCCGTGGCGCGAAACGTCCCGATGATTCCGATTGCGTAAAGAATCACGGAGAACGTGGAGACAGGATGAAGTCTACGTTCGCAAAACGCATAGCCATCGAAGGAACAGTGAGCAGATTTGCCCGCAATTCCGGCCGTCGATCGGTTGCCTGGGAGCGCGCGATCCGACGAACCGGTGACTCAGCACGAGAAGCCGATTCGACGCGACCGAGGTCGCCGTCGTGATGATGCGGTGAGGTGCCGTGAGTGTGCTATGCCTGTGAGCTTGTGAGATCAAGCTGGCAGGCTTGCGGAGCGTGCGGCGAGCGTCTCGCGCAGAACACGGCGCCCGCCAGGCACGCTGCACGCATGTCCGCGAGGTACAGTGATAGCCCAATCGATCGATACAAACAACGACATGACGACTGGTTTTGCCCGAAGCCTGGTTTCCTGGTGCAGCAGCCTGAACAATCTGGCGCAACGAGACTTGCGGCATACGCAACCCGCGTCGGCGCCGCGAGTTGCTCACGACGCTGGCATTGCCGATTCGCCGCGGCGCGGTCGGGCGCTCTGGCTGGCCGTATGCCTCTCAATGGGCAGCGCGATCGCGCTCGGGCTCGCGCGCTTTTCCTATGCATTGCTGCTGCCGCCGATGAAAATCGACCTCGGCTGGAGCTTCGCGCAATCGGGGGCGATGAACACGGCGAACGCGCTCGGCTATCTGCTCGGCGCGCTCGCGTTCACGCGCATGTCGCGCCGCTGGTCGGCGGGCGTGCTGTGCGTGGCGGGATGCATCGCAACCGCGTTGCTGATGGCGATCACGGGGATGCTGACCGATACGAACGCGCTGTTGGCGCAGCGCGTCGCCACGGGCATCGCGAGCGCCTTCGTTTTCGTGAGCGGCGGCGTGCTGGCAGCGCGGCTCGCGACAGCGCATCCGCGCGACGCGGGGCTGGTGCTCGGTCTGTACTACGGCGGCACGGGGTGGGGCATCGTCGCATCGGCGCTGCTCGTGCCGCTGGCGCTCGCTTCGTTTTCGTCGCTGCATCGCGCGCATGTCTGGCAGCTTGCGTGGTTCGCGCTCGCGGCGGCGTGCGTCGCGTTCTCTTTGCTCGCGGGGCGCGCGGCGCGGCGTATCGACAGGCAGCACGTGCTGCGCACGGAGACGACGAGCGTTGCGTCGGCGGCCGGGCGCGCGCCCGCGACGATGCGTTATGCGTTCGCGCTTGCCGGTTACGGGTTGTTCGGCGTCGGCTACATCGGCTACATGACGTTCATCGTCGCGCTGCTGCGCAACGGCGGCATGAGCGCAGGCGTCGTCACGGGCTTTTATGTGCTGCTGGGCGTCGCAACGATCGTGTCGGCGCGCATCTGGTCGAGGCTGCTCGATCGCACGCGCGGCGGCCAGGCGCTCGCATTGCTCAATGCGTTGCTCGCGCTTGCGACGCTGATGCCCGCAATCGTTGCGCATCCCGTCGTTGCGTTTGCGTCGGGCTTGTTGTTCGGCGCGACGTTCCTGTCGGCCGTTGCTTCGACGACGGCTTTCGTGCGTCACAATCTGCCCGCCGCGCACTGGGGCCGCGGCATCAGCGCATTCACGATCGTGTTTGCGTTCGGACAGATCGTCGGGCCAACCGTGATCGGCTGGGTGTCGGACGGCGTGGGCCTCGAGCGCGGCCTGGTTTATTCCGCATGCGTGCTCGCGGCAGGCGCGGTGCTTGCTGGACTACAGAAAGCATTGACCCGACGCGCCCCTTCGGTGAACTGACGTTTTGCCGAAGCGCCGCACGACGGATGACAGCATTTTCAATGCCATTTCACGCGCCGCGCGGCCTTTTCACCTGTTGCGTTGAGGTCGCCAGCGCACAGAACGGGCGCGCCGCCGGGAGCACGATGAAAACCGACGGAATACTCAGTCGTCCCATTCGAATTTGACTGTTGCTATTTCGTCAAAACAACTGGAGACATGAGAGATCAAGGCATAAAGTTAAAGTGCTTTCTCAAGTCTTTTGTGCGGTGCGGGGGTGCTTATGAAACGCAGAAACGCGCGACAACTGGTCCGGCTGCTGTCGGACATGCGGCACGCGGCAGATTGCAGGGCGCTGCGCGCGGCTGCAACGCAACGGGCGATCGAGCTCGCGGCGGAAGAGGCGGCAGAAGAGGAGCAGGACAAGCCGGGCACGTCGCGCGACAACCCTCGCGGCAAGACGACGTGGAGAACATCATGAGAAACGCCACGGAACAGTCGCTGCGTTTTCTGGTCGAGAAGTGGCTGGCGCCCGTCGACTCGCCTGTGCATGTCACGCAGTTCGGCCGCACGAAATGGGACAACAGGCGCTACGTGCGCGTTGAAACATCATCGCCGGACGGCATGCGCTCGCTGTTTTTCTTTCGTCACGACGACGGCTGCTGGTGCGTTTTCCCGCCGACGCCGTACAGACCCCGGCGCGTCGAACGCTGGCGCAGCATGGCGGCCGAAGTGGCGGCGTGAATCGTCCGCATGGCTGGTTTCGGGAAACGCCATGCCTGCCTGCGTTCAGGCAGGCTCCGCCGAATCCGATGAGATATCGCGGCGCGTCGTCCACATCGGCATCACCTGACACACGATCAGCCCAGCCAGCATCAACGCGCATCCAAGCAGCGCGCGCGGCGCTAGCGTTTCGCCCAGCACGAGCCAGCCCGCCAACGCGGCGAACACGCCTTCCATGCTGAAAATCACGGCTGCATGCGCTGGTGCGGCGTGCTTTTGCGCGACGACCTGTATGGTGTACGCAACGCCGACCGACAGCGCGCCGCCGTAGAGGATGGCGGGCGCGGCGCGGACGATGTCGCCGATGCGCAACGGATCGACGGCCAGCCCAACTGCAAGGCTTACCACCGCGCAAACAACGAACTGCACCAGCGCAAGCGCCAACGGATCGTGACGGCGCGCAAAGCGGCTGACCAGTACGACCTGTGCGGAAATCACGAGCGATCCCGCGAGCTGCAGCCAGTCGCCGTAGACAATCGAAAAATGCTCGTCGACGCTCAGGAAATACATGCCGAGCGCGGCCAGCGTCGCGCCAAGCCATACACCGATGCCCGTCTGATGACGCAGCACCACGCCCATCAACGGCACGATAACGACATACAGCGAACTGATGAAGCCGGCATTCGCGACCTTGGTGTATTGCAGGCCGATCTGCTGACAGGAAATCGACACGGCGACCAGCAGGCCGAGCAGTGCGCCGTCGCGCCAGAGCGCTGGCGAAGCAGAGGGCGAAAGAGACGCTGCTGCGTCACGTGCGTCGGCCGGCTTGCGTCGTCGCGCGATCGACCACGCGATCAGGACAACGAACGCGCCTAGCAGAAAGCGCAGTCCCGTGAAGAGAAACGGTCCGATCGAGTCGAGGCTCAGGCGTTGCGCGACAAATGCGCTGCCCCAGATCGTTGCGGCGACGAGCATCAGAAGATTCGCGCGCAGATGTTGGCGAGTGGCGGTTTTCAAGCGGAAATTCCTGGCAAGACGGCTCGTTTCGTTTGTGTGGCAAGCGGTGGACACTTGCATGCGCCAAAAGCGCAACTGGTCACATCGAGACCGTCAGGAGTGACAGCCGACATGATACCCGGGTGGCATGTCGGGAAGCGTCGATATATCGAAAGCTACAAGTAATAAATCAGTAAGAAAGCTGTCTCCCGGAAAATACATATCGAACTTTATGAGATGACAAACCGCCTATGCTGCGTGATACTCGCCGCGGGGAGCCGCCGGGCCAACGGTCTGCCGGCTTCGCCATCATGCGGTTCCAATTCAACATTTGACTTAAAGTCGTCAGGTTTGGGGATAACACACATGAAGAAGATCATCGCCTCGCTCGTCACCGCCTCGCTCGCGCTGGTGTCCGTTCAAGCTTTCGCACAGGCATCCGATGCAGCGCCGGCAGCAGCTAGCGCCGCGAAGCCGAAGCATGCCCACAAGCAACTGAAGACGCATGGCAAGCGCGCTGGCGTGTCGTCGGCTGCTTCGGCAGCTGGCACGAACGACAAGGGCACGCCGAACTAAGCAGCCCCGTTCGCCACGCCGGCCGCTCGAAAGCGAGCGATGCCGGCGCAGCAATAAAAAAGGCCGAAGCAGATGCTTCGGCCTTTTGCATTTCGGGTGCGCCCGGTCCGCTTTCGTCTTCTGGGCCATCCAGGCGAAAGCGGCGCGAAACGGATCAGGCGCTCGCGGCGAGCCCGTTGACCAGCAGTTCGGCGATCAGCCCGTTCATGCCTTCGGGATGCGTCGCGGCGCGCTCTTTCAACTGCTCGACGAGCTTCTCGGGCAGCTTGCACGCGAACGGCACGAGGCCCTTTGCCTGATCGAGCTTGCGCTGCTCGCGGCGGTCCAGTTGCGCCTGCTGCGACGACGCCTTGCCGAAGCGGTCAGCGGAGAGCGTCTGCTTCATGTCGTTGCCGAGCTTGAGCGCCTTGTTTTTCTCAAGGTCGAATTTCTTCATTGCCATGCGGAAAACCTCAAACGGGTAAGCAATCCCGCATTGTACGCATCGCATGGTGCGCGAATGCCGGATATCGAATGACGCGGCTCGCGGGGCTATCGTGCCAGTGTTGCCGCGCCCGTCACGCTGTCCATCAGTGCGCGCATACGCCTCCAGTGCGAGCCTTCCCAGAAGACGCGCCGGCACACATCGCAAGTGACGAATTGCGAATGCCGTTCGAGCACGCCATCGGGAGCGCGGCCGATCGCTTCGTCCTTCGCAATGCGTCGCAGCGGCGCATTGCAGGTGAGGCAGAGCCGAAACGGTTGCGCGCTGCGCGCCAGATCGAGCCGGTCGAACATCTCGCGCAACTGCGCTTCGGGTTTCAGCGCGCGCACGTAGCAGCCATGCGTGATCGAGCGGCGTTTCAGCAATTCGCGGTCGCGTGTAAGTACGATGCGGTCTTCGTCGGATGCAATCGACTCGATATGCGAATCCGCGTAATGGTTGTCGTAAAGTGTGTCGAAGCCCGCGAGGCGCAGCAGTTGCGCCAGGCCGCCGAGATGCGCGTCGGCGACGAAACGCACTACGCGCAGCGGTCGCTCGCGCACACGCAGAAGGGGCTGGATGTCAAGCGCTTCGAACTTCGGATAGACGGCAACGCGGTCGCCTTCCTGCAACTGATGCTCGAAACCGACCGATTCGCCGTTCACGAGGATCAATTCCACTTCCGTATGCGGTACGCCGAGCGCCTCGATCATGTGTTTCGCCGAGGCGGCGCGCGCGCACTTGCAACTGAACGATTGCCGGCGCAGCGGCCGCGCCAGGAAGTCGTTCAATTCTTCGTAGAAGCGGAAAGTCGCGGTGACCATGACGTCAGTATCGCACCGCAAGAAGCGCCGCGCCGATGGGCAATTACCTGCACGACGCGCGCGGCTGTGCTCTACTTCGGGTTCTTCAACAGGAGCTAGTGATGGACATCGGTTTTATCGGTCTCGGCGAAATGGGTGCGGCGATGGTCGCAAACATGTTGAAAGCGGGGCATAGCGTGCGCGTCTGGAACCGCTCGGCGGAGAAGGCACAGCCGCTCGTCGGGCTGGGTGCGCAGGTGGTCGGTTCGCCCGCGGAAGCCTTCACGGGCGACGCCGTCTTTTCGATGCTCGCCGACGATGCCGCGTTGCACGATGTCATCAGCGCGTCGCTGCTCGAACATGCGCCGCGCGGACTGATTCACGTGAACATGGCGACGATTTCCGTGTCGCTCGCGGAACAACTGGCGACGGCGCACGCCAGCCGCGGCGTGCACTACGTGGCGGCGCCCGTCATGGGCCGACCCGACGTCGCCGCGGCAGGGAAGCTGACGATTGTCGCCGCCGGGCCCGCCGAGGCGATCGACCGTGTGCAGCCCGTCTTCGATTCGATCGGCCAGAAAACCTGGCGTATCGGCTCGCTGCCGCAGCAGGCGAATGTCGTGAAACTGGCGGCGAATTTCATGCTTGCAGCCGCCGTCGAGTCGCTTGGCGAGGCGTCGGCTCTGCTCGGCGGTCATGGCGTCGCGATGCAGGACTTTCTCGACGTGATCACGAACAGCGTATTTCCCGGCCCCGTTTATCAGGGCTACGGCAAGATGATCGCGGAACAACGCTACGAGCCGGCGCTCTTCAAGGCGCGTCTCGGTCTGAAGGACGTACGTCTCGCGCTGGCGGCCGCCGAGCTGGTCTCGACGCCGCTGCCGGTGGCGAGCGTCGTGCGCGACAGTCTCATCGAAGCCGTCGCTCACGGCGACGGTGAAAAGGATTTCGCGGTGCTGGGCCAGGTCGCGTCGCGTCGCGCAGGGCGCTGACGCATCGGCATCGCCCGTCGCCTGCCGGGTCGATTGCCGATGCTTGCGGTCATTTCATCGGCGGACGGCGCGAACCGGCGTCGAAACGGGCGGGGCGGGCATAATGTCCGTCCCGCCCGTTTTTTCTCTTCAGCGAGCAATACGCATCATGAGTCTGCATGCCTGGTGGCTTTACGTCGCCACGATTTTCGTCGTTTGCGCGATTCCCGGCCCCAACATGCTGTTGATGATGACGCACGGCGCGCGCTACGGAATGCGTCACACCACCTCCACGATGGCCGGCTGCCTGACGTCGCTGATCCTGATGCTCGCGGTGTCCGTCGCGGGCCTCGGCGTGCTGCTAAAGGCATGGCCAGCGACGTTCAACGCGTTGCGTCTGCTCGGCGCGGCGTATCTGATCTGGCTCGGCGTGAAGGCGTGGCGCGCGCCCGTGCGCGAAGCCGCGGCGGCGCGGGTCGACGCAGGCACGCATGGCGCGCACGAGGCGGCCGGCGAGCGCGTTGCGTCGCGTGGCGCACTCATGCGCAATGGCTTTCTGGTCGGCAGCAGCAATCCGAAGGCCATTCTGTTTTCGGCCGCACTGTTGCCGCAATTCATCGACGCCGCGCGGCCGACGCTCCCGCAGTTCGCGATTCTCGTTGCCACGACGGCGGTGATGGAAGTGAGCTGGTACGTCGTGTACGCGGCTTGCGGCACGCAGATCGGCGCGAAGCTGAAGAGCAGCAGTGTTGCGAAGACATTCAACCGGCTGACGGGCGGCGTGTTCGTCGGCTTCGGCGCGATGATGGCGCTGGTGAGACACTGACCGCGCACGTCGCATGGTGCGAAGCAAAAAAACACGCCCAGATGGTGTGGTGCGACGTTTTGTCGCTCTTTCTCATCCCTGTACGGCGTGGAAGAGACGCTCTAATGCGGCATGTTGCAATGCACCAAGCCATTTGCTATAGTTCGTCTTGTCTCCTCCATGTCTCCTCTGATATGGATTCAGCCCGCCGCCTTGGCGGGCTTTTTTTTGCCTGGCGCTTGCCCGCTCGCCTCCGCTCAAAATTTGTATGAGCGCGAGGTACGTGATGATCGAATCCTGCGGCATGACGTGAAACCAGCCGAGCGTGACGAGGTTGTCGCCCGCTTTCGGGGCGCACGCGTCCAGCGACGCAAAGTCCCTATGCGGTAAAGACGCCTTTAAGATAAAAATGAGGCAGCAAATACCCGCGTATCAGGAGTACTCGAGATAGTCGGAACAATGAAAGGCGTTATCGCGCTTTAATAAGTCGCTTCGAATCGCGGACTGATAAGCCAAAGAAAAAGCCGGCGCGTGAATGCCGGCTTTGTCGTGTGCGGGACGGCGTGAGCCGTCGCGGGGATGCGTTTAGCGCGTGAGGCCTGCGGCTTCGTCCGCGCCGATCGCGAGGTTCATGCACTGGATCGCTGCGCCCGACGCGCCCTTGCCCAGGTTATCGAGCCGCGCGACGGTCACGAAGCGCTCTTCATTGCCGAACACGAACAGGTCGACGCGGTTGGTGTCGTTGTTCGCCTGCACGTCGAAGAAGCCGCTGTCGAGGTTGTCGTCGGCGTTGTACGGCGCAACGCGCACGAACTGCTCGCCGCCGTAATATTCGGCGAAGAGAGCCTGCACGTCTTGCGGCGTGGTCGGCTTGGCAAGCTGGCTGGGCGTGAAATACGTCGTGACGGCGAGGCCCTTGTAGAAGCTGCCGACGATCGGCGTGAAGATCGGCGCGCTTTTCAGGCCCGTGTGCGCGGCCATTTCCGGCAGATGCTTGTGGGTGAGGCCGAGTGCGTAGGGACGCGGGCTGTCGAGCTTCGGGTTACCGCCCGCTTCATAATCCGCGATCATTTTCTTGCCGCCGCCGCTGTAGCCGGTGATCGAATAGCTGTGCGCGGCGAAGTCGGCCGGCACGACGCCCGCTTCGACGAGGGGGCGCATGGCCAGTACGAACGCCGACGCATGGCAGCCCGGCACCGCGACGCGTTTGGCCGTGCGCAGGCGCTCGCGTTGCGCGCGTGTGAGTTCAGGCAGGCCGTACGCCCAGTCGGCGCTGGTGCGGAAAGCCGTGCTCGCGTCGATCAGCACCGTGCGGTCGTTCTCGACCAGCGACGCCGATTCGCGCGACGCGACGTCCGGCAGGCACAGAAACGTGACGTCGGATGCGTTGATGAGACGACGGCGCTCGTCGATATCCTTGCGCTTCGCTTCTTCGATGCGGAGGATTTCAACGTCTGCGCGCTGCGACAGGTATTCGAAGATCTTCAGGCCAGTCGTGCCTTCCTGTCCGTCGACAAAAACTTTCGTGCTCATCTCAATCTCGCTGGCTGGTAAAACGGCGGTAAAACGGGGCGCCACGGGCGCCGGAACGCTATTTTAAGACCGTGCGGCGGCGTGCGCGCGGAATCGGCAGAAAAACACGTTGCGCCGCAACAGTGACAGCGGCGTGACAGACGCGGCTCCCGGCTGCCATAACCGCGCATTTATGCTGGCTGCCCCGCCTTCCAGCGCGCCGTCACGGCAGCGATGCGCGCACCGAATACCTTCGCCGTATCCAGGTCGCCGGGTGACGGGGCTTCTTCGGGGGACGCGTCGGCGGGCGACTGCGACAGCAGTCCCGCGAAGCCGCCGACGTAGTTCAGGTCGTTGCGCGTCGCCGCCTTCGTGTTGGCGGGCATGATGCCTAGCCCAGCCCAGATCATGCTGTGCTGCATCGCGAGCGTGATCAGATACTGGATGGTCGAAAACTTGTCTCCATTCATCGTCGCAGAGTTGGTGAAACCCGCGGCGATCTTGTCTTTCCATTTTTGTCCCATCCACGGCTTCGAGCTTGCGTCGGCGAACTTCTTGAAGTCGGCGGAGGGGCCACCCATGTAGGTCGGCGCGCCGAAGATGATGGCGTCGGCCAGGTCCAGTTCGGCCCAGGCGGCGTCGTCCAGTTCGCCGACGGCGATCAGCCTTGCATCGGCGCCGCCGTCCAGCGTGCCCGCAAGCACCGCCTCCGCGAGCTTCTTCGTGTGACCGTAGCCGCTGTGATAAACGATGATGATTTTGGACATCGACAGCTCCATCGTTGCGAGAATTAACGTAAGTCTAATCAGCGAACGACGTCGCTGCTTCGGGAGTCGTGGAGAAGAGGTCACGCCGCTCCTAAAACGGCGACGAATTCTAGCGGCCGTACGTGACGATCATGCGTGCGTAGCCGAGCGTTGCAGTGCTGATTTCATGGTCGAACATCAGCGACGGCCGACCCTGCGCGAGCCTGAGATTGGACGTGTTCAGCGCATACACCGTAATCACATACCGATGCGGCTTGCCGGGCGGCGGGCACGGGCCGCCATAGCCGTCGATGTCGAAATCGTTGCGCGCCTCGACGGCGCCGAGCTTCTTAAGAAAGCCGGACGCGCTCGCGTTTTCCGGCAATCGATCGACGGTCGCGGGAATGCCCGTGACGGCCCAATGCCACCAGCCGCGTCCGGGTGCATCAGGATCGAACATCGTGACCGCAAAGCTGCGTGTGCCGTCGGGCGGGTTGTGCCAGCTAAGTTGTGGCGAACGGTTTTGCCCCTTGCAGTCGTATCGGTCGAGTACCTGCGCATTGTCCACGGTGGCGCCTGCGCGAAGGTTCGCGCTCGTGACCGTGAAGACGGTGTCTGCACGGACCGCCGAAGCGTAAGGCGCCAACAGGACGGCGACGAGCAAAGCGGCGAACATCGGCACAAAATTCAGAAACGGCTGGAACGAACGTAACGAAGCGGGCGGAACGACCGTGCAACGCAAGCGCATGTGCCGAATCTCCTGTCAGGGTCGCAAAGAATTGTCTTTACGAGGGATTGTTGTCCTTTTTAGTGCCCAAGCGACGAATCGAGTCTAACATTACATCTTATGTAGCCATTTGTGCTCGATGAGGGGCCGTTGCGGCGCGAAATCGGCTATAGTCGCTGCAGTCGTCCGCAGTTGTAAGCAAGCAGACAAGTCCGAGAAATTTAGAACTAAGAACAGTTGCATGACTGAAGTTTCGGAGCGTGGATTGTCAGTTGAAGGAAGGGCCATGCAAGATCCCATCAGGGTCGTGGTCGCCGATGACCATCCAGTAATTCTCTTTGGCGCAGAACAGGCGTTGCTCAAGTTCCAGGGCATCCGCGTGGTCGCGCGCGCAAGGCAGTCCACAGAGCTGGTGAAGATATTGCAGACGACCCCATGCGATGTGCTCGTCACCGATCTCGCCATGCCAGGCGGACAATACGGTGACGGCCTACCGTTGATCGGCTATTTGCGTCGGAATTTTCCTGACTTGCCCATAGTCGTCCTGACGATGCTCGAAAACGCCGCGTTATTGAAGCGTCTGAGCGAGCTTGGCGTGATCTCGGTCGTCAACAAGTCGGACGATCTGAGTCATATCGGCCTTGCAGTGCAGCATGTCAGCCGGCACATCGAATATATGAGTCCGTCGGTAAAGTCGGCGCTCGATACATTGCGCATGAATACGGGCGGTAAGAACGACGAAGTGATTCTTTCGAAACGTGAACTCGAGGTGGTTCGTCTATTTGTGTCCGGCATGACGATCAAGGAAATTTCCGAACAGCTGAATCGCAGCATTAAGACGATCAGTACGCAAAAGAATACTGCCATGCGCAAACTCGGGCTCGAACGGGACTCCGAACTATTTCAGTATGCGCAGAGTAACGGCTTGATGAACCTGTCTTCGTATGCGCCGGGTGCAGCAGATACGGGCACGGGGCCGACGGAAGAACGTTAGGCGTCGACAGGACAGTGACCATCAGACGCCGAAAGCTTAAGGTGCATACGCAATAAAAAACGCCGCCTGTCTTCAAGACAGGCGGCGTTTTCGTATGCAGGCCCGACTGTGCGCGAGACGCCGGTGCGGGTAGCGCGCTTATTGTGGTGCCGCCGTCGCGCCGCCATGTGCCGCTGACCACTCAGCCGGTGCATGCAGGAATTTCTCGACTTCGTCGAGCGTCTTCGTTTCAAAATAGCCCTGTTGCTTCGCGACCCGCAGCACGTCCCACCACGTGGCGAGCGCGTGCAGGTCAACGTCGATGTCCTTCAGCACGGACACGCTTTCCTTGAAGATGTTGTAGTGGAACAGCACGAAGCAGTGATTCACCTGCGCGCCCGCCGTGCGCAGCGCGTTGATGAAGTTGATCTTGCTGCGGCTGTCGGTGGTCAGGTCTTCGACCAGCAGCACGCGCTGGCCTTCCGTCAGCAGACCTTCGATCTGCGCGTTGCGGCCGAACCCCTTCGGCTTCTTGCGCACATATTGCATCGGCACCATCAGGCGGTCCGACAGCCATGCGGCGAACGGAATGCCTGCCGTTTCACCGCCGGCTACGGCGTCGATCTGCTCGTAGCCGACGTCGCGCAGGAGCGTCGCCTCCGCCATTTCCATCAGGCCGCGGCGCACGCGCGGATACGAAATCAGCTTCCGGCAGTCGATGTACACCGGGCTCGCCCAGCCGGAAGTGAAGATGTACGGTTTTTCCGCATTGAAATGCACTGCCTGGACTTCCAGCAGCATTTTGGCGGTCGTGTCGGAGATCGTCTGGCGATCGAAGCCTGTCATGGGCGAATCCTTCGGTGTGGTGAGCGGGGAGGCGGGCGCGCGGCCCGATGGCGCAGCAGGCGTAACGTTTCGCGCCCTAGTGGGCGAAACATGCCGGACGAGTCGAGAAACCGGCCGGTTTGCTGCGCGCGTAGCCCGCGATTTTACCCGATTCGGACTGTTCCCAGGGCGCAAAGCGGCGAAAGCGGTAGGCGCGACCGGGCCTTAGCCTGAGGACCGTGCATTCCGGCCTATGACTTTTGCCCGGGTTGTGACGCCCAACCGTGGCCTTTACACTCACGCCAGATTTCCCCGGAAGGCCTGACGGACGGTCTTTCGCTCCTGTCTGTATCAGGTTGCCGCCCATGAACATCGCCTCGCCTTCAAACCCCGCCGCCCAGCGCGCCCGCCCCGGCTATGCCGCGAGGGCGCTGATCGCGTCGGTGCTCGGGTATGCGATGGACGGTTTCGACCTGCTGATTTTGGGCTTCATGCTGCCCGCCATTGCCGCTGACCTGCAGCTTTCGTCGACGCAAGCTGGCTCACTGGTCACGTGGACGCTGGTCGGCGCGGTCGCGGGCGGCGTAATTTTCGGCGTGTTGAGCGACTACTTCGGGCGCGTGCGCATGCTCACGTGGACGATCTTGATCTTTGCCGTCTTCACGGGGCTATGCGCACTGGCGCAAGGCTACGGCGATCTGCTCGCGTACCGGACCATCGCAGGGATCGGGCTCGGCGGCGAGTTCGGGATCGGCATGACGCTCGTCGCGGAGGCTTGGCCGGCGGCGCAGCGGGCGCGGGCGTCGTCGTATGTGGGGCTGGGCTGGCAACTCGGCGTGCTGGCGGCGGCGCTGCTCACGCCGCTGCTGTTGCCCGTGATCGGCTGGCGCGGCATGTTCGCGTTAGGGCTGCTGCCTGCCGTCGCGTCATTTTTCGTGCGGCGGCGCGTCGAGGAGCCGGCGCTTTTCACCGAACGGGCCGCGCGCGCCGCGCCCAACGCGCCGCTCAGGCTGCTCTTCGCCGACGCCCGCACTACGCGCGCCAGTGTAGGCGTGGCAATTCTCTGTTCGGTGCAGAACTTTGGCTACTACGGCTTGATGATCTGGCTGCCGACTTACCTGTCGAAAACCTTCGGCTATTCGCTGACGCGCTCCGGACTATGGACGGCAGTCACGGTGCTCGGCATGGCGGCCGGCATCTGGCTGTTCGGTATCGCGGCCGACCGCTTCGGCCGCAAGCCGGCCTTTCTGTTCTATCAGGCGGGTGCCGTCGTGATGGTGTTCGTCTATTCGCAATTGGGCACGCCGATCGCGCTGCTGATCGGCGGCGCGGTGATGGGCATGTTTGTGAACGGCATGATCGGCGGCTACGGCGCGCTGATCTCCGAGCTGTATCCGACCGGGGCCCGCGCGACGGCGCAAAACGTACTGTTCAACATCGGCCGCGCGGTCGGCGGTTTCGGGCCCGTGGCGGTGGGCGCGCTGGCAGCGCAGTTTTCGTTTGCGGCGGCGCTCGGCGTGCTCGCATCGATCTACGTGCTCGACATCCTCGCGACGCTCTTTCTGATTCCTGAACGCCGCGGCGCAGCGCTCGAATAACGCTCGCCGCGGCTCGACGACAAGTCGCGTGGAAGTGCTTTCATGTCGCGTTGCAGCAAGACTGGCGCGGCTCCGGCTTATCCGTTCGGTACAAAACCTGCCCCCCGAAGTGACCCATCCGGGGTGTACACTAACCGACCCGAAAAAGCTCAGCGCCGCCCGCTTTCCGCTGAGGTTTGACGCCGCGCCCAACCGGCGCCCGCGAGAATCGCCGCCGTCGAGCATCCCGTCGACATTGGCCAGCGCAGCACGTGACATTGAGCCGGGCCCAATTATTAACGTCTCGCAGGTTAAAAATGGACGAACAACTGAAGCAAAGCGCTCTCGCATATCACCAGAATCCGAAGCCTGGCAAGATTTCGGTCACCCCGACCAAGCCGCTTTCGAACCAGCTGGACCTGTCGCTGGCATATTCGCCGGGTGTCGCGGCGGCGTGCATGGCCATCTACGACGAACCGCTCGACGCGCAAAAGTACACCTCGCGCGGCAACCTGGTTGGCGTGATCACGAACGGCACGGCTGTGCTGGGCCTTGGCAACATCGGGCCGCTCGCCGCGAAGCCGGTGATGGAAGGCAAGGGCTGTCTCTTCAAGAAATTTGCCGGCATCGACGTGTTCGATATCGAACTAAGCGAGTCGGATCCCGACAAGCTCGTCGAAGCGATCGCGATGCTGGAGCCGACGCTCGGCGGCATCAATCTCGAAGACATCAAGGCGCCCGAATGCTTCTACATCGAAAAGAAGCTGCGCGAGCGCATGAAGATCCCCGTTTTCCACGACGATCAGCACGGTACGGCGATCATCGCCTCGGCGGCGATTCTCAACGGGCTGAAGGTGGTCGGCAAGAAGCTGGAAGACATCAAGCTGGTGTGCTCGGGCGCGGGTGCCGCGGCCATCGCGTGTCTGGACCTGCTCGTGCATCTGGGCCTGAAGAAGTCGAACACGCTGGTGGTCGATTCGAAGGGCGTAATCTACGAAGGCCGCGGAAATCTTGACGCGTCGAAAGAGCGCTACCAGGCGAGCACCGACGCGCGCACACTCGGCGACGCAATGCACGGCTGCGACGTGTTCCTCGGCTGTTCGAGCGCTGGCGTGCTGAAGCCGGAAATGGTCACGACGATGGCCGACAAACCGCTGATTCTCGCGCTTGCGAACCCCGAGCCGGAAATCCGCCCGGAAGAAGCGAAGAAGGTGCGTCCGGATGCGATCATCGCGACGGGCCGTTCGGACTATCCGAACCAGGTCAACAACGTGCTGTGCTTCCCGTTCATCTTCCGCGGCGCGCTGGACGTGGGCGCGACGACGATCACGGAAGAGATGAAGCTCGCGTGCGTGCGCGCGATCGCCGAACTTGCGGAAGAAACCGATCAGGGCGATGAAGTCGCGAAGGCGTACGAAGGCCACTCGCTCGAATTCGGCCCCGATTACCTGATTCCGAAGCCTTTCGACCCGCGTCTGATCATCAAGATCGCGCCCGCCGTCGCACAAGCCGCGATGGATTCGGGCGTCGCCACGCGTCCGATTCAGGACATGGACGCGTATCGCGAGCAACTCGGTGCGACCGTCTACCGCACGGGCATGGTGATGCGCCCCGTGTTCGCGGCAGCGAAGGCGCAACCGGCGCGCATCGTGTTCGCGGAAGGCGAAGACGAGCGCGTGCTGCGCGCGGCGCAATTCGTGCTGCTCGAGAAGATCGCAAAGCCTATTCTCGTCGGCCGTCCGAGCGTGATTGAGATGCGTCTGAAGAAGATGGGCTCGAAGCTCAAGTGCGGCGAGGATGTCGAGATCGTCAATCCGGAAGACGATCCGCGCTATCAGAAGAGCTGGCAGGCGTATCACGAGATCGGCGCGCGCGAAGGCGTGACGCCGGAAGTCGCGAAGGCCGCGATGCGCAAGTTCAACACGCTGATCGGCGCGATTCTCGTGCATCTCGGCGACGCGGACGGCATGATCTGCGGTCTGATCGATACCTATCACGAGCATCTGAAATTCGTCGAGCAGGTGCTGGGCAAGGCCGCGAATGTCGACAACTTCGCCGCGATGAACCTGCTGATGCTGCCGGGCCGCAACCTGTTCATCAGCGACACCTACGTCAACGAAGTGCCGACGGCCGAACAGCTCGCCGACATGACGATTCTCGCCGCGCGCGAAATCGAAAAGTTCGGCATCGTGCCGAAGGTCGCGCTGCTGTCTAACTCGAACTTCGGCAGCATTCCTTCGTCCTCGGCGGCCCGCATGGCGCAGGCGCGCAAACTGATCGCCGCGCGCGCACCGCATCTCGAAGTGGACGGCGAAATGCACGGCGACGCGGCGCTGTCGGAAGCGGTGCGCAAGGCAGCATTCCCCGGCACGACGCTGACGGGCGAAGCGAACCTGCTGATCATGCCGAACGTCGAAGCGGCAAACATCACCTACAACCTGCTGAAGATGATCGGCGGCGAAGGCGTGACTGTGGGTCCCTTCCTGCTCGGCGCTGCGAAGCCGGTGCACATCCTGACGCCGGCTGCGACCGTGCGCCGGATCATCAACATGACGGCTGTCGCTTCGGCGAACGCCAGCGTGGATCGTCAGGCCGCGAAGTGAGCGTGCCTCCGGCGCGATGACGTGAAAAAGGGCACCGCAAGGCGCCCTTTTTCTTTGCCACAACCAACGGCGCTATGCCACGTGCCGCTCGGCGCCACCCTCGGGTGCGCGCCACTTCGCGAGCAACGATGCCCACTTCGCCCGCACGCTCTTCAGATTGTTGTCCTTCACGTGACCGTATCCGCGGATGCCGTCCGGCAGATTCGCGAGCTCGATCGCAAGTGCGCGCTTCTCGGCCGTCAATCCGCCGATCAGCTCACGCACCAGCACCTCATACTCGACGATCAACGCGCGTTCGGTGCGGCGCTCCTCCGTCTTGCCGAACATGTCGAGCGCCGTGCCACGCAGGAACTTCATCTTCGCAAGCACGTGCATCGCGTTGAGCATCCACGGGCCGTATTGCTTTTTCACCAGATGGCCGTGCGTATCCTTCGTCGCGGTGGCGGGCGGCGCGAGGTGGAACCTCAGTTTCCAGTCGCCTTCGAAATTTGCCTTGAGCTTCTCGATGAACGCCGGGTCCGAATAAAGGCGCGCGACCTCGTACTCGTCCTTGTACGCCATCAGCTTGTGCAGATTCTTCGCGACGGCTTCTGTCAGCGGCATCTGGCCGTCGGCGGCACCGAGCTTCGTTTCTGCTGCGCGCACTTCCTCGACCAGCTTGCGATAGCGCGTTGCGTACGCGTCGTTCTGATATGCGACGAGATACTGCGCTCGCTTGTCGATCAGCGTGTCGAGCGCCTTCGGTGTGTGCAGCGAGACGATCTTGCTGCCTGCGGCATTCGTATTGCCATCGTCCGTGCCATCTTGCAGGTTCGCGAGCTTGCGGACGGCCGCGAGGTCGTGCGCCGCGCGGCGGCCCCATTCGAAGGCCGCGCGATTCTTCTCGACCTGGACCGCGTTCAATTCGATTGCGCGAATCAGCGACTCATGCGTCAGCGGCAGCCAGCCTTTCTGCCATGCGTAACCGAGCACGAACGGGTTCGTGTAGATCGCGTCGCCTAGCAGTGCGACGGCAAAACGGTTCGCGTCGACGGCCGAGACGCTGTCGTCGCCTGCCGCGGCACGGATGTCCGCGTCGGCGCTTGCGCCCGGGAAGCGCCAATTCGGATTCTTGATGAACTCAGCCGTCGGCGTAGGCGCGCTGTTCAGCACGACACGTGTGCGGCCGCTCTGCATCCGCGACACACATTCGTCGCTGGCCGTCACGATCGAATCGCAGCCGATCACCAGATTCGCTTCGCCCATCGCGATGCGCGTTGCGTGGATGTCGGCGGGCTGGTTTGCGATCTGCACGTGACTCATCACGGCGCCGCCCTTTTGCGCGAGACCCGTCACATCGAGCACGGTGACGCCCTTGCTTTCGAGGTGCGCGGCCATGCCGAGCAGCGCGCCGATCGTCACGACGCCCGTGCCGCCGACGCCCGTCACCAGTACGCCATACGGCTGCGTGATCGCCGGAATCTCCGGATCGGGCACGGGCGGCACCGCTTCGCTCGCGAGGCCCGATGCCTTTGGCTTGCGCAACTGACCGCCTTCTACCGTCACGAAGCTCGGGCAAAAACCCTTCAGGCACGAGTAGTCCTTGTTGCAGGTCGACTGGTTGATCTGCCGCTTCGTGCCGTACTCGGTTTCGAGCGGCTCAACGGACAGACAGTTCGACTGCACCGAGCAATCGCCGCAGCCTTCGCAGACTGCCTCGTTGATTACGACGCGCTTCGCCGGATCGGGATACGCGCCGCGTTTGCGGCGGCGGCGCTTTTCGGTTGCGCAGGTCTGGTCGTAGATCAGGATCGTCGTGCCTTCGATATCGCGCAGTTCGCGCTGCACGTCATCGAGTTTGTCGCGATGATGAATGTCGATGCCGGGCGCGAGGCCGACGTTGGCGTCGTACTTTTGTGGCTCGTCGGTGACGATCACGATCTTCTTCGCACCTTCGGCGGCGAGTTGATGCGTGATCTGCGGCACGGTCAGGGTGCCGTCGACGGGCTGGCCGCCCGTCATTGCGACGGCATCGTTGTAGAGAATCTTGTACGTGATGTTGGCCTTCGACGCGATCGCCGCGCGGATCGCCAGCAGGCCCGAGTGGAAGTACGTGCCGTCGCCGAGATTGGCGAACACGTGCTTGTCGTTCGTGAAGGGCGCCTGGCCGACCCACGCGACACCTTCGCCTCCCATCTGGCTGAAGGTGCTCGTGCTGCGGTCCATCCACACGGTCATATAGTGGCATCCGATACCCGCCATCGCACGCGAGCCTTCTGGCACGTTCGTCGACGTGTTGTGCGGACAGCCTGAGCAGAACCACGGTTTGCGCTCAATCGCCACTTTGGGACGCGCCAGCGCCTTTTCCTTCGCTTCGATCACCGCGATGCGTGCGGCAATGCGCGCGCGCACGTCGGACGGCAGGTCGAACTTGTCGAGCCGGGTCGCGATGGCCTTCGCGATCAGCGCGGGCGACAACTCGTAGTGCGCGGGCAGCAGCCAGTTGCCCATCGGCACTGACCATTCGCCGCCTGCGCCATCCTTCTCGTCGAACTTGCCGAACACGCGCGGACGCTGCGCGTCGGGCCAGTTGTACAGCTCTTCCTTGATCGCGTACTCGAGAATCTGCCGCTTCTCTTCGACCACGAGAATTTCCTGCAGCTCGCGCGCGAAAGCCTGCGCGCCTTGCGCTTCGAGCGGCCACACGCAGCCCACCTTGTAGAGGCGAATGCCGATGCGCGAGCAGGTTTCGTCATCGAGGCCAAGATCGGTCAGCGCCTGGCGTACATCGAGATATGCCTTGCCGCCCGTGATAATGCCGAAGCGCGCGTGCGGCGAGTCGATCTCGACGCGGTCGAGCTTGTTCGCACGCACATAGGCAAGCCCCGCGTACCACTTGTAGTCGAGCAGCCGTGCTTCCTGCACGAGCGGCGGATCGGGCCAGCGGATGTTGAGACCGCCTTCGGGCATCGCGAAGTCGGCGGGCAGTATGATCTGTGTGCGGTGCGGATCGATATCGACGGAAGCCGACGACTCGACCACGTCGGTCACGCACTTCATCGCGACCCACAGGCCGGAGTAGCGGCTCATCGCCCAGCCGTGCAGGCCGAAGTCCAGGTATTCCTGCACGTTCGATGGAAACAGCACGGGCAGGCCGCAGGCCTTGAACAGGTGTTCGGACTGGTGTGCGAGCGTCGACGATTTCGCCGCGTGGTCGTCGCCGGCCAGCACGAGCACGCCGCCGTGACGCGACGAGCCGGCCGAATTGCCGTGCTTGAACACGTCGCCCGAGCGGTCGACGCCGGGGCCTTTGCCATACCACATCGAGAACACGCCGTCGTATTTGGCGCTCGGATAGAGGTTCACCTGCTGCGAGCCCCAGACGGCCGTGGCCGCGAGGTCTTCGTTGACGCCTGGCTGGAACACGACCTGGTGCGCGGCGAGATGCTTCTTCGCTTTCCACAGCGACAGGTCGAGACCGCCGAGCGGCGACCCGCGATAGCCCGAGATGAACCCGGCTGTATTGAGCCCGGCGGCCCGGTCGCGTTCCTGTTGCAGCATCGGCAGGCGGACCAGCGCCTGGATGCCGCTCATGTACGCGCGGCCGCGTTCGAGCGTGTATTTGTCGTCGAGCGTGACGGAACTCAACGCTGCCTCGAGCGAGGCTCGCTGGCCAACGTCTAGCGGGGCATTCATTATGTGTACTCCTCCATCCAGTCTGGGATCACCAAAAACTGATTGGCGTTGGCATCTTGTGGATGCTTCGGCCGGGGTCGCCATGTTGACGGCTTTTTTGCGATGGTAGCACTGGTAAAAACCCGGCGCCTATCGTCGAAAACACCACAATGCGGGGTGTAACACGGTCGAAAATGTCAGCCCGATGACCTCTCGCTAACTTTTTCGTGTGTCACTGTTACAGGGTGTAAAAGCGTGAAACACGCGGAACCGGTCCAGAAATGACGGTCTAAACTCCCCACTTGCATGAATCGCAACGTTCCGCATGCTGCGGAGCTTCGCTGTGCAGTCGAAAAAGGAGTACGCATGAACACGAAACACATCCAGACCTTCCTGATGGTCTCGGCAGCATTTTTCGCGATGAACGCACCGATGCGCCCCAACGGCGCCAGCGCGCTCGCGAATGCTGTCACGCGCACCACGCAGGTCGCGGCGACGACGGTCGCCCTGAACCAGCGGCGCTCGTCCGAAGAAGACACGGAGCAGCGTGGCTGACGCGCTCGGATTGACGTAACCGTTGAGAGCTGGCTCACCAAGGAGCGCTCTTCCGAACAGAAAAGGCGAGGATCGAATCGGTCCTCGCCTTTTTCTTTGCCACCTTAAACGTCCTGGCGCGCGTCCTGGCGCGCGTTAAGCCTTGTCTTGCACGACACCGCGACGAATCTGATCCAGATCGATCGATTCGAACAGCGCCTTGAAGTTGCCTTCGCCGAATCCCTGATTACCCTTGCGCTGGATGATCTCGAAGAAGATCGGTCCGATCTGGTTCTCAGTGAATATCTGCAGTAACAGGTCTTCGCGTGCGCCGTCGATCAGGATTTTGCGCTTGCGCAGTTCTTCGAGCGGCTCGCCGTGGTTCGGCACGCGGCGGTCGACGAGCTCATAGTACGTGTCGATGGTGTCGAGCAGCGTGATCTTCGAGTTGCGCAGGCCGTCGACCGTCCGGTAGATGTCGTTCGTACCGAGCGCGATGTGCTGGATGCCCTCGCCATGATACGCGTCGAGATATTCCTGAATCTGGCCGGCTGTTTCCGAGCCTTCCTCGTTGATCGGAATGCGGATCTTGCCGCACGGCGACGTCATTGCCTTCGACTTCACGCCCGTCACCTTGCCTTCGATATCGAAGTAGCGCACTTCGCGGAAATTGAACAGGCGCTCGTAGAACTCGGCCCACTCGTGCATACGGCCGCGATGGACGTTGTGCGTGAGGTGATCGATATAGGTGAGGCCGTGCCCGGTCGGATTAGCATTCGCGCCCGGGATTGGCTCGAAATCGACATCATAGATGCTGATGTTGCCGATGCTGTTCGGCGCCGCGCCGTTCTTGCCGCGCCAGCGGTCGACGAAATAGATCAGCGAATCGCCGATGCCCTTGATGGCGGGAATGTTCAGTTCCATCGGGCCCGTCTTGTTATCGAATCCCCAAGCGCCGAGGTCGAGTGCTCGCCTGTAGGCCTTCGCCGCGTCCTGCACGCGGAACGCGATCGCGCAGATCGACGGGCCGTGCAGGCGGGCAAAACGTTGCGCGAACGAGTCCGGCTCGGCGTTCACGATGAAGTTGATGTCGCCCTGGCGGTACAACGTCACGTCCTTGTGCCGATGCTTCGCGATCGCCGTGAAGCCCATCTGCTCGAACAACTTGCCGAGCGCCACGGGGTCCGGCGCAGTGTATTCGATGAATTCGAAGCCGTCGGTGCCGACGGGATTCTCCCAGGTTGAAACCTTCATGTCTGTCTCCTGAATGGCGAGGTCCGCTTCGCTTTGCGCGAGCCGATGAAGAACAGTGTAGTTGCCGGTTCGGGAAGAAAACTTGCGAATTTTCTCGCGTCGCACTAGCCTTCAGCTATTTTCTTGCGCACAGTGGGGCTCTCAGTGGCAGAACATGGCTGAAATAGAGATAGATGCAATCGACCGGCGCATTCTCGCGATCCTTCAGGAGAATGGGCGGCTGTCGAATCAGGAGATCGCGGAGCGGGTGAACCTGTCGCCGAGTCCGTGTCTGCGTCGGATCCGCCGGCTGGAGGAAATCGGCGTGATCCGCGGTTACGTCGCGCTGCTGGATTCGCAGATGCTCGGGCTCGACCTGCTCGCGTACGTGAATGTGCGCCTCGAGAAGCGCGGCGGCCCCGCGCTCAGTGCACGCGCGGACGGCACGCCGGGGCGCGCGGGCGCGACGCACTCGGAATTGTTCCGTGTGGCCGTGCAGGGCTGGCCCGAGGTGGTCGCTTGCTATGCGATGACGGGCGATATGGACTATCTGCTGCGCGTGCAGGTGCGTGACATGGCGCATTTCTCGCGCTTCGTGCAGGACCACTTGCTGCGGCATCCTTCCGTGATCGACGTGAAGTCGAGCTTTTCGCTGGAGAAGTTCAAGGAGACGACCGCGTTGCCGCTGTGAGTCGAGCGTGCAGCGCTTCGTCAGGCGTGCGGGCAAACAAAAAGGGCGGCTCCTTGAAGAGCCGCCCTTTTTGGTGTTTGTCGTTTTGCCGCCGCTTATGCGGCGATCGCCGTCGGAATGAACGATTCGATCAGCTTCGACGTGCTGCGCGCCTGACGCTTGAGCACATAGTCGAACACGGCGGCCTGTTCCTGCAGCATCTCCGAGATGATGCTGTTCTGGTCCGCGGGCGCCAGAGTCAGATATGCGTCCGCTTCGCCGTACGCGTATTCGATCTTCATGCCTGCCTTCTTGGCGATATGCATCATTGTCGTGTTGCGCGACAGGCAGTGAATATACAGCGACGTGACGTGCGTGTTGCGGCTGCGGATGGCGGCGCGCTCGAACAGCTTCGTGCCGATGCCTTGCCCACGCACGCTTTCCGATACCGATACACCGAATTCAGCCGTGCGTGTGCCGCCTTCGGCTGGCAGATAAGCGAGATGCCCGACGCCCACCAGTTGCAGATGACGGTCGAACACGCCGAACACCGTGTCGCGGCCGAAATCCAACGTGCGCACGTAGTTTTCGATGACGTGATCCGGCGTGACCTGGCCGAAGCGCAGCAGACGATCGTCTTCGCCAAGTTCGAGGAAGTGGGCGAGCAGACGCTGACGGTCTTTTTCGCCGAGTTCCCGGACCAGAACAGGCGCGCGACCGGCGACGTTCAACAAGCGATCGACAGCGATCGGCTCAGCGGCGCGGACAGTTTGCTCGGTCATGGTGGGTTCTCCTATAGCAGGCGGCATGATGCACCGCAAAAAGCATTCTAATGGAAAACCCGATGTCTCACTAGGGAAAACCCTGTGATGATCGGAGTCTGTAGTCTAAAAATATGCGCGCTATCGCCTATCTATTTGAATCTAAATAGATAATTATAGAATGGTCGTGCGATGTCGATGCGTCGCCTTGTCGCAACGTCGGCACGCTAGTTGCTGCGCAACAGCATCGATTCGCCGCCGAGCGCCGAACGTCACCTTGGCGAGGTCGACGCGAGCAGTCCGTGGTTCACCATGTCGACCACCTGCTCCGCGAATTCCCGATAACCCATCCGGCCGCCTGGCTTCAGCCAGGTGAACGTCCAGTTGATCATCCCGAAAACCATCATCGTGAGGGCCGTCTGATTGTCGCGCGACACGCGGTCGGGGTATGCACGCGCCAGTTGCCGCGAAAATGCGGCGACGACGTCGCGCTGACGGTTCAGGATGATTTCGCGCTGAGATTCCACGAGATATTTGACGTCATTGAGCAGCGCGACGTGCCGGCTGTGCGATGTCTCGTACTCGGACAGGAACGCGCGAATCAGCTCGGCGAACGTCTCCCGTTCGGTGAGTCCGCGCCGCTGGCTCGCCCCTTCTACCTCGGCAATGATGAGCATCAGTCGCTTCGTGTAGCGGTCAAGCAGGTCGAACAGAATTGCTTCCTTGCTCTCGTAGTAGTGATAGAGACGCGCTTTCGACGTGCCGCTTGCCGCGGCCAGATCGGCCATCGACGTGCTGGGATAGCTCGTTTGAGCAAATTTTGCGGCGGCCAGTTCGAGGATCTGGTCGCGTTGACTCTCGTGGTCGGGGGCTCGTGTGCGGGCCATGATTGTTCTGGTTAATGTCAAACAGGAGAACGCGCTGCAGGCGCGAAATTCGTTTCCAGCGAGCGCCATGTCTGCGTCTGTCCGCGCAATTGCAGCTGGCCCGCGGCGGCGAGTTCGCGCAGGCGCCACAGCACGAGGCGGTCGCTGACCAGCAAGCCGTTATCTGCCGCCATCAAATGGGCGGCGACACGCCCCGCCGACTGCCAGCCGTCGACGGCATGCTCGAAGAGTAGCGCGTCCAGCTCGGCAAACATTCCGCTTGTAAATGTGTCGTCGCGCCAGCGGCGTAGTTCCGCGTTCGCGAGTTTTACTTCCTGCCACTCGAGCGCGAGCCGGCCAATGCGCAGCGCGGAGATCGGCGCGGCAGCCGGCAGGTGCTTCAGCAGCAGATCGGCCGCAAACATGCCGACGGAGGTAGCCTGATCGCGACGGCGCAGCGGGGCGCTGGCTTCGCCCGTCAGATCGTCGATCGACAGGCGTACTTCATTGAGCCGCAGTGGCATGTCCTGCAGATGAAAGCACACCCGGCGCAGCGTCAGTTGATCAGCGGCACTCTGGCCGTGCCACACAAGCACGTGCGCCGTCCCGTCCACCACAGCTTTCAAGTCGGCTGCCTGCGCGACGAACTCGCCGAAGAAGTCGCGCGCGTCGTCACCGCTGACCTGTCGCCAGAAGTCGGCGCGAACCTGCGGCGTGTCGTCGATGCCCTGCAACGGTCCGACGGCCAGGTCGTCGCGCAGAGCCAGCACGGCTTCACGCCGCCCGGCCTGGACGAGCGCCTTGCGCAGAGAGTCGGCGGCAACGTCGCCGTTGGTGATATGGATCGTGCTCATTGTGATTGTCGCGCTCGAGCGTCCGTCGAGCCCGGTCGAAACGCTGTTCGACCAGGAAACAGAAAGGGCCGCTCGCAGCAGGAACATCCTTCCTGTAGCGAGCGGCCCCTAGTGTAAGCGGATCGCGTGTATGTCGAAAGCGACGACGCGCAGATACCGTGCATGGCGTGCGGCGCATCGCGTGTGCGCCGCGCGGGTGTCAACGTTCGTCGTAGCTGACGACGACCTTGTCGCTGATCGGATGACACTGGCAGGTCAGCACGAAGCCATCCTTGATCTCATGTTCTTCCAGCGTGTAGTTCTTTTCCATCGTCACTTCGCCTTCCAGCACCTTTGCGCGGCACGTGCAGCAGACGCCGCCCTTGCACGCATACGGCAGCGCGAGGCCCGCACGCAGACCGACGTCGAGCACGCTCAAGCCCTGGTACGGCAAGCGCAGCTTGCGCTTCTTGCCGTCAAGCACGATTTCGAGGTCGGCGGTCGGCGTGTCGTCGGTGATTTCCGCGGCGGGCACGCCCGCTTGCGGCAGCGGTGTGCCGAAACGCTCGACGTGCACTTTCTCCTGCGGGACGCCCGCGGCCTTCAATGCGGCTTCGGCGGCATCCATCATCGGCGCCGGGCCGCAAATGAACGCTTCGTCGATCGCCTCGGCAGGGATCAGCGTCTCAAGGAACGACGCGCACTTCGCCTGATCGAGCACGCCATTGAACAGTTCGACGTCCTGGAGATCGTCGGACAGCACGTGATACAGCACGAAACGGTTCATGAACCGGTTCTTCAGGTCTTCGAGTTCCTCGGCGAACATGATCTGATCGACGCTGCGATTGCCGTAAATCAGTGTGAATGTGCTGCGGGGCTCGATTTCGAGCGTCGTCTTCACGATTGCCAGCACGGGCGTGATGCCCGAGCCGCCCGCGAATGCGACGTACTGCTTGCCGTTGTCGGCGTTCAGGTGCGTGAAGAAACGACCGTCGGGCGTCATTACATCGATGGTGTGGCCGGGTTGCAGCGTATCGAACGCGAAGTTCGAGAAGCGGCCGCCGCGCACGCGCTTGATGCCGATGCGGAGTTCGCCGTCACGGTCGTAATCGGTGACGCCAACGCAGATCGAATACGAGCGGCGCGTTTCCTCACCGTCGATGTGCGTCTTCAGCGTGACGAACTGGCCTT
The DNA here is from genome assembly GCF_000020045.1 of Paraburkholderia phymatum STM815. Classification (GTDB taxonomy): domain Bacteria; phylum Pseudomonadota; class Gammaproteobacteria; order Burkholderiales; family Burkholderiaceae; genus Paraburkholderia; species Paraburkholderia phymatum. Next base: position 3,212,445 of record NC_010622.1, on the reverse strand, counting down.
GCGTGAAGCGAAACTGCTCGCGCAGTTCGACGGGGACTTCGAAGGCGACGGAGACCGCATCGGCGGTTTCCGGCCGCACTTCCCGGATGCGCAGCGGATGAAATTGCGGGGTGGCCATATCAGTACGGTTTGAAGTAGTCGAAGGGTTCACGGCAGTCGATACAGCGATACAGCGCTTTGCATGCCGTCGAGCCGAATTGCGCGAGGCGTTCGGTGTGTTTGGAGCCGCAACGCGGGCAGGCGGGTGCCGGCAGCGAGCGCGGGACGAAGCGGATCACTTTCTGTTTCGTCCCCGTGTTCGCATCGGGCTCGCTGCTGCCGCAGTTGCCCGTCGGCGGCGCAATGCCGTATGCGCGCAGCTTTTCGCGGGCGTCGTCGGTAATCCAGTCGGTCGTCCAGGCAGGGGCGAGCACGGTTTCGACGCGATACGGCGCGAAACCGGCCGCGTCGAGCGCCATGCCGATGTCTTCGGCAATCTGCGACATCGCCGGGCAGCCCGAGTAGGTCGGCGTGATGACGACTTCGAGCGCGCCATCGGCGGCGCGGCGCACGTCGCGCAGAATGCCCAGTTCGCGGATCGACACGACGGGGATTTCGGGATCGGGCACGGCCTCGAGCACGGCCCACGCCTGTGCGAGCGCCTGGTCCGTTGCTGCCGCTGCCGTTTGAGCGGTCGAAGTCATCGTCGAAGTCATCGTTGAACTCACCTGTTGGATCGACGGATTACCAGCTTGCGCCCGGATGCTGGCGCGCGAGGCTCTGCATCTCGGCGAGCAGGAAGCCCATGTGCTCCGAATGCTCGCCATGCTTGCCCGTCGTAGTGTGTTTGACCGCTTCCGGCAGCGTCAGCGTCGCCTCGTCGAGCGCGGCGCGCACGTCTTCCAGCCACGCGGCTTCGAGATCGGACGTATTCGGGCCGATACCGGCTGCGGCGATCGCTTTTTCCGTCGCGTCGGCGCTGAAGAATTCGCGCGTGTATGGCATCAGATAGTCGAGCGCGGCCTGTGCGCGGCCATGCGATTCGTCCGTACCGTCACCGAAGCGCACCAGCCACTCGCGCGAGTGATGCACGTGATACTGCGTTTCCTTGATCGACTTGGCGGCGATCGCGGCCAGTTGCGCGTCCGATGAACCCGTCAGCGCCGACCACACGTGCAGCATCAGTGTCGAATACAGAAAGTTGCGCACGATCGTGACGGCGTAGTCCTTGTCGGCGTGCGCCGTGCCAGCGAGTGGTCCGACGTGCGGAAGTTCGGCCAGCGTGTAGTTCGCGAATTCACGCTCCGCGCGGAAGAACGCGTAGTCGTCTTCAGTGCGGCTTTTGCCTGTCAGCGTCTTTTCGAGGTCGGCGGCGTGCGTGTACAGCAGACGCGCCTGGCCGATCAGATCCAGGCTCATGTTCGACAGCGCTATGTCTTCTTCGAGAATCGGGCCGTGGCCGCACCATTCGGCGTTGCGCTGTCCGAGGATCAGCGCGGTATCGGCGAGGCGCAGCACGTAGGCGAGGTGTTGGGTCGTGATATCCATGACGCGCGCTTACATGTGGTTGACTTCGTCGGGCAGCTGATAGAACGTCGGGTGGCGGTAGATCTTGTCGCCAGCCGGTTCGAAAAGCTCGGCCTTTTCGTCGGGCGCCGATGCCGTGATCGCCGACGACGGCACCACCCAGATGCTCACGCCTTCCTGGCGGCGCGTGTAGACATCGCGCGCCATGCGCAGCGCCATCGACGCGTCTGCCGCGTGCAGGCTCCCGCAATGTTTGTGGTCGAGTCCCTGCTTGCTCCGCACGAAGACTTCCCAGATCGGCCATTCCTTGTTCATCTCAATCTCCTTCCAGTCTTTCTCGATTCGGGGCGCCGTTCAGGCGGCGTGTTGCTGCGCGCGCTGGCGCTGTTTCCCGGCGTGCGCGAGGGCGGCTTCCCGTACCCAGGCGCCGTCGTTGTGCGCCTTGACGCGCGTCGCGAGGCGCTCCTTGTTGCACGGGCCGTCACCGTTGACCACGCGCCAGAATTCGTCCCAGTCGAGGTCGCTGTAGTCGTAGTGGCCGCGGTCTTCGTTCCACTTCAGATTGACGTCGGGCAGCGTGACGCCCAGCACCTTCGCCTGCTCGACGGTTGCGTCGACAAATTTCTGACGGAGATCGTCGTTCGTGATGCGCTTGATGCCCCACTTCGCCGACTGATTACTGTGGACGGAATCCTTGTCGCTCGGGCCAAACATCATCAGCACCGGATACCACCAGCGGTTGACTGCCTGCTGGACCAGTTCGCGCTGGGCATCGGTGCCCTTCATCATCGCGATCAGCGCGTCGAAGCCCTGACGCTGATGAAACGACTCTTCCTTGCAGATGCGGATCATCGCGCGGGCATACGGACCGTACGTGCAGCGGCACAGCGGAATCTGGTTCATGATGGCCGCGCCGTCGACCAGCCAGCCGATCACGCCGACGTCCGCCCAGGTCGGCGTCGGGTAATTGAAGATGCTCGAGTACTTCGCCTTGCCCGCGTGCAGCGCGTCGATCATCTGGTCGCGCGACACGCCGAGCGTTTCGGCCGCGCTATATAGATAGAGGCCGTGACCGCCTTCGTCCTGTACCTTCGCGAGCAGGATCGCCTTGCGCTTCAGGCTCGGCGCGCGCGTGATCCAGTTGCCTTCCGGCAGCATGCCGACGATTTCCGAATGCGCGTGCTGTGAAATCTGGCGGATCAGCGTCTTGCGGTAGGCGTCGGGCATCCAGTCTTGCGGTTCGATCTTGCCGTCGGCGGCCATGACTTCGTCGAAACGGGCCTGCTCGGGCGAGCTGGCAGCCGCGTCGAGCGGCGCCACATTGCCGGGAATGTCGAGGGATTGCGTGTACATGTCGAACGCTCTCGTCACGAGTTGGTGTGTGTCCGGCAGTATAAACCAACCGTCCGGTCGGTTAATAAATTTTTAGAGATGGATAGATAGGGGTTTGCACTATGCAATCGTGCACAATAAGCGACTTATGTATGGCTTCGTTTTCCGGCCTGCTTTTCCCTCATTACATTCACCCGTCAGTCGCAATGCCCAATCGTTCTCTGGCCGTCGCGTGCGGCGCGGTCCTGTCGACCGTTTTGCTCGTTTCCAATTCCGTCTTCGCGGCCGATAGTGCGTCGCCGTGGGTCACCGCCTGGGCGACAGCGCTCCAGCCAATCCCCGACATCGCCAATCCGCCGCCGCTGTACCGAGCCCCTGACGTCGCGGGACGCACTGTCCGACAGATCGTATATCCGACGCTGTCGGGGGAAGTTGCGCGTCTCCACATTAGTAATGCGTACGGCAAGATGCCGCTCGTGATCGAGGATTTGCGAATTGCGCGCGCTGGCGTGGACGCGGGCGCGGCGGTGCAGGGCGCCACGGAAATGAGGGCGACGTTCGGCGGAAAGGCGGCAGTCAGTGTGCCGCCCGGCGGCGAAGCGGACAGCGATCCAGTGCGCATGAGCATTTCGGCGGGAGCGCCTTACGCAATCAGCAGTTATATGGGGCGCGAGCAGAAGATGGTCGCGTGGCATCGAGTGTCGAGCCAGGTCAACTATGTGTCGGCGCCCGGTAACCACGCCAAAGATGCATCGGCCGACGCGTTTCGTCAGCGTTTCACGCAGTTCGCCTGGGTGACGGGGTTGCAGGTCGAGGCGCCGGCGTCGTCTACGATCGCGGCGATCGGTGATTCAATCACCGACGGGATGCGCTCCAGTTTGAACGAGAATCGACGCTGGCCGGACGCGCTGGCGCGCCGGGTGGTTCTGAGCGGCGACAGGTCGGTGGCCGTCGTCAATCTGGGGATCAGCGGAAACCGGCTGCTGAGCGACTCGCCCTGCTACGGCGATGCGCTGGTGACGCGCTTCGGGCGAGACGTGGTGGCGCAAACGGGAGTGAAGGCGGTGATCCTGCTCATTGGGATCAACGACATCAACTTCGCGGCGATGCCGCCTCACGGCGGGTTGGATTGCGATGCCCCGCATACTCAGGTGACGTCCGACAGCATGATCGCGGGTTACAAGCGCGTGATCATGGCCGCGCACGCTCGAGGGCTGCGCATTTTCGGTGCTACGTTGACGCCCGCGGCGCTGCCTCCCGGGCGCGAGGCGGTCCGCAATGAGGTGAATCAATGGATCCGGACCAGCCGGGCATTCGACGGCGTAGTGGATTTCGACGCCGCGTTGCGCGAGCCGTCCGAGCCCACGCGTCTGAAGCGCGCATTCGATAGCGGCGATCATATTCATCCCAGCGACACCGGGTATGCAGCGATGGCGGACGCGATTCCCTTGCAGGCAGTGGTGGCTGCAGCGAGGAAGTGACCCCGATAAAAATCTGCGTCACACCCTTGTCATGAGGCGCGGGATGGCCTAACATTCGCGTCCTCGTTCGGGAGCGCGGTGTTCTGCGCGATGGAGCGGGGCCGCGACAGAAACGGCGCGGTGTGGAGTCAGCAGGTTTTTCAGGCGATGCTAAAAAAACCGGTTGACGAAACGAAAAAGGTTCTTCATAATCTCGTTTCTCTGCTGCTGACGCAGCAACGCGGTGAAAGCAAGGCGCTTCCTGCGAATGTTCTTTAAAAACTAACAGCCGATAAGTGTGGGTGCTCGATGGCGAGCGCGCGGTGATCTTCGGATTGCCGCAATAGCGAAAGTAATCGAGTCTCACACGAAGAAATTGAGGAAGGTTTGAGCAATCAGATCTTTCGTCAGTGATTTTGAGTGAGCGACCGGGTTCGAGAGAGCCCGAAAAACAGTAACAGGTTTGAACTGAAGAGTTTGATCCTGGCTCAGATTGAACGCTGGCGGCATGCCTTACACATGCAAGTCGGACGGCAGCGCGGGCTTCGGCCTGGCGGCGAGTGGCGAACGGGTGAGTAATACATCGGAACGTGTCCTGGAGTGGGGGATAGCCCGGCGAAAGCCGGATTAATACCGCATACGCTCTGAGGAGGAAAGCGGGGGATCTTCGGACCTCGCGCTCAAGGGGCGGCCGATGGCAGATTAGCTAGTTGGTGGGGTAAAGGCCTACCAAGGCGACGATCTGTAGCTGGTCTGAGAGGACGACCAGCCACACTGGGACTGAGACACGGCCCAGACTCCTACGGGAGGCAGCAGTGGGGAATTTTGGACAATGGGGGCAACCCTGATCCAGCAATGCCGCGTGTGTGAAGAAGGCCTTCGGGTTGTAAAGCACTTTTGTCCGGAAAGAAAACTTCGCCGCCAATACCGGTGGAGGATGACGGTACCGGAAGAATAAGCACCGGCTAACTACGTGCCAGCAGCCGCGGTAATACGTAGGGTGCGAGCGTTAATCGGAATTACTGGGCGTAAAGCGTGCGCAGGCGGTTCGCTAAGACCGATGTGAAATCCCCGGGCTTAACCTGGGAACTGCATTGGTGACTGGCGGGCTAGAGTATGGCAGAGGGGGGTAGAATTCCACGTGTAGCAGTGAAATGCGTAGAGATGTGGAGGAATACCGATGGCGAAGGCAGCCCCCTGGGCCAATACTGACGCTCATGCACGAAAGCGTGGGGAGCAAACAGGATTAGATACCCTGGTAGTCCACGCCCTAAACGATGTCAACTAGTTGTCGGGTCTTCATTGACTTGGTAACGTAGCTAACGCGTGAAGTTGACCGCCTGGGGAGTACGGTCGCAAGATTAAAACTCAAAGGAATTGACGGGGACCCGCACAAGCGGTGGATGATGTGGATTAATTCGATGCAACGCGAAAAACCTTACCTACCCTTGACATGTACGGAACCTTGCCGAGAGGTGAGGGTGCCCGAAAGGGAGCCGTAACACAGGTGCTGCATGGCTGTCGTCAGCTCGTGTCGTGAGATGTTGGGTTAAGTCCCGCAACGAGCGCAACCCTTGTCCCTAGTTGCTACGCAAGAGCACTCTAGGGAGACTGCCGGTGACAAACCGGAGGAAGGTGGGGATGACGTCAAGTCCTCATGGCCCTTATGGGTAGGGCTTCACACGTCATACAATGGTCGGAACAGAGGGTTGCCAAGCCGCGAGGCGGAGCCAATCCCAGAAAACCGATCGTAGTCCGGATCGCAGTCTGCAACTCGACTGCGTGAAGCTGGAATCGCTAGTAATCGCGGATCAGCATGCCGCGGTGAATACGTTCCCGGGTCTTGTACACACCGCCCGTCACACCATGGGAGTGGGTTTTACCAGAAGTGGCTAGTCTAACCGCAAGGAGGACGGTCACCACGGTAGGATTCATGACTGGGGTGAAGTCGTAACAAGGTAGCCGTATCGGAAGGTGCGGCTGGATCACCTCCTTTCCAGAGCTTCGCGTTCACAAGTTGAGCGCTCACACTTGTCGGCTGTTGTTTGAAGACAGGCTTTGAGGGGTCTGTAGCTCAGTCGGTTAGAGCACCGTCTTGATAAGGCGGGGGTCGTTGGTTCGAATCCAACCAGACCCACCACGTTGTCTGCGGTGTGACGAGTGAAACCTCAAGGTGCGGTATCTGCGGGGGATTAGCTCAGCTGGGAGAGCACCTGCTTTGCAAGCAGGGGGGTCGTCGGTTCGATCCCGTCATCCTCCACCAGTTTCCAATGCCTAGTGTCCGGTCCGGAAGGGGGCCGCGCGTTATGCATTGGCAATTGAGCCAGTCAGACTGGATGCGCGCAAGCGCATATCGGCTGTCGTTCTTTAACAATCAGGAAGAAGTAGTAAAGAGATTCGCGAAAGCGTGCTTAGAGATGGGCGCGCGAGTAGGCGAATCAGGGTTGTGATTGTATCGAAAGTATTTAAGGGTTGTCGAAAGACAGCCTTGGAATACGGCACAACACGCAGTGTGTGGGCTCCCCGATAAGTGCTGAGGCACGAACGTGGACCGACACGCGAAAACTCAACCTGTAGCGGATGTTATCGAAAGAGACATACCCGTTATAGGGTCAAGCGAACAAGTGCATGTGGTGGATGCCTTGGCGATCACAGGCGATGAAGGACGCGGTAGCCTGCGAAAAGCGGTGGGGAGCTGGCAAACGAGCTTTGATCCACCGATATCCGAATGGGGAAACCCGGCCCGTATGGGTCACCCGCAACTGAATCCATAGGTTGCGTGGAGCGAACGCGGTGAACTGAAACATCTAAGTAACCGCAGGAAAAGAAATCAACCGAGATTCCCAAAGTAGTGGCGAGCGAAATGGGACCAGCCTGTACTCTTTATCTTCGTTGTTAGCCGAACGCTCTGGAAAGTGCGGCCATAGTGGGTGATAGCCCCGTAGGCGAAAACAGCGAGGAAGAACTGGGTGTACGACAAGTAGGGCGGGACACGTGAAATCCTGTCTGAAGATGGGGGGACCATCCTCCAAGGCTAAATACTCGTGATCGACCGATAGTGAACCAGTACCGTGAGGGAAAGGCGAAAAGAACCCCGGGAGGGGAGTGAAACAGATCCTGAAACCGCATGCATACAAACAGTCGGAGCCTCGCAAGGGGTGACGGCGTACCTTTTGTATAATGGGTCAGCGACTTACATTCAGTGGCGAGCTTAACCGATTAGGGCAGGCGTAGCGAAAGCGAGTCCGAACAGGGCGAATCAGTCGCTGGGTGTAGACCCGAAACCAGGTGATCTATCCATGGCCAGGATGAAGGTGCGGTAACACGTACTGGAGGTCCGAACCCACTAACGTTGAAAAGTTAGGGGATGAGCTGTGGATAGGGGTGAAAGGCTAAACAAACCTGGAAATAGCTGGTTCTCTCCGAAAACTATTTAGGTAGTGCCTCGTGTATCACCTTCGGGGGTAGAGCACTGTCATGGTTGAGGGGTCCATTGCGGATTACCTCGCCATAGCAAACTCCGAATACCGAAGAGTGCAATCACGGGAGACAGACATCGGGTGCTAACGTCCGGTGTCAAGAGGGAAACAACCCAGACCGCCAGCTAAGGTCCCCAAATATGGCTAAGTGGGAAACGAAGTGGGAAGGCTAAAACAGTCAGGAGGTTGGCTTAGAAGCAGCCACCCTTTAAAGAAAGCGTAATAGCTCACTGATCGAGTCGTCCTGCGCGGAAGATGTAACGGGGCTAAGCCATATACCGAAGCTGCGGATGCGTGCTTTGCACGCATGGTAGGAGAGCGTTCCGTAAGCCTGCGAAGGTGCACTGGAAAGTGTGCTGGAGGTATCGGAAGTGCGAATGCTGACATGAGTAGCGATAAAGGGGGTGAAAGGCCCCCTCGCCGTAAGCCCAAGGTTTCCTACGCAACGTTCATCGGCGTAGGGTGAGTCGGCCCCTAAGGCGAGGCAGAAATGCGTAGCTGATGGGAAGCAGGTCAATATTCCTGCACCAGTGTGAAATGCGATGGGGGGACGGATCGCGGAAGGTTGTCCGGGTGTTGGAAGTCCCGGTCGCTGCGTTGGAGAAGGTGCTCTGGCAAATCCGGGCACGGGATTCAAGGGCGTGGCGCGAGTCGCTTAGGCGACGAAGCAATCGGAAGGGGTTCCAGGAAAAGCCTCTAAGCTTCAGTTTCACATTGACCGTACCGCAAACCGACACAGGTGGGCGAGATGAGTATTCTAAGGCGCTTGAGAGAACTCGGGAGAAGGAACTCGGCAAATTGGTACCGTAACTTCGGGATAAGGTACGCCCCTGTAGCTTGATGCGCCTGCGCGCAGAGGGTGAAGGGGTTGCAATAAACTGGTGGCTGCGACTGTTTAATAAAAACACAGCACTCTGCAAACACGAAAGTGGACGTATAGGGTGTGACGCCTGCCCGGTGCCGGAAGATTAAATGATGGGGTGCAAGCTCTTGATTGAAGTCCCGGTAAACGGCGGCCGTAACTATAACGGTCCTAAGGTAGCGAAATTCCTTGTCGGGTAAGTTCCGACCTGCACGAATGGCGTAACGATGGCCACACTGTCTCCTCCCGAGACTCAGCGAAGTTGAAGTGTTTGTGATGATGCAATCTCCCCGCGGCTAGACGGAAAGACCCCATGAACCTTTACTGTAGCTTTGCATTGGACTTTGAACCGATCTGTGTAGGATAGGTGGGAGGCTATGAAGCGTGAACGCCAGTTTGCGTGGAGCCGTCCTTGAAATACCACCCTGGTTTGTTTGAGGTTCTAACCTTGGCCCGTGATCCGGGTCGGGGACAGTGCATGGTGGGCAGTTTGACTGGGGCGGTCTCCTCCCAAAGTGTAACGGAGGAGTACGAAGGTACGCTAGGTACGGTCGGAAATCGTGCTGATAGTGCAATGGCATAAGCGTGCTTAACTGCGAGACCGACAAGTCGAGCAGGTGCGAAAGCAGGTCATAGTGATCCGGTGGTTCTGTATGGAAGGGCCATCGCTCAACGGATAAAAGGTACTCTGGGGATAACAGGCTGATACCGCCCAAGAGTTCATATCGACGGCGGTGTTTGGCACCTCGATGTCGGCTCATCTCATCCTGGGGCTGTAGCCGGTCCCAAGGGTATGGCTGTTCGCCATTTAAAGAGGTACGTGAGCTGGGTTTAAAACGTCGTGAGACAGTTTGGTCCCTATCTGCCGTGGGCGCTGGATATTTGAAGGGGGCTGCTCCTAGTACGAGAGGACCGGAGTGGACGAACCTCTGGTGTACCGGTTGTCACGCCAGTGGCATCGCCGGGTAGCTATGTTCGGAAGAGATAACCGCTGAAAGCATCTAAGCGGGAAACTCGCCTTAAGATGAGATATCCCCGGGGCTTCGAGCCCCTTGAAGGGTCGTTCAAGACCAGGACGTTGATAGGTCAGGTGTGGAAGCGCAGTAATGCGTTAAGCTAACTGATACTAATTGCCCGTAAGGCTTGATCCTATAACAGGTCTGTCTCGGTACCACACAGGTTGAGACAACAGCGTTGTGCCCGCAACACGACACAACACAACCCCCCTCTTTACGCTTCTTCCAGATTGGCTGTGGCGCACCGCGATGCGACGCAGCAACCCGTCATGCCTGATGACCATAGCGAGTCGGTCCCACCCCTTCCCATCCCGAACAGGACCGTGAAACGACTCCACGCCGATGATAGTGCGGATTGCCCGTGTGAAAGTAGGTAATCGTCAGGCTCCTTACCCATCACCAAGACCCCGCCCTCAAAAGCGGGGTCTTGGCGTTTATAGTTATCACTATAAGTGAGAGCCTATGGGTTCGGAGCGGTCAAGAAACTCTTGACAAGAGTTAATCGCTCCCCCATAATCATCAGTTCTCTGCGGAGGGGTGCCCGAGTGGCTAAAGGGGGCAGACTGTAAATCTGTTGGCTTACGCCTACGTTGGTTCGAATCCAACCTCCTCCACCAGATTTCAAAAGCTGTATAGCAGTTGTCGGGAATCGGTAGATCCTTGCGGGTGTAGCTCAATGGTAGAGCAGAAGCCTTCCAAGCTTACGACGAGGGTTCGATTCCCTTCACCCGCTCCAGCAATCAAGGTAGATGTAGCGCCCATGTGGCTCAGTGGTAGAGCACTCCCTTGGTAAGGGAGAGGTCGGCAGTTCGATCCTGCCCATGGGCACCAGCTGGTACCAAGTGATTGTTTGCGCTCGGCGCAACGTACGGAAAAATCCTCTTAGGAGTCGAAAATGGCCAAAGGTAAGTTTGAGCGGACCAAGCCGCACGTGAACGTCGGCACGATCGGTCACGTTGACCACGGCAAGACCACGCTGACGGCAGCGATCACGACGGTGCTGACCGCGAAGTTCGGCGGCGAAGCAAAGGCCTACGACCAGATCGACGCGGCACCGGAAGAAAAGGCACGCGGCATCACGATCAACACGGCGCACGTCGAGTACGAAACGGCTAACCGCCACTACGCACACGTCGACTGCCCGGGCCACGCTGACTATGTGAAGAACATGATCACGGGCGCAGCGCAGATGGACGGCGCGATCCTGGTGTGCTCGGCCGCTGACGGCCCGATGCCGCAAACGCGTGAGCACATCCTGCTGGCGCGTCAGGTTGGCGTTCCGTACATCATCGTGTTCCTGAACAAGTGCGACATGGTCGACGACGCGGAGCTGCTCGAGCTGGTCGAGATGGAAGTGCGCGAACTGCTGTCGAAGTACGACTTCCCGGGCGACGACACGCCGATCATCAAGGGTTCGGCGAAGCTGGCGCTGGAAGGCGACAAGGGCGAGCTGGGCGAAGTGGCGATCATGAATCTGGCCGACGCGCTGGACACGTACATCCCGACGCCGGAGCGCGCAGTTGATGGCGCATTCCTGATGCCGGTGGAAGACGTGTTCTCGATCTCGGGTCGTGGCACGGTGGTGACGGGCCGCGTCGAGCGCGGCGTCATCAAGGTCGGCGAAGAAATCGAAATCGTCGGTATCAAGCCGACGGTGAAGACGACGTGCACGGGCGTGGAAATGTTCCGCAAGCTGCTCGACCAGGGCCAGGCAGGCGACAACGTCGGTATCCTGCTGCGCGGCACGAAGCGTGAAGACGTGGAGCGTGGCCAGGTTCTGGCGAAGCCGGGTTCGATCACGCCGCACACGCACTTCACGGCTGAAGTGTACGTGCTGAGCAAGGACGAAGGCGGTCGTCACACGCCGTTCTTCAACAACTACCGTCCGCAGTTCTACTTCCGTACGACGGACGTGACGGGCTCGATCGAGCTGCCGAAGGACAAGGAAATGGTCATGCCGGGCGACAACGTGTCGATCACGGTGAAGCTGATCGCTCCGATCGCGATGGAAGAAGGTCTGCGCTTCGCCATCCGCGAAGGTGGCCGTACCGTCGGCGCAGGTGTCGTCGCCAAGATCATCGAGTAAGTTGTTGCCAGTCTCGTTGATCGACTAAGTGGTTTCGGGGTTGGCGATGCCGCCAATCCCAAAATGGTTTAGGGGTATAGCTCAACTGGCAGAGCGTCGGTCTCCAAAACCGAAGGTTGGGGGTTCGATTCCCTCTGCCCCTGCCAATTCTCGCGCCGCTTGTGGCGCTCGTTAAGGTGTTATGGCGAATCCTTCCGTCGAAACTGTTAATACTTCCAGCGACAAGTTGATGCTCGTTGCGGGCGTATTGTTGGTCTTGGCCGGGTTCGTGGGGTTCTTCTGGCTGAATGGCCAAGAGTGGTACGTCCGCGGAGCAGCTCTCGCTGTCGGACTGATCGCGGGCGTCGCAGTCGGTCTTCTCTCAGCGCCCGGCAAGGGTTTTATCGCGTTCGCTAAAGATTCGTACAAGGAAGTTCGCAAGGTTGTTTGGCCGACCCGCAAGGAAGCCAGTCAAACGACTCTGGTGGTCTTCGGCTTTGTGTTGATCATGGCGGTGTTCCTCTGGATTTGCGACAAATCCATCGAGTGGGCGATTTTCTCGGCGATTCTGGGTTGGAAATGATATGAGTGATATTCCGGCATCTCCGAGCGGAAAACGTTGGTATGTGGTGCACGCCTACTCCGGTATGGAGAAGAGCGTGCAACGTGCGCTTCAGGAGCGCATCGAGCGTGCCGGCATGCAGGACAAGTTCGGTCAGATTCTCGTTCCGACTGAAGAAGTGGTGGAAGTGAAGGGCGGTCACAAGTCGGTGACTGAGCGTCGTTTCTTCCCGGGCTATGTGCTCGTCGAAATGGAAATGACGGATGAAACGTGGCACCTCGTGAAAAACACGGCCAAGGTCACGGGTTTCGTGGGGGGCGCGCGAAATCGTCCGAGCCCGATTTCCCCGCGGGAAGTCGAAAAGATCATGTCGCAGATGCAGGAAGGCGTCGAGAAGCCACGCCCGAAGACCCTATTCGAAGTGGGCGAAATGGTGCGCGTAAAGGATGGCCCGTTCACGGACTTCAACGGCAGCGTCGAAGAAGTGAACTACGAAAAGTCGCGTGTCCGTGTGTCTGTGACGATTTTTGGTCGCGCGACCCCGGTCGAGTTGGAATTTGGCCAGGTCGAGAAGCTTTAAATTGGGTTTTTGCGGATCGCGCCAGACGGCGCGATTCGTCTTTCGCGCTTACGGTCCGCGTCATGGCCGTTGAGGAGCGTCGGTAGTCGGGGGTCGACGAAGGCGCGCTACTACTCACCGAACGCAATTGCGTTCCGAAGAGGTTTTTAACATGGCAAAGAAAATCATCGGCTTTATCAAGCTGCAGATTCCTGCAGGTAAAGCCAATCCGTCGCCGCCGGTTGGTCCGGCACTGGGTCAACGCGGCCTGAACATCATGGAGTTCTGCAAAGCGTTCAACGCGCAGACTCAGGCATTGGAGCCGGGTCTACCCATTCCGGTCGTCATCACGGCTTTCGCGGACAAGAGCTTCACGTTTGTCCTGAAGACGCCGCCGGCGACCGTGCTGATCAAGAAGGCAGCCAAGATCGACAAGGGTTCGAGCAAGCCGCATACCGACAAGGTCGGCAAGATCACGCGTGCTCAAGCTGAAGAAATCGCCAAGACCAAGATGCCAGACCTCACGGCAGCTGATCTGGACGCAGCGGTCCGTACGATTGCTGGTAGCGCCCGCTCGATGGGCATCACCGTGGAGGGCGTGTAAATGGCTAAGCTTTCGAAGCGTCTGCAAGCATTTGCAAGCAAGGTCGATCGTCAGAAGCTGTATGCGATCGAAGAAGCCCTGTCGCTCGTGAAGGAATGCGCAAGCGCAAAGTTCGACGAGTCGATCGACGTTGCTGTGCAACTCGGCATCGACGCGAAGAAGTCGGATCAAGTGGTTCGTGGCTCCGTCGTTCTGCCGGCAGGTACGGGCAAGTCGGTTCGCGTTGCTGTGTTTGCGCAAGGCGAAAAGGCCGAACAGGCTCGTGCAGCTGGCGCGGAAATCGTCGGTATGGAAGACCTGGCTGAGCAAGTCAAGGCAGGTAACCTGAACTTCGACGTCGTAATCGCGTCGCCGGACACGATGCGTGTCGTCGGTACGCTCGGTCAGATCCTCGGCCCGCGTGGCCTGATGCCGAACCCGAAAGTCGGCACGGTTACGCCGGACGTTGCTACCGCAGTCAAGAACGCAAAGGCTGGTCAGGTCCAGTTCCGTGTCGACAAGGCAGGTATCATCCACGCAACGATCGGCCGCGCATCGTTCGAGCCGACGGCTCTGCGTTCGAACCTGAACGCGCTGGTCGAAGCGCTGCAAAAGGCGAAGCCGGCAACGAGCAAGGGCGTGTACCTGCGTAAGATCGCACTGTCGAGCACGATGGGTGTGGGCGTGCGTGTCGATCAGGCAACGCTCGCAGCACAGTAAAGGTTGTAACTGCCTCGATCAAAAAGTCGGGGCGGATTTAAGGGCTTTGGGCGGTCGCACGATTGCAGTCCGAATCGAGCGACCGGTTGTCAAAGACCGTTGGTGGGAACGCAGCAGTCAGGTGTTGCCTTAATTCAAGCCAACGCAGATGGCGAACCCGAAAAGGTTTTGAAGTGATGAAACCGTTTGATGCCTGCCGCGATGCGGACCTCGAATGGTCGAAATACTCCTGACTGGTCGGACGCCGTTGTTGAACGCGGCGCACGAAGCGAATGCCGAGTGCGTCGAATCTGGAGGTTAACCGTGCCACTGAACAAAGAAAGCAAGCAGGCCGTCGTAGCTGAGGTTTCCGCGCAAGTCGCGAAAGCTCAGACCGTGGTTCTGGCTGAGTATCGTGGGATCACGGTTGGCGATCTGACCAAGCTGCGCGCGAAAGCGCGTGAGCAACAGGTGTATCTGCGCGTGTTGAAGAACACGTTGGCGCGTCGCGCTGTTGAAGGTACCCCGTTTGCTCCGCTGGCTGAGCAGATGACCGGTCCGTTGATCTACGGCATCTCGGAAGATGCAATTGCTGCTGCTAAGGTTGTCAACGACTTCAGCAAAAGCAATGACAAGTTGATCATCAAGGCTGGTTCCTACGAAGGCAAGGTGATGGACAAGGCAGGCGTGCAAGCGCTGGCCAACATCCCGAGCCGCGAAGAACTGCTCTCCAAGCTGTTGTTCGTCATGCAAGCGCCTGTTTCTGGCTTTGCGCGCGCTCTGGCCGCGCTGGCAGAAAAGAAGCAAGGCGAAGCTGCGTAAGCAGTGCATCGACGCACTTCAGTCGGGCGTAATTGATCGCTGGCTGTATCCGAATTCAATTTAGGAGTATTTCAAATGGCAATCGCAAAAGAAGACATCCTCGAAGCCGTAGGCGCGATGTCGGTTCTGGAACTGAACGAGCTGGTTAAGGCGTTCGAAGAAAAGTTTGGCGTGTCGGCTGCTGCTGTTGCAGTTGCTGGCCCCGCAGGCGCAGGCGGCGGCGCTGCCGCAGCTGAAGAGCAAACCGAATTCACGGTTATCCTGTCGGAAGCAGGCGCAAATAAGGTTTCCGTGATTAAGGCGGTTCGTGAACTGACGGGCCTGGGCCTGAAGGAAGCGAAGGACCTGGTCGACGGTGCACCGAAGCCCGTCAAGGAAGCGGTACCGAAGGCTGCAGCTGAAGAAGCCAAGAAGAAGCTGGAAGAAGCCGGCGCGAAGGCTGAAATCAAGTAAGTTTCAGCGCGCTGTGCGAAGGCTGGCGGTTTTCACACCGCCGGCCTTTTTGTGCTTTGTGGGGACGACGTTTTCGCTTGGTTTCATCGGCAAAAATGTCCGGCTAGAAGCCAAAGAAAATCGCCGTTCGGCAAGTTCGACTGGCGTTTCTCTTTGTCTTCTGAAGCGACTGCAGAAGGCAAGTTTGGTCGGGTAGCGGGCAACACAGGCATCCGCTGCCGTCAGCCAGCGGTTGGTAGCGGCCAACCACCAAGCTTAAAGGCTCGTTCAGGCCATAGAACGGCCAACGGGTCTCAGTCGGTGAACACTCGGGTTGTCACATCAAGGTATCCCGCCTCGACAACAATGCCCGCCGTGATTCGGAGATCGTATGCAATATTCCTTCACCGAGAAGAAGCGTATTCGCAAGAGTTTCGCGAAGCGCCCCATCGTTCACCAAGTACCTTTCCTGCTGGCTACCCAGCTTGAATCATTCAGCACGTTTCTGCAAGCAGAAGTGCCAACGGCGCAGCGCAAACCGGAAGGTCTGCAGGCTGCGTTCACATCGGTTTTTCCCATTGTTTCGCATAACGGCTTCGCTCGTCTCGAGTTCGTCAGCTACATGCTGTCGCCGCCGGCATTCAATATCAAGGAATGTCAGCAGCGCGGCCTGACTTACTGCTCGGCGCTGCGTGCCAAGGTGCGTCTCGTTCTGCTCGACAAGGAATCGCCGAGCAAGCCCGTCGTCAAGGAAGTGAAGGAGCAGGAAGTGTACATGGGCGAAATTCCGCTCATGACGCCGACCGGCTCGTTCGTCATCAACGGCACGGAACGTGTGATCGTGTCGCAGCTGCACCGTTCGCCTGGCGTGTTCTTCGAGCATGACAAGGGCAAGACGCACAGCTCCGGCAAGCTGCTGTTTTCCGCACGTATCATTCCTTACCGCGGCTCGTGGCTCGACTTCGAATTCGACCCGAAGGACGTGCTGTACTTCCGCGTCGACCGTCGTCGCAAGATGCCCGTCACGATCCTGCTGAAGGCAATCGGCCTGACGCCGGAACAGATCCTCGCGAACTTCTTCGTGTTCGACAACTTCACGCTGATGCCGGAGGGCGCGCAGATGGAGTTTGTGCCGGAGCGTCTGCGTGGTGAAGTCGCGCGCTTCGACATCACGGACCGCGATGGCAAGGTCATCGTCCAGAAGGACAAGCGTATCAACGCGAAGCACATTCGCGACCTCGAAAACGCGAAGACGAAATACATTTCGGTTCCCGAAGACTATCTGCTCGGCCGTGTGCTCGCGAAGAATGTCGTCGACGGCGATACGGGCGAAGTGATCGCGAACGCGAACGACGAAGTCACGGAAAGCGTGCTCGACAAGCTGCGCGAAGCGAAGATCAAGGACATCCAGACGCTCTACACGAACGATCTGGATCAGGGTCCGTACATTTCGTCGACGCTGCGTATCGACGAAACGGCCGACAAAATGGCCGCTCGCATTGCGATCTACCGCATGATGCGCCCGGGCGAGCCGCCGACGGAAGAAGCCGTCGAGGCGCTGTTCAACCGTCTGTTCTACAGTGAAGAAGCCTACGACCTGTCGAAGGTGGGTCGTATGAAGTTCAACCGCCGCGTTGGCCGCGATGAAATCGTGGGCCCGATGACGCTGCAGGACGACGACATCCTCGCGACGATCAAGATCCTGGTCGAGCTGCGTAACGGCAAGGGCGAAGTGGACGACATCGACCACCTCGGCAACCGTCGTGTGCGCTGCGTCGGCGAACTGGCGGAGAACCAGTTCCGCGCCGGTCTCGTGCGTGTCGAGCGCGCTGTGAAGGAACGCCTCGGCCAGGCCGAAAGCGAAAACCTCATGCCGCACGATCTGATCAATTCGAAGCCGATTTCATCGGCGATTCGCGAGTTCTTCGGTTCGTCGCAGCTGTCGCAGTTCATGGACCAGACCAACCCGCTGTCGGAAATCACCCACAAGCGCCGCGTGTCGGCACTTGGCCCGGGCGGTCTGACGCGCGAGCGCGCTGGCTTTGAAGTCCGCGACGTGCACCCGACGCACTATGGCCGTGTGTGTCCGATCGAAACGCCGGAAGGTCCGAACATCGGTCTGATCAACTCGCTGGCACTGTACGCGCACCTGAACGAATACGGCTTCCTCGAAACGCCGTATCGCAAGGTGACGGACGGCAAGGTCACGGACCAGATCGACTATCTGTCGGCAATCGAAGAAGGCCGCTACGTGATCGCTCAGGCGAACGCCGCTGTGGCAGAAGACGGCACGCTGACCGACGAACTCGTGTCTTCGCGTGAAGCGGGCGAAACGTTGATGGTGACGCCAGACCGCATCCAGTACATGGACGTGGCGCCGTCGCAGATCGTGTCGGTGGCGGCATCGCTGATTCCGTTCCTCGAGCACGATGACGCGAACCGTGCACTGATGGGCTCGAACATGCAGCGTCAGGCTGTGCCGTGTCTGCGTCCGGAAAAGCCGGTTGTCGGTACGGGTATCGAGCGTACGGTGGCGGTGGACTCTGGCACGACCGTGCAGGCACTGCGCGGCGGTGTGGTCGATTACGTCGACGCTGGCCGTATCGTGATTCGTGTGAACGACGACGAAGCGGTTGCCGGTGATGTCGGTGTCGACATCTACAACCTGATCAAGTACACGCGTTCGAACCAGAACACGAACATCAACCAGCGTCCGATCGCGAAGGTCGGCGACAAGGTTGCGCGCGGCGACGTGCTGGCTGACGGCGCTTCGACTGACCTCGGCGAACTGGCGCTTGGCCAGAACATGCTGGTCGCGTTCATGCCGTGGAACGGCTACAACTTCGAAGACTCGATCCTGATCTCGGAAAAGGTCGTTGCGGACGATCGCTACACGTCGATCCACATCGAAGAACTGAACGTCGTGGCTCGCGACACGAAGCTCGGACCGGAAGAAATCACGCGCGACATTTCGAATCTGGCTGAAGTGCAGCTTGGCCGTCTCGACGAGTCGGGCATCGTGTACATCGGCGCGGAAGTCGAAGCGGGCGACGTGCTGGTCGGCAAGGTCACGCCGAAGGGCGAAACCCAGCTGACGCCGGAAGAAAAGCTGCTGCGCGCGATTTTCGGCGAGAAGGCATCGGACGTGAAGGACACGTCGCTGCGCGTGCCGTCGGGCATGAGCGGCACGGTCATCGACGTGCAGGTGTTCACGCGTGAAGGCATCCAGCGCGACAAGCGTGCGCAACAGATCATCGACGACGAACTGAAGCGCTATCGCCTCGACCTGAACGACCAGCTGCGCATCGTGGAAGGCGACGCGTTCCAGCGTCTCGCACGCATGCTCGAAGGCAAGGTCGCGAACGGCGGTCCGAAGAAGCTGGCAAAGGGCACGAAGATCGAACGCGCTTACCTGGAAGATCTCGATCACTACCACTGGTTCGACATCCGCCTCGCGGACGAAGAAGCAGCGGCGCAGCTCGAAGCGATCAAGGATTCGATCGAACAGAAGCGTCACCAGTTCGACCTCGCGTTCGAAGAGAAGCGCAAGAAGCTCACGCAAGGCGACGAACTGCCGCCGGGCGTGCTGAAGATGGTCAAGGTGTACCTGGCAGTCAAGCGCCGCCTGCAGCCTGGCGACAAGATGGCAGGTCGTCACGGTAACAAGGGTGTCGTGTCGAAGATCGTTCCGATCGAAGACATGCCGTACATGGCCGATGGCCGTCCCGCAGACGTCGTGCTGAACCCGCTCGGCGTTCCGTCGCGGATGAACGTGGGTCAGGTTCTCGAAGTTCATCTGGGTTGGGCCGCGAAGGGTCTGGGCTGGCGTATCGGCGAAATGCTGCAGCGTCAGGCCAGGATCGAGGAAGTTCGCGCGTTCCTGACCAAGATTTACAACGAGTCGGGCCGCGCGGAAGAGCTGGAAAGCTTCTCCGACGACGAGATCCTCGAACTGGCGAAGAACCTGCGCGAAGGCGTGCCGTTCGCAACGCCGGTGTTCGACGGTGCGACGGAAGAGGAAATGTCCAGCATGCTGGATCTCGCCTTCCCGGACGACATCGCGCAGAACCTCGGCATGACGAAGTCGAAGAACCAGGTGCGTCTGTATGACGGCCGCACGGGTGAAGCCTTCGAACGTACGGTGACGGTCGGCTACATGCACTACCTGAAGCTGCACCACCTGGTCGACGACAAGATGCACGCGCGTTCGACGGGTCCGTACTCGCTGGTCACGCAGCAGCCGCTGGGTGGTAAGGCGCAGTTCGGTGGTCAGCGCTTCGGTGAAATGGAAGTGTGGGCGCTCGAAGCGTACGGCGCATCGTACGTGCTGCAGGAAATGTTGACGGTCAAGTCGGACGACGTGACAGGCCGGACCAAGGTTTACGAGAACCTGGTCAAGGGCGATCACGTCATCGACGCGGGCATGCCGGAATCCTTCAACGTGCTGGTGAAGGAAATCCGCTCGCTCGGTATCGACATCGACCTCGACCGCAACTAATCGGACTACGGAGAGAAAGCAATGAAAGCTCTGCTCGATCTATTCAAGCAAGTCCAACAGGAAGAAGTTTTCGACGCGATCAAGATCGGTCTGGCCTCGCCCGACAAGATCCGTTCGTGGTCGTTCGGCGAAGTCAAGAAGCCGGAAACGATCAACTACCGCACGTTCAAGCCGGAGCGGGATGGCCTGTTCTGCGCGAAGATTTTCGGTCCGATCAAGGACTACGAATGCCTGTGCGGCAAATACAAGCGCCTGAAGCACCGTGGCGTGATCTGCGAGAAGTGCGGCGTCGAAGTGACGCTCGCGAAGGTGCGCCGCGAACGCATGGGCCATATCGAACTGGCCTCGCCCGTCGCGCATATCTGGTTCCTGAAGTCGCTGCCGTCGCGTCTGGGCATGGTGCTCGACATGACGCTGCGCGACATCGAGCGCGTGCTGTACTTCGAAGCATATGTGGTGATCGATCCGGGCATGACGCCGCTAAAGGCGCGTCAGATCATGACGGAAGAGGATTACTACAATAAGGTCGAAGAGTACGGTGACGAGTTCCGCGCTGAAATGGGCGCGGAAGGCGTGCGCGAACTGCTGCGGGCGATCAACATCGACGAACAGGTCGAAACGCTGCGTTCGGAGCTGAAGAACACCGGTTCGGAAGCGAAGATCAAGAAGTACGCGAAGCGCCTGAAAGTGCTCGAGGCTTTCCAGCGTTCGGGCATCAAGCCCGAGTGGATGATTCTCGAAGTGCTGCCCGTGCTGCCGCCGGAACTGCGTCCGCTGGTTCCGCTGGACGGCGGCCGCTTCGCGACCTCTGACCTGAACGACCTGTATCGCCGCGTGATCAACCGTAACAACCGGTTGAAGCGTCTGCTCGAGTTGAAGGCGCCTGAAATCATCGTCCGCAACGAAAAGCGGATGCTGCAGGAAGCCGTCGATTCGCTGCTCGACAACGGCCGTCGCGGCAAGGCGATGACGGGCGCGAACAAGCGTCCGCTGAAGTCGCTGGCCGACATGATCAAGGGCAAGGGCGGTCGCTTCCGTCAGAACCTGCTGGGCAAGCGCGTCGACTACTCGGGCCGTTCGGTCATCGTGGTCGGCCCGACGCTGAAGCTGCACCAGTGCGGTCTGCCGAAGCTGATGGCGCTCGAACTCTTCAAGCCGTTCATCTTCAACAAGCTGGAAGTGATGGGCGTTGCGACAACCATCAAGGCTGCGAAGAAGGAAGTCGAGAATCAGACGCCGGTGGTGTGGGACATCCTTGAAGAGGTGATCCGCGAACATCCGGTGATGCTGAACCGCGCACCGACGCTGCACCGTCTCGGCATTCAGGCTTTCGAGCCGGTGCTCATCGAAGGTAAGGCAATCCAGCTGCACCCGCTCGTTTGCGCCGCGTTCAACGCCGACTTCGACGGTGACCAGATGGCTGTTCACGTTCCGCTGTCGCTGGAAGCGCAGATGGAAGCGCGCACGCTGATGCTGGCGTCGAACAACGTGCTGTTCCCGGCCAACGGCGATCCGTCGATCGTGCCGTCGCAGGATATCGTGCTCGGCCTGTACTACGCGACGCGTGAAGCGATCAACGGCAAGGGCGAAGGCATGACGTTCACGGGCGTGTCGGAAGTGCTGCGCGCCTACGAGAACAAGGAAGTCGAACTGGCGTCGCGCGTCAACGTGCGGATCACGGAAATGGTCCACAACGAAGACAAGTCGGAAGGCGCGCCGGCGTTCGTGCCGAAGATTTCGCTGTACGCGACCACGGTTGGCCGCTCGATCCTGTCGGAAATCCTGCCGCCGGGCCTGCCCTTCTCGGTGCTGAACAAGCCGCTGAAGAAGAAGGAAATCTCGCGTCTGATCAACACGGCATTCCGCAAGTGCGGTCTGCGCGAAACGGTGATCTTTGCCGACCAGCTGATGCAGTCGGGCTTCCGCCTGGCAACGCGGGCCGGTATTTCGATCTGCGTCGACGACATGCTCGTGCCGCCGCAGAAGGAAACGATCGTCGGGGACGCCGCGAAGAAGGTGAAGGAATACGACCGTCAGTACATGTCGGGTCTCGTCACCGCGCAGGAACGCTATAACAACGTGGTCGACATCTGGTCGGCGACGTCGGAAGCGGTCGGCAAGGCGATGATGGAGCAGCTGTCGACGGAGCCGGTGACGGACCGCGACGGCAACGAAACGCGTCAGGAGTCGTTCAACTCCATCTACATGATGGCTGACTCGGGTGCGCGTGGTTCGGCAGTTCAGATCCGTCAGCTGGCCGGTATGCGCGGCCTGATGGCGAAGCCGGACGGCTCGATCATCGAGACGCCGATTACGGCGAACTTCCGCGAAGGCCTGAACGTGTTGCAGTACTTCATCTCGACCCACGGCGCACGTAAGGGTCTGGCTGATACGGCACTGAAGACGGCGAACTCCGGTTACCTGACGCGTCGTCTCGTCGACGTGACGCAGGATCTCGTCGTGGTCGAAGACGATTGCGGCACGTCGCAAGGCGTCGCGATGAAGGCGCTGGTCGAAGGCGGTGAAGTCGTCGAAGCACTGCGCGACCGTATTCTCGGCCGCGTGGCTGTGGCTGACGTCGTCAATCCGGAAACGCAAGAGACGCTGTACGAATCGGGCACGCTGCTCGACGAATCGGCTGTCGAAGAAATCGAGCGTCTGGGCATCGACGAAGTGCGAGTGCGCACGCCGCTCACCTGCGAAACGCGTTACGGTCTGTGCGCATCGTGCTATGGCCGCGACCTGGGCCGTGGCTCGCTGGTGAACGTCGGTGAAGCAGTCGGCGTGATCGCTGCACAGTCGATCGGTGAGCCGGGCACGCAGCTGACGATGCGTACGTTCCACATCGGTGGTGCGGCATCGCGTGCGGCAGTGGCGTCGTCGGTCGAAGCGAAGTCGAACGGTACCGTGCGTTTCACGGCGACGATGCGTTACGTCACGAACGCGAAGGGCGAGCAGATCGTCATCTCGCGTTCGGGCGAAGCGCTGATCACCGACGATCACGGCCGCGAGCGCGAGCGTCACAAGGTGCCGTACGGCGCGACGCTGCTGCAACTCGACGGTGCCCAGATCAAGGCAGGCACGCAGCTGGCCACGTGGGATCCGCTGACGCGTCCGATCATCACCGAGTGGGGCGGTACGGTGAAGTTCGAAAACGTCGAGGAAGGCGTGACGGTCGCGAAGCAGATCGACGACGTGACGGGTCTTTCGACGTTGGTCGTGATCGACGCGAAGCGCCGCGGTTCGCAATCGTCGAAGAGCGTGCGTCCGCAGGTGAAGCTGCTCGACGCGAACGGCGAAGAAGTCAAGATCCCGAACTCGGAGCACTCGGTTCAGATCGGCTTCCAGGTCGGCGCTCTGATCACCGTGAAGGACGGCCAGCAGGTTCAGGTGGGTGAAGTGCTCGCACGTATCCCGACTGAAGCGCAGAAGACTCGCGATATTACGGGTGGTCTGCCGCGTGTGGCGGAACTGTTCGAAGCACGTTCGCCGAAGGACGCAGGTATCCTGGCGGAAGTCACGGGTACGACGTCGTTCGGTAAGGACACGAAGGGCAAGCAGCGTCTCGTTATCACGGACCTCGAGGGCAACCAGCACGAGTTCCTGATCGCGAAGGAAAAGCAGGTTCTGGTGCATGATGGTCAGGTCGTCAACAAGGGCGAAATGATCGTCGACGGGCCGGCTGATCCGCACGACATCCTGCGTCTGCAGGGTATCGAAGCGCTGTCGCGTTACATCGTGGACGAAGTGCAGGACGTGTACCGACTGCAGGGCGTGAAGATCAACGACAAGCACATCGAAGTGATCGTGCGTCAGATGCTGCGTCGTGTGCAGATCACGGACAACGGCGATACGCGCTTCATCCCGGGCGAACAGGTCGAGCGGTCGGACATGCTCGACGAAAACGACCGTATGAACGCGGAAGACAAGCGTCCGGCGACGTACGAGAACATCCTGCTGGGTATTACGAAGGCGTCGCTTTCGACCGATTCGTTCATCTCGGCGGCATCGTTCCAGGAAACGACGCGCGTGCTGACGGAAGCTGCGATCATGGGCAAGCGCGACGATCTGCGTGGCCTGAAGGAAAACGTGATCGTGGGCCGTCTGATTCCGGCCGGTACGGGTCTCGCGTTCCATAAGGCGCGCAAGACGAAGGAAATGGCGGACCGCGAGCGTTTCGACCAGATCGCTGCCGAAGAGGCCTTCGAGTTCGGTACGCCGGAAACCCCGGCTGCCGAGCAAACGCCGCATACCAACGAGTAAGCGGGCTGGCGGCGCAAGCCGCTATCTCGTTCTCGGTTGGCAAAACCGCCTGGTTTCGACCGGGCGGTTTTTTTTCGCCTGTATTTTTCTTATCCCGTCTGGACTCTGAAGATTGGCCGGTTGCACGACAAAGACAGGGCGAAACGCGATGGGGTTGGTAAAATTCGACTCACCCGTTACGCGCTCTTCTCGCTCTCCTTCATGTCCCGTCCGCTCCAGATCCTCAACGAAGTTTTCGGTTATCCCGCGTTTCGAGGGCAGCAAGGCGAAATCGTCGAACATGTTTCGGCGGGCGGCGACTGTCTGGTGCTGATGCCGACGGGCGGCGGCAAGTCGCTGTGTTATCAGATTCCATCTCTGGTGAGGCGTGAGGCGGGGTTGGGGGCGGGCATCGTCGTGTCGCCGCTGATCGCACTGATGCAGGATCAGGTGGCGGCGCTGACGGAAGTTGGCGTCCGCGCGGCGTACCTGAATTCGACCCTGTCGGGCGCCGAAGCCGCTGCGACGGAACGTGCACTGCGCGAGGGCGAAATCGATTTGCTGTATGTGGCGCCAGAGCGTCTGATGACGCCGCGCTTTCTCGATCTGCTCGAGCGCACGCGCATCGGCCTGTTCGCGATCGACGAAGCACATTGCGTGTCGCAATGGGGGCACGATTTCCGCCCCGAATACATTCAGCTTTCCGTCCTGCACGAACGTTTTCCATCGGTGCCGCGCATCGCGCTCACCGCGACCGCCGACGCGATTACGCGCGACGAAATCATTCACAGGCTCGCACTCGACGCCGCGCGTGTGTTTGTGTCGAGCTTCGACCGGCCGAACATCCGCTATCGGATCGTCGAAAAGGACAATGCACGCTCGCAACTGCTCGACTTCATCCGCGCGGAACACTCGCGTGCAGACGGCACGACCGACGCAGGCGTCGTGTATTGCCTGTCGCGCCGCAAGGTCGAAGAGACGGCTGACTGGTTGAAGACGCAGGGCGTGCGTGCGCTGCCGTATCACGCGGGAATGGAATTCGAGGTGCGTCAAAAGCACCAGGAAATGTTCCAGCGCGAAGAAGGCATCGTGATGTGCGCGACGATTGCGTTCGGCATGGGCATCGACAAACCGGACGTGCGTTTCGTCGCGCACCTTGACTTGCCGAAGAGCGTCGAAGGCTATTACCAGGAGACCGGTCGCGCAGGCCGCGATGGTTTACCTGCAAACGCGTGGATGACTTACGGACTCGGCGACGTCGTGCAGCAGCGCAAGATGATCGACGAATCCGAAGCCGACGACGCGCACAAGCGCGTGCAAACGGGCAAGCTCGATGCGTTGCTCGGCCTGTGCGAAACGGCTTCGTGCCGGCGCGTGCGGCTGCTCGCCTACTTCGGCGAAGAAGGCAAGCCGTGCGGCAACTGCGATACGTGCCTCGAGCCGCCAGCGTCGTGGGACGCGACGCGCGAATCGCAAATGGCGCTCTCGTGCGTATTCCGCGCGCAGCGCGCGAGCGGAATCCACTTTGGCGCAGGACACCTGATCGACATTCTCCGCGGCAATCGCACCGAGAAGATTCTGCAGCGCGGTCACGAGAAGCT
The DNA here is from genome assembly GCF_000020045.1 of Paraburkholderia phymatum STM815. Classification (GTDB taxonomy): domain Bacteria; phylum Pseudomonadota; class Gammaproteobacteria; order Burkholderiales; family Burkholderiaceae; genus Paraburkholderia; species Paraburkholderia phymatum. Next base: position 3,186,727 of record NC_010622.1, on the reverse strand, counting down.
GAGTACGTTTGGAATTGGCGCGGCTTTGTCCGAGCATGAATGGCGCGCAGTGTTTCGCCAGTTGGTGGCATTCGGATTTCTCACCGTCGATCACGAGGGATTCGGCTCGCTTGTGCTGACAGAAATTAGCAAGTCGGTCCTGAAGGGCGAACAGACCGTGACCATGCGCCGTTACGTGAAGCCTGTGCGGACGCGACAGTCGTCCGGTCGCACCAGCGAGCGCGCCGACCCGACGGCTGGCATGAACGCGCGCGAGCGCGCTCGGTGGGATCGGCTGCGCACATGGCGCACCGAGACGGCGAAAAGCGATGGCGTCCCGGCCTACGTCATCTTCCACGACGCGACCTTGGCGGAAATTGCGCGGAATTGCCCTGAATCGCTCGACGATCTGCGGCACATTCCCGGCATGGGCGCGCGTAAGCTCGACCGTTTCGGCGACGAACTGCTTGAAGTCGTCGCCGCGGATTGACATCGACATCCCGCTCAGCTCTTTCAAATCCACGCAACCTGTTGACTCGCTTACGATTTTCGGAATATGATGCTAGGTTCCGGTTCTCGGCAGGGTTGCGCACGGCGTAAGCACGTCGCCGATTCGGTCGGGCTGGAACTCAGCAGTAGTCAGAAAGCAGTCAAAAACGCGTTCGTTTTTGCTTTGCCCAGAAACGAACACGTCGATTTTGTTCAATTTCAGGAATAAACAATGCCAACCATCAATCAACTGGTTCGCAAAGGCCGCACGTCGGAAACGACGAAGAGCAAGAGCCCGGCTTTGCAGGACTGCCCCCAGCGTCGCGGCGTGTGCACCCGTGTGTACACCACGACGCCCAAGAAGCCGAACTCGGCACTCCGTAAGGTCGCCAAGGTTCGTCTGACGAACGGCTTCGAGGTCATTTCGTATATCGGTGGTGAAGGCCACAACCTGCAGGAGCACTCGGTCGTGCTGATTCGCGGCGGCCGTGTGAAGGACTTGCCGGGTGTGCGTTACCACATGGTTCGCGGCTCCCTGGATACCCAGGGCGTCAAGGATCGTAAGCAGGCTCGCTCGAAGTACGGCGCGAAGCGTGCCAAGGCTGGCAAGTAATCAGCCGGTCAAGCAGTAACAGGTCGCTCGCAAGAGCGGTTAAGCGGTGGTGCCGGATAGCCGGTGCTGTCGAGTAAGTGGTCACCCGACCAGGCTGGTAAGTCGTCATGGATGAATCGGGTTAGTTGGTGGCCGCGGGGCAGAAGAACTGCTCCAACTGAAAAGTTAAAGGAAGAAACATGCCGCGTCGTCGCGAAGTCCCCAAGCGGGAAGTGTTGCCGGATCCGAAGTTCGGTAACGTTGATGTAGCAAAATTCATGAACGTGCTGATGCTCTCCGGCAAGAAGTCGGTTGCCGAGCGCATCGTGTACGGCGCTTTCGAACAGATCCAGACCAAGGGTGGCAAGGACCCGCTGGAAGTGTTCACGGTAGCGCTCAACAACGTCAAGCCGGTGGTCGAAGTGAAGAGCCGCCGCGTTGGTGGTGCGAACTATCAGGTTCCGGTCGAAGTGCGTCCGTCGCGTCGTATGGCATTGGCGATGCGTTGGCTGCGTGAAGCCGCGAAGAAGCGCAGCGAGAAGTCGATGGCTCTGCGTCTTGCTGGTGAACTGTCGGAAGCGGCTGAAGGCCGTGGTGGCGCAATGAAGAAGCGCGACGAAGTTCACCGGATGGCAGAAGCCAACAAGGCGTTCTCGCATTTCCGTTTCTAAGCATCCCGTCCCGGGTTGGCAGTAAAGCGGAAAGAATTCCGGGCGGGTGCGCTTACAAAGCGCCTCGCCCGTTTGTGTTAGGGCGCGATGGACATATTTCCATCGTGTCATCCCAATAGAGGATCAAAGTGGCTCGCAAGACTCCTATCGAGCGCTACCGCAACATCGGTATTAGCGCTCACATCGACGCCGGCAAGACGACGACGACCGAGCGCATCCTGTTTTATACCGGCGTGAACCACAAGATCGGTGAAGTGCACGACGGCGCCGCCACCATGGACTGGATGGAGCAGGAACAGGAGCGTGGCATCACGATCACGTCCGCTGCTACCACGGCGTTCTGGAAGGGCATGGCAGGCGACCGCGCCGAGCACCGCATCAACATTATCGACACCCCGGGTCACGTCGACTTCACGATTGAAGTCGAGCGCTCGATGCGCGTGCTCGACGGCGCATGCATGGTCTATTGCGCAGTGGGCGGCGTGCAGCCGCAGTCGGAAACGGTGTGGCGCCAGGCTAACAAGTACAAGGTGCCCCGTCTCGCGTTCATCAACAAGATGGACCGTACCGGCGCTAACTTCTTCAAGGTTTACGACCAGCTCAAGCTGCGTCTGAAGGCGAACCCGGTTCCCGTCGTTGTGCCGATCGGCGCCGAAGAGAACTTCACGGGCGTCGTCGACCTGATGAAGATGAAGGCGATCATTTGGGACGAAGCGTCCCAGGGCACCAAGTTCTCGTACGAAGACATCCCGGCAGAACTCGTCGACACGTGCAACGAATGGCGCGAAAAGATGATCGAAGCCGCGGCTGAGTCGAGCGAAGAACTGATGAACAAGTACCTCGAGTCGGGGGAACTGAGCGAAGCGGAAATCATCAAGGGTCTGCGCGACCGTACGATCGCTTGCGAAATTCAGCCGATGCTGTGCGGTACCGCGTTCAAGAACAAGGGCGTGCAGCGCATGCTCGACGCCGTGCTCGACTTCCTGCCGTCGCCGATCGACATTCCCCCGGTCACGGGCGAACTCGAAAACGGTGAAAAGGCTGAGCGCCGCGCATCGGACGACGAGAAATTCTCGGCACTCGCATTCAAGATCATGACGGACCCGTTCGTCGGTCAACTGATCTTCTTCCGTGTGTATTCGGGCGTCGTCAATTCGGGCGACACGGTCCTGAATGCGACGAAGGACAAGAAGGAACGTCTGGGTCGTATCCTGCAGATGCACGCGAACCAGCGCGAAGAAATCAAGGAAGTGCGCGCAGGCGACATCGCTGCTGCCGTGGGCCTGAAGGAAGCGACGACGGGCGACACGCTGTGCGATCCGGCGAACCCGATTGTTCTGGAACGCATGGTGTTCCCGGAGCCGGTGATTTCGCAGGCCGTCGAGCCGAAGACGAAGGCCGACCAGGAAAAGATGGGCATGGCGCTGAACCGCCTCGCTCAGGAAGATCCGTCGTTCCGCGTTCAAACGGACGAAGAATCTGGCCAAACCATCATTTCGGGCATGGGCGAACTCCACCTCGAAATCCTGGTCGACCGGATGAAGCGCGAGTTCAACGTCGAGGCAACGGTCGGCAAGCCGCAAGTCGCGTATCGCGAAACGATCCGCAGCACGGCAGCGGACGTCGACGGCAAGTTCGTCAAGCAGTCGGGCGGTCGCGGCCAGTACGGTCACGCTGTCATTACGCTTGAGCCGAACGAGCAGGGCAAGGGCTACGAGTTCCTCGACGAGATCAAAGGTGGTGTCATTCCGCGTGAATACATCCCGGCAGTCGACAAGGGTATCCAGGAAACGCTGAAAGCCGGCGTGCTGGCAGGCTTCCCCGTCGTCGACGTCAAGGTTCACCTGACCTTTGGTTCGTACCACGACGTAGACTCGAACGAAAATGCGTTCCGCATGGCTGGTTCGATGGCGTTCAAGGAAGCAATGCGCAAGGCGAGCCCGGTTATCCTCGAGCCGATGATGGCCGTGGAAGTGGAAACGCCTGAAGACTACATGGGCAACGTGATGGGCGACCTGTCGGGCCGTCGCGGTATCGTCCAGGGCATGGAAGACATGGTGGGCGGCGGCAAGATCGTCCGCGCCGAAGTTCCGCTGTCGGAGATGTTTGGCTACTCGACGTCGCTGCGCTCGCTGACGCAAGGCCGCGCAACGTACACGATGGAATTCAAGCACTACGCTGAAGCGCCGCGTAACGTGTCGGAAGCGATCATCAACGCGAAGTCGAAGTAAGACCTCGCATAGTCATTCATCGAACAACTTTTTTGAAAGAAGAGAAACATGGCTAAAGGTAAATTCGAACGGACCAAGCCGCACGTGAACGTCGGCACGATCGGTCACGTTGACCACGGCAAGACCACGCTGACGGCAGCGATCACGACGGTGCTGACCGCGAAGTTCGGCGGCGAAGCAAAGGCCTACGACCAGATCGACGCGGCACCGGAAGAAAAGGCACGCGGCATCACGATCAACACGGCGCACGTCGAGTACGAAACGGCTAACCGCCACTACGCACACGTCGACTGCCCGGGCCACGCTGACTATGTGAAGAACATGATCACGGGCGCAGCGCAGATGGACGGCGCGATCCTGGTGTGCTCGGCCGCTGACGGCCCGATGCCGCAAACGCGTGAGCACATCCTGCTGGCGCGTCAGGTTGGCGTTCCGTACATCATCGTGTTCCTGAACAAGTGCGACATGGTCGACGACGCGGAGCTGCTCGAGCTGGTCGAGATGGAAGTGCGCGAACTGCTGTCGAAGTACGACTTCCCGGGCGACGACACGCCGATCATCAAGGGTTCGGCGAAGCTGGCGCTGGAAGGCGACAAGGGCGAGCTGGGCGAAGTGGCGATCATGAATCTGGCCGACGCGCTGGACACGTACATCCCGACGCCGGAGCGCGCAGTTGATGGCGCATTCCTGATGCCGGTGGAAGACGTGTTCTCGATCTCGGGTCGTGGCACGGTGGTGACGGGCCGCGTCGAGCGCGGCGTCATCAAGGTCGGCGAAGAAATCGAAATCGTCGGTATCAAGCCGACGGTGAAGACGACGTGCACGGGCGTGGAAATGTTCCGCAAGCTGCTCGACCAGGGCCAGGCAGGCGACAACGTCGGTATCCTGCTGCGCGGCACGAAGCGTGAAGACGTGGAGCGTGGCCAGGTTCTGGCGAAGCCGGGTTCGATCACGCCGCACACGCACTTCACGGCTGAAGTGTACGTGCTGAGCAAGGACGAAGGCGGTCGTCACACGCCGTTCTTCAACAACTACCGTCCGCAGTTCTACTTCCGTACGACGGACGTGACGGGCTCGATCGAGCTGCCGAAGGACAAGGAAATGGTCATGCCGGGCGACAACGTGTCGATCACGGTGAAGCTGATCGCTCCGATCGCGATGGAAGAAGGTCTGCGCTTCGCCATCCGCGAAGGTGGCCGTACCGTCGGCGCAGGTGTCGTCGCCAAGATCATCGAGTAAAATCGAGGATTGCATCTAGCAGTATGTGCCCGGGTCTGGGCATTCGCCCCTCGCGAGCGGCCCAGACCTACGTTCTTTTATTCATAGGCGGTGCAATATCGCCTCGCTCTTTCTAAGGAATTCGTCATGCAGAACCAGAAAATCCGCATTCGCCTGAAGGCTTTCGACTATCGTCTGATCGATCAATCGGCAGCTGAGATCGTCGATACGGCCAAGCGGACTGGCGCAATCGTTCGTGGTCCGGTGCCCCTGCCGACCCGCATTCAACGTTTCGACATCCTGCGTTCGCCGCACGTCAACAAGACGTCGCGCGATCAGCTCGAAATCCGCACGCACCAACGCCTGATGGACATCGTTGATCCGACGGACAAGACCGTCGACGCACTGATGAAGCTGGATCTGCCGGCTGGCGTGGACGTGGAAATCAAGCTTCAGTAAAGGTTTCGAGCGGCATCCAACGATCGGATGCCGCTAAGTCTTTGATTGCTTGCAGAAAACGAAAAGCCTCGCTATAATGCAAGGCTTTTCGCGCATTTGCGCAAAAAAGTCGTCGCACTTCACGTTCGAAATGCGCGGCATTTTGTAAATTAGCCCCGACCAATCGCAGTCGGGAATGGAGAAAACGATGAGCCTTGGACTCGTAGGTCGCAAGGTTGGCATGACCCGTATCTTCACGGCTGAAGGGGATTCGATTCCCGTCACCGTGCTGGACGTGTCCGACAACCGCGTGACGCAGATCAAGACTGTTGAAACCGACGGCTACACGGCCGTTCAGGTTGCCTTCGGTACGCGCCGTGCATCGCGCGTGACGAAGCCGCTGGCAGGTCATCTCGCCAAAGCCGGTGTTCAAGCTGGTGAAATCCTCAAGGAATTCCAAATCGACGCCGCCAAGGCTGCCGAGCTGTCCAGTGGCGCCGTGATCGGTGTAGATCTCTTCGAAGTGGGCCAGAAAGTCGACGTGCAGGGCACCTCGATCGGTAAGGGCTACGCCGGTACCATCAAGCGCTACAACTTCAGCTCGGGTCGCGCATCGCACGGTAACTCGCGTTCGCACAACGTGCCGGGTTCGATCGGTATGGCGCAGGATCCGGGTCGTGTGTTCCCGGGTAAGCGCATGACGGGTCACATGGGTGACGAGACGGTCACTGTGCAGAATCTCGAAATCGCACGTATCGACGCAGATCGCAAGCTGCTGCTGGTCAAGGGTGCTGTTCCGGGCGCGAAGGGCGGCAAGGTTTTCGTGACGCCGGCTGTCAAGACGCGCGCCGTGAAAGGAGCGAAATAATGGAACTTAAGCTCCTGAACGCCAACGGTCAGGAAGGCGCAGCAGTCAACGCGTCGGACGTCGTGTTCGGCCGTGACTACAACGAAGCCCTGATCCACCAGATCGTCGTCGCTTACCAGGCGAACGCACGCAGCGGCAACCGCGCGCAGAAGGATCGCGAGCAGGTCAAGCACACCACGAAGAAGCCGTGGCGCCAGAAGGGTACGGGCCGTGCTCGTGCCGGTATGTCGTCGAGCCCGTTGTGGCGTGGCGGTGGTCGTATCTTCCCGAATTCGCCGGAAGAAAATTTCTCGCACAAGGTCAACAAGAAGATGCATCGCGCAGGTCTCTGCTCGATCTTCTCGCAACTGGCCCGCGAAGGTCGCATCGCGGTTGTCGACGAGCTCACGCTCGAAGCGCCGAAGACGAAGCTGCTGGCCGAAAAGTTCAAGGCAATGGGTCTCGATTCCGTGCTGGTCATCACCGACACGGTTGACGAAAACCTGTACCTCGCGTCGCGCAATCTGGCCCATGTGGCCGTTGTCGAGCCGCGTTACGCCGACCCGCTGTCGCTGATCTACTTCAAGAAAGTGCTGATCACGAAGGCTGCGGTCGCCCAGATCGAGGAGTTGCTGTCATGAGCGAAGTTCGCAAAAACGATCATCGTTTGATGCAAGTTCTGCTCGCGCCGGTGATCTCCGAGAAGGCGACGCTGGTAGCTGAAAAGAACGAGCAAGTCGTGTTCGAAGTTGCGCCGGACGCCACGAAGCAGGAAGTGAAGGCTGCTGTCGAGCTGCTGTTCAAGGTGGAAGTCAATTCCGTCAACGTGCTGGTCCAGAAGGGCAAAGCAAAGCGCTTTGGCCGCTTCATGGGCAAGCGCAAGGACGTGAAGAAGGCGTACGTCTGCCTGAAGCCCGGCCAGGAAATCAACTTTGAAGCGGAGGCCAAGTAATCATGGCAATCGTGAAAGTTAAGCCGACTTCGCCGGGTCGCCGTGCGATGGTCAAGGTGGTCAACAAGGATCTGCACAAGGGCAAGCCGTACGCACCGCTGCTCGACACGCAGAGCTCGACCGCCGGCCGTAACAACAACGGTCACATCACCACCCGTCACAAGGGCGGTGGTCACAAGCATCACTATCGTATCGTCGACTTTCGTCGCACGAAGGATGGCATTCCCGCGAAGGTCGAACGCCTCGAGTACGATCCGAACCGTAGCGCGAATATCGCGCTGGTCGTGTACGCGGACGGCGAGCGTCGCTACATCATCGCTCCGAAGGGCGTGACGGTTGGCCAGCAGCTGATGTCGGGTTCGGAAGCTCCGATCCGCGCAGGCAACACGCTGCCGATCCGCAACATCCCGGTTGGTACGACGATTCACTGCATCGAAATGCTGCCGGGCAAGGGCGCGCAAATGGCGCGTTCGGCTGGTACGTCGGCGATGCTGCTGGCTCGTGAGGGCACGTACGCACAGGTCCGTCTGCGTTCGGGCGAAATCCGCCGCGTTCACATCGAGTGCCGCGCGACGATCGGTGAAGTGGGCAACGAAGAGCATAGCCTCCGTCAAATCGGTAAGGCTGGCGCGAACCGCTGGCGCGGTATCCGCCCGACGGTGCGTGGCGTTGCAATGAACCCGGTCGATCACCCGCACGGTGGTGGTGAAGGCAAGACGGCTGCAGGTCGCGATCCGGTGAGCCCGTGGGGCACGCCGACGAAGGGTTATCGCACCCGTAGCAACAAGCGCACGACGAGCATGATCGTCCAGCGCCGTCACAAGCGTTAAGGAGTAGGCAATGGCACGTTCTATTAAAAAAGGTCCGTTCTGCGACGCCCATTTGCTGAAGAAGGTTGAGGCGGCTGCAGCATCGCGCGACAAGAAGCCTATCAAGACCTGGTCGCGTCGCTCGACGATCCTGCCGGACTTCATCGGCCTGACAATCGCCGTTCACAACGGCCGTCAACACGTTCCGGTGTACGTCACGGAAAACATGGTCGGCCACAAGCTTGGCGAGTTCGCATTGACCCGTACGTTCAAGGGTCACGCGGCCGACAAGAAGGCCAAGAAATAAGGGGCAATCAAGATGGAAGTGAAAGCAATTCATCGCGGTGCCCGCATCTCGGCGCAGAAGACGCGCCTTGTGGCTGACCAGATTCGTGGTTTGCCGGTCGACAAGGCGCTGAACGTTCTGACGTTCTCGCCGAAGAAGGCGGCGGGTATCGTTAAGAAGGTCGTGCTGTCTGCGATCGCGAATGCGGAGCACAACGAAGGCGCCGATATCGACGAGCTCAAGATCAAGAGCATCTACGTCGATAAGGCTGCTTCGCTGAAGCGTTTCACCGCACGTGCAAAGGGTCGTGGTAACCGCATCGAGAAGCAATCCTGTCACATCACTGTGACGGTCGGGAATTAAGGAGCCATACGATGGGACAGAAAATTCATCCGACTGGCTTCCGTTTGGCCGTCAGCCGCAATTGGGCTTCGCGTTGGTACGCGAACAACAACAATTTCGCGGCGATGTTGCAGGAAGACATCGGTGTTCGTGAATACCTGAAGAAGAAGCTGAAGAACGCGTCCGTCGGCCGCGTGGTGATCGAGCGTCCCGCAAAGAACGCACGTATCACGATTTTCAGCTCGCGTCCGGGTGTCGTGATCGGCAAGAAGGGTGAAGACATCGAACTGCTGAAGTCCGAGCTGCAAAAGCGCATGGGCGTTCCGGTTCACGTCAACATCGAAGAAATCCGCAAGCCGGAAACCGATGCGCAACTGATCGCCGATTCGATCACGCAGCAGCTCGAGCGCCGGATCATGTTCCGCCGCGCGATGAAGCGTGCGATGCAAAACGCGATGCGTCTGGGTGCCCAAGGCATCAAGATCATGAGCGCAGGCCGTCTGAACGGTATCGAAATCGCTCGTACGGAATGGTATCGCGAAGGCCGCGTGCCTCTCCACACGCTCCGCGCCGACATCGACTACGCAACTTCGGAAGCGAAGACGACGTACGGCATCATCGGCGTGAAGGTGTGGGTCTACAAGGGCGACACGCTTGGCCGCAACGACGCTCCGGTGGTTGAAGAAGTCGCCGAAGAAAAGCGTCCGCGCCGCAACGCACGTCCGGGCGACCGCCGCCCGCGTCGCGATGGTGAAGGTGCACCGGCAGGTGCTCGCCGTGGCGCCCCGCGCCGTGGCGGTGCCGGCGACGGTAAGACTGGAGAATAACGATGCTGCAACCGAAACGCAGGAAGTATCGCAAAGAGCAAAAGGGTCGTAATACGGGCGTTGCAACGCGTGGTAACGCGGTGTCGTTCGGTGAATACGGCCTGAAGGCTATCGGTCGCGGCCGCCTGACCGCGCGTCAGATTGAAGCAGCGCGTCGTGCAATGACGCGTCACATCAAGCGCGGCGGCCGCATCTGGATTCGCATTTTCCCGGACAAGCCGATCTCGCAAAAGCCGGCTGAAGTACGTATGGGTAATGGTAAGGGTAACCCGGAGTACTACGTCGCCGAGATTCAACCGGGCAAGATGCTGTACGAAATGGACGGTGTGTCCGAAGAACTGGCACGTGAAGCGTTCCGTCTGGCTGCAGCAAAGCTGCCGCTGAAGACGACGTTCATGGTTCGCCAGCTCGGCGCCTAAGGAGTGAATGATGAAGGCATCCGAACTTCACCAGAAAGATCAGGCCGCGCTCAACAAGGAGCTGTCGGACCTGTTGAAGGCGCAATTCGGCCTGCGCATGCAACTCGCGACCCAGCAGCTCACGAACACGAGCCAGCTGAAGAAGGTTCGTCGCGACATCGCACGTGTGCGGACCGTCCTGACTGAGAAGGCGAACCAGAAATGAACGATAGCGTAAAAACCTCGCTTAAGCGGACGCTGGTCGGCAAGGTCGTCAGCAACAAGATGGACAAGACGGTTACCGTCCTGGTCGAACACCGCGTGAAGCACCCGATCTACGGCAAGTATGTCGTACGTTCGAAGAAGTACCACGCTCACGACGAAGCGAACACCTATAACGAGGGCGACCTCGTCGAAATCCAGGAAACGCGTCCTCTGTCGAAGACGAAAGCCTGGACGGTGTCCCGTCTGGTCGAAGCTGCTCGCATCATCTAAAGCAGCTGAGCAACAGAAGTAGTTGAAATCGCAGTAGATTTCGCTTGCAAGACCGAGATTATTTGTTATAATCTCGGTCTTCCCTCTTTGTGGGAGCCCCATCGCGGGCGAAGTTGTAGGTGGGGGAAGCGATATGGACGCCAGTTCATATCGGCAGATTCACCGGATTGCGATGGCGGGTTTCGTTTGCCGTCGCTGCTGTTCTAACCCAAGCAGCCGTTGGCTGACGGGACCAAGACTGACCGAATGCATCATGGTGGTGCAATCGGATTAAGTTGGGAAAGATAAACCATGATCCAGACCGAAACTCGGCTCGAAGTGGCCGACAACACGGGTGCACGTGAAGTCATGTGCATCAAGGTGCTCGGCGGCTCGAAGCGTCGTTATGCCAACATCGGCGACATCATCAAGGTGAGCGTCAAAGAGGCAACGCCGCGCGGGCGCGTGAAGAAAGGCGAAATTTACAACGCCGTGGTGGTTCGTACCGCCAAGGGCGTGCGCCGTCAAGACGGCTCGCTGATCAAGTTCGACGGCAACGCCGCCGTGCTTTTGAATACCAAGCTCGAGCCTATCGGCACCCGCATTTTCGGGCCGGTCACGCGTGAGCTGCGTAGCGAACGCTTCATGAAGATCGTTTCGCTCGCGCCGGAAGTGCTGTAAGGAGCCGAGATGAACAAGATTCGTAAGGGTGACGAAGTCATCGTCATCACCGGCAAAGACAAGGGCAAGCGCGGCGTCGTGCTGGCTGTTGGCGAAAACCGTGTGACCGTCGAAGGCCTCAACATCGCCAAGAAGCATGTGAAGCCGAACCCGATGAAGGGTACGACGGGCGGCGTGGAAGCGAAGGCAATGCCGCTGAACATTTCGAACGTCGCGCTGGTCGACGCGAACGGCAAGCCGTCGCGTGTCGGCATCAAGGTCGAAGGGGACAAGAAGGTCCGTTTCCTGAAGACGACCGGTGCTGTGCTGAGCGCCTGACGCGGAGTAAAAAATGGCACGTTTGCAAGAATTTTATAAAGAGAAGGTTGTTCCTGGCCTGATCGAGAAGTTCGGTTACAAGTCCGTGATGGAAGTGCCGCGCATCACCAAGATCACCCTGAACATGGGTCTTGGCGAAGCCGTCGCTGACAAGAAGATCATCGAGAACGCCGTCGGCGATCTGACGAAGATCGCGGGCCAGAAGCCGGTCATCACGAAAGCGCGCAAGGCAATCGCGGGCTTCAAGATCCGTCAGGGTTACCCGATCGGTGCAATGGTCACGCTGCGTGGCCAGGCAATGTACGAATTCCTGGACCGTTTCGTGACGGTCGCGCTCCCGCGTGTGCGCGACTTCCGTGGCGTGTCGGGCCGTGCATTCGACGGTCGTGGCAACTACAACATCGGTGTGAAAGAGCAGATCATTTTCCCCGAAATCGACTACGACAAAATCGACGCGCTGCGTGGGCTGAACATCAGCATCACGACGACTGCGAAGACTGACGACGAAGCAAAGGCACTGCTCGCCAGCTTCAAGTTCCCGTTCAGAAACTGAGGTTACCGTGGCTAAACTGGCACTGATCGAACGTGAAAAGAAGCGTGCGCGCCTGGCTGCCAAGTTCGCACCGAAGCGTGCTGAACTGAAGGCAATCATCGACGACCAAAGCAAGTCGGAAGAGGAGCGTTACTCGGCTCGTCTCGAGCTGCAGCAACTGCCGCGCAATTCCAACCCGACCCGTAAGCGCAACCGTTGCGCAATCACCGGTCGTCCGCGTGGCACGTTCCGTAAATTCGGGCTGGCGCGTAACAAGATTCGTGAAATCGCGTTCCGCGGCGAAATCCCTGGCCTGACCAAGGCGAGCTGGTAATAGGAGAAACGTAAATGAGCATGAGTGATCCTATCGCCGATATGCTGACTCGCATCCGCAACGCGCAGATGGTCGAGAAGGTTTCGGTGACGATGCCCTCGTCGAAAGTCAAGGTTGCAATCGCGCAAGTCCTGAAGGATGAAGGCTATATCGACGATTTCGCAGTGAAGGCTGAAGGCGCGAAGTCGGAATTGAACATCGCGTTGAAGTACTACGCTGGCCGTCCGGTTATCGAGCGCCTCGAGCGCGTTTCGAAGCCTGGTCTGCGCGTGTACCGCGGCCGCAACGACATCCCGCAGGTTATGAATGGCCTGGGCGTTGCGATCGTTTCGACGCCGAAGGGTGTGATGACTGATCGCAAGGCGCGCGCTACTGGCGTGGGCGGCGAAGTCATCTGCTACGTCGCTTAAAGCCGAAGGGAGAAGAAACATGTCTCGAGTAGGTAAAAGCCCGATCGCGCTGCAAGGCGCAGAAGTGGCCCTGAGCGACGAGCGCATTACCGTCAAGGGTCCGCTGGGTTCGATCTCGCAAAACGCGAATCGCCTGGTGAAGGTGGTGAACGACAACGGCACGCTGAAGTTCGAGCCGGCTGACGAAAGCCGCGAAGCAAATGCGATGTCGGGCACGATGCGCGCGCTGGTCGCGAACATGGTGCACGGCGTGACGAAGGGTTTCGAGCGCAAGCTGACGCTGGTTGGCGTCGGTTACCGTGCGCAAGCGCAAGGCGACAAGCTGAACCTGTCGCTGGGTTTCTCGCACCCCGTGGTGCACCAGATGCCGGAAGGTGTCAAGGCTGAGACCCCGTCGCAAACCGAAATCGTGATCAAGGGGATCGACAAGCAGAAAGTTGGCCAGGTCGCTGCCGAAGTGCGCGGCTACCGTCCGCCGGAGCCCTACAAGGGCAAGGGCGTGCGCTATGCCAACGAGGTTGTGATCCTCAAAGAAACGAAGAAGAAGTAAGGGTGCGCAATCATGGATAAGACTCAATCTCGCCTGCGCCGCGCTCGTCAGACGCGGATCAAGATCGCTGAGCTGCAAGTCGCGCGTCTGGCCGTGCACCGCACGAACACGCACATCTATGCGCAAGTGTTCTCGCCGTGTGGCACCAAGGTGCTCGCAAGCGCATCGACGCTCGAAGCCGAAGTGCGTGCGCAACTGGCCGACAAGTCGGGCAAGGGTGGCAACGTTGCTGCCGCAACCCTGATCGGCAAGCGCATTGCAGAAAAGGCTAAGGCTGCCGGCATCGAATCCGTCGCCTTTGACCGCTCGGGTTTCCGCTACCACGGCCGCGTGAAGGCGCTGGCTGATGCGGCGCGCGAAGCCGGGCTCAAGTTCTAAGGAAGGAATTCGTCATGGCAAAGATGCAAGCGAAAGTTCAGGCTGACGAGCGCGACGACGGCCTTCGCGAAAAGATGATTTCGGTCAATCGCGTGACCAAGGTCGTGAAGGGTGGCCGTATTCTCGGTTTTGCCGCATTGACCGTGGTTGGTGACGGTGATGGCCGCGTCGGCATGGGCAAGGGCAAGGCCAAGGAAGTTCCGGTCGCTGTTCAGAAGGCAATGGAACAGGCCCGCCGCAACATGTTCAAGGTGCCGCTCAAGAACGGTACGCTGCAACACGAAGTGCACGGCAAGCACGGCGCATCGACGGTTCTCCTCGCTCCGGCGAAGGACGGTACCGGCGTGATCGCTGGCGGCCCGATGCGCGCAGTGTTCGACGTGATGGGCGTGCAAAACGTTGTGGCCAAGAGCCACGGTTCGACGAACCCGTACAACCTCGTTCGTGCAACGCTGGACGGTCTGCGCAAGCAGTCGACGCCGGCTGACATTGCGGCGAAGCGTGGTAAGTCCGTCGAAGACATTCTGGGCTAAGGTGGTCACCATGTCTGAAAAAACTGTCAAGGTTCAGCTCGTCAAGAGCCTGATTGGGACCCGCGAATCGCACCGCGCTACCGTGCGCGGTCTTGGCCTGCGTCGTCTGAACTCGGTTAGCGAGCTGCAGGACACGCCGGCTGTGCGCGGCATGATCAACAAGGTTTCGTACCTCGTTAAGGTCATCGGCTAAGCGGCCGTTCGGGCACTCAAGGAGTTGATAATGGAATTGAATAACCTGAAGCCGGCTGAAGGCGCGAAGCACGCGAAGCGTCGCGTTGGTCGCGGCATCGGCTCGGGCCTCGGCAAGACCGCTGGCCGTGGTCACAAAGGTCAAAAATCGCGTTCGGGTGGCTTCCACAAGGTCGGCTTCGAAGGCGGTCAAATGCCGCTGCAACGCCGTCTGCCGAAGCGTGGCTTTACGTCGCTGACGAAGGAATTCGTTGGTGAGGTGCGCCTCGGTGACCTCGAGAAGCTGCCGGTCGACGACATCGATCTGTTGGCACTGAAGCAAGCCGGTCTGATTGGCGAGATGATGACGAGCGCCAAGATCATCGCGACAGGCGAACTGAAGCGCAAGATCGTCGTGAAGGGCCTGTCTGCGACGAAGGGCGCGCGCGCTGCGATCGAAGCAGCGGGCGGTTCTTTCGCCGAGTAACGTGCAAGTCGATTGCCGTCACTAGCATTTGCATCGGAGAAGGTACTTGGCTAACAGCCCGAGTCTCGCAAAACCCGGTCGAAGCGCGGCGAAGTTTGGCGATCTGCGTCGGCGAGCAGTGTTCCTGCTGCTGGCGCTGGTCGTCTACCGGATTGGCGCGCATATTCCGGTGCCGGGCATTGACCCGGACCAGCTGGCAAAGCTGTTCCAAAGCCAGTCGGGCGGCATCCTTGGCATGTTCAACATGTTCTCGGGTGGCGCACTTTCGCGGTTCACGATTTTCGCGCTGGGGATCATGCCCTACATCTCGGCGTCGATCATCATGCAGTTGCTGGCGATCGTCTCGCCGCAGCTGGAAGCGCTGAAGAAGGAAGGGCAGGCAGGTCAGCGGAAGATCACGCAGTACACACGGGTCTTTACGGTGGTTCTGGCTACGTTCCAGGCCTTTGGTATCGCTGTCGCGCTGGAAAACCAGCCGGCACTCGTTATCGATCCTGGCATGGTCTTCCGGCTGACGACGGTTGTGACGCTCGTGACCGGCACGATGTTCCTGATGTGGCTCGGTGAGCAAATCACGGAACGCGGTCTCGGTAACGGCATTTCGATCATTATTTTCGGCGGTATCGCGGCGGGCTTCCCGAATGCGATCGGTGGTCTCTTTGAACTGGTTCGTACCGGTTCGATGAGCATCATTTCGGCGATCATCGTGGTCGCGCTGATTGCTGCAGTGACGTATCTGGTGGTGTTCATCGAACGCGGCCAGCGCAAGATTCTTGTGAACTACGCCAAGCGGCAGGTCGGCAACAAGATTTACGGTGGACAGTCGTCGCATCTGCCGCTGAAGTTGAACATGTCGGGCGTGATTCCGCCGATCTTCGCATCGTCGATCATCCTGTTCCCGGCAACCATCCTGAACTGGTTTAGTTCTGGGTCGCGGACTGGCTGGTTCGCAGACACGCTGCACAATGTGGCCGAAGCGCTCAAGCCAGGTCAGCCGGTGTACGTGTTGCTGTATGCGTTGGCGATCGTGTTCTTCTGCTTCTTCTACACCGCGCTGGTGTTCAACAGCAGGGAGACGGCCGACAACCTGAAGAAGAGTGGTGCATTCGTCCCTGGTATTCGTCCGGGTGACCAGACGGCACGCTATATCGACCGCATCCTGACGCGTCTGACGTTGGCCGGTGCGATCTACATCGTGTTTGTTTGCTTGCTGCCCGAGTTCTTGGTGCTGCGTTGGAATGTGCCGTTTTATTTTGGTGGAACGTCGCTGCTGATCATTGTCGTCGTCACAATGGATTTCATGGCGCAGGTGCAGTCGTACGTTATGTCGCAACAGTATGAGTCGCTGCTGAAGAAGGCAAACTTCAAAGGCGGCGGCGTCCCGATGCGTTGAAAGGACTTATGGCCAAAGACGATGTAATCCAGATGCAGGGTGAGGTTATCGAAAACCTCCCCAACGCTACCTTCCGGGTGAAGCTGGAAAACGGCCATGTCGTGTTGGGACACATATCCGGAAAGATGCGGATGCACTACATCCGTATTCTGCCCGGCGACAAGGTGACGGTTGAATTGACGCCTTACGATCTGTCGCGTGCGCGGATCGTGTTCCGGGCGAAGTGATTTGAAAAAAGGGTAATATCATGAAAGTGATGGCATCGGTTAAGCGCATTTGCCGCAATTGCAAGATCATCAAGCGCAAGGGCGTCGTTCGCGTGATTTGCAGCTCTGATCCGCGCCACAAGCAGCGTCAAGGCTGAACGCCGCGCTTTTGTTTGCGCTTTTTGTTTGAGGAAAAACAATGGCTCGTATCGCAGGGGTTAACATCCCGAATCACCAGCATACCGAAATCGGCCTGACGGCAATTTACGGTATCGGCCGCACGCGTTCGCGCGACATCTGCGTCGCTGCTGGTGTGGCATTTTCGAAGAAGGTTAAGGACCTGACCGACGCAGATCTCGAAAAGCTGCGCGAAGAAGTCGGCAAGTTCATCGTTGAAGGCGATCTGCGCCGTGAAACGACGATGAATATCAAGCGCCTGATGGATCTCGGTTGCTATCGTGGCGTGCGCCATCGTAAGGGTCTGCCCCTGCGTGGCCAGCGTACGCGTACGAATGCCCGTACGCGCAAGGGTCCGCGTCGCGCAGCGCAATCGCTGAAAAAGTAAGCGAGACTGACAGTTACAGGAAAACGTAATGGCTAAGGCTTCGAACAACTCCGCGGCGCAACGCGTTCGCAAGAAGGTCAAGAAGAACGTCGCCGAGGGCGTGGTTCACGTTCACGCGTCGTTCAACAACACCATCATCACGATCACCGATCGTCAAGGCAATGCACTAGCCTGGGCAACGTCGGGTGGTCAGGGCTTCAAGGGTTCGCGCAAGTCGACCCCGTTTGCAGCTCAGGTTGCCGCTGAATCGGCAGGCCGCGTGGCGATGGAATACGGCGTGAAGAACCTCGAAGTGCGGATCAAGGGCCCCGGCCCTGGCCGTGAGTCTGCGGTGCGCGCGCTGCATGGTCTTGGTATCAAGATCACCGCGATCTCCGACGTGACGCCGGTTCCGCACAACGGCTGCCGTCCGCCGAAGCGTCGTCGTATCTAAGACGCTTGCTCCGCATGCGCCTGTTGCCGCTAAAGGCGGTAGCAGGCTGCTTGCGTTAATGAATTGACTAAGCCCACCGTTCGACCCAAAGGGTTCGGACTAGCGTGAATGCAAGTTCACGTGATCAATCACAGAAGGAATGCAAAGTGGCACGCTATATCGGCCCTAAAGCCAAGCTGTCTCGCCGTGAAGGCACCGATCTCTTCCTGAAGAGCGCACGTCGTTCGCTCGCTGACAAGTGCAAGCTTGACAGCAAGCCGGGTCAACATGGCCGCACCTCGGGCGCTCGTACGTCCGACTACGGCACGCAGCTGCGCGAAAAGCAAAAAGTGAAGCGCATTTACGGCGTGCTCGAACGCCAGTTCCGCCGTTACTTCGCTGAAGCAGATCGCCGCAAGGGCAACACGGGCGAAAACCTGTTGAAGCTGCTCGAATCGCGTCTCGACAACGTCGTCTACCGCATGGGCTTCGGCTCGACGCGCGCTGAAGCACGCCAGCTCGTGAGCCACAAGGCAATCACGGTGAACGGCGTTGTGGCAAACATCCCGTCGCTCCAAGTGAAGGCTGGCGATGTGATTGCCGTGCGCGAACAGGCGAAGAAGCAGGCTCGTATTCTCGAGGCGCTGTCGCTCGCCGAACAAGGCGGTCTGCCGCAGTGGGTTGCTGTCGATTCGAAGAAGTTCGAAGGCACGTTCAAGTCGATGCCGGAACGCAGCGATATCGCTGGCGACATCAACGAAAGCCTGATCGTCGAATTGTATTCGCGCTAATCGGATTAACGGCCGAGGTTCCCTGATTGCGTTAGGCAAGGGGGCGCCTCGGCTGTTTATTTTCAGGTTGTTACCGGTCAGCCTTATCGGTGTAACGAGCCGAGGGTATTGAAAAGGAAAACCTATGCAAACCAGTTTGTTGAAACCCAAGATCATCGCAGTTGAATCGCTTGGCGAAAGCCACGCGAAAGTGGTCATGGAGCCGTTTGAACGCGGCTATGGCCACACCTTGGGTAACGCGCTTCGGCGCGTGTTGCTGTCGTCGATGGTGGGCTATGCGCCGACCGAAGTGACGATCGCAGGCGTCGTGCATGAATATTCGACGCTCGATGGTGTGCAAGAGGACGTGGTCAACCTGTTGTTGAACCTGAAGGGCGTGGTGTTCAAGCTGCATAACCGCGACGAAGTCACGGTTACGCTGCGCAAGGAAGGCGAAGGCGTCGTTACGGCTGGTGACATCGAACTTGCACACGACTGCGAAGTGATTAACCCGGATCACGTGATCGCGCATCTGTCCAAGGGCGGCAAGCTCGACGTGCAGATCAAGGTCGAAAAAGGCCGCGGCTATGTGCCGGGCAACGTGCGTCGTTACGGCGAAGAGTCGGCCAAGATCATCGGCCGTATCGTGCTTGACGCATCGTTCTCGCCGGTTCGCCGCGTCAGCTATGCCGTGGAAAGCGCGCGTGTCGAACAGCGTACCGACCTCGACAAGCTCGTGATGAACATCGAAACGAACGGCGTGATCTCGCCGGAAGAGGCGATCCGTCAATCGGCGCGTATCCTGGTCGATCAGCTGTCGGTGTTCGCCGCGCTGGAAGGCACGGAAGCAGCGGCAGAAGCACCGTCGCGCGCTCCGCAGATCGATCCGATCCTGCTGCGTCCGGTCGACGATCTGGAACTGACGGTTCGTTCGGCGAACTGCCTGAAGGCCGAGAACATTTACTACATCGGCGACCTGATCCAGCGCACGGAAAACGAGCTGCTGAAGACGCCGAATCTGGGCCGAAAGTCGCTGAACGAGATCAAGGAAGTGCTCGCTTCGCGTGGCCTGACGCTCGGGATGAAGCTCGAAAACTGGCCGCCCGCTGGTCTCGACAAGTAATACCGTCGAACTGAAGTCGTACCGCAACTGGTAATGACGCGGATTTTCCTTTAAAATCCGCGTCTTGCCTTTTTCAATACCGGCCCGTGCTTTCCGTGTCACCGAAAGCGATAGAAGAGCTGGACCAAAACTTTGATTCAAGGAAATTGAAATGCGTCACCGTCATGGTCTGCGGAAACTGAACCGCACGAGCAGCCACCGTCTGGCAATGCTCCGTAACATGTCCAACTCGCTGATTGAGCACGAAGTCATCAAGACGACGCTGCCGAAGGCGAAGGAACTCCGTAAGGTCGTCGAGCCGCTGATCACGCTCGGCAAGAAGCCGTCGCTGGCTAACCGTCGTCTGGCGTTCAACCGCCTGCGCGATCGTGACTCGGTCACGAAGCTGTTCGACGTGCTGGGCCCGCGTTTTGCAAACCGTCCGGGTGGCTACCTGCGCATCCTGAAGTTCGGTTTCCGCGTCGGCGACAACGCACCGATGGCACTGGTCGAACTGCTTGACCGTCCGGAAGTCGAGGAAGTCGAAAACGTTGCAGAAGCCGAATAAGCTTCCGGCAACAATTAAAAAGCCAGGTGAAAGCCTGGCTTTTTTGCTTTCAGCGCCCACTTTTCCCATGCCATTCGACAGTGAGCGGGGTGTCGCGACTAGGTGATACGATACCGTCACCCTGTCCGGAAAGTGCTGGAGCGGTCGGTGAACGTGAATGTGAGTTTAGTGGTGACGACCGTGCCGGACCTCGCAACGGCGCATAAATTGGCTGAGGGCGCGCTCTCTGCGCGTCTCGCTGCCTGCGTGACGCAGCTTGGCAGTGTTCAGTCGAACTACCACTGGCAGGGCAAGATCGAGTCGGCGGAAGAGTTCCAGTTGATGTTCAAGACGAGCGTCGGGCGTACGCTCGAGCTCGAACGGTTCATCCAGGCTCAGCATCCGTACGACACTCCCGAGATCCTTTCATGGCAAGTCACCGCATCGGCCGCTTACGGCCAATGGGTGAACGCCGAAACCCAACGCCCGATCCATGTATAACCGTTTGTCCCGTCGCTGGCGCGATGTCGCGCGCGTTTTCGCCGTGATTGCCGGCTTCTTGTTGCTGTCGTTCAGTTCGGTCGGCGTTGTCCGCGCAGACGACTTCCTCGATCTCTCGGAGGCGTTCAGATTCAGCGCGTCCGAGCAACCGGGCGAGGTGCTGGTTCATTACAAGATTGCCGACGGTTACTACATGTACCGCGAGCGGTTCGCGTTCGCGACACGCAACGGCGCGGGCAAGCTCGGTGATGCGCAATTGCCCGCAGGTCACGTGAAGTTCGATCAGACCTTCAACAAAAACGTCGAGACGTATCGCGGTGAGCTGACCATTCGCGTGCCCGTGAGTCAGGCGAGCGGTGCGTTCGACCTCGCCGTGACGTCGCAAGGTTGTGCGGATGCAGGAATCTGCTATCCGCCGATGGAGCGCGTCTATCACGTGTCGGGCGCCGCACTACATGCCGCCGCAGCAGGCACCGTGCAGCTGTCGCCGCCTCACGAGGACAGCTCGGGCAACGCATCTTGGTACGAGCGCGCAACCAGCGCTGACTACGCGCAATCGCTGCTCCAGGGCGGCGGCTTCTTTGCAATCGTCGGATTGTATTTCGTCGCCGGCATCGTGCTGAGCCTGCTGCCGTGCTCGTATCCGATGATCCCGATCCTGTCCGCGATCATCATTGGCGAAGGCCCGCGCGTGACGCGGGCGCGCGGTTTTGCGCTGTCACTGGCCTATGTCGTCGGGATGGCGCTCGTCTACACGGTGCTTGGCGTCGCGGCGGCACTCGTCGGGCAGAGCATGGGCGCCCGGCTGCAGAATCCGTGGGTGCTCGGCGCATTTGCAGTTCTTCTGACCGTATTTGCGCTAACGCTGATCGCTGGCGTGGATATCGTACTGCCTCACGGGTGGCAGCGCGGCGTTTCGAAGGCCTCCGAGGGGCGCTCGGGCGGGAAATTCGCCGCGGTCGCGGTGATGGGGGCGCTTTCGGCGCTGGTGGTCGGTGCATGCATGACGGCGCCCCTATTTGCGGTACTCGCCTTCATCGCGCACACGGGCAACGCCGTCCTAGGCGGTGTAGCCCTATTTTCGATGGGCATCGGGCTTGGCGTACCGTTGCTGCTCATTGGGCTCGGCGCGGGCACGCTGCTGCCGCGTGCCGGCGCCTGGATGGATCGCGTGAAGGTCTTCTTCGGCGTGATTTTGCTCGCCGCGGCATTGTGGATCGTTTGGCCGGTTTTGAGCTCGACGGCGCAAATGTTGCTGGCGGCCTCATGGCTGCTGATCGCGGCCGCCTCTCTGGGACTGTTTTCTCCGCATGCAGGAGCAGGCTCGATCTGGCGCGGTCTTGGTCGCGGACTGGGTGCCGCATTGGCGATCTGGGCGGCGACGTTGCTGGCCGGTCTGGCGGCGGGATCGACGGATCCTTTGAAGCCGTTGGCCGTGCTCGTTGGCCGTACATCCGGTACAGCTTCCGAGCAGGCGCAGCAGAGCGATCTGGCGTTCGCCCGTGTACGCAGCTCGGGCCAGTTCGACGAGGCCGTCAAAACGGCCGCTAAGCCCGCTATGCTCGATTTTTACGCAGACTGGTGCGTCAGCTGCAAAGAAATGGAGAAGTTTACCTTTAGCGACCCGCGCGTCCAGGCGAAGCTCAAGCAGTTCAACCTTCTGCGCGCCGACGTGACGGCCAATAACGCGGACGATCAGGCACTGCTCAAACGGTTCAACCTGTTTGGGCCACCCGGAATCATCTTCTTCGACCGAGGTGGCAAAGAAGTGCTGCGCGTCGTCGGGTATGAGTCGGCGGACAAATTCCTGAACAGTCTGGCTCGGATGATGCCGGGCCCTCAGACCTGAAGCGTCGGGCGGAAGGTCGGCGCGAGGTGCCGGCGCAGCGCCCGCATGATCCGGATTAAAAGAGAGAAGCGGAGGCTGTCAGGTCGACCCCTCCGCTTGCAGTCACTGTCGCAAGACGGTCGCACCATAACGATGCGCGGCCACGGCCTGCGACTACGACCCTTACTTCTGCGCTCGCAGCAACCGCGCGGCGTCCAGCGCGAAATACGTCAACACGCCATCGGCGCCCGCGCGCTTGAACGCGAGCAGCGATTCCATCATCACCTTGTCGTGATCCAGCCAGCCGTTCTGCGCGGCGGCCTTCAGCATTGCGTACTCGCCGCTCACCTGGTACACGTACGTCGGGAAGCGGAATTCGTCCTTTACGCGACGCACGATGTCCAGATACGGCATGCCCGGCTTGACCATCACCATATCCGCGCCCTCTTCGATGTCGGCGCGCACTTCGCGAAGCGCCTCGTCCGAGTTGGCGGGATCGAGTTGATACGTCATCTTGTTGCCCTTGCCGAGGTTCGCTGCCGAACCCACGGCATCGCGGAACGGGCCGTAGAACGCGGACGCGAACTTCGCCGAGTACGCCATGATCCGCGTGTGTATGTGGCCTTCGCTTTCGAGCAACTCGCGGATCGCGCCGATCCGGCCATCCATCATGTCGGACGGCGCGACGATGTCGACGCCCGCCTGCGCCTGCGTCTGCGCCTGTTCGACGAGGATGTCGACGGTTTCGTCGTTGATTACGTAGCCATGCTCGTCGAGCACGCCGTCCTGGCCATGGCTCGTGTACGGATCGAGCGCGACGTCGGTCAGCACGCCCAGTTCGGGGAAATGCTTCTTCAGTTCGCACACGGCGCGCGGAATCAGACCGGTTGCGTTGGTTGCCTCACGGCCGTCGGGCGTTTTCAGCGACGGCTCGATCACAGGGAAGAGCGACAGCACCGGCACACCGAGTTCCATGCATTGCTCGGCAACACCCATCAGCAGATCAACCGATACGCGCTCGACGCCCGGCATCGACGGTACGGCCTGACGCACGTTCGTCCCTTCGATCACGAAGACGGGGTAAATCAGATCATTGGTGGTGAGGATGTTTTCGCGCATCATGCGGCGCGAGAAGTCGTCCCGGCGCATGCGGCGCGGGCGGTGATGCGGATAGAAGCTCATGTGAGGATATCTGCAAAAGTCAAAAATGCTGGCCGTGCCTTGCCAGAAACTTTTCGAGACAATGGTATATCATACCGATCGAGCAAGGCGCCTAGCGCTGACCTCCCCGCTTCTCCTCCCTGAGCGGGTGCCTGTCGTTTTTCGATTAGGCTGTTTAACCCGCCGTCAATAGCGGCGGGTTTTTTTCTGGGCGAACGAAATGCGGCGTCAGCGGGGTTGCCGCGCGTTATTCCGCGGCAACCGGCCCGTCGGGATCGCCCGCCAGGCCGGGCGCGATCCAGCTTTCAATCAGCTCGTGCGCCTCATCGAGGCCGATGCGCTTCAGTGCGGAAAAGAGCTGGGCGGTCAGTTCGCCCTGATAGCCCGCCGCGCGATATTCATCCAACCCTTTCTTCGTCGCGCGCAGTGCGTTGACGCTTTCCTGCCGGGTCAATTTGTCGCACTTGGTGAGCAGGGTGTGAATCGGCTTGCCCGTCGGCGCGAACCATTCGATCATCCGGCGATCCAGTTCCGTCAGCGGCCGGCGCGAATCCATCATCAGGATCATGCCGCGCAGTTGCGACCGCGTTTGCAGATAAGTCGACAGCAATTGCTCCCAATGTGCTTTTGCCGCACCAGGCACTTCGGCGTAGCCGTAGCCGGGCAGGTCGACGAGATTCGCGACAGGCTCTGCCGCCGGTCCTACGGAAAAGTAGTTGATGTGCTGCGTGCGCCCTGGCGTCTTACTGGCAAATGCAAGCCGCTTCTGGTTGCAGAGGATGTTGATGGCCGTCGACTTTCCAGCGTTCGACCGCCCGGCGAAAGCGACCTCGGGCTGCGGCGAAGGCGGCAGATCGCGTAAGTGATTGACGGTCGTGAAGAAGCGGGCTTGGTGGAGCAGGAAAGACATGAGAAGACCAGAAGGACGGGTGAATGGACGTCGAGCGGACGTCCTGCGCACATCGACGGAGATGGTGAAATGCCGTGCAAGGGCGATGCAGCCCCGCCGTAAAGGCCGCAGAGGCCCGACTGGCGCCAGATCGATTAGCAAGGTATTGTACAATACGATGGTTTACTGAAAACCTGTGAGGCCGCCGGGCGGGCCTCGGCGACCGGGTGGTCGTTGTCGTATTTTGCAGAACCTCTAATTCCCACAAGACGAAACAGGGTGTGCGAATGAATCGACTGGGCAAGTTTCTGGTGGTGCTTCACACAGCAGCAGGTCTTTCAGGTTTCGCGTTACAGGCAGCAGCGGCAGATCAGACAAAGCCGGACATGAATCGGGGGCAGGCCATCGCGGCGCAAGTGTGCGCTTCGTGTCACGGTGCAGATGGCAACAGTGCGGGCGGCGCGTATCCGAAGCTTGCCGGGCAACACCCCGAATATCTCGTCAAACAGCTCAAGGACTTCAAGACACAAGCCGGCGCCAGGCAGCCCGCTCGCAACAATGCGATCATGGCGGGAATGGCGGCAGCGTTGACCGATCAGGACATGGTCAATGTGGCGGCATACTTCGCGTCGCAGGCACCGAAGCCGGGTTACGCGCACAACAAGGACACGGTACCTCTCGGGCAGAAGATTTATCGGGCGGGCGTCGCCGACAAGGGCGTCCCGGCGTGTGCAAGCTGCCACGGGCCGACAGGGCAGGGCATCCCGTCACAGTATCCGCGTCTGTCGGGACAATGGTCGGATTACACCGTGGCACAGTTGACCGCGTTCACCCAAGGGCCGGGCGCGCGCAACAACAATGAAGCGATGCATGCCGTTGCGTCCCGCCTGTCGGATAGTGAGATCAAGGCTGTTGCCGATTACATTGCGGGCTTGCATTAAAAGTCCGCACGAAAGCGAAGCCGGCCGCAACGGGGTAAAAGCGGTTGGCGAGAAAACAAGAAAAGGGTGAGGGAATCGCATACAGCGATAAACCTGCACCCTTTTTTGCTGTTCAGTCGGAGTTTGAATGAGCGTCACCACGTCGGGTCTGGAATTGAAGTCGCGGCAGCGCTTCGTGCGCACGTCGGTCGAATTGCTGAGTTCGATGCGCTTTGCGATCGCCTTGCTTGTGATCCTGTCGATCGCGAGCATCATCGGCACGGTGCTCACGCAGGACGACCCGTATCCGAACTACGTCAACCAGTTTGGGCCGTTCTGGGCCGACATCTTTCGCTCGCTGAGCCTGTACAACGTGTACAGCGCGTGGTGGTTCATGCTGATCCTCGGCTTTCTGGTCGTGTCGGTCTCGCTGTGCGTGATCCGCAACGCGCCGAAGATGATCGCAGACACGAAGAGCTGGAAAGACAAGGTCCGTGAAGGCAGTCTGCGCGCGTTCCATCACAAGGGTGAATTCGCGGTGCCGAATGCGACGCGCACGCAAGCCGCGGCCACGCTGGGCAAGCTCTCGGCGAAGCTCGGCTACAAGTACGTAACACGCGAGAGCGAAGGCGCGACGCTGATCGCCGCGAAGCGCGGCGCGCTGACCAAGCTCGGCTACATCTCCGCGCACCTTGCCATCGTGATCATCTGCATCGGCGGCCTGCTGGATAGCAATCTGCCCATCAAGCTCCAGATGTGGCTCTTCGACAAGACGCCGATCCGCGGTAACACCGTCATCAACGAGATTCCCGCGGAGCACCGGCTTTCGCAGGGCAATCCGACGTTCCGCGGCTACGCCTGGGTGCCCGAAGGCCAGCATGTGTCGACGGCGATCCTGAACCAGCAGGACGGCTCGCTGATCCAGGACCTGCCGTTCTCGATCGAACTGAAGAAGTTCATCGTCGACTACTACACGACGGGCATGCCGAAGCTCTTCGCGAGCGACATCGTCGTGATCGACCACGGGACGGGCGCGCGCATTCCGGCGCGCGTCGAGGTGAACAAGCCTTTCGAATACGACGGCGTGTCGATCTACCAGTCGAGCTTCCAGGACGGCGGCTCACAGATGCAGATGACAGCCTGGCCGATGACGGGCAGCAGCAACAAGACGCAGCCGTTCAATGGCGAGATAGGCGGCTCGAAGGTGCTGAGCGCGTCGATGCCGGGCGCCGATGGCCAGACAATCGAGTTCGCCGATTTCCGCGCGATCAATGTCGAAAACATCTCGAACGGCAACGGTCAGAACGACGCGCGCGGGGTGGCCGCGCATCAGTCGCTGAAAGAGGCGTTCGACGAGCGGCTCGGCTCCGGCGCGAAGACGTCGAAGCCAGTCGACCTGCGCAACGTCGGCCCGTCGGTCCAGTACAAGGTCCGCGACAAGGACGGCCAGGCGCGTGAGTACAACAATTACATGCTGCCCGTCGATGTGGGCGGTGAGCGTGTGTTCCTCGCCGGCATGCGCACTAACCCGGACGACGCTTTCCGCTATCTGCGCATCCCCGCCGACGCCAGCGGCACAGTCAACGAATGGATGCACATCCGTTCCGCACTCGAGGATCCCGCTGTGCGCGCGCAGGCGGCGCGCGACTTCGCCGGGCGCTCGGTGCAGTCGAATGCAGAGTTGCAGCAGCATCTGGAAGAAAGCGCGGCGCGCGTGCTGACGCTCTTCGCCGGTGACGACGCGACGCTCGGCAAGGCGGCCAATGGTCAGAAGGTTGGCGGCTTCCAGGCAATCGCCGCGTTCATCGACCGCTCCGTCCCCAAAGGTGAGCAGGAGAAGGCGGCAGGACTCTTGCTTCGCATGCTGGAAGGCTCGATGTGGGACGTGTGGCAGATCGCGCGGAAGCAGGCCGGCGAACCCCCGGCATCGGCCGACGCGACCACGAGCCGTTTCGTCCAGAGTTCGATTAATGCGCTATCCGACAGCTTTCTGTACGGTTCGCCCGTCTATTTGCAGCTTGATTCCTTCAGGCAGGTGCAAGCTTCGGTATTTCAGTTGACGCGCGCGCCGGGCAAAAAAGTCGTGTATCTTGGCAGCCTGCTGCTTGTGTTGGGCATCTTTTCGATGTTCTACGTCCGCGAACGGCGCCTGTGGTTCTGGCTCAAGGATTCGAACCACGGCGTGAGCGTCGTGATGGCGATGTCGACGGCACGCAAGACCTTCGATTTCGAGAAGGAATTCGCCCAGACGCGCGACGCGGTGGGCGCGGCGCTGGGCGGCCATCCCGTCGACGCCGATCCCGCCCCCGAGGCAAGGGGCGCCGCCCGGGGTACGAGCGAGGCGCCCGCAGATTCATCCGATTCGACCCGGTAAGCACATGGACCTGACCCAAGTTTCCTCATCCTCGCGCGCCAAGCCGCGCGTTGACACGGCAACGCATGCGACTGCGCATCTGCCTGGCGAGACGTTGCTGGACGATCGTCCGTTCCTGAAGCGTCTCGGTTTGTTCGACTGGCTGTTCGCCCTGGCGATGGTGGCGGGCGCGGGGTTCGCGCTGTCGCGCTATCACCCGTACATGAATTACTACGACAAGCTGGTGCTGGTCTGCACACTGCCCGCCGGCGTCATCCTCGGCTGGCGATGGAAGCCGGCGCGTCTGTTGATGGCGTGTATCGCGGTGCTGTCGTTGTCGGCGATCCAGATTTACGGCGGCGACCTGACCCGCGCCGATCACGCGTTCTTCCTCAAGTATTTCCTGTCGAGCCAGTCGGCCATCCTGTGGATGAGCGCGCTGTTCGTGCTGGCCACGCTGTTCTACTGGATCGGCACGCTGTCGCGTTCGCCGACGGGCGCCGCGATCGGTTCGAAGATGACGTGGGTGGCGGTGCTGATGGGCTTCGTCGGCCTGATGGTTCGCTGGTACGAGTCGTATCTCATCGGCTCGGACGTTGGGCACATTCCCATCTCGAACCTGTACGAAGTGTTCGTGCTGTTCAGTTTGATCACAGCATTGTTCTATCTGTACTACGAGCAGCATTACAACACGCGCTCGCTCGGCGCGTTCGTGCTGCTGGTGATCAGCGCGGCCGTCGGCTTCCTGATGTGGTACTCGATCGCGCGCGACGCGCAGCAGATCCAGCCGCTCGTTCCCGCACTGCAAAGCTGGTGGATGAAGATTCACGTGCCGGCGAACTTCATCGGTTACGGAAGTTTCGCGCTGTCGGCGATGGTCGCGGTGGCATATCTGATGAAGGAACGCGGCGTTTTGTCCGACCGTCTGCCGACGCTCGACGTGCTCGACGACGTGATGTACAAGTCGATCGCCGTCGGTTTTGCATTCTTCACCATCGCGACGATTCTTGGCGCGCTGTGGGCCGCGGAAGCTTGGGGCGGCTACTGGAGCTGGGACCCGAAGGAAACGTGGGCGCTGATCGTCTGGCTGAACTACGCAGCATGGCTGCACATGCGTCTGATGAAAGGCCTGCGCGGCGTGGCAGCGGCTTGGTGGGCGTTGACGGGCCTCGTAGTGACGACTTTCGCATTTCTTGGCGTCAACATGTTTCTGTCGGGGCTGCACAGCTACGGCAAGCTGTAGCAGTTGTATGCCTCGAAGCGTGAAAAAGCCGCCGCGTGCACTGCACCGGCGGTTTTTTTACGCCGTTATGGAAGGATCACGCGCTTCGTCTGTTAACGAAACGACGAACGACGAACGGCGACTCGCAAGCGCGAGTCGAACGGATACCGATGGGCGTGCAATGCCCGGCAAGGAGCTTTCAGCATGTGGATCAAGCGAAGCGAACGCAGCCAACTTTACGGCGACGACATCGCGCGCAGCGAGATCACGCCGCAGCGCGTGTTCGAGAATCGCCGACGAATCCTGCAGGCGGCGGGTGCGGTCGCGCTCGGTGGCTTGATGGGCGTGCATGGCGAGGCATTCGCGGCATATTCGTCGTCCGACCCGAAAGCGCAAAAGCTCGGCGCGAAGACCAATCCGAAGTTCGTTGTCACGGACAAGGTCACGCCGTACAAAGACATCACCACCTACAACAACTACTACGAGTTCGGCACCGACAAGAGCGACCCGGCACACAACGCGGGCTCGCTGAGGCCGCACCCGTGGAAGGTGAGCGTCGAAGGCGAGGTGAACAACCCGAAGGTCTACGGCATCGATGAGTTGCTGAAGCTCGCGCCGCTCGAAGAGCGCGTGTACCGGCTGCGCTGCGTCGAGGGCTGGTCGATGGTGATTCCGTGGATCGGCATTCCGCTGTCGGAAGTCATCAAGCGCGCGCAGCCGACGGCGAACGCAAAGTACGTGCAGTTCATCACCCTCGCCGATCCGTCGCAGATGCCCGGCCTGTCCGAGCCGATTCTCGAATGGCCGTATTCCGAAGGGCTGCGGATGGACGAGGCGATGAATCCGCTGACATTGCTGACGATGGGCGTCTACGGTCAGTTGCTGCCGAATCAGAACGGTGCGCCCGTGCGCATCATCGTGCCGTGGAAGTACGGGTTCAAGAGTGCGAAGTCGCTCGTGAAAATCCGCTTCGTCGACAAGCAGCCGCCGACCAGCTGGAACACCTATGCGCCGAACGAGTACGGCTTTTATTCGAACGTGAATCCGAATGTCGATCATCCGCGCTGGAGCCAGGCGACGGAGCGGCGCATCGGTGAGGACGGTTTCTTCACACCGAAGCGCAAGACGCTGATATACAACGGCTACGGCGATCTGGTCGCGTCGATGTATCAGGGCATGGATCTGAAGAAGAATTTTTGACGGCGGCGCGCATGGGAACCGACACGACACAAACGCTGACCGCAGGCAACGGCGCACGCACGGACGCCAAAGCCATGAAACCGGCGGCCGCGCCGCGCAAAGCCGGCATGAGCGCAGGCGGCTGGCTCGTGCCCGCAAAGATCGCGGTGTTCGGCGCGGCGCTATATCCGCTCGCGCGCATCGTGCTGTTCGGCTTCACCGACCGGCTCGGCGCCAATCCCATCGAGCTCATCACGCGCTCGACGGGCTTGTGGACGCTCGTATTCCTCTGCATCACGCTCGCCGTGACGCCGCTGCGCAAGCTGACGGGCTGGAACGAGTTGC
Source organism: Paraburkholderia phymatum STM815 (assembly GCF_000020045.1). Lineage (GTDB taxonomy): Bacteria > Pseudomonadota > Gammaproteobacteria > Burkholderiales > Burkholderiaceae > Paraburkholderia > Paraburkholderia phymatum. Next base: position 3,156,387 of record NC_010622.1, on the reverse strand, counting down.
TGCGCTTTCGCCGGATGCTCGGCCTGTACGCGTTCTTTTACGGCGCGCTGCATTTCACGACGTATTTCTGGTTCGACAAGTGGTTCGATTTCGCCGAAATCGTAAAGGACATCGGCAAGCGGCCGTTCATCACGGTGGGCTTCGCGGCGTTCATACTGCTGATTCCGCTTGCCGTCACGTCGCCGAAAGCGATGGTGCGCAAGCTCGGCCGTCGCTGGCAGACGCTGCACCGCGCGATCTACGTGATTGCGGCGCTCGCGATTCTGCATTTCTGGTGGATGAAGGCGGGCAAGCACGATCTGATCTTGCCGAAGATCTATGGCGCGATCGTGATCGCCTTGCTGGGTTGGCGCGTGGCTCTCTGGGCGCGTGACCGGATCCGGCACCGGGCGCGAGGGTGAGACGCACCAAGCCGAACCGGAAACAAAAAGGCGATGCGTGATGAGCGCATCGCCTTTTGACTGTGAGCGTCCGGAACGGCCGGCTTTATGACGGAAGCACCGACTCGCCGGCGAACAGGTCTTTCACTTCCTCGCGCTTGCGCACGACGTATGCCTTGTCGCCGTCGACCATCACTTCGGCCGCGCGTGCACGCGTGTTGTAGTTCGAGCTCATCGCGAAACCGTAGGCGCCTGCCGATCGGATCGCGAGCAGATCGCCGGGTTCCACGGCGAGCCGGCGTTCGCGGCCGAGCCAGTCACCGCTTTCGCACACGGGGCCCACGATGTCGTAGACATGCCTCGCGCCGTCACGCTGCACGACGGGTTCGATTGCGTGATACGCCTCGTACATTGCGGGGCGCGCGAGATCGTTCATCGCGGCGTCGACGATGGCGAAGTTCTTCTCGGCGCCCGTCTTCAGGAATTCGACGCGCGTGAGCAGCATGCCCGCGTTGCCGACGAGCGAGCGGCCCGGTTCGAAATACACTTCGCGATGACCGTGGCCGCGCGCTTCGATGCGGTCGAGCAGCGTGCGCACGAAGTCGCCGATGTCCGGCGGCGTCTCGTCGTCGTACGTGATGCCGAGGCCGCCGCCGACGTCGACGTGCTTGATCGTCACGCCGTCCGCTTCGATCTGCGCGACGAGTTCGAGTAGTTTGTCGACGGCGTCGAGATACGGCGCGACTTCCGTGATTTGCGAACCGATGTGGCAGTCGATGCCCACCACGTCGAGATGCTTCATCGCTGCGGCGGCGCGATAGGTGGCGCGGGCGTCGTCGAATGCGACACCGAATTTGTTCGACTTCAGGCCCGTCGAGATATACGGATGCGTCTTCGCGTCGACGTCGGGATTCACGCGCAGCGACACGGGCGCCTTTTTACCCATTTCGCCCGCGACGGCGTTCAGGCGATCCAGTTCGGGAATCGATTCGACGTTGAAGCACTTCACGCCTGCCGCGAGCGCGTCGCGCATTTCCGCGACGCTCTTGCCCACACCGGAGAACACCGTGTTTTCCGCTTTGCCGCCCGCTGCGAGCACGCGCGCGAGTTCGCCGCCCGACACGATGTCGAACCCGGCGCCCATGCGCGCGAACAGGTTCAGCACGGCCAGGTTGCTGTTTGCCTTGACGGCGACGTGCACCGTGGCGCGGCGGCCGGCGCATGCGTCGGCGTAGGCGTGCCACGCTTTGGTCAGCGCGTCGCGCGAGTAGACGTAAAGCGGCGTGCCGAATTGCTCGGCAAGCGACACGGCGGACACGCCTTCGGCGTGCAGCACGCCGTCGACGTAAGCAAAAGCGGATTGAGTCATGCGACAGTCTTACTCAGCTTGGGACGCACCGGACGCCGGTTGGGCGGGCATGTTCGAATTCGGCGCGGTGCGCAGTTCGGAATCGGGCGACAGGGACAGCGGCGTGCCGGACGTGTCGGGAATCGAGCCTTGTGCGTCATCGGATTTCGTTGCGTCCGACGAAGCGGGCTGCGTCTGGACCGGTTTGGCCGGAAGCGGCGGAACGGTCGGCATATACAGCGAACCGCGCTGACCGCAGCCGCTGAGCGCGACACCTGCGACAATAGCCAGAATCGCTAGAATCGTGGCCGTGCCGCTTTTCCGGAAAACGCCGCGCATGACTGTCCCTGAATAAATAATCGCTGGAGTTTAGCATGTCCGACAGTGAATACCTGACCCGTGCCGAGGCTGTGCTCGCGGCCATCGAACGCTCGCTCGACGATGCGGACGCCGACATCGAGTTCGAGCGCAGCGGCAACGTGTTGACGCTCGAATTCGAGAACGGCACGAAGATCATCGTGAATCTGCAGCCGCCCATGCAGGAAATCTGGATTGCCGCAAAATCGGGCGGTTATCACTTTCGTTTCGTCGACGGCGAGTGGCGCGATACGCGCAACGGCACCGAGTTTTACGCCGCATTGTCCGAATACGCGACGCAGCAGGCAGGCGAGCCCGTGGAGATCGCGCCGTAAGCAGAGCGTTTTGGCGCACCCGCAGCCGGTGTCGCTCGCGGAAAGTAAAAAGCCGCCGCGTACAATACGCGGCGGCTTTTTTTCAGGGAGCCGGCAGACCTAGTGGCCCCTGAACAGATTCATGATGTTTTCTTTTTCTTGCGCATCGACCTGCGCCGGCGCGCCGCTTGTACCGCTCGCTTCCGCTGACGCCTGCGATACGCCGACCGTCGACACGAAACCGTTGCCCGGCGTGAAGTCGTCGAAGTACAACTCGTCGCCTATCGTCACGACGTCTTCGGGCATCGGCATCTTGTACTCGGGCACACCCTTGAGCGCGCGTCCCATGTACTCGATCCACACGGGCAGCGCGAGCCCGCCGCCCGTTTCCTTGTCGCCGAGACTGCGCGGATTGTCGTAGCCTATCCACGCAATCGCGCACAGCGTGTGCTGATAGCCGGCGAACCACGCGTCGCGCGAATCATTCGTGGTGCCCGTCTTGCCCGCGAGATCGGTGCGCTTCAACACGTTCGATTTCGCTCCCGTGCCGCGCTGCGCGACACTTGTCAACAGGCTGTTCATCACGTAGGCGTTGCGCGGCTCGATGGCATGCGGCGCGTTGCTGGCCGCGACGAGCGGTTCCGCATGCGCGACCACCATGCCGCGCTGATCGGTCACTTCGGCGATCAGATACGGATTCACGCGATAGCCGCCGTTCGCGAACACCGAGTAGCCCGCTGCCATCTGCAGCGGCGTGACGAGGCCAGCGCCGAGCGCCATCGGCAGATATGCGGGATGCCGGTCCGCATCGAAACCGAAATGCGTGATGTACTGCTGCGCGTACTTCGTGCCGATGTGATTGAGGATGCGGATCGACACGAGGTTCTTCGACTTCTGCAGCGCGGTGCGCATCGACATTGGGCCGTCGAAGCCGCCGCCGTAGTTCTTCGGTTCCCACGCCTGGCCGCCCGTTTCGGCCGCGCTGAAGAAGAGCGGCGCGTCGTTGATGACGGTTGCGGGGCCGAGGCCTTTTTCGAGCGAAGCCGAGTAGATGAACGGCTTGAAGCTCGAACCCGGCTGCCGCCAGGCCTGCGTCACATGATTGAACTTGTTCTTGTTGAAATCGAAGCCGCCTACAAGTGCGCGGATCGCGCCATCCTGCGGCACGACGGAAACAAACGCACCTTCGATCTGCGGCAACTGCGTGATCGACCAGCTGCCATCCTCACCCTTCACGATACGGATCACGGCGCCCGGCCGCACGCGCTGGTTCGGCTGCGCGCGCGCGCTCAGCGCGAAGTTAGCGTAGCGCAGCCCGTCGCCCTGGATTGTCACGACATTGCCGTCGATCAGCGTCGCTTGCACCTGCTTTGGACTCGCCGACGTCACCACGGCTGCAATGATCTCGCCATTGTCCGGATGTTCGAGCAGCGCGTCGTCGATAGCCTGCTCGCGCTCGTCGGCATCGGCCGGCAAGTCGATGAACGCTTCCGGACCGCGATAGCCGTGACGCCGCTCGTAGTCCAGCAAGCCCTTGCGCAGCGCGCGATAGGCGGCGTCCTGATCGGCGGAGTCGATTGTCGTCACGACGTTCAGGCCACGCGTGTACGCCTCTTCACGGTATTGCGCGTACATCATCTGCCGCACCATTTCCGCGACGTACTCTGCGTGCACGCTGAATTCCTTGCCCGCGCCCTTCACGATGAGCGGTTGGCGGCTCGCCGTGTCGTATTGGTCCCGTGTGATGTAGCCAAGTTCGAGCATGCGCTGGAGGATGTATTCCTGACGCACCTTCGCGCGTTTCGGATTCACCACGGGGTTGTATGCCGACGGCGCTTTCGGCAGACCTGCGAGCATCGCGCACTCGGCGAGCGACAGGTCTTTCAGGTCTTTGCCGAAGTACACGCGCGCGGCGCTGGCAAAACCATACGCGCGCTGGCCCAGATAGATCTGATTCATGTACACCTCGAGAATCTGATCCTTGCTCAACTTCGATTCGATCTTGTACGCGAGCAGCATCTCGTAGATCTTGCGCGTGTACGTCTTTTCGCTGGAGAGAAAGAAGTTGCGCGCGACCTGCATCGTGATCGTGCTCGCGCCTTGCGTTGCGTGGCCGTTCGTGAGCGCGACCACGCCGGCGCGCACGATACCCGTCAGGTCGACGCCGCCATGATCGTAGAAGCGCGCGTCTTCGATCGCGAGCACGGCTTTCTTGAGGTTGTCCGGCACCTCACGCATGTGAACGATGTCGCGCCGCTCCTCGCCGAATTCGCCGATCAGAACGTGGTCGGCGGTGTAGATGCGCAACGGTACCTTCGGACGATAGTCGGTGAGCGCGTCGAGCGACGGCAGGTTCGGCGTGGCGACGACCAGCGCGTAACCCAGCACGAGCACCGCGCTGATGATCCCGGCAAAGATCAGGCCGACGAAGCCGAGGACGATCTTCAGCCAGAGAGGGCGCTTGCGCTTCTGCGGCGCCGGCGGCGGAGACGTAGGAGTCGTGGATTGCATATGAACACCAGAAAACGGTCCCGCGATTATAGCCGCCCGATCTGGCAGCTTTCGGCGTGCTTACGGCTGCCGCAATTGCGCGGCGATGAGAACACTCTAGTTCGTTTGATTGTCGCCGGATATCGATTACCCGACTGTTAGCCATTCGGACGAATGTCGCTGTCGTTTCGCGCTACGCAGAATCCTTTCCGTTGCCCGCGTCGGATGAGTGTTGCGGGCCTTCGGTTTCCGTTGGCATGCAAGGAGAAAGAGATGGCGTTGAAAGACTCGTTACGAATGGCGATGCGGCGTCAGGCAGTCGGCATCGATGTTGGCGCACAAGCGGTGAGGCTCGTTGTGCTGAGTGGCAGCGGGCGAAAGACGGGACCTGCGCGGATCGAATGCGTCGCGCTGGAGCCGCTTGCGCCGGGCGCGATGGCGGGCGCGGAAATTGTGGACCGGCAAGCAGTGGCGCGCGCCGTGTGCGCGGCGTTCGGCAACGTGCCGCCACAGTGCGCGTCGGCGGCATTGCGTTGCGCGATGGCGATACCCGGGGCCGCAACCTTCACGGCTCATCTGCCTGCAAGTCACGTGAACGGTCCGCCGCGTCCGTCCGCGTCGCTCGAACCTGCCGTGTTGATGGAGGCCGAGCGAATCGCGGGCATTGAGCGCCATGCATTGGCCGTCGACTGGTACGTCGAGGACTCGCCGCCGCATCCCGGCGCCGTGTCGATCGCTGCGACTGCGCGCGAGCATCTCGAAGCGCGCATCGAATGCGCTGCGATGGCCGGTGTCACGCTGACCACAGTCGACGTCGAACCGCATGTCGCGTTGCGCGCGCTGCGCTACGCAGCGAGGTTCGAACTCGAACTGCACGAACCTTATGCCGCGATCTGGATAGGCGGCGACGGCGTGTACGGCTGGCGTATAGAAGACGAAACCATCGCGGAAGAAATCCGCTATCCGTCGCCCGAGTATTCGTGCGTCGCCGACGCATTGCGCGATCTCGCCGAAAACAATCTGAACGTATGCGCGCTGGTGGGCGGGGAGATCGACCTGCTCGAAGGGGTGTGCTTCTCGCTCGCCGACATTGGGGACGTGCTGGGCTGCTCCGTGCTGCCGTTCGACGGTTCGTCGCTGAGCGACGGCAACGTCATTCCGCATGCAGAACTGATGCACGACCCTGCGTTCGCGGTCGCATTCGGCTTGGCACTGCGTGGCATCGCGCAATGACGGCGGCGCGAAGGAGCCTGGCGGGCTTCAATCTGTTGCCGCACCGGCAGCGCGATGCGCGGCTCGCACGCCGGCGCCGCTATCTCGAATGGGTGAGCGCCGCGCTGTGCGCTTGTGTTGCCGTGGCGCTGCTGATGACGTGGCAGGCGTTCGAACGCTCACGGTTGGACCGCGAGCGTTCGGCCCTCGAGCAAAAATTTGCCGTACTTGCGTCGCCACTTGCCGAGCATGCGCGGCTGACGGGCGAAGCCCGCAACGAGCGCCTGCAGAACGAGCGCGCGGCGGCGCTTTCCGAGCCGCTCGTTCATCTGCTCGATCTCCTCGATGCATTGAGCGAGGAGTCGTCCGACTCGGTCGTCGTGAAGCAGTTGCGACACCGCGAGCGCGACACGGAGTTGCTCGCGGCGTCCGCGGATCACGCGGCGTCGGCGGCGTGGCTTAACCGACTCGCCGCATTGAAAGGCGTGAAGGACTCGGATTTGAGCGATGTGCATCGTGCGACCAATGTGACGCACGCGACGGATCCGGCGACGGCGCTTGAGATCACCGCGCACCTGAAATGGGACGGTGCGCCGGCGAAGTCCAGAGCGCCGCGAGCGTCATCACCGAACACGAGGGGTAACAAATGAAGATGACGATTGCTGGGCGCTTCGGCAGGCCGGCAGCGCGCGAGCGTGTTGGACATGCGCTCGTCGAGCGCCTGCGCGTGCCGCTCGAAGCATGGAGTGTGCGGCGACGCGGGTTAGTCGCTTCGTGCATCGCTGTGACGGTATTCATGCTCGGCGCCAACGCATGGATTGCGACGGACTCGAGCGGCGTGCAGGTAAGCCGCGACGCGCTGTCTGCAGCGCAACGCAGGTTGAGCGAAGTCGAAGCGGCCGTCGCGCAATTGCCGGATCTGCGCACGGCGACGAGCGTCACGCGCATGCCAGCCAACTGGACTTCCGCCGACGACATCCGCGTGATCTCGCAACTCGCGTCGCGCAACGACGTGACGCTGCTGTCGATCGAACCGGCTGCCGTCACGGGAAGCGGCATCGACGCGATGCGCCCGCTGCGTGTGACGGCACGGGCGGATTTCGATCATGTCGTCGATTTCTTCCAGGCGCTCGCGAGTTTGCCGGTTCTCGTCGTGCCGGACGAAGTGACGCTCAAGCGGCAAGGCGAGGCCTTGTCCGTCAGTGCAACGTTGCATTCGTTCGGTGCGATCCATCCTATGCGGGATGTCGTGCGTCGAAGCATGGTTAACGATTCGGGTGCTTTCGATCCCGATGAGGAGGTCGTTTTATACGATCCGTTTCAACCGGCTTCGATTGCGTCGACACTGGACGAAGGTTCGTCGCCGATGCGGCTGGTCGGTTTGTTGGCCGACCGCGCGCGCGGTCTTGCGCTGATTGAGACGGGGGAAGGAGGGACGACGCTCGAAGCGGGACAAGAGTGGGGCGACGAACGAGTCGCCAATATCGACGCCCGCGCGCTGACGCTGACGAAACGCGACGGCAGCGCGCATTCGCTGACATTGGCGGAGGCCGTCGAATGACTTGGATCGCCTTCCTGCGATGGACACTTGCATGTGCTGCCTTTGTCGCAATGACGGCGCGTGCGGCCTTGCCTCCGCTTCCCGCCGAGATGCCGTTCGACGATGCGATGACGCCGTCCGGCATGCCACCGCTGCCCCGCGTGATCACCACGGACGTTGCCAATCCGTTCACGCCAGACGCGAGCGAGGACGGAGCGGCCCCGGAAGCGTCGCAGGCGCAGGCTTCCGCACGCGACGACCACGCGCCGGAATCGCGAACCGAACGGCGGACGGACGCACGGCAGGAACCGCTCGAAGGTCCGCCCGTTCTGCTCGCGCCTGCCGCGCGTCTGAGCGAGAGTGCGTCGGCATCCGTTCCCGCCGACCGGCCCATCACGCTGCATTTCCAGCGCGGCGAACTCGGCGCGGTGCTCGGCGCGTTCGCAAAGTTCACCGGCCTGAATATCGTCGCGAGCGACAAGGCGCGCGGCGCGGTCACGCTGCACCTGAACAGCGTGCCGTGGCGCACCGCATTCGATACGCTGCTCGATGTCAACGGCCTCGCGATGGAACAGCGCGGCAACGTGATCTGGGTCGCACCGCAGTCGGAACTGGCCGCCCGCGAGCGTCAGCGTTTCGAGACGCATGCCCGCGCCGCCGAGCTGGAACCGCTCGCGAGCCGCACCTTTGAGTTGCACTACGCCCATGCCGAGGAACTGCGCAAGCTGCTGACGGCGTCGGGCAATCAGCGGGTGTTGTCCAAACGCGGCGCGGCGATGGCGGATCCGCGCACCAACCTGCTGTTCGTCACCGATCTGGCTGCGCGGCTCGCGCAGATCGCCGAACTGGTCGCGTCGCTCGACCGGCCGACGCGCCAGGTGCTGATCGAGGCGCGCATCGTCGAAGCGGAAAAGGGCTTTTCTCGCAATCTCGGCGTGAAGCTGTCCATGATTGGCACCAACGAAGACGGCAAGGCGACGGGTCTGGTCGGCGGCAAGGACGGCGCGATCCTCGACCTGTCGGCGCGGCCTGTTTCCGGCTTCGACGCCGCAACGATGGGCCTGACTTTATTTGCCGCGCAGGCGACGCGGCTCGTGAACATCGAGCTCAGCGCGCTGGAGGCCGAGGGGCGCGGCCAGATCGTATCGAGCCCGCGCGTCGTGACAGCGGACCGGATGAAGGCGGTCGTCGAGCAAGGCACCGAGCTGCCGTACCAGGCAAAAGTCGGGCAGGGCGTGTCGGGCGTGCAGTTTCGCCGTGCGACCCTCAAACTGGAGGTCGAGCCGCAGATCACGCCCGACGGCCGGGTGGTGCTCGATCTCGACGTGGCGAAGGACAGTGTCGGCGAGCAGACGGCGTCCGGACCTGCCATCAATACCAAGCACGTACAGACGCGCGTCGAAGTCGAAGATGGCGGAACGGTGTCGATCGGCGGAATCTACGAGACGGACGGCCGTGATGATGTGACGCGCGTGCCACTCCTGGGCAAAATACCGGTTTTGGGCGTCTTTTTCCGTCATCGCGCCCATCGCGATCTGCGCAGCGAACTCGTCGTTTTCATTACGCCGAGGGTGGTGCAGATAAATTGACCAATCGCCGGCAAAGCGCCACGGGCGCGGGCCGAAAGCACCACCTGCGGCAGGCGCGCCGGCCGTCAGGCTCGACAAGTCGGGCGCTTTGCCAGTAAGCTGCCGCACGAACTACACCGGATTAGCCAGAGGATAAGTTGCAACCGCGGGACGCACACGCCAACGTTTTTTTTGTAGGGCTCATGGGGGCAGGCAAGACCACCGTGGGCCGGGCCGTGGCGCGCCGGCTGGATCGCCCGTTCTTCGATTCTGACCATGAAATCGAAGCGCGCACGGGTGCGCGCATCCCGGTGATCTTCGAACTGGAAGGCGAATCGGGCTTCCGCGACCGCGAAGCGCAGGTGATCGCCGATCTCACTGGCCGCGAAAGCATCGTCCTCGCGACGGGCGGCGGCGCCGTCCTGCGCCCTGAAAACCGAGAGGCGCTGCGCGCGCACGGCATCGTCGTCTATCTGCGCGCCAATCCGCACGACCTCTGGCTGCGCACGCGCCGCGACAAAAACCGGCCGCTTCTGCAGACGGAAGACCCGAAAGGGCGCCTCGAAGCACTGTATGAAGTCCGCGATCCGCTCTACCGCGAATGCGCCGACTTCGTGATCGAAACGGGCCGTCCGTCCGTCAACGGGCTCGTCAATATGGTGCTGATGCAGCTCGAGATGGCGGGCGTCGCCAAGCCTACTGCGTCATAATGACGAGATGACTGCCATGATTACCGTCAACGTCGAACTGGGCGAGCGCGCCTATCCCATCCATATCGGCGCCGATCTGATCGGCAAGAGCGAGCTGTTCGCGCCGCACATCCGCGGCGCGTCGGTGACGATCGTCACGAATACGACGGTCGACCCGCTGTACGGCGACGCCTTGCGCCAGTCCCTCGCGCCGCTCGGCAAGGAAGTGACGACGGTCGTGTTGCCCGATGGCGAGGCGCACAAGAACTGGGAAACGCTGAATCTGATTTTCGACGCTCTGCTCGGCGCGCGGGCCGACCGTAAGACCACGCTCATCGCGCTCGGCGGCGGCGTGATTGGCGACATGACGGGGTTCGCGGCCGCCTGCTACATGCGCGGCGTGCCGTTCATCCAGGTGCCGACCACGCTGTTGTCGCAGGTCGATTCGTCGGTGGGCGGCAAGACGGGCATCAACCATCCGCTCGGCAAGAACATGATCGGCGCGTTCTACCAGCCGCAGGCCGTGATCGCCGACATTGGCGCGCTGCGCACGCTGCCGTCGCGCGAACTGGCCGCGGGCATCGCGGAAGTCATCAAGACGGGCGCGATTGCCGATGCCGGTTTCTTCGAGTGGATCGAAGCGAACATCGAAGCGCTCAACGGCTGTGACGCGCAAGCGCTGGCTGAAGCGGTCAAGCGTTCGTGCGAGATCAAGGCGTCCGTGGTCGCCGCGGACGAGCGGGAAGGCGGCCTGCGCGCTATCCTCAATTTTGGCCACACGTTCGGTCACGCTATCGAAGCGGGACTTGGCTACGGCGAGTGGCTGCACGGCGAAGCGGTGGGCTGCGGAATGGTGATGGCAGCCGATCTGTCCGTGCGTCTCGGGCATCTGGACGAAGCCGCGCGCAAGCGGCTCGTCGCCGTCATCGAGGCGGCACATCTGCCTGTTCGGGCGCCCGCGCTCGGCGCACCACGCTACGTCGATCTGATGCGGGTCGACAAGAAGGCAGAAGCGGGCGAAATCAAGTTCATCCTGCTGAAGCGTTTCGGCGACACACTGATCACCCGTGCGCCCGACGACGCGGTGCTCAAAACCCTCGACGCAAGCGTCGGCGCCTGACGCGCAGCGCAGCGGCACCACCTGCGGCCCTCGCGTCTGATTCGGAGATATCGGTGAGCGAAATACGCAGCGACAATCTAAGCGAATCGACCGACATTCCGCCCGTGCCTGCTATGGGCGTTGCGTCGCCGCCCACCACCGCCGCGCTCGAAGCGCATCTTGCGCCGTATGCCGCGCATTCCTCGCAGTCGCGCGGCCGACGTCATCATGAAGCGCCGCCGAGCGCACGCACCGAATTTCAGCGCGACCGCGACCGCATCGTTCATTCCACTGCGTTTCGCCGGCTCGAGTACAAGACGCAGGTTTTCGTGAATCACGAAGGCGATCTGTTTCGCACGCGGCTCACGCACAGTCTCGAAGTCGCGCAGATTGCGCGTTCCGTCGCGCGCAATCTGCGCGTGAACGAAGATCTCGTTGAAGCGATCTCGCTCGCGCACGATCTTGGTCACACGCCGTTCGGCCACGCGGGGCAGGACGCCCTCAACGAATGCATGCGCGACTACGGCGGCTTCGAACACAATCTCCAAAGCCTCGCCGTAGTGGACGATCTCGAAGAGCATTACGGTGCGTTCGACGGATTGAACCTGTGCTTCGAAACGCGCGAAGGCATTCTCAAGCATTGCTCGCGCGAAAACGCCCGGCGTCTCGGTGAGTTGGGCGAGCGCTTTCTGGAGGGCCGGCAGCCATCCATCGAAGCACAGATCGCCAATCTCGCCGACGAAATTGCCTACAACAATCACGACGTGGACGATGGCCTGCGTTCGGGATTGCTCACGATCGATCAACTCGACGAAGTCGAGCTATGGCGCATGCACTGCGAAGCAGCGCGGCGGGACTATCCGCAGATCGAGGGACGCAGGCTGGTTCACGAAACCGTGCGCCGGATCATCAACACGCTGATCGTCGATCTGATCGACACGACGACACGTAACATTGCGCGGCATGCGCCGGTGTCACTCGAGGACGTGCGCCGTGCCCCCCCGCTTGTCGCGCACAGCGAAGCAGTCGCGGATCAGGCCGTCGTGCTGAAACGGTTTCTCTTCAAGAACCTGTATCGGCACTACCGCGTGATGCGCATGGCGAACAAGGCGCGACGGGTGATCGCAGGCTTGTTCGACGCATTCATCGATGATCCACGCCTGCTGCCGCCCAACTATCAGACGGCGGATATGGCAAAGCAGCCACGCCTGATCGCGCATTACATCGCGGGCATGACGGACCGTTACGCATCGAAGGAATATCAGCGGCTGTTCGTCGTCGACGGCGATTGATACGTCCGCGCGTGACGACACACGCTTCTTCTGCGCGATGCAAAGCGCGAAGTGGAAAGCGGCGTGCAAAGCATGCGCCGCTTTCCGTCCTTCGCAGCGATCCGATATCCGGTCTTCAGGCAGCCTGGCCGCGCGATCAGCCGCTCACACTCAACGAAGCATCAGTGCGAGCCGCCGCGAGCGATCAACGCGCCGGCGATCAGCGCAAGCCCGCCGACCACGGCAATCGTGCGCCACGGATTTTCATGCACGAAGTCATCCGCATCGTGCATGGCCGCTTGCGCGCGATCGCGCATCACGTCGCGCGTATCGTTCAGACGTGAGCGCGCGTCGTCGAGGCGCTTGCGCAATTGCGTCCGCAATGCAGCCGCGTCGGCCTGCGTGCCGTCGCCGAGTGTGTTCTCGAGTTCGTTCATGAGCGTGCGCAGCTCGCTGGCAATGTCTTCAGCGGCATGTCGACTATGGCGCGCAATGCGGCGCGCACGGCGGCCTGCCGTAGTCCAGGATTCGCCAAGAGCATCTCGCGTATTGGGTAGTGCAGTCATGGTCGCTCCGTCGATGAGGGTAGTTTGAACATCCCCGCAACACAGCGCGGGAAATATCCTCTGACGCAACTTCGGTGCCCGCCAGGCAAGACACATCACGCGGGGCGCCAAGCGTCGTCGACACACGCGTTATGCGGCACAAATTGCGTCGGCAGCGCGTGCGCCTCAGTCAAATTTACAACGGATGAAGCGAATCACGCGACAGAGGGCGCGTGTGACGGGAATGATGTCGCGATTCGCCGAAGACGAAGGCGCATGCGTACAGGTATCGTGATTGCATGGAAATACGCCGACACGCTTTTGCGAACCGGCGTTGTTCAAGCCCGAAAATCTCGTCTAACCTGTTGTGTTAGAAGCGATAGCCGAGGTTCACATACGTGACGATCGGGTTCAGACGAATCTTCGTTTCCGATTGCACGTTGACGGGACCGATGGGCGTATTCGCCGTGGTGTTCAGTTTGGCCGTCGTGGAAAGCGGCAGGTAGGAGATTGAGAAGCCAGCGAACCAGTGATCGGTGAAGGCATAGGTGAAGCCGGCATTAAACACGGGCTCCCACGAACTATCCGTCGTGACGGTGGTCGGACCATGAAGTACGTTGTTCTGGAATGTGCCGTTCGAAATCTTCTCGTCGGTGAACCAGACGCGGCTCACGCCGATGCCGAGATACGGGCGGAACTTCGCCTGCGGCTGGTTGAAGTAGTACTTCAGCAGCAGCGTTGGGCTCCACTGTTTTGCCGAGCCGAGCTTGCCGTATTGCTGAAACGCACCGCTGCCCTTCAGGTCGAATTGCGGCGGAATGCCGACGTCGAACTGGGTGGCGATATGGTCGGTGAAGAAATAGCCTGCCGTAAAGCCGATGGTGTCGCCGTCGCCGGCGGTAGCGCCAGTGTTCGGCAAGGTGATGTTGACTGGCGTGCCGTTGACGTTCGTCTCTCTTAACGGCTGACTACTGGACTGAGGGGCGAGATGGAACCACCCAGCTGTGAAGTAGATGCTACCGGCCGATTGCGCGTGCGCTGTGGTTGTTATGCAAGCAAGTGCCGCGACCCCCAAGGCCTGTTGTAATTTCATTTGTGCTCCTCCAAAAAAGGCCCGCCAATTATGACCACAACGTTTCAAACAAACCATACGCGCCGGTTAGAGCGTTCTGCCTAGGTTTCATGCGGTTTCCGGCAGACCCGCATGGCGCGTAAGGCCGCGCCGGCACAGTTTTTCGGACCTTCGGGTATGTACCAACGCGACTTTGGATAATCCAGCATGGCACGGCTTGCACGTCTTTATGTCCCCGACCAGCCGCAGCACGTGATCCTGCGCGGACTCGACCAGCAGCCCGCTTTCGTCGACGACCAGGATTACGAGCTGTTCATCGATTGCCTGAAGGCGGCTTCACGCGATCACCATCTGTCCGTGCATGCATACGCGCTGATGCCAGGCGCGGTGCAACTGCTCGTCACGCCCACCGACGAATCGAGCCTGCCGAAAGCGATGCAGGCTGTCGGACGGCGCTACGTTGCGCACTTCAATCGCCGTTACTCGCGACGCGGCACCTTATGGGAAGGCCGCTATCGCGCGACGGTCATCGAAGGCGAGAAGTACTTCCTGCTGGCGAGCCGCGTGGTTGAGTTGTCGCCTGTGCGCAACCAGCTGGTGAGCGCGCCGGAAGACTATCGATGGTCGAGCTATCGGCATCACATCGGGTTGACCTTGGACAGCTTGATCACCGACCATCGTTTGTACTGGTCATTGGGCAATACGCCGTTCGAACGTCAGCGCGCATACCGCGAACTGTGCGAGCAGCCGCTCGACGAACGCGAGACCAATCAGCTTCAACAGGCCACGCTGAAGGGCTGGGTGCTGGGCAGCGACTCATATCGGGAGTGGGCGGCGCGGGCGGCGAACCGGCGCGTATCGCCGTTGCCGAGAGGTCGGCCGCGCAAGGTGCGCGAGACGCCGCAAACGCAATAAAGTCTCTTGCAATCAAAGGTTTGATGGCTGCATCCAAAAGAAAACGGCATCCCTGCATGCCGTTTTGTTTTGTCGGTAATTGATATGGAACCAATTAATTCGTGCATTCATGCACCATATTGATAATTAGGGTTCGAACATCACATTTTGTTTGCTATTCCATTGATTCGTCGCGTATATTCCGATTTCCGGCTTCCCGGTGTGCAACTGCAACATCCCGCATGCACATTCAGCGGTCGTCCCGCGCGGTTGACCCGCAAACCGCGGCCACGAGAAAAATGGTTTAACGGCCCCACGGCCCCTGACAGACGGTGTCCCCATGAACGACCACCAGCAGCCGATTTCCACGGTTCCCGCCGCGCAAGGTCTTTACGACCCGCAGAACGAGCACGACGCATGCGGCGTCGGCTTCGTCGCGCATATCAAGGGCAAGAAAAGCCACGAGATCATCCAGCAAGGCCTGAAGATCCTCGAGAACCTCGATCACCGGGGCGCCGTCGGCGCCGATCCGCTGATGGGCGACGGCGCGGGCATCCTGATCCAGATTCCGGACGCGTTCTACCGCGAAGAGATGGCGAAGCAGGGCGTGACGCTGCCGCCCGCAGGCGAGTACGGCGTCGGCATGATTTTCCTGCCGAAGGAACATGCTTCGCGTCTCGCATGCGAACAGGAGTTGGAGCGTACGGTCAAGGCCGAAGGCCAGGTCGTGCTCGGCTGGCGCGACGTACCCGTCGACCACAACATGCCCATCTCGCCGACCGTGAAGGCGAGCGAGCCGCTGATCCGCCAGATCTTCATCGGCCGCGGCAAGGACATCATGGTGACGGACGCGCTCGAGCGGAAGCTGTACGTGATCCGCAAGACGGCGAGCCACCGCATCCAGGCGCTCAAGCTCAAGCACGGCAAGGAATACTTCGTGCCGTCGTGCTCGGCGCGCACGGTCGTCTACAAGGGTCTGCTGCTGGCGGGCCAGGTCGGCGTGTATTACCGGGACTTACAGGACGAGCGCGTCGTGTCGGCGCTGGCGCTCGTGCACCAGCGCTTCTCGACCAACACGTTCCCGGCGTGGGAACTGGCTCACCCCTATCGCATGATCGCCCACAACGGCGAAATCAACACGGTGAAGGGCAACGTCAACTGGCTGAACGCACGTACTGGCGCAATCGCGTCGCACGTGCTGGGCGACGACCTGCCGAAGCTCTGGCCGCTCATTTATCCGGGCCAGTCGGACACGGCTTCGTTCGACAACTGTCTCGAACTGCTCGTGATGGCGGGCTATCCGCTCGTCCACGCGGTGATGATGATGATTCCCGAGGCATGGGAACAGCACACGCTGATGGACGACAACCGCCGCGCGTTCTACGAATATCACGCCGCGATGATGGAGCCATGGGATGGCCCGGCTGCCATCGCCTTCACCGACGGGCGTCAGATCGGCGCGACGCTCGACCGTAACGGTCTGCGTCCGGCGCGCTACATCATCACCGACGACGACCTCGTTATCATGGCGTCGGAAGCGGGCACGCTGCCCATTCCCGAGTCGAAGATCGTCAAGAAGTGGCGTCTGCAGCCGGGCAAGATGTTCCTCATCGACATGGAGCACGGCCGCATCATCGACGACAAGGAACTCAAGGACAACCTCGCGAACGCAAAGCCGTACAAGAGCTGGATCGACGCGGTGACGATCAAGCTCGACGAAATCGAGCTGAATGCCGGCGACGTCGCCACGGAGCGCCGCGAAGCGGCTGCGCTGCTCGACCGCCAGCAGGCGTTCGGCTACACCCAGGAAGACGTCAAGTTCCTGATGGCGCCGATGGCGCAGGCAGGCGAAGAAGCCGTTGGCTCGATGGGCAACGACTCGCCGTTGGCCGTCATGTCCAACAAGAACAAGACGCTCTATCACTACTTCAAGCAGCTGTTCGCGCAGGTGACGAACCCGCCGATCGACCCTATCCGCGAAAACATGGTGATGTCGCTGGTGTCGTTCGTCGGTCCGAAGCCGAACCTGCTCGACACGAACAACATCAACCCCCCGATGCGTCTCGAAGTGTCGCAGCCGGTGCTCGACTTCAAGGACATCGCGAAGATCCGCGCGATAGATCAGTACACGGGCGGCAAGTTCAGCTCGTATGAGCTGAACATCTGCTACCCGGCTGCGTGGGGCAAGGAAGGCATCGAAGCGCGCCTCGCTTCGCTGTGCGCGGAAGCCGTCGACGCCGTGAAGTCTGGCTACAACATGCTGATCGTGTCGGACCGCAAGACGGACCGCGACAACGTCGCGATCCCGGCACTGCTCGCCACCTCGGCCATTCACACGCACCTCGTGCAGCAAGGTCTGCGCACGAGCACGGGCCTCGTCGTCGAAACGGGCTCGGCGCGTGAGACGCACCACTTCGCGCTGCTCGCCGGCTACGGCGCGGAAGCCGTTCACCCGTACCTCGCGATGGAAACGCTCGCGCAGATGGCAGCGGGCATGAAGGGCGACCTGTCGGCGGAAAAGGCCGTCTACAACTTCACGAAGGCAGTCGGCAAGGGCCTGCACAAGGTGATGTCGAAGATGGGCATCTCGACGTACATGTCGTACACGGGCGCGCAGATTTTCGAAGCGGTCGGCCTCGCTGAAGAGCTCGTGAACAAGTACTTCAAGGGCACGGCGTCGAAGGTCGGAGGCATTGGTCTGTTCGAAGTGGCGGAAGAGGCGATCCGTCTGCACCGCGATGCATTCGGCGACAACCCGGTTCTCGCGAACATGCTCGACGCGGGTGGCGAATACGCGTACCGCGTGCGCGGCGAAGACCATATGTGGACGCCGGACGCGATCGCGAAGCTGCAGCATTCGGCGCGCAGCAACTCGTATCAGACGTACAAGGAATACGCGCACCTGATCAACGACCAGACGAAGCGTCACATGACGTTCCGGGGCCTGTTCGAATTCAAGGTCGATCCGTCGAAGGCGATTCCGCTCGACGAAGTCGAATCGGCAAAGGAAATCGTCAAGCGCTTCGCAACGGGCGCGATGTCGCTCGGCTCGATCTCGACGGAAGCGCACGCGACGCTGGCTGTGGCGATGAACCGTATCGGCGGCAAGTCGAACACGGGTGAAGGCGGCGAAGACGAAAACCGCTATCGCAACGAACTGCGCGGCATCCCGATCAAGAACGGCGACACGATGAAGTCCATCATTGGCGACGAGATCGTGACCGACATTCCGCTGAAGGAAGGCGATTCGCTGCGCTCGAAGATCAAGCAGGTCGCGTCGGGCCGTTTCGGCGTGACGGCGGAATACCTCGCGTCGGCGGACCAGATCCAGATCAAGATGGCGCAGGGCGCGAAGCCCGGCGAAGGCGGCCAGCTGCCGGGTCACAAGGTGTCCGAGTACATCGGCAAGCTACGTTACTCGGTGCCGGGCGTCGGCCTGATTTCGCCGCCGCCGCACCACGACATCTATTCGATCGAAGATCTCGCGCAGCTGATTCACGATCTGAAGAACGTGAATCCGTCGTCGAGCATTTCGGTGAAGCTGGTGTCGGAAGTCGGTGTCGGCACGGTTGCCGCAGGTGTCGCGAAGGCGAAGGCCGATCACGTCGTGATCGCAGGCCACGACGGCGGCACGGGCGCATCGCCGCTGTCGTCGGTGAAGCACGCCGGTACGCCGTGGGAACTCGGCCTCGCCGAAACGCAGCAGACGCTGGTGCTGAACCAGCTGCGCGGCCGCATCCGCGTGCAGGCCGACGGCCAGATGAAGACGGGCCGCGACGTCGTGATTGGCGCGCTGCTCGGCGCGGATGAATTCGGCTTCGCGACGGCGCCCCTCGTCGTCGAAGGCTGCATCATGATGCGCAAGTGCCACCTGAACACGTGCCCGGTCGGCGTCGCAACGCAAGACCCGGTTCTGCGTGCGAAATTCCAGGGCCAGCCGGAACACGTGGTGAACTTCTTCTTCTTCATCGCTGAAGAAGTGCGCGAAATCATGGCGCAACTGGGCGTTCGCAAGTTCGACGACCTGATCGGTCACAGCGAATACCTCGACATGAAGAAGGGCATCGAGCACTGGAAGGCGAAGGGTCTCGACTTTTCGCGCGTGTTCTACCAGCCGAGCGTTCCGGCGAGCGTCGCGCGTCTGCACGTCGAATCGCAGGATCACGGTCTCGACCGGGCACTCGACCACACGCTGATCGAGAAGGCGAAGGCCGCGCTCGAGAAGGGCGAGCACGTGTCGTTCATCCAGCCGGTGCGCAACGTCAACCGTACGGTCGGCGCGATGCTGTCCGGCGCGGTCGCGAAGAAGTACGGCCACGACGGCCTGCCCGACGACGCGATCCACATTCAGCTGAAGGGCACGGCGGGTCAGAGCTTCGGCGCGTTCCTCGCGAAGGGCATCACGCTGGACCTGGTCGGCGACGGCAACGACTACGTCGGCAAGGGCCTGTCGGGCGGCCGCATCATCATCCGTCCCACCAACGACTTCCGCGGCAAGTCCGAAGAAAACATCATCTGCGGCAACACGGTGATGTACGGCGCGATCGAAGGCGAGTCGTTCTTCCGCGGCGTCGCGGGCGAGCGTTTCTGCGTGCGTAACTCGGGCGCGACGGCGGTTGTCGAAGGCACGGGCGACCACGGCTGCGAATACATGACGGGCGGCACGGTGGTCGTGCTGGGCGAAACGGGCCGCAACTTCGCGGCGGGTATGTCGGGCGGCGTCGCCTACGTGCTCGACGTCGACGGTGCATTCGCTGCGAAGTGCAACAAGTCGATGGTCGCGCTCGACCCGGTGCTGCAACAGGCCGAACAGGAGCGCACGGTCGACAAGGCGCTGTGGCACCAGGGCGAGACCGACGAAGCGCTGCTCAAGGGGCTCATCGAACGTCACTTCCAGTTCACGGGTTCGCCGCGCGCCAAGGCGCTGCTCGAAAACTGGGATGCGTCGCGCCGTCAGTTCGTGAAGGTGTTCCCGACCGAATACAAGCGCGCGCTGGGCGAAATGGGTGCGAAGAAGGCTGCCAAGGAAGTGCTCGCGGCCTGATCGTTTCCCGACCAACCCCTGACGACATAACGAAGCGCACCCGCCGCTTGCGTGCACAACGCGATGCGGCGGGCGCCGATCCCCTCACCGATTCAGATAGACATAGAGAACCACATGGGCAAGGCAACCGGTTTTCTCGAGTTCGAGCGCCGTCATGAGGCGTACGAAGCACCCCTCACCCGCGTCAAGCACTACAAGGAATTCGTTTCGGCGCTGACCGACGACGAGGCGAAGATCCAGGGCGCGCGTTGCATGGACTGCGGCATCCCATTCTGCAATAACGGCTGCCCCGTCAACAACATCATTCCGGACTTCAACGACCTGGTCTTCCGTCAGGACTGGAAGAACGCGATCGAGGTCCTGCACTCGACGAACAATTTCCCCGAATTCACGGGCCGCATCTGTCCGGCGCCGTGTGAGGCGGCATGTACGCTCGGCATCAACGACGACCCGGTCGGCATCAAGTCGATCGAACACGCGATCATCGACAAGGCGTGGGCCGAAGGCTGGGTCGCGCCGCAGCCGCCGAAGCACAAGACTGGCAAGAAGGTTGCCGTGGTCGGTTCCGGCCCCGCGGGCCTGGCCGCTGCGCAGCAACTCGCTCGCGCAGGCCATGACGTGACGGTGTTCGAGAAGAACGACCGTATCGGCGGCCTGCTGCGTTACGGCATTCCCGACTTCAAGCTGGAGAAGTGGCTGATCGACCGCCGCATGCGCCAGATGGAAGCGGAAGGCGTGACGTTCCGCGCGAACGTGTTCATCGGCAAGGACGCGCTGCCGGCGCACATCGGCAATACTTCGAAGGAAACCATCACACCGGAAGACCTGAAAGAACAGTTCGACGCCGTGATCCTGACGGGCGGTTCCGAGACGCCGCGCGATCTGCCCGTGCCGGGCCGTGAACTCTCCGGCATCCATTACGCGATGGAATTCCTGCCGCAGCAGAACAAGGTCAACGCAGGCGACAAGGTTGCCGATCAACTGCTCGCGAAGGGCAAGCATGTCGTCGTGATTGGCGGCGGCGACACGGGCTCGGACTGCGTCGGCACGTCGAACCGTCATGGCGCGAAGGGCGTCACGCAGTTCGAACTGCTGCCGCAGCCGCCTGAAGAGGAAAACAAGCCGCTCGTGTGGCCGTACTGGCCGGTGAAGCTGCGCACGTCGTCGTCGCACGAAGAAGGTTGCGAGCGCGATTGGGCCGTCGCGACGAAGCGTTTCGAAGGCAAGAACGGCAAGGTCGAGAAGCTGATCGCGGCGCGCGTCGAATGGAAGGACGGCAAGATGGTCGAAGTGCCGGGCTCCGAGTTCGAAATGAAGGCCGATCTCGTGTTGCTGGCGATGGGCTTCACTCAGCCGGTTTCGCCCGTGCTGGAAGCGTTCGGCGTCGACAAGGATGCCCGCGGCAACGTGCGCGCCGCGACGGAAGGCGAGAAGGCCTATTACACGTCGGTCGACAAGGTGTTCACGGCGGGCGATATGCGCCGTGGCCAGTCACTCGTGGTGTGGGCGATCCGCGAAGGCCGGCAGTGCGCACGTTCCGTCGATGCGTACCTGATGGGTCATTCCGAGCTGCCGCGCTAAGTCTCGATCGTCCCGGCGGCGCCGCGCTGCATGTGTTGCGCGGCAAGCCGCCCTGTTCTGCAGGAGGTTGGAGACAGACGCGGGCACCGGCGATTCGACGCCGGCTAGTCACGTGAAAGCAGTAGAAGCAGGTCAAAAAACCGGGCGCTCGCAAGAGCGACCCGGTTTTTTTCTGGCATGGCGCGATAGTGTGGCGATCGGCGCAAACGCGCACGGAGGTATCGTCGATGCAGCGTACCGAACGTCAGTCAGATCCGCAGGCCGGTTCAGGCGACCGCGACGAGGCGGAGCTCGATGCCGCTCGCGGGAACGGCGAAACGGAAGCGGCCGATCCGCAGCGCGACTACCAGCGCTGCTTCATCGCACTCGTGCCCGACATGGCGACGCGCGCTGCGCTGTCGGCCATTCCCGTGCCGCCTGCCGCGCGGCGCGTGCCGTACGAGCAATTGCACCTGACGGTCACGTTCATCGGCGCACTGCCGCTCGACAGGAGCGCTGCGTTGATCGACGCGGTCACGCGCGAGGCGGTACCGCTCAAACTCGCGCCCGTCGCCAGGATCGAGCATTGGCCGGGTGCGTCGCATCCGCGCCTGACGGTCGCGACGATTGCCATGTCGGACGAGTTTGTCGCCCTCGACTGGCGTGTGCGCTCGACGATGATCGCGCTCGGTCTGCCCGTGGACGCGCGCGCATTCAGACCGCATGTCACGCTTGCCCGCTATCGCCGCGATGCGGGCGCCGTGGGTCACGCGGCGGAGTTACCCGCCGGACTCACCGCGCGCTTCGAAGCGCTGACGCTGTACTCGAGCACGCTTGCGCGCAATGGCGCGCGCTACAGGTCCCTGGCGAGCGCGCCCGTCGTCTACGGATAAGGGCTGACGTGCCATGCGCGACGCGCGACCAGAAAGAAAACATCGCGGCGCAAGAAACGCCGTAAGAAACTCTCGCGTCAGCCGTGCGCCGCCAGGTTCCGCTCCAGCGGGGCATCCGGTGGCCTTCATTGCGATTCCTTACCGACTGCTACCGCGTAATCCGAAAACTGTTTTCGTCCATTACACTCCGCATCGGCGCCTTAGTCCGACGGCGAGGCCATCCACGTGCACGCGCATCGCGTGCGTCTTTCGCTCCTGCGCCGCGCTTGCGCTGTGCCCGCAACCAGTAGAAACACACGATGACTCACACTGCGAAAGCGGACCTTTCGCGCGCCGCTTTATACGCCTTTCGCGCCTCGCCGCTTGCGCTGCAGGATCTGCACGCGTTCGCGAAGGCAGAACCCGCGTCGCGCCGCCGCTTCCTGAAAGGCACGGCGAGCGCGCTGCTGCTCTCCGGCATGGGCAGTTCGCTGCTGACGGCGTGCGGCGGCACCAATGCCGGCGCGGATCAGGCGCCGACACCGCGCCTTGCGTCGCTGGAAAACTTTCGTGACGTGGGCGGCACGGCGGCGGGCTATCCGACCGTCGACGGCCGCGTCGTGCGGCGCAATGCGTTCTTTCGTTCCAATGCGCTGACGGAGAATGCTGCGGATGCGTCCGTGCTGGATTCGCTGGGCATTGCGGCTGTCTACGACCTGCGTACGCCCGCCGAAGTCGACCGCGCTGCCGATCTGCTGCCCGCCAACGCGCTCTATCAGAAGGTCAACGTGACAGGACACGAAGATGTGATGGCGCCCTCGGCGGACAGCGCGGCAAGCGCGGTATCGGCGATGGAGCACGCGCAACGGCTGTACGTGACGGATCCCGTGCAGCGCGCGGCCTTCGGATCGCTGCTCTCACAGCTTGCGAGCACACCCGGCCCGCAGCTGATTCATTCGAGCGCCGGCAAAGATCGCGCGGGTTGGGCGGCGGCACTGCTGCTGAGCATCGCGAATGTGCCGTTCGACGTCATCATGCAGGACTACCTGCTGTCGAACACCTATCTGGCCAATTGGATATCGCTGCGCGTCGAAGCGCGCCGCCAGGAAGGCGGCGATCTTGCCGCCAGCATCGAGAAGCCGTTCGCGAGCGTGCAGAGCAGTTATTTGCAGGCATCATTCGATCAGGTGCAGGCAAGCTACGGCACGATGTCGGGTTACCTGACCAACGGACTCGGGCTGATGCAATCGACGGTCGACACGCTGCGCGATCGTCTGCTTCTCTGAGTTCTCCCGCACCAGGAAAAAACGGCCCGTCCCAGGTGGCAGCGGGACGGACCGAACAGGGAGGCGCCGAGGACGCCGGATTGCACTATAGATCCTGGCTGGCCAAAACGGGGCGACCGTAAGGCAAGGTAAGCGCAACGGCCGCGGGCGTAATAAAGTGCGGCGCTGCTTCAGGCGTCCGGCACGGCGACGGGCATCGCGATACGCACGTGCAGCCCGCCTTCCGGATGATTCTCCACGGTGCAGTTGCCGCCGCGATGATGCGTGAGCCGCACGACGATCGCGAGGCCCAATCCGCAGTGTCCTTCTCCCCCGCGCGCCGCATCGAGCCGCACAAATGGCTTCATCGCCGCGGCAATGCGGTCTTCGGGAATGCCCGGGCCGTGATCGCGAATGTCGATGATCCATTGTTCGCGGTCGCGCGATGTCGCGATATCGACGGGTGGCGCGCCGTGCTCGAAGGCGTTGTCGACGAGATTGGTGACGAGACGGTCCAGCAGCGTGCGCGGCAGCGTGAAGCGCGGACCCGCATGCAGATCGAGAGTGAAGAGCGTCGCTTCGCCGTCGTCGCCATCGTTGTCTTCGCCGGTTCCATTACCGTCCGTAGCGGAAAACTGCTCGCGCAGGAAACCATCGACTTCCGTCATCGGTCCCGATTCCGCAGACTGTCCCGCGAATTCCAGGAACTGCTGCACGATATTCGTCAGCGAATCGACATCGCGAATCAGGCCCGCTCGTTCGTTCTCGTCGGTGAGCACGCTCGCGCGCAGCTTCAGGCGCGTAAGGGGCGCCTTCAGATCGTGCGCGACGCCCGCGAGCATCACGGCCTGATCGTCGCCCGCTTCGTTCAGGCGCCGCATCATGTCGTTGAACGAACCGATCAGGTCGCGCAACTCGCGCGGCCCCTGCTCGGAGACGGGCTCGGGCCGGCCGCCCGAACCGAACGCGCGAGCGGCATGGGCGACGCGCGTGAGCGGCCTCTGCATCTGCCAGACCGCGAGCAGCGACAACAGCAATGCGGCAAGCAGCATCGAAACGGATTCGATCACGAAGCGCGGGCGCGGTGGCACGTCGACGGGAATGACGACCCACATCGACTTGCGCGGAAAGCGCACCCACAGGCGCGGCATATGTGTGTCGTCGACGGCGATGTCGGTGCCGGACGGCAGGCTTGCGCGCAGGCGTCGCGTGAGGTCGATGAACGGGCGGCGCGTCGGCGGTTCGAGATGCACGGTGGCGGGCATGTTCCATGTCGGCACGAGATGCACGCGCAGCGCAGGCGCAACGTCGGCGCCGTTGACGGGCTCGCCGTTCGCGGCCTGCAATGCGAGCAGGATGCCGCGTGCGTAACCGTCCACTTCATGATGCGGCGGCTGCATCACGACGAGCACGAACCAGCCGGCCTGAATCGCAAACAGCACCGCCGACGAAAGCAATGCCATCCGGCCGAACAGCGTATTCAGCGGATTCCTGATACGGGTCACGCGGCGATCACGCGGGATCGGCGGCGAAGGGCGCGCCGTTCGGATCCGCATCGGGGACGAACACATAGCCTTTGCCGCGCACGGTCTGCACGTAGCACGGATTGGACGGATCGTTTTCGATCACCCGCCGCAGACGCCAGATCGGCACATCGAGGCTGCGGTCGCGGAAAGGCAGGTCGTCGCGATGAACGAGATCGTGAATCAGCACGCGCGACAGCACCTTGTACGGATTGTTGACGAAGATTTTGAGCAGCGCGAACTCGCTGTCGCGCAGCGTGACGCGCGTTTCGTCGCGCGACAGCGTGCGCGTCGCGAAATCCAGTTCGAACGGACCGAAGCGATAGCGCTTGCGCGCCTCGGGAGCGCTCGTCGTCGCGGGACCGCGCCGGCGGAGCACCGTCTGGATGCGCGCGAGCAGCTCGCGCGGATCGAATGGTTTCGTCAGATAGTCGTCGGCGCCGAGCGACAGGCCAATGATGCGGTCGGCCACCGTGCCGCGCGCCGTCACGAAGATCACGGGAATGTCGTCGCCGGCGGCGCGCAACGCGGTGAGCGCGCGCAGGCCGTCCGTGTTCGGCATCATGATGTCGAGCACGACGACGGAAGGCCGCTCCCGTTCGAGACGCCGTTGCAGATGCGTGCCGTCATGCAGCACCGATGCATCGTAGCCGTTCGATTGCAGGAAGCGACAAAGGAGATCGCGCACGACGGGATCGTCGTCGACGATGAGGACCTGTGGATTCATACCGAAATTCTAGTCCGGCATCGTGGCTCGGCGGCCGAAGTCTTCCTTACCAACACTTACTCAAACTCTCAAGCTGCCGGCGCGCGGCGCGGCGCGACACGAACGCCCTTGCTGCGCGGGGTTTCGTGACTCGTCCCGCGCGTTGCAGTCGGCAATACATCTTCGCGCAGCTGTTGCGATCCCCGACCAGAATCTGTCCGGAATGCGACGTCTGAAAGATTTGGCGTGCATTCGAAAGCGGTCGTAAGCACCTCAGAAATCGGTGCGTTGCTTGAGCCATCGTGCGGGCGACGCAGACGGGATCATTCGCTACGCCATAAGCCGCCGTGTGCGCCGGATGCAGCGATGCCGCCGCGACGCACGGCGTTCCGAAGACTCTCGCACTTCATGAGGTTCGCCATGACTGTTCAGAACAACCACTTCACCACGCAACTGCAGAGCGTCGCGCGACCGGCCGCGGCCGACAAGACCTCGTCGCGCAGCTCGACGACGGCAGCCGCGTCCTCGACGGGCGACAAGGCGAGCACGCCGCAAACGTCCGCTTCGCCCGTCGGTCTCGTCGGCAATCACGTCAATACGACGGCCTGAGTTGGCGGAGTTCGCTGTGCCGAAATCACGCTTTTTCAGTCGCGCGCGGCGTGCTGCGGCGCGTCTCGCGATGTGGTCCGCCGTTGGCGCGGCAGTGCTGCCGCTCGACGGTTGTGCTGTCGCGGCGCTGCCGTGCCGGCTGACTTCGGCGACGCTGAAGATTTTGCCCGTCGTCGGCCATGTGGCCGCGACGCCGTTCGACGCCTGTGCCGCAGCCATCGACTGAGCTGCGACCATCGACTACGCGAGGCGAGCCATGCAACTCACTTCGATCGGACGCGCGCTGACGGCCTGCACCGTTGCCATGTCGTGCGCACTGATGCCGTTTGCTGCGCTCGCGCAGAACATGTTGTCGCCGCAACAGGCCGCCACGTTGCGCATGTCGTCGGCGGCCGCGAAGAAACACACCGCCGACAAGCCCTTTGCGTTTCGCGGCATTCCGCTGGGCATCACGCTCGACGAGTTTCGCGCCGTCTCGCGCGTGCGTGCGACACCACTTGGCAGCGTGCCAGTCTGCGAGACGGACAACGTCGCGGGGTCGCTCGGCATGCGGCTGAAGACGTCGCAGAGCCTGACGATCGCGTGCCAATGGGCGCATCGTGCGGCTGACGGATGGGCGGTGTCGCGCGCCGTCGTGGACGGCTCGCCCGCCGACGAGCATGTGCTGCGCTTCGTGCGCGTCGATGGGCAAAGCGCGTTCCGTCTGTATGAGATTTCGTTTGTGATCGACGAGATCACGGCCGACGATCTGCGCGACGCGTTCGAGGACCGTTACGGCGCGCCGCGCACATCGACCCAGGTCGCATCGCCGACGGCGGGCACACTGCCCGTCTACATCTGGGAAAACGACGTGAGCTCGATCACGTTGTGCCTGTTGCCCGGCACGCACAACGCGACGCTCACATATCTGCTGAAGGATCCCGACGCCTACATGAAGTCGGTGGTGCGGCAGTGGCAGTCGAGCAGTTCCGATGCGGGCTGAACACTTAACCGGTTGGCTTCATCGTTTTTACAGACGCACAGGCAGGACACCTCATGAACGCCATGCACATGCCGCGCACCGTAGCCGTGCTGACGGGCACCATCGCCTTCTACGTGCTCGCCGGCTGCGGCAGCACCAAAGATTCGATCGTCGACACGCCGATGCTGCCGCCACTCGCGAGCGCGCCGATCAACGTCAACACGCAGGGCTCGATCTATCAGGCGGGGCAGAGCCTGTTGCTGTACGAGACGCCGCGTGCGCAGCATATCGGCGACGTGCTGACGATCCGGCTCTCCGAGTCGTACACCGGCTCGAACAGCGCGAACGCGCAGGCAAGCCGTGCGAGCGACATCACCGCCGAGGCCGCCGACAAATCGACGGGCACGGCAGCGCGTCTGGCGCGGCTCTTCAATATCGGCTCGGCGAGCACCACGTTCAAGGGGCAGGGATCGATCGCCGACACGAGCGGCATGACGGGCACGCTTGCCGTCACGGTGATCGGCACGATGCCGACGGGCAATCTGGTCGTATCCGGCGAGAAGCTGATTTCGATGGGTGGCAACCGTGACCGGCTGCGGCTGTCGGGCATCGTGAACCCGAAGGACATCGAGACGGGCAATTACGTCGCGTCGAGCAAGGTGGCGAACGCGCGCATCGAGCAGGCGGGCCAGGGCATGCTGGCCGATTCCACGACGCTTGGCTGGCTGCAGCGCATGTTCATGAGCGTGTTGACGTTCTGATCCTGTGCGCGGGGTTCGATGGCCCGCGCCTTGTTCTTAATGTCGCGGCCTGCGTCGCGTCAGAGATTCGCGACGGGTGCGTCGTATCGTTCCGCTGCGCCGATCTCGCCGTCCGGCACGAACACATAGCCTTTGCCCCATACCGTCTGCACGTAGCGCGGCTCGGACGGATCGACTTCGATCAGCCGGCGCAGACGCCAGATGGACACGTCGAGGCTGCGATTGCGATGCGTATCGGTGCTGCCGTGCAGCTTTTCGAGGAGCTGCGCGCGCGTGAGCACCGTCATCGCGTGGGAGACGAACACCTTGAGCATCGCGAATTCGCTGGAGCGCAGCGCAATGCGTTCGCCGTCGCGGCGCAGTTCGCGCGCGGGGAAATTCACTTCGAAGCGGCCGAAGCGATATGGCGCGCGATTTTCAGGCGCGCCCGGCGCCGCGCTTTCACGGCGGCGCAGCACGCTGCGAATGCGCGCGACGAGCTCGCTCGGATCGAACGGTTTGCCGAGGTAGTCATCCGCGCCGAGTTCGAGGCCGATCACGCGATCGATCACATCCGCGCGTGCGGTGAGCAGGATCACGGGAATGCTGTCGCCCGCGAGGCGCAGCGCGCGGAGTGCGCTGATGCCGTCGAGCTCCGGCATCATGATGTCGAGCACGACGAGGGCAGGCCGCTCGAGCTGAAGTGCCTGCTGCAAAGCCATGCCATTCTCGAGCACGGATACCGTGAAGCCCCGGCCTTGCAGATAGTCGCGCACGATGTCGCGGACGACGGGGTCGTCGTCGACGACCATAATGGATGAGTTCATCCTCGCGATAGTAGTGATTTGGCACTTCACGCGGAAGGTTGGGGTGCTTTCCAAATCTTTCGGGAGTAAGAGGTGCGTTTCTTTTTGTCTGCGGCTGGCATCCGCGATTTGCTGCTGGTTTGCTTGGGCAACGGCAAATCGCAAATGCCAGCGACAAAGATGCCGGCGACAAAGATGCCAGACAAAGATGCCGCTGCAAGGACCCAGGCGAAGAGCGCGTTAGCGAAAGAAAAGATCAGTTGCCAAGGGCAGAAGTCTGAATAGTCTCAGGTGAGAGATCGAGCTGGTTAACTACCATTTTGTCGATCAATCCATCGAGCTTGACGGAAGCGCTGGAAAACCGATCGACCCCCAGCCCACCCGTCTGATACCGCGCGGTAACGAGAATTTTGCCATGCTGGATCAGCGTCAGATCGATCATCGAAAGATACTGGGTGGCTTCATCGCTGAACGAGCGTCGGCCATAGTCGACCGACGCGTTATACACGAGTCGCGCCTCGCACCCGGCTGGCGACGTGCCGGGGTTGTAGACGTCGGAGCGAATCCCGCGCTTGTCGAGCGCGAGTTGCAGCGCGGGTACGAAGTCGCCGACGGACACCAGCTGGTTCACCTCGATGCACACGGTGCGGATCTTCGCAGGCCGTCCGTTGATGAAGGTCGGCGACGAATAGTTCGACGCGATCGCATAACCCGCCTGGATCACGGAGCCCGTCGCGTCGGCGGCCGTGATCAGCGTCCAGGCGCAACCGCCCAGCGACAGCAGACACAGCGCCGCGAGCACGAACCTCAGGGCCCACGCGAGACAGGGGGTGATCACGATGCGCTCGGGAACAGGTTGTCGAAAAAGCGTCGTCTGGAGGACGTACGCTTAGCGCGCGATGCGCAGACGCAGTTCGTTCTGGCCTTGCACACTCGCCGTGACGCTCACGCGGCGGTCAGCTGTCTTCACGATGAAGTGCTGGCGTGTCGGCGTGTTGAGATCGTGCACGACGTTCGGAAAACACGCGGCGATATCCGCGCCGATTTCTTCGAGCGGATCGTTGACGAAGCCGTCGGCTTCCCAGTGCGCGCGCCAGTGGCAGTCGTACGAATGCGAGTTGGCGCGGCAGTCTTCGATCTGATCGACACCGGGCAGCTTCGCATCCGGTTCGTCGCGCAGTTTCTTGAAGTCAGCGGACGACACGATGTGCGACAGTGCCGGGCAGACGTCGGCGGGTTCCACCTGCTTCATGGGCGCGGTCTGCGCGGCGTTCGCGGCCGTCGCGAACAGCAGCGCGGCCGTGGCCGTCAGCGCGGCATTGCGGGAGCGGGCGAGGTTGAGAGACAGGCGGGAAAGCGAAGGGAGGCGGCGGTCGAGTGACATGGCAGGTATTTCCAGTGACGTTGAATGTGCGTCGCGGGCTTCGCCAAGGGAGCGTTTGGCCCACGATGCAATCGTCGCTGGAATGTCCCGCGCGCAAAGCACGGAACAGCGCATGCGCTCCGAAAGTGCTTTCGAACTGTTCGAGAATCTTTCCAGATGTTGCGCCCGTCATTGACGCGTAAGCGCTGCGCGGGCGTCGCTTGCCTGTGTATGAAGGCGTCGGGATCGGTCGGGCCGCTCTCATTCCGCATCCGTGCAACGCCTGGGGGGCCGACCACGCCCCGGGCGGGCGCGGCCTCTCTGCAAAAGTCCGCGCCCGTCGCGGGCATCGCGCATTCGACCCGC
This sequence comes from Paraburkholderia phymatum STM815, assembly GCF_000020045.1. GTDB lineage: Bacteria > Pseudomonadota > Gammaproteobacteria > Burkholderiales > Burkholderiaceae > Paraburkholderia > Paraburkholderia phymatum. Next base: position 3,125,793 of record NC_010622.1, on the reverse strand, counting down.
GTGAGCGTCGCGTCGCTCAGGCCGCTTCGCGCTCGATTGCGCGTTCGATGAAAAGCGTCTGGTCGTGGAATGCTTCGAGCGTCTTGCGATGCGCGACGCTGACGATGGCCGCGTTCGGCAGGCGCTCGAGCAGCACGCCGTAGATGTTGCTCTCGTTGTCGGGGTCGAGCGCGCTCGTCGCCTCGTCGAGGAACAGGAAGTCGGGTTGCTGCAACAACGCGCGTGCGGCCGCGAGACGTTGCTGCTCGCCCGGCGACAGCGAGCGCTCCCAATGAGCCGATTCGCCGAGCCGGTCCGCGAACTCGGATAGACGGCAGACGCCGAGCACTTCGCGACACATGTCGTCGGAAAACGCGGACGCATCCGACGGATAACAGAGCGCGGCCTTCAGCGTGCCGATGGGCAGATAGCTGCGCTGCGGGATGAACAGCAGCTTCGCGCCGGCGGGCATTTCGATCGTGCCTTCGCCGAACGGCCACAGGCCCGCGAGCGTGCGCATCAGCGTGCTCTTGCCCGCGCCCGACGGCCCGCGCACGAGCCAGCGCGACTTCGGCGCGATGCGGAACGAGCCGACGTTCGCCAGCGCTTCGCCATCTGGACGCTGCAGGCGCAGGTCCGTCACGTCGATCGAAACTGTGTCCGTCAGATGCACGTTGATGCCGCCGTGCGCCGTACCTTCGACGACCGATTCATGCAGATGCTGCGAGCGCATCACGCGATGGAATTCCCGCAGACGGTTGACGGTGGCGCGCCACTCGGCGAGCGAATCGTAATTGTTGATGAACCAGGAAAACGAATCGCTGACGGTGCCGAAGGCGCCCGTCACCTGCTGGTACACGCCGAGCGAAATCGACTTCGAGAAATACTTCGGCGCAGCGGCGATGTATGGAAACACGATAGCCAGCTGCGAGTAACTGATCACGACGATATTGAAGCGCCGCGTGAAGCGCATGATCAGACGCCAGTTGTCGCGGATGTGTCCGAACACGCCCTTGAGCGCCTGCTCTTCCGAATGCTCGCCCTGATACAGCGCGATCTGGTCGGCGTTTTCGCGGATGCGGATCAGCGAAAAACGGAAGTCGGCTTCCACGCGCTGCTGCTGGTAGTTGATCGATACGAGGGGATGATTGACCTTGTGCGTGACCCACGAGCCGAGCGCCGCGTAAATCAGCGCGGCCCATACCATGTAGCCCGGAATCGAGAACTCCGTACCGAACATGTGGAACGCCAGCGCGCCCGACAGGTTCCACAGGATCACGATGAACGAGAACAGGGTGACGGTGGTCGACAGCAGCCCGAGCGACAGATTCAGCGTGGCGCTGGCCAGCCCTTGCAGGTCGGCGGACACCCGCTGGTCGGGGTTGTCGGCGAGACTGTCGCGCTCGATCCGGTAATACGCGCGGTCGCCGAGCCAGTCGTGCAGATAGCGGTCGGTGAGCCACTGCCGCCAGCGGAACTCGAGCATCTGGCGGAAGTAGGTGCGGTACGAACCGAGCAGGATCAGCGCGAGCGCGATGACCGTGAACTGCAGCAGCGAGTACTTGAAGACGGGGTAGTTGTATTGCTGGATTGCGTCGAAGAAGGTGCGCTGCCAGCTGTTGAACCAGACGTTGGCCGCGACCATCGTCATGTTCATCGCGATGACGAGCGCGAGCAGCCCCCGTGCCTTCCATCGATCCTCGGACACCCAGTAGGGCTTGATGAGGCCCCACGCGGTGATGTCCGACGGATTGTTCGAGTTGTCGATCATAAGCGTCCTTTCATACGGTCGGCCCGGGCGGCGCGATGCACTGCGTAGCCGCTTTGCGCTGCTGCATGCCTGCGAGTTCGTGGCCCGGGCTGCGATTGTTTCGGCAGCGACTTAATCTGAACTTAAACGGACGTTTTGCCGCACCTGCTACCCGCCGTCCCAACCCGACAGCGGCCCTGCAACGGTGCGGCATTCCGTCCGCATTGACGCGTGCCATTGTGCCAGAGCCAACGGGAACGTCGCCAAAATCAGCCGGCGCCGATTGTGGTCTGCCCGGGTTTGCGGCGCGCGCGGCTTTTATGGTCTAATGGTCCAGACGAAACAGGGGTGCTTCGTGCGCGGGCAGTCGTCGCGGCGAGGCTGAGAGAGACCCTTCGCACCCGATCCGGGTAATACCGGCGCGGGAAGTTTTCGGGAAGTTTTTCCTGGAAGTTCTCCTTCCGCCGGGGCGGCGCTCCGTTGCATCGTGAGCGCCCATGCCCGGCCGGCCTTGCCCGCCGGTTTCGTCCTTGGGTACGAGCGCACTTCTGCCGTACGGAAAGGATTCGATGACCGTTCATTCTTCAGTTATTTGCGTCATTGCTGCTGGCTTCGCTGGCCGTTTCGCCGCGGGCGTGCGGTTGGCGGCATCCGGGGTTGGCTTCGGAGCCGCGCGATGAGGACATCTGCTCAACCGGATTTCGCCGTGATCGGCGGCGGGCTGTGCGGGCGTCTCGTCGCGTGGCAGCTCGCAGGCGAAGGGCATCGCGTGGCGCTGTACGAACGCGGCGACGCTGCCGGTTCGAATGCGGCCGCCTGGGTCGCGGCCGCGATGCTCGCGCCGCTCGCCGAGGCTGCCAGCGCCGAGCTGCTGATTACGCGTCTGGGCGCGGCGTCGCTGGACACGTGGCCGGCGCTGCTCGCACAGTTGCCCGAGCCCGTGTTCTTCCAGCGCAACGGTTCCCTGATCGTCTGGCATCACAGCGATCGCGCCGAAGCGCCGCTGTTCGAGCGACGCTTGCGCGCGAACGCGCCTGCCGACCTGCTCGACGGCGGACTGGTGCCGCTTGCGGGCGCGCAAGTCGGCGCGTCCGAACCGTCGCTTGCGGGCCGCTTCGCGCAAGGCTGGCTGCTGCCGCACGAAGGCCAGCTCGACAATCGTCAGGTGCTGTCGGCACTGGCCGCCGGGCTTGTCCAGCGCGGCGTCGAGGCGCACTGGAACGCGACTGTCGACGACCACGCGATGCCGCCAGCCAGGATCACGATCGACTGCCGCGGACTTGGCGCCAAACCGGCGATGCCGACGCTGCGCGGCATCCGCGGCGAAGTGGCGCGTGTGCACGCGCCGGGCATCGGCCTGTCGCGGCCGGTGCGCTTGCTGCATCCGCGCTATCCGCTGTATATCGCGCCGAAGCAAAACGATCTGTATGTGATCGGCGCGACGGAAGTGGAGGGCGAGGACATGTCACCCGTCAGCGTGCGCTCGGCGCTCGAATTGCTGAGCGCGGCGTTCTCGGTGCATCCGGGTTTCGGCGAGGCACGCATTCTCGAACTGAACTCGCAGTGCCGGCCGACGCTGCCCGACCACCGTCCCGTGCTGCTGTGGGACGGCGCGGGCACGTTGCGCGTGAATGGCCTGTACCGGCACGGTTACATGATCGCGCCCGAAGTCGCGGGCGAAGCCGTGCGTTTCGCGTCTGCGCTGCTCGATGGCCGCGTCGCCGATGCCGACGCTTTTGCCGACTGGCGGCACAACGCGCGCTGGAGCGAGCTGTTCCGGCTCGACGACGCGCACGATCGGGCACAGACCCGGCCCGCCGCCACTTTCAACGTTTGAGCACACGGACATGGATATCCAGATCAACCAGAAGCCGCTGTCGCTGCCCGAAGGCGCGACCGTCGCCGACGCGCTCAGCGCGTTCGGCGCGCGGCCGCCGTTCGCCGTCGCGCTGAACGGCAATTTCGTCGCGCGCGCGCAGCATGCGGCGCGCGCGTTGCAGGCGGGCGACCGGCTCGACGTCGTGCATCCCGTCGCGGGCGGCTGAGGCCGGACCTCGCGACGCACTGTCACTGACAAGGAATCACACATGAACTCACACGCGAACGCTCCCGTCGACGCGCTCACGCTTTACGGCCAAACCTTCCAGAGCCGCGTGCTGCTCGGCACGTCGCGCTATCCGTCGTTGCAGTCGCTGTCCGATTCGATCGCGGCATCGAAGCCGGGAATGGTGACCGTCGCGCTGCGCCGGCAGATGAGCGAAGGCGGCGCGGAAGCCGGCTTCTTCGATCTGCTCAAGCGTCACGGCGTGCCGCTGTTGCCGAACACGGCCGGCTGCCAGACGGTGGGGGAGGCGGTCACGACGGCGCATATGGCGCGCGAAGTCTTCGAAACCGACTGGATCAAGCTCGAGCTGATCGGCGATGACTACACGCTGCAGCCAGACCCCGTCGGTCTGATCGAAGCGGCGGCGCAACTCGTCAAGGACGGCTTCAAGGTGCTGCCGTATTGCACGGAAGACCTCGTGATCGGCCGGCGTCTGCTCGACGCGGGCTGCGAGGCGCTGATGCCGTGGGGCGCGCCCATCGGCACGGGCAAGGGCGTCGTGAACCCGTATGGACTGCGCGTGCTGCGCGAGCGTCTGCCCGATGTGCCGCTGATCGTCGATGCCGGGCTCGGCGTGCCGTCGCATGCCTGCCAGGTGATGGAATGGGGCTTCGACGGCGTGCTGCTGAATACGGCCGTCTCGCAGGCCACGCACCCCGAAACGATGGCGCGCGCCTTCGCGATAGGTGTCGAAGCGGGCCGCGAGGCTTATCTGGCCGGCCCGATGGCCGAACGTGAAACTGCCCATGCGAGCACGCCCGTCGTCGGCATGCCGTTCTGGCATCAGGATGGGAGCGCAGCAGCATGACGCAAGCGTTGAAACTGTCGGGCCGCGATCTTTTCTGGCCGCCCGCCGACGAACTGACGGAAGCGGCCGAGCGCATTCGCGCGCGCCTCGGCGACTGGCCGCCGACGCACGTCGAATGGCGCATCTGCCTGACGGCGCCCGACGACGCGAATGGCGGCGACCTGATCGTCTTCACCGATCTGAAGCAGAACGACGCCCAACATCTCGAGCAGATCGCGCGCTGGGTCGCGCACGGTGCGGGCGTGATCGAAGCGGCGGAGGGCCGCGCGGTGCTGCACCTGGGCGGCGTGCGCTATCAGCTGGAAGGCCATCTCGCCGAGGACTGGATCCCGGCGCTGGCGGCGTTCCTCGATTGCGGCTTCGATCCGCATGATGCGCTGACGCTCGCGCTCGCGTGGCGCGACGGCGACGAGATGAAGTCCGAGGATGCATGGCCGTGCGATCTGTCGCGCTTTCCGCGTGTGGCCGGTCTTCCCGACGCACCGGCACAACCGTTTGCGGCCTGCCCGGATGCGCTCGGCCTGTACGCCGTGCTGCCGACGGCGGAGTGGGTCGAACGCGTGGCCGGCTTCGGCGTGAAGACGGTGCAATTGCGCCACAAGGCGGCCGACGCCGGACTGCAACGCGAGATCGCGCGCTCGGTCGCGGCGGGCCGCGAGCACGACGCGCACGTATTCATCAACGATCACTGGCAGGCGGCGATCGACGCGGGCGCGTATGGCGTGCACCTCGGCCAGGAAGACGTGCATACCGCCGATCTACATGCTCTGTCGGCTGCAGGCGTCCGTCTGGGGCTGTCGACGCATGGCTACTACGAAATGCTGACTGCGCTGCACTTCCGTCCGAGCTACATTGCGCTCGGTGCGGTGTTTCCGACCACCACGAAGGTGATGCCGACCGCGCCGCAAGGCCTCGTGCGGCTTACACGCTACGTGAGGCTGCTGGATGGCGTCGTGCCGCTCGTGGCGATCGGCGGCATCAGCGGCGATGTGCTCGCGCGCGTGCTGGCGACGGGCGTGAAGAGCGCAGCTGTGGTTCGCGCGATCACCGAGGCCGCTGATCCCGCTTCCGCCACCGCGGCGCTACAAAACGTATTTTTGCAAGAAAAAGTTTTGAAAAGTTAAATCGTTAGCGTCGTCAAGGCAGGGTTTGCACGAAGGCCCTATAATTCGGCCTTCCGTGTAAAAGGACTGACAGCTTCGTGCCATCCTCTTCCGAGACCCTCCTTGAACTGCGCGACGTCGATTTCGGCTACGGCGAGCGGCTCGTCCTGTCGAATCTGAACCTGCGCTTCAAACGCGGGCAGGTGGTCGCGGTCATGGGCGGCTCGGGGTGCGGCAAGACCACCGTGCTGCGCCTGATCGGCGGGCTGGTGCGCGCGCAGCGCGGCCAGGTCCTGTTCCACGGCCAGGACATCGGCGCCCAGACGCGCGACGGCCTGTACGTGTTGCGCCGCAAGATGGGCATGCTGTTCCAGTTTGGTGCGCTCTTTACCGACATGTCGGTGTTCGAGAACGTCGCCTTTGCGCTGCGCGAGCACACCGACCTCCCCGAAGAATTGATCCGCGACCTCGTGCTGATGAAGCTCAACGCGGTCGGCCTGCGCGGTGCGCGCGACCTCGCGCCGTCGGAGATTTCGGGTGGCATGGCGCGCCGCGTGGCGCTAGCCCGCGCAATCGCGCTCGATCCCGAACTCATGATGTACGACGAGCCGTTTGCCGGTCTCGACCCCATTTCGCTCGGCATCACGGCGAACCTGATCCGCGCGCTCAACACTGCGCTCGGTGCGACTTCGATTCTGGTCACGCACGACGTGCCCGAATCGTTCGCCATTGCCGACTACGTGTACTTCCTCGCCAATGGCGGCGTGCTCGCCGAGGGCACGCCGGCCGAATTGCGCGCGTCGATGGATCCGACGGTGCGCCAGTTCATCGACGGCACGCCCGATGGCCCGTTCAAATTTCACTATCCGAGCAACACGTCGCTGGCGGCGGACTTCGGCATCGGCGGAGGCCGCGCATGATCAGCACCATCGGTCGTTCCGTCATCTGCGGGCTCGGGCAGACGGGGTATGCGGCGCGCATGTTCTTGCGCCTCGTGCTGGAATTTTTTCCTCTGCTGCGCCGTCCGCGTCTCGTTACGAAGCAGATCCACTTCGTCGGTAACTATTCGCTGGTGATCATCGCGGTGTCGGGGCTGTTCGTCGGCTTCGTGCTCGGACTGCAAGGCTATTACACGCTCAACCGCTACGGCTCCGAACAGGCGCTGGGCTTGCTGGTCGCGCTGTCGCTGGTGCGCGAACTCGGGCCCGTGGTGACGGCGCTGCTGTTCGCCGGCCGCGCGGGCACGTCGCTCACGGCCGAGATCGGCCTGATGAAGGCGGGCGAACAACTCACGGCAATGGAAATGATGGCCGTCGACCCGTTGAAGGTGGTCGTCGCACCGCGCATGTGGGCGGGCATCATCGCGATGCCGGTTCTCGCCGCCATCTTCAGCGCAGTGGGCGTGATCGGCGGCTATATCGTGGGCGTCCTGATGATCGGCGTCGACGCTGGTGCGTTCTGGTCGCAGATGCAGGGCGGTGTCGATGCTTATCGTGACGTCGGCAACGGCGTGATCAAAAGCATCGTGTTCGGCTTCGCGGTGACGTTCATCGCGCTCTACCAGGGCTACGAAGCGAAGCCCACGCCGGAAGGCGTGTCGCGCGCGACGACGAAGACGGTCGTCTACGCATCGCTCGCCGTGCTCGGTCTGGATTTCCTGCTGACCGCGCTGATGTTCAGCTAGGCGGCGCCGCACCGAACCCTGCGCGCCGCGCCGCGCAGGCAGTGCGCCGCTGCGGCATAGATTCTCTTTGGGATGACGATGAAAAAAACTGCTCTCGATTTCTGGGTAGGTCTGTTCGTGGTGCTCGGCTTCATCGCGTTGCTGTTCCTCGCGCTGAAGGCGGGCAACATGAGCTCGCTGTCTTTTCAGGCGACGTACCCGGTCAAGCTGAAATTCGACAATATCGGCGGCCTCAAGGTGCGTGCGCCCGTGAAGAGCGCGGGCGTGACGGTGGGGCGCGTGGGGGCGATCGGCTTCGACAGCAATTCGTATCAGGCGCTCGTGACACTTGATCTCGACAAGCAATATCAGTTTCCGAAAGACACGTCGGCGAAGATTCTGACGTCGGGCCTGTTGGGTGAGCAGTACATCGGTCTGGAGCCGGGTGGCGACAGCGAAATGCTGAAAGCCGGCGACACGATCTCGATGACCCAATCGGCCATCGTCCTGGAGAATCTGATCGGGCAGTTCTTGTACAACAAGGCGGCGGATTCCGGGGCTGCCAAATCCGGTGCACCCGCTGCGGCGCCCGAGCCTGCAGCACCGGCTCCCGCAGCGCCTGCTGCGGCCGTTTCGGGTGCATCCGGGCAATAAGGAGAGAACAACAATGATGACGACACGCTTACGTGTCGCGGGGATCGCGCTGGCTGTGGCAACGTTTGCCGGTTGTGCAACCGTTCAGAACCCGACGAAAGAAGACCCCATCGAGGGCTTTAACCGTACGATCTTCACGTTCAACGACACCGTCGATAAATACGCGCTGAAGCCCGTCGCGAAGGGCTACGTGTTTGTCACGCCGCAGCCGGTGCGCGATAGCGTGACGAACTTCTTTTCGAACATCGGCGACGTGTACATCGCCGCGAACAACCTGCTGCAACTGAAGATCGCCGACGGGGTGTCGGACATCATGCGGATCGTGATCAACACGATCTTCGGTGTCGGCGGACTGTTCGATGTCGCGACGATCGCGAAGCTGCCGAAGCACGACAACGACCTCGGTCTGACGCTGGGTCACTATGGCGTGCCGCCGGGGCCGTATCTGGTGCTGCCACTGTTTGGGCCGAGCACGGTGCGCGACGGCGTCGGCATGGTCGGCAACTACTTCATCAACCCGCTCACGTATGTGCAGCCGGACAGCTTGAGCTGGGCGCTGTATGGCCTGAACGTGGTCAACACGCGTGCGAACCTGCTGAGTGCGAGCGACGTGCTGGAAGGTGCAGCCCTCGACAAGTATTCGTTCGTGCGTAACGCATATCTGCAACGCCGTCGCTATCTGCTGACGGGTGGCACTGCGTCGACGGCGCTGCCGGACTATGGCAGCGAAGCGCCGCTGCCGAAATACGAAGATGTCGACGGTGGCGCTGCCGCGACGCCCGCATCGCCGGCTGCGGCGTCGGCGCCCGAAGCGGCGTCGGGTGCGACGTCGAGCGGTGCAACGGGTGGCGCGGCGGGTGCTGCGCAACCGGCATCGGACACGAATGCACCGCCGACCGTTCCGGGCGGCCAGATCGTGCCCCCTGCGCACTTCGGCTACCCGTCGCTGAAACTGCGTTAACGGCATGTCAAATGCGGGAAATGTATCTGTGTGCCGTAACACTCGGATACGAATCTCGCAGTTTCGGCGTGGATTGCGTCTGAACTCGCGTGATATTGTCGCCTCCAACGCTAAGCTTATTTTTTTTGCAGGACTGGAAATGAAAAAATTCTTCTTCATCCCGTTTATGGCAGCGCTGTTTGCGTTCGGTAGCGCGGCGTCCGCGCAAACCGTGGATACCAGCAATCCCGACGTGATGGTCAAGACGGTCACGCAGCAGGTGATCGACGCCGTGCGTGCCGACAAGACCATCCAGACAGGCAACATCGGCGCCGTCACGAAACTCGTGAACGAGAAGATTCTCCCGTACACGGACTTCCGCCGTACGACGCAACTCGCGATGGGCCGCAACTGGCGTAGCGCGACGCCCGAGCAGCAGAACGCCGTCGTCGAGCAGTTCAAGACGCTGCTGATCCGCACGTATTCGGGCGCGCTGGCGCAGGTCAAGGATCAGCAGATCGAATACAAGCCGTTCCGTGCAAATCCGGAAGATACCGACGTGGTGGTGCGTTCGGTGGTGATGAACAACGGCTCGCCCGTCGAACTCGATTACCGTCTGTACAAGACCCCGCAAGGCTGGCGCGTGTATGACCTGAACGTGCTCGGCGCATGGCTGATCCAGGCGTACCAGCAGCAGTTCAACGAGCAGATCCAGAAGAGCGGCGTCGACGGTCTGATCCAGTTCCTGACGGCACGCAACCAGCAACTCGCGGGCGGCAAGCAGTCGTGAATAACATTGCAAGCGCGCCGGTGACGCCGCCCACCCATTCATTCGAAACGGGCGCCACGCTGACCCACGCGAGCGCGAAAGCCGCGCTCGCGGCAGGGCTCGCGCGCATCGGCAGCGGCGCGACGGCAGTCGACTGCGCGCCGCTCACGCAATTCGATTCGTCCGCGCTGGCGGTGCTCCTCGCATGGCAGCGCGCGGCGAGCGCACGCGGCACGCCGCTCGCCATCGTCAACCTTCCTGCCGGGCTATCCAGCCTCGCGCAAGCCTACGGCGTCGATACCCTCCTCAGCGCACGACATTGACGCTCATCTGACAGCTCGCGCGTCAGTGAGCGTCGCGCCGCATTGGGCGGTTCGCGCCGCAGCACACGTCCTCCCAGGCAACGCAAGTCGGCCGATTCGACTTTTGCCCTATAATCAAACGTTTTTTGGCGCCTGGTCGTTTCGTTTTCGCATCCCGTAAACGGTTGTAGCGGTGACAGCAGCAGCGCAAGCGGTCTGCAGCGCCCGGCCCCAATTCCGTTTCCCCCATGCTTTCGCGCCCTTGCCGGGCGATCTATCAGGCGCCGCCCACGTCGACGGCGCACAGTCATGTCAGCGATTGAAATTCGTAACGTCAAAAAGCGCTACAAGGATCTGCAGGCGCTTAAAGGCGTCAGCTTCACCGTCGAACAAGGCGAGTTTTTCGGGCTGCTCGGTCCGAATGGCGCGGGCAAGACGACGCTCATCAGCATCCTCGCCGGTCTCGCGCGCGCCGATGAAGGCAGCATCACGGTTCACGGCCACCATGTCGTCGACGATTTCCGTCTTGCGCGCCGCGCGCTCGGCGTCGTGCCGCAGGAACTCGTATTCGATCCGTTCTTCACGGTGCGCGAAACGCTGCGCATCCAGTCGGGCTACTTCGGTTTGCGCAAGAACGACGACTGGATCGACGAAGTGATGGCCAATCTCGATCTCACCGAAAAAGCCGACGCGAACATGCGCGCGCTGTCGGGCGGGATGAAGCGCCGCGTGCTGGTCGCACAGGCGCTCGTGCATCGGCCGCCCGTGATCGTGCTCGACGAGCCGACGGCGGGCGTTGACGTCGAACTCCGGCAGACGCTGTGGAAATTCATCTCGCGTCTGAACCGCGAAGGCCACACGATCGTGCTGACCACGCATTACCTCGAAGAAGCCGAATCGCTGTGCGATCGCATCGCGATGCTGCGGCGAGGTGAAGTCGTTGCGCTTGAGCGCACGAGCACGCTGCTCGAACGCTTTGCGGGCACACAGCTGTTCGTCCGTTTCGCGCAGGGCGTGCTGCCCGCCGAACTGCGGCCGCTCGAAGTCGACCCCGGCAACGTCAACGGACGCCAGCATCTGCTGCGCCTCACGAGTTACGACGACGTCGAGCGCATTCTTGCGCAGTGCCGCGCGGCGGGCTGCACGTTCGACGAAATCGAGGTGCGCAAGGCCGACCTCGAAGATGTTTTCCTGCAGGTGATGAGCGGGCCGGAAGTGGTCGAGGGATTGGCATGAGCGGTTTTCGTACCCTGTTCTACAAAGAGCTGCTGCGCTTCTGGAAGGTCGCGTTCCAGACGGTGCTCGCACCCGTGATCACCGCGCTGCTGTATCTGACGATCTTCGGCCACGCGCTGCGCGATCACGTGCAGGTCTATCCAGGCGTGCAGTACACGAGCTTCCTCGTGCCCGGCCTCGTGATGATGAGCGTGCTCCAGAATGCGTTCGCGAACAGCTCGTCGTCGCTGATTCAATCGAAGATCACGGGCAACCTCGTGTTCGTGCTGTTGCCGCCGTTGTCGCACTACGAGATGTACGCGGCTTATGTGCTTGCAGCCGTCGTGCGCGGGCTGTGCGTCGGGCTGGGCGTATTCATCGTGACCGTGTGGTTCATTCCGATGAGCTTCACGGCCCCGCTCTACATCATCGCGTTCGCCGTGCTGGGCTCGGCGATTCTCGGCACGCTCGGCGTGATCGCCGGCATCTGGGCGGAGAAGTTCGACCAGCTCGCCGCGTTCCAGAATTTTCTGATCATGCCGCTCACGTTCCTTTCGGGCGTGTTCTACTCGACACATACGCTGCCGTCCGGCTGGCGCGAGGTTTCGCGGCTCAATCCGTTTTTCTACATGATCGACGGCTTTCGCTATGGCTTCTTCGGCATGTCGGATATCGATCCGCTGCGGAGCCTTTTGATTGTCGGCGGTTTCTTCGTCGTGCTGGCCGTGCTGGCGATGCGCATGCTCGCGTCCGGCTACAAGCTGCGTCACTAGGAGCACTGAAATGCTACCCACACCCGAACAGGTCAAGAACTACATCGCGGCGGGCCTTCCTTGCGAGCATCTCGAAGTGGAAGGCGACGGCCAGCATTTTTTCGCGACCATCGTGTCGACGAATTTCGAAGGCAAGCGCCTGATTCAACGGCATCAACTCGTGTACGCGGCGCTTGGCGACCGCATGCGCGAAGAAATCCACGCGCTCAGCATGAAGACGCTGACGCCGACTGAATGGCAAAGCGCCTGACTTGCGCATAAAGGTCACGCATCAGACATGCTGTCTTCGGGGGACGGCGCTCATAAACTGGCTGCAGGAAGAGCGGAAAAACAAGCTGCACAATAAGCTTCAGACGTAGCTGCAAACTGGCTGGAACATCAGTGCGTATCACACAAGACACACAAGAGAGCCGCGACGCCGCGCATGGCGCCGCAGCAACCGCCCACAAGACGCCCGTTGGCGGACGGGCAGACCAGGAACAAACAGGCATGGACAAACTCGTGATTGAAGGCGGGCAGAAGCTCGCTGGTGAGATCGTTGTTTCGGGTGCGAAGAACGCGGCGCTGCCGATCCTTTGCGCAGGCTTGTTGAGCGCGGAGCCCGTGCATCTCGACAACGTGCCCGATCTGCAGGACGTGCGCACCACGCTCAAACTGCTTGGTCAGATGGGCGTGCGCACGGAAAGCGCAGACGGCAAGGTGTCGCTCGACGCGTCGAAGGTCGACAATCTCGTCGCGCCGTACGAACTCGTAAAGACAATGCGCGCGTCGATTCTCGTGCTCGGTCCGCTCGTCGCGCGTTTCGGCGAGGCGAAGGTTTCGCTGCCGGGCGGCTGCGCGATCGGCGCGCGCCCGGTGGATCAGCACATCAAGGGCCTGCAGGCGATGGGCGCCGAGATCAATATCGAGCACGGCTTCATCGAAGCGCGCGCGAAGCGTCTGAAAGGCGCGCGCATCATCACCGACATGATCACCGTCACGGGCACGGAAAACCTGCTGATGGCAGCGGTGCTGGCGGACGGCGAAACGATCATCGAGAACGCCGCGCGCGAGCCGGAAGTCGGCGATCTGGCGAGTCTGCTCGTTTCGATGGGCGCGAAGATCGAGGGCATCGGCACCGATCGTCTCGTCATCCAGGGCGTCGACAAGCTGCACGGCGCGAAGCACACGGTCGTGCCTGATCGCATCGAAGCGGGCACCTTCCTGTGCGCGGTCGCGGCGGCAGGCGGCGACGTGACGCTGCGTCACGTGCGCCCGCAGATTCTCGAAGCCGTGACGGACAAGCTGCGCGACGCCGGCGTGACAATTGAAGAAGGCGACGACTGGATGCGCGTGCGCATGAACCAGCGTCCGAAGGCCGTGTCGTTCCGCACATCGGAATACCCGGCGTTCCCGACCGACATGCAGGCGCAATTCATGGCGCTCAACACGCTCGCGGAAGGCACGTCGCAAGTCGTCGAAACGATCTTCGAAAACCGCTTCATGCACGTGCAGGAACTGAACCGTCTCGGCGCGAACATCACGATCGACGGCAAGACGGCGCTCGTCAACGGCGTCGAAAAGCTGTCGGGTGCGAAGGTGATGGCGACCGACCTGCGCGCGTCGGCGAGCCTCGTGATCGCGGGTCTGTGCGCGGACGGCGAAACGCTGATCGACCGCATCTATCATCTCGATCGCGGCTACGACCGGATGGAATCGAAACTCACCGCAGTCGGCGCGAAGGTGCGCCGCATCAAGGGTAATCAGGCATGAGCGAATTGCCGCAAACGTCGTCGTCGCCCGCAGCCGGCAAGCCGCTGACGCTCGCGCTGTCGAAGGGCCGCATTTTCGAGGAAACGGTGCCGCTGCTCGCCGCAGCCGGCATCGAAGTGACGGAAGACCCGGAAACGTCGCGCAAGCTGATCCTGCCGACCAACGATCCCAACGTGCGAGTCATCATCGTGCGCGCCACCGACGTGCCCACGTACGTCGAATACGGCGCCGCCGATTTCGGCGTCGCCGGCAAGGACGTGCTGATCGAGCATGGCGGCGGCGGCCTGTATCAGCCGATCGATCTGGATATCGCGCGCTGCCGGATGTCAGTGGCCGTGGCGGCCGGTTTCGACTACGCGAACGCGGTGCGCCAGGGTGCGCGGCTGCGCATCGCGACCAAGTACGTCGAAACCGCGCGCGAGCACTTTGCATCGAAGGGCGTGCACGTCGATCTGATCAAGCTGTATGGATCGATGGAACTCGCGCCATTGGTTGGGCTCGCCGACGCGATCGTCGACCTGGTCAGCTCGGGCGGCACGCTGCGCGCCAACAATCTTGTCGAGGTCGAAGAGATCATGCAGATTTCGTCGCGCCTCGTCGTGAACCAGGCGGCGCTGAAGTTGAAGCGCGCCGCGCTGGCACCCATTCTCGACGCGTTTCAGCGCGCGTCGCAACGCACTGGCGCAACGGCCTGACGAACGGGAACACTGCGCGGCGCGACGCGCGCGCCTTACCGAAACGGATACCAGCATGTCTATCAAGATTCGCACACTCGATTCCAGCACTGAAGCTTTCCAGAAGTCGCTGCATGCGGTGCTCGCGTTCGAAGCGAGCGAAGACGAAGCGATCGAGCGCTCGGTCGCGCAGATTCTGGCCGACGTGAAGGCGCGCGGCGACGCCGCCGTGCTCGACTACACGAACCGTTTCGATCGTCTGAACGCGCAGGACGTGGCGGCGCTCGAGTTGCCGATGTCGGAGCTCGAAGCCGCGCTCGAAGGGCTGGAGCCGAAGCGCCGCGCGGCGCTCGAGGCGGCGGCGGCGCGAGTTCGTGCGTATCACGAGAAGCAGAAGATCGAATGCGGCAGCCATAGCTGGCAGTACACGGAAGCCGACGGCACGGTGCTCGGGCAAAAGGTGACGCCGCTCGACCGCGCGGGCATTTATGTGCCAGGCGGCAAGGCGGCGTATCCGTCGTCGGTGCTGATGAACGCCGTCCCGGCGCGCGTCGCGGGGGTGCGCGAGATCGTCATGGTCGTGCCGACGCCGGACGGCGTGAAGAACCCGCTCGTGCTGGCGGCGGCGCTGCTCGGCGGGGTCGATCGCGTGTTCACGATCGGCGGCGCGCAGGCCGTCGGCGCGCTCGCGTACGGCACGCAAACCATTCCCGCCGTCGACAAGATCTGCGGTCCGGGCAACGCGTATGTCGCATCGGCGAAGCGCCGCGTGTTCGGCGTGGTCGGCATCGACATGATCGCGGGCCCGTCGGAAATTCTCGTGCTGTGCGACGGCACGACCGACCCGCGCTGGGTCGCGATGGATCTGTTCTCGCAGGCCGAGCACGACGAACTCGCGCAATCCATCCTGCTGTGCCCGGACGATGGCTTCATCGCCCGCGTGGAAGAAGCGATCAACGAACTGCTGCCGACAATGCCGCGCCGCGATGTAATCCAGGCGTCGCTCGAAGGCCGCGGCGCGCTGGTCAAGGTGCGCGATATGGCGGAAGCCTGCGCGATCGCCAACGACATCGCGCCTGAACACCTCGAAATCTCCGCGCTGGAGCCGCAGCAGTGGGCGCAGCAGATCCGCCACGCGGGCGCGATCTTCCTTGGCCGCTACACGAGCGAAAGCCTCGGCGATTACTGCGCGGGCCCGAATCATGTGCTGCCTACGTCGCGTACCGCACGTTTCTCGTCGCCGCTCGGCGTCTATGATTTCTTCAAGCGCTCGAGCCTGATCGAGGTGAGCGCGGAAGGCGCGCAGACGCTCGGTGAAATTGCCGCCGAACTCGCTTATGGCGAAGGTCTGCAAGCACATGCGCGCAGCGCCGAGTA
Source organism: Paraburkholderia phymatum STM815 (assembly GCF_000020045.1). Taxonomy (GTDB): domain Bacteria; phylum Pseudomonadota; class Gammaproteobacteria; order Burkholderiales; family Burkholderiaceae; genus Paraburkholderia; species Paraburkholderia phymatum. Next base: position 3,109,930 of record NC_010622.1, on the reverse strand, counting down.
CCGGATGAAGAACAACGGCTGAGCTTCGACCGATGGCAGTTTCGGACGCGCTTGATGCGCGTTGAATTCGAGACAGCCTGCGTTTTCGCGAGTTTTCGCGAGAGACAGAGAATCCAACCCGGGGCGGCCGCGAGCCGCCCCAATTGCGCCGCGACTGCGATAGGCGCGCCCCACGCCATGACGACACCACAAGACATCATTCGCCGCGACGTGCTCGCGATGACGAGTTATCCCGTTGCCGACGCGACGGGCCTCGTGAAGCTCGACGCGATGGAGAATCCGTTCCCGCTGCCTGCAGCGCTCGCTGCGCAGCTCGGCGAGCATCTGGCGGGCGTCGCGCTGAACCGCTATCCGGCGCCGCGTCCGCAGGCGTTGCTTGACAAGCTCAAGCGTGTGATGAACGTGCCGGCGAATTGTGAAGTGCTGCTCGGCAACGGCTCTGACGAACTGATCAGCATGATTTCGATGGCCTGCGCGACGCCGGGCGCGAAGGTGCTGGCGCCCGTGCCAGGCTTCGTGATGTATGCGATGTCGGCGAAGCTCGCCAACATGGAATTCGTCGGAGTGCCGTTGAAGGCCGATCTCACGCTCGACACGCAAGCCATGCTCGCCGCGATCGCCGAACATCGGCCGGCCGTCATCTATCTCGCGTATCCGAACAACCCGACGGGCACGCTGTACGACGCCGCGGACATGGAGCGCATCATTGCCGCGGCGAGCAGGAGTCTCGTCGTGATCGACGAAGCGTATCAGCCGTTCGCGCAGCAGAGCTGGATGCCGCGCGCGGGCGAGTTCGACAATGTCGTCGTGATGCGCACGGTGTCGAAGCTGGGCCTCGCGGGCATCCGTCTCGGCTACATGGCGGGCCGCACGGAATGGATCAACGAACTCGACAAGGTGCGTCCGCCGTACAACATCAACGTGCTCACGCAAGCGACGGCCGATTTTCTGCTCGATCACATCGACGTGCTCGATGCGCAGGCCGCGCAACTGCGCGCGGAGCGCACGAAGCTGGCGCAGGCGGTAGCCGCGCTGCCGGGCGCCGAGGTATTCCCGAGCGCGGGCAATTTCCTGCTGGTGCGCGTGCCCGATGCGTCGGCGACGTTCGAAACCTTGCTCACAGCGCGGGTTTTGATCAAAAACGTGAGTAAAATGCACCCATTGCTCGCGAATTGCGTGCGTTTGACAGTCGGTTCGCCGGATGAAAACGGTCAGATGCTCGCTGCACTGAAACTCGTGCTGAACTGAAAGCGGCACTTTTCCAACCCAATACTTTTCAAAGTCAGATTCGAGGAATTGCCATGCGCCTTGCGGAAGTCGTTCGCAACACCAGCGAAACGCAGATCCGTGTGAAGATCAACCTGGACGGCTCCGGTCAGCAAAAGCTGGCCACGGGCGTGCCGTTCCTCGATCACATGCTCGACCAGATCGCCCGCCACGGGCTGATCGATCTGGACATCGAAGCGCATGGCGATACGCATATCGACGACCACCATACCGTCGAAGACGTCGGCATCACGCTCGGTCAAGCCATTGCGAAGGCCGTCGGCGACAAGAAGGGCATTCGCCGCTACGGTCATTCCTACGTGCCGCTCGACGAGGCGCTGTCGCGCGTCGTGATCGATTTTTCCGGTCGTCCGGGCCTCGAATTCCACGTGCCGTTCACGCGCGCGCGTATCGGCACGTTCGACGTCGATCTTTCCATCGAATTTTTCCGTGGTTTCGTCAATCATGCGGGCGTCACGCTGCATATCGACAACCTGCGCGGGTTGAACGCACATCATCAGATGGAAACGGTGTTCAAGGCGTTCGGTCGCGCATTGCGCATGGCCACCGAACTCGACGAACGCGCGGCGGGGCAGATTCCGTCGACCAAGGGCAGCCTCTAAACGACTCTGCGACCAACCGTCACCACTGGAACCGGCCGCGCCGAGTGCGTCTGGCTTGCAATGGACATCATCAAGTCGTTTATTTCGCTACTTGCGCTGATCAATCCCGTCGGCGCGATACCGTTTTTTCTGAGCCTGACGTCGCAGCAATCGATCGCTGAACAGCGCCGCACCATTCGCGTCGCATCGATTTCGGTGTTCTGCGTGATCGCCGTGTCGACCTTGCTGGGGCAGCAGATCATCCGCTTCTTCGGCATTTCGATCGGCGCGCTTGAAGTAGGCGGCGGCATCATCATGTTGCTGATGTCGATCAGCATGCTGAACGCGCAGGTCGGCAATGCCCGCTCGACGCCGGAAGAGCGGCACGAAGCCGAACTGAAGGACAACATCGCCGTCGTGCCGCTGGCGATTCCGCTGCTGACAGGGCCGGGCTCGATTAGTACCGTCCTCGTCTATTCGGCCAGCTATCCTCATTGGTACGAGCGGATTAGTCTGATCGCCATTGGTGCGGTGATTGCGGCGCTGTGTTTCGGATCGCTGAGTCTCGCTGAACCGATTGCGCGCTGGGTCGGTCGGACGGGAATCAATATCGGCACGCGGCTGATGGGTTTGATGTTGTCGGCGCTGGCGGTGGAGTTCATCGTCAACGGATTAAAGGCGTTGCTGCCTAACTTGAAATGAAAACTTCGATAGCGATTGTGGATTACGGAATGGGCAACCTGCGTTCGGTTGCCCAGGCGTTGAAGAAAGCCGCGCCGGAAGCGGACGTGGCGATCGTCGACAAGCCCGAAGCGATCCGCGCGGCAGACCGTGTGGTGCTGCCCGGCCAGGGCGCGATGCCCGACTGCATGCGCTCGCTCGGCGAATCCGGTTTGCAGGAAGCGCTGATTGAAGCGTCGCGTAACAAGCCGCTGATGGGCGTGTGCGTGGGCGAGCAGATGCTGTTCGACTGGAGCGCGGAAGGCGACACGAACGGTCTCGGACTGCTGCCCGGCAAGGTAGTGCGCTTCGATCTGGAAGGCCAGCTGCAGGACGACGGCTCGCGCTTCAAGGTGCCGCAGATGGGCTGGAACCGTGTCCGCCAGGCGCAGCCGCACCCGCTGTGGGACGGCGTCGCGGACAACGCGTTCTTCTACTTCGTGCACAGTTACTACGTCGTGCCTGAAAACGCCGCGCATATGGCGGGCGAAACGGTGTATGGCGTGCCCTTTACCTCGGCGGTGGCGCGGGATAACATTTTCGCGACCCAGTTCCACCCGGAAAAGAGCGCCGACGCGGGCCTGCGCGTGTATCGCAACTTCGTACACTGGAATCCCTGATCGCTGCCGTCAGTTCCGGCATTCATTTCTTTAACGGTTCATGTTTTCCTTCCCCGTAGCTTGCCCCGTTCCCATGCACACGCATGCGAAGACCGTCGGCAAGCTCGCCGAAAGACATGTACTAAACTAGCGGAACGGTCTGGCACGGGCTGTAGCCTGATTTCCCGCCAGCCGAACTTCAACTTTTTCCCTGACAACACCCGATTGCTATGCTGCTGATCCCCGCCATCGACCTGAAAGACGGTCAGTGTGTACGCCTCAAACAAGGCGATATGGACCAGGCGACGATTTTCCACGAGGAACCGGCGGTGATGGCCCGACATTGGGTCGACCGTGGCGCGCGGCGCCTGCACCTCGTCGACCTGAATGGCGCGTTTGCCGGAAAGCCGAAGAATGAAGACGCGATTCGCGCGATCATCGAAGAAGTCGGCGGCGAAATTCCCGTGCAACTGGGCGGCGGCATCCGCGATCTGAACACGATCGAACGCTATCTGGACGACGGTCTCGAGTACGTGATCATCGGCACGGCGGCGGTGAAGAATCCGGGCTTCCTGCTCGAAGCGTGCACGGCTTTCGGCGGACACATCATCGTCGGCCTCGACGCGAAGGACGGCAAGGTGGCGACCGACGGCTGGAGCAAGCTGACGGGCCACGAAGTCGCCGATCTGGCGCGCAAGTTCGAGGACTACGGCTGCGAGTCGATCATCTACACGGACATCGGGCGCGACGGCATGCTTCAGGGCATCAATATCGAGGCGACGGTGCGGCTCGCGCGCGCGGTGAAGATTCCCGTGATCGCGAGCGGCGGCCTGTCCAATCTCGGCGACATTGAAGCGCTGTGCGAAGTGGAAGACGAAGGGATCGAAGGCGTGATCTGCGGACGCGCCATCTATTCGGGCGACCTGGACTTCGCCGCGGCGCAGACGCACGCGGATCGCCTGCGCGAATCGGACGACGCCTGAGCGCCTGTTCACCGGGCATCCGGCGCGGCTGACCTCGTGCCAGCGGCGCCAGGATGCGATGGGCAGCGCCCGGCGTGCCGGCCTTGCGCCGTTCCCCTGCGAGTCACGCACGGGCGAGCGGCCTCACCAGCGGTATAGGCAAGAACTAGCAAGATCATGGCTTTAGCTAAACGCATCATCCCCTGTCTGGACGTCACGGCTGGCCGCGTGGTGAAGGGCGTCAATTTCGTCGAGTTGCGCGATGCGGGCGATCCCGTCGAAATCGCGCGCCGCTATGACGAGCAGGGCGCCGACGAACTCACGTTCCTCGACATCACGGCGACTTCCGACCAGCGCGACCTGATTCTGCCGATCATCGAAGCTGTCGCCTCGCAAGTGTTCATCCCGCTCACCGTCGGCGGCGGGGTGCGTGCCGTCGAAGACGTCCGGCGTTTGCTGAATGCGGGCGCGGACAAGGTCAGCATGAACTCGTCGGCGGTCGCGAATCCGCAACTTGTGCGAGATTCGACGGACAAATACGGCTCGCAATGTATCGTCGTCGCGATCGACGCAAAGCGCGTATCCGCCGAAGGCGAGACGCCGCGCTGGGAAGTCTTCACGCACGGCGGGCGCAAGAACACGGGACTGGACGCTGTCGAATGGGCGCGCAGGATGGCCGAACTCGGCGCGGGCGAAATCCTGCTGACCAGCATGGACCGCGACGGCACGAAGAGCGGCTTTGACATCGCGCTGACGCGCGCCGTGTCGGACGCGGTGTCGATTCCTGTGATTGCCTCCGGCGGTGTCGGCTCGCTGCAGCATCTTGCCGACGGCATCACGCAAGGCCGCGCGGACGCGGTGCTGGCCGCGAGCATCTTCCACTATGGCGAGCACACGGTTGGCGAGTGCAAGCGCTTCATGGCCGATCAGGGCATTTCGGTGAGGTTGTAACGTGATGAATCCGTCTGAAGTCGGCTGGCTCGACAAGGTGCAGTGGGACGCGAACGGCCTCGTGCCCGTGATCGCGCAGGAAGCGTCGACGAACGACGTGCTGATGTTCGCGTGGATGAACCGCGAAGCGCTGTCGAAGACGATCGAAACGGGGCGCGCGGTCTATTTCTCGCGCTCGCGTCAACGGCTCTGGTTCAAGGGTGAGGAATCTGGCCACGTACAGCACGTGCATGAAGTGCGGCTCGATTGTGACGAAGACGTCGTGCTGCTCAAGGTCGACCAGGTTTCCGGCATCGCGTGCCATACCGGCCGGCATTCGTGCTTTTTCCAAAAATTCGAAGGCTCGGTCGATTCCGGCAACTGGGTTGCCGTCGATCCCGTGCTGAAAGACCCCGAACACATCTACAAATGACGCAAGATACCCAATCGACGGGCGACACGCTGTTGCGCCTCGCCGCCGTCATCGACAGCCGCAAGGGCGGCGATCCCGATGTTTCGTACGTCTCGCGTCTGTTCCACAAGGGCGACGACGCGGTGTTGAAGAAGATCGGCGAGGAAGCCACGGAAGTCGTGCTGGCCGCGAAGGACGTGCGCCTCGGCGCGGAGCGCAAGGCGCTCGTTAGCGAAACAGCCGATCTCTGGTTTCATTGCCTGGTCATGTTGTCGCATTTCGACTTAAGTCCCGCAGACGTCATCGCCGAACTGGCGCGCCGCGAAGGCCTGTCGGGGCTCGAAGAAAAGGCGTTGCGCAAGAGCCGCGAGCGCGAGCAGAACGGCGACTGAACGGGCAAGCTCAGGCAAGCGCGGCCAAGCCGCGCACTGCGCAGGCTCGTTCGCGGGCGCGCGAACCGGCGGTCTTGAAAAGGCGGCTGTCGGCTCGACATTGCAATTGGCATCCATTCGCCCCCTCGAGGAGGACGCAAGCATGGAACAGTCGCATGGCGGGTACCCGCCACCGTCGTATCAGAGTTCAGTCGAGATCGACCGGCAACGCAGCCTGCGCACGCTGACGCACATCATTTACGCACTCTATGCCGTGTACTGGCTGACGGGCGGCATTTCGGTGCTGGTCGCGATCATTCTTAATTACATCAAGCGGCCAGAGACCGTCGGCACGCCTTATGAGCAGCATTTCGACTGGCAGATCCGCACGTTCTGGATGGGGCTGATCGGTCATCTGATCGGCGTTGCGCTCTTTATCGTGCTGATCGGCGTGCCCATCTTGTGGGCTGTCGCGATCTGGACGCTGTACCGTATCATCAAGGGCTGGCTGTATCTGTACGACAACAAGCCGCTGACGAATCCGCGCGGCTGGTTTTGACCCACGCCGCATCGGGCGCGCGCCGCGCTCGCCGTCCATGAAGACCATGAGCCACCATCCGAACTGCCTTTTCTGCAAGATCGCCGCGGGAGAAATCCCCTCGACCAAAGTTCATGAAGACGACGAGTTCATTGCGTTCCGCGACATCCGTCCCGCAGCCGAAACGCATGTGCTCGTGATTCCGCGAAAACACATAGAAACGCTGTCCAATTGCACGGAAAGCGATTCCGTGCTGCTTGGTAAAATGTTGATATTGGTTGCACGTCTGGCCGATCAGCTTGGCGTCGCCTACACGGGCGGCCAGACGGGCTTCCGCACGGTCATCAATACGGGGCCTGGCGGCGGTCAGGAGGTCTATCACCTGCACGCGCACCTGCTGGCGGGACCGCGGCCGTGGCTGAGGATGGGCTGAACGCGGTGGCGCAGTTTGCGGGACCGGCGTGTTGCCAGCGTAGGCACGCAACCAATCGACATAGATTCGCCGCATCGGCTTTTTGACTACGCACAATGGCAGGCTTGCGCCGTGAGGTCGTTATTTTATGTAGGGATGTAACGACATCGACTCGCAGACGTGTTCATAATGGGACCGAGGGGTCCGACGCAATCAGCAGGCGTCGGCGGTAGTATCGCAAATGGAGCGCCTCCGTCGATGCGCTTCGATTCACGCCGCAAGGCACACAGTTACCGTCGCTCAAGCACGACGGCGGGGGTTAAGGAGATTTTTATGGGTTCGTTGAGTATTTGGCACTGGCTGATCGTTTTGCTGATCGTCGCTCTCGTGTTCGGCACGAAGAAGCTGCGCAATATCGGCAGCGATCTGGGCGGCGCGGTGAAGGGCTTTAAGGAAGGCATGAAGGATGGCGAAACGCCCGAGGGACAGCAGCGCGACCAGCTGTCGCGCACGAACACCGTCGACGTCGACGCAAAGGAAAAGGCGCCGCATTCCGGCGATTCCCGCTAATCCGGCGCCAGCCGAGCCTGCGCTGACACGCGCGCACTGACGGGAAGCCCAATCCATGCTGGACCTCGGTTTGACCAAGATGGCGTTGATCGGCGTGGTCGCGCTGGTCGTGCTCGGGCCCGAGCGCTTGCCGCGCGTGGCCCGCACGGCGGGCGCGCTGTTCGGCCGCGCGCAACGCTATATCAACGACGTGAAGGCCGAAGTCACGCGTGAAATCGAACTCGACGAATTGCGTCGCATGAAGACCGAGTTCGAGTCGGCGGCGCAAAACGTCGAGACCACGATTCATGACAATCTGCGCAAGCACGAAACCGAACTGAACGAAGCGTGGTCGCAAGGCACGTCGGTGTCGCCGAGCATCGCTGGCGGCGCGACGGAAGACCTTGCGTCCGCCACGGACATTTCTTCCGCGGGGACAGACGGCACGTCGTGGCACAGCACGAACGCCGCTGCGTCGAAACGCAAGAACTGGCGCCTCAAGCAGACGGCTACCCCGACCTGGTACAAGCGCGCGGTCTCGAGGCGTACACGCGTGCAGTCGGGCGCGGCGCGCGTCGCACGTCACACGCCTGTCAGCCTGCGGCGGCCGACACGCTTCTTCTGATCCTCCGATGTCCCGCGCATCAAACTCCAACCGAGGGCCGGTGTGAGCGACCCCCAAAACCAGAACGAAGGCGCTGAAGAGACCTTCATCTCGCATCTCGTCGAACTGCGCGACCGCATCATCCGCGCCGGTATTGCGGTGATTGTCGTGTTCGTCGGGCTCGTCTACTGGGCACCCGACATCTTCCGGCTACTCGCGCGCCCGCTGATGAACAATCTGCCGAAGGACGGCAAGATGATCGTCACCGACGTCACCGGTTCGTTCTTCGTGCCGATGAAGGTCACGATGCTCGTGGCGTTCGTGATCGCGCTGCCGATCGTGCTGTATCAGATCTGGGCGTTCGTCGCGCCGGGGCTCTATCAGCACGAGAAGAAGCTAGTCGGGCCACTGGTCGGCAGCAGCTACACGCTGTTCCTGTGCGGCATGGCGTTCGCGTACTTCGTCGTCTTTCCGACCATCTTCCGGGTGATGGCGCACTACAACGCGCCGCTCGGTGCGGAGATGACGACGGATATCGACAATTACCTGAGCTTCGTGCTGACGATGTTCATCGCCTTCGGCGTGACGTTCGAAGTGCCGATCGTCGTCGTGCTGCTCGTGCGCATGAACGTGCTGACGATCAAGAAGCTCAAGGAAATCCGTCCGTACGTCATCGTCGGCGCGTTCGTGATTTCGGCCGTGGTGACGCCGCCGGACGTGTTCTCGCAGCTGATTCTCGCGATCCCGCTGATCGTGCTGTACGAGGCGGGCATCATCGCGGCGCGGCTTTTCGTCAGCAAGCCGGTGGCCCCGGCTGAAAACGAAGAGAACGCGGCGAGCTAGCCGTCCGTTTTGAAGATACGGCGTTTTTCCTCAACCGCATGCGGTCAGACAGCAACAAAAAGGGCAGTGCTCCGTTGGAGACTGCCCATTTTGTTTGCGTGCGCGGCCTGAACCTTCAGTGAGACGTCAGCCGCCGTCTTCGTCGTCACCTTCATCCGAAGGCTGTTTCGGAGGCGGCGGGCGCTTGCCGATCATCACCGTCAGATCCATTTCCTTGTTCTTGCGCACCAGGTGCACCTTCGCGTCGGTGCCGGGCTTGATCTGCGCGATCACGTTCAGGAGGCGCGTCGTATCGGTGATGTCCTGACCGTTGACCGACACCAGGATGTCGCCGGGCTTGATGCCCGCCTTGTCGGCGGGGCCGCCTTTCAGCACACCCGCGACGATCGCGCCCGACTTCTGATCGAGCCCGAACGACTCGGCGATTTCCGGCGTGACGTCCTGTGGTTCGACGCCGATCCAGCCGCGCGTTACCGTGCCCGTCGTGATGATGCTCTCCAGCACGCTGCGTGCCGTCGACACGGGGATCGCGAAGCCGATGCCGAGTGAACCGCCCGAGCGCGAATAAATCGCCGTATTGATGCCGAGCAGATTGCCGTTCACGTCGACCAGCGCGCCGCCCGAGTTGCCGGGATTGATTGGCGCGTCGGTCTGGATGAAGTTTTCGAACGTATTGATGCCGAGGTGATTGCGGCCGAGCGCGCTGACGATGCCCATCGTCACCGTCTGCCCGACGCCGAACGGATTGCCGATTGCGAGCACCACGTCGCCGACGCGCGTCTGGTCCATGCGGCCGAGCGTGATGGTGGGCAGATTGGTCATATTGACCTTGAGCACGGCCAGATCCGTCTCGGGATCGACGCCGATCACCTTTGCGTTGGTCGTGCGGCCGTCGGCGAGCGCGATTTCGATCTGGTCCGCGCCATCGACGACATGCTGGTTCGTTAGAATGTAACCTTCCGAACTCACGATGACTCCCGAGCCGAGGTTGGCCGCGGGTTGCTCTTGCTGCTGCTTTTTGTTCTTGTCGCCGAAGAAGTAGCGGAAGAGAGGATCTTTCGCGCGCGGGTCGGGCGGCAGCGAGCCGTCCTTGCTGGAGAACACGTTGACGACGGCGGGCATTGCCTTTTGCGCCGCGTCGGCGTAGGAATTCTGGACCGAGCCGCCGCTGCCCATTCCGGGTGCCACCTCTCGGAGCGCGACGATCGGCTCGGCCAGTTGCTTGCCGAACTGCCCTTGACGCTGTAGCCACTGCGGTTTGAGGGTCGCAATAATGAACATCAGCGCCAGCAGCACGGTCACCGCCTGGGCGAAGAACAGCCAAAAGCGTCTGAGCATCTGAAAATTAGAGGTGTATATGGATCGGATCGAACTCGAATTGTACTTGAACAATCTTCTTGAAACCTCGCGCTTCAAGGACTATTGCCCGAACGGTCTGCAAGTCGAAGGCCGGCGCAAAATCGACAAAATCGCGACAGGTGTAACGGCGTCGCTGGCCTTTCTCGAAGCTGCGCTGGAGTGGGGCGCCGACGCCGTGCTGGTGCATCACGGCTACTTCTGGCGCAACGAAGCGCCGCAGGTCACGGGCCGCAAATACCACAGGCTCAAGGCGCTGCTCGCGAACGACATGAACCTGTTCGCATTCCACTTGCCGCTCGACGATCACCCGCTCTACGGCAACAACGCGCAACTCGGCGCGAAGTTCGGACTGATTCCGGACGGCCGCTTCGGCGACAACGACATCGGCTGGATGAGCACGCTGCCCATGCCGATCACGCTCGCGCACTTCAGCGCCGAAGTCGAGCAGACGCTCGGCCGCACGCCGCTCGTACTGGGCGATCCCGACAAGAACCTGCGCCGCGTCGCGTGGTGCACGGGCGCCGCGCAAGGCTATTTCGAGGCGGCCATCGAAGCGGGTGCGGATGTCTATCTGACCGGGGAGATTTCCGAGCCGGTTACCCATATGTCGGCGGAAAGCGGCGTCGCGTTCGTCTCGGCGGGCCATCACGCGACCGAACGTTATGGCGTGCAGGCGTTGGGCGCGCATTTGTCTGAGCAGTTCGAGCTCGAACATCTGTTTATCGATATTCATAACCCAGTTTGAATACCGGCCGGATTACACGATCAAAAGGTTTGAAAAACGGAGGAAATGCTTAATAAAAGCCGCAAAAATGTTGGCGATCCGTGCGGGGAAACCCTGAGTTATCAATGACTTCGCACGGTTTTTGGCAATCGGCCCTTGTAAATGGCGACTCCATTCGAGCAAACTAGCGGCGGTAGACCCGACGTGAAGGAAAAATCCAACCGAGAAGTGGGGCGTGTAATGCGAGACAAGGAAGATGAACGCGTCGATGGCGGCCGCCGTAGCTGGCTGATTGCGACGACCGTAGCAGGTGGCATCGGAGGAGTCGCCACCGTCGTACCCTTTGTTAGTTCGTTTGCACCATCCGAGAAAGCCAAGGCGGCGGGTGCCCCCGTTGAAGTCGATATCTCCAACCTGAAGCCCGGCGACATGCTCACCGTTGCCTGGCGCGGCAAGCCCGTCTGGATCATCAATCGCACGGACAAGATGCTGGCCGACGTCCAGAAGGCCGACAAGGAAGTCGCAGATCCCGAAAGCAAGAATCCCTTTTCGATGCCCGAGCCGGACTACTGCAAGAACGAGTTCCGCTCGCGCGCCGACCACAAGAACCTTTTCGTTGCCGTTGCGGTGTGCACGCATCTGGGCTGCACGCCGACCCCGCGCTTTCAGGAAGGCGCGCAGCCGAACCTGCCCGACGACTGGCCGGGTGGCTTTCTCTGTCCATGTCACGGGTCGACCTATGACATGGCGGGCCGCGTCTTCAAGAACAAACCCGCGCCGCAGAACCTCGATATCCCGCCTTACATGGTTACGGGCAACACGCTCGTGATCGGCAAGGACGAGAAAGGAGAAGCGTAATGGCGACGACCGAAAAAGAGGTAGAAACGACGGGGTTCACGGGCTGGATCGATCGCCGCTTTCCGATGACGGCGACCTGGAAGGCCCATGTTTCCGAGTACTACGCGCCGAAGAACTTCAACTTCTGGTACTTCTTCGGTTCGCTCGCGCTGCTGGTGCTGGTCAACCAGATCGTCACCGGCATCTTCCTGACAATGAATTACAAGCCCGATGCGACGCTCGCGTTCGCCTCGGTCGAGTACATCATGCGCGAGGTGCCCTGGGGCTGGCTGATCCGCTACATGCACTCTACGGGCGCGTCGATGTTCTTCGTCGTGGTGTATCTGCACATGTTCCGGGGTCTGCTTTACGGCTCGTACCGCAAGCCGCGCGAACTGGTATGGATTTTCGGCTGCGCGATCTTTCTGTGCCTGATGGCTGAGGCGTTCTTCGGCTATCTGCTGCCCTGGGGACAGATGTCGTACTGGGGCGCGCAGGTGATCGTGAACCTGTTCTCGGCGATCCCGTTCATCGGTCCGGATCTGTCGCTGTGGATTCGCGGCGACTACGTTGTGTCCGACGTCACGCTGAACCGCTTCTTCGCGTTCCACGTGATCGCGATTCCGCTGGTGCTGCTGCTGCTCGTGGTCGCCCACATCGTCGCGCTGCACGAAGTGGGCTCGAACAACCCCGACGGCATCGAGATCAAGGCGAAGAAGGACGCGAAGGGCATCCCGCTGGACGGTATACCGTTCCATCCCTACTATTCGGTGCACGACTTCATGGGCGTGTGTGTGTTCCTGATGGTGTTCGCGGCGATCATCTTCTTCGCACCGGAGATGGGCGGCTACTTCCTCGAATCGAACAACTTCGTGCCTGCCAATCCGCTGCAGACGCCACCCGAGATCGCGCCCGTCTGGTACTTCACCGCGTTCTACGCGATGCTGCGCGCCACCACCGATCCGTTCAAGATCGTGTTGATGATCGTGATCGGCCTGCTCGGGCTGTTTGCACTGATCCGCGCGCGTGGCAAGTGGAAGGTCGGCCTCCCCGTGCTCGCGGTGCTCGTGATTCTCGCGATGGCGTTCACCGAATCGAAGTTCTGGGGCGTCGTGGTGATGGGCAGCGCGGTGGTGTCGCTGTTCTTCCTGCCGTGGCTCGACCGGTCGCCCGTCAAGTCGATTCGCTACCGGCCGTTCTTTCACAAGGTGTTTTACGCGATCTTCGTGCTGGCTTTCCTGACGCTGGCGTTCCTCGGCACCAAGCCGCCGTCGCCTGCGGCCACGCTGATCGCGCAGATCTGCGCGCTGGTCTACTTCGCGTTTTTCCTCGGCATGCCGTTCTGGACGCCGCTTGGCAAATTCAAGCAGCCGCCCGAACGAGTGCGGTTCAAACCTCACTAACCGCGAGCCAGGAGAAAACGAAGATGAAAAAACTGCTTTCGACGCTGGCGCTGCTCGGTGCAACCGTGCTGGCGCTGTCCACAGCGCCAGCACGCGCGGAAGGGGAGTTTCCGCTCGACCGTGCGCCCGACAACGCGGAGAATATTGCCTCGTTGCAGCATGGCGCCCAATTGTTTGTAAACTATTGCCTGAATTGCCACAGCGCGAACCTGATGCGGTACAGCCGGTTGCAGGATATCGGCATTTCGCAGAAGGAAATTGAAAAGAACCTGCTGTTCACGGCAGATAAAGTCGGCAACACGATGACGGTCGCGATGCGCCCCGACGACGCGAAAGCGTGGTTTGGCGCGACGCCGCCCGATCTGTCGGTGGAAGCGCGTGCAAAGAACCGCGACTGGCTGTACACGTATTTGCGCAGTTTCTACCGCGATGACACACGGCCGACCGGCTGGAACAATATGGTGTTCGAAAACGTGAGCATGCCTCACGTGCTGTGGCAGCTTCAGGGGCAGAGGACGGCGAAGTTCGAAGACGAAATCGACGAACACACGAAGGAAAAGGTCAGGAAATTCGCGGGATACCAGCAGGTCACGCCGGGGACGATGTCGCCGGTAGATTATGATTCTGCTGTGGCCGACCTCGTGTCGTACCTGTCATGGATGTCCGAACCGACGCAGAAAACCCGTCGTCAGCTTGGCGTCTGGGTGCTGCTGTTTCTGGGCGTCCTGAGCTTTTTGGCCTGGCGACTGAACGCCGCGTACTGGAAAGATATCAAATAGTCACGCCGTAACTGGTGTGGGGCCGGCGCAAAGGGAAGACCTGCATGACGGTTTTCCCGCTCGCTGGCCCTTTAAGTTTTTTGAGGAAACGCAAACATGATGGTTCTGTATTCCGGCACTACTTGCCCGTTCTCCCAGCGCTGCCGGCTGGTGTTGTTCGAAAAGGGCATGGACTTCGAAATCCGCGACGTCGACCTGTTCAACAAACCGGAAGACATCGCCGTGATGAATCCGTATGGTCAGGTGCCGATCCTCGTCGAACGGGATCTGATCCTGTATGAATCGAACATCATCAACGAGTACATCGACGAGCGCTTCCCGCATCCGCAACTGATGCCGGCCGACCCTGTCCAGCGTGCCCGTGCGCGCCTGTTCCTGCTGAACTTCGAAAAAGAGCTGTTCGTGCATGTCGGCACGCTCGAAAACGAGAAGGGCAAGGCAGCTGAGAAGAACCACGAAAAGGCGCGCCTTGCGATCCGCGACCGCCTCACGCAGCTCGCGCCGATCTTCCTGAAGAACAAGTACATGCTCGGCGAAGAGTTCTCGATGCTCGACGTCGCGATCGCGCCGCTGCTGTGGCGCCTGGATCATTACGGCATCGAACTGTCGAAGAATGCTGCGCCGCTGATGAAGTACGCCGAGCGTATTTTCAGCCGTCCGGCCTATATCGAAGCGCTGACGCCGTCGGAAAAGGTGATGCGCCGCTGAGTTTGAGATTGGCTTCGGGTGCGGCGCGCGGCGTTCCGTTGCGGTTTGCGCGCCAGCCCGGCACGAGGACAGTTGATGCAAGAGATTTCCACGAAGCCGTACCTGCTGCGCGCGCTCTACGAATGGTGTACCGATAACGGCTATACGCCGCATATCGCGGTGCGTGTCGACAACCAGACGCGCGTGCCGCGCCAATTCGTGCGGGACAACGAGATCGTGTTGAACATCAGCTTCGAGGCGACGAGCCAGTTGCAGATGGGCAACGAGTGGATCGAGTTTCATGCGCGCTTCTCCGGCAAGTCGCACAAGATCGAGGTGCCTGTCGCCAACGTGCTGGCCATTTACGCGCGCGAGAACGGCCAGGGCATGGCGTTCCCGGTCGAGTCAGCAGGCGGCGAGGCGACGGATTCCGAGGACGATGAAGCCGTGATCGACGAAGCACCGGCAGCGGCGCCTGCGGCGGCGGAAAAAATCGGCGAAACGGATGAAGGTCCGGCGCCCGACGACGATGGATCGAAAGGTGGCGGAAGAGGCCACCTCAAAGTCGTGAAATGAAGTAGAATCGCGGACTCAAGCCGGCTTAGCTCATCAGGTAGAGCGCTTGACTTGTAATCATGAGGTGGCGGGTTCGAGTCCTGCAGCCGGCACCAGCGTCAAGAAACGGGCCACGCGGTAACGCGTGGCCCGTTTTGCTTTGCGGCGCCCCGCATCGGGCAAGGCGCTGCGACCGTGGAAGCGCGGCATCGCTGGAACGTTCAATACAATACGAAAAGCGAAGCGAGTCCGCGCGATGCATGCGGCCACGCCTCGCCTCTCGCACCCACACACCGCACTCATGACCGACCAACCCACTCTCACCTGGCCCGAAGCCGACGGTCCGCGCTCCGCCCGCTGGCGGTCGGAGGCCGCAGTGCCGCCCGCGAAGCGCGTCGTGATCGCCGACGACCGCACGACCGCCGACGCTGCCTATCGCCTCGCGTGTGAAGGCAGTGCGCTTCTGTGGCGGGGCGATTTCCAGAACGCGCGCCAGTTGCTGCAGGCGATGACGCGTCGCCTCGAACGCAAGCCGCGTAAGCAGGCCGCCAGTCCGCTCGACGCCTTCAATCTGCACCGGCAGGCGCAGTCGCAGCGCGCGCGCACGCTCGGCATGTTGCTGATTCCGCTCGAAGGCGACTACACGATTCCGTTGCGCCGTGCGCCCAATGTCCAGCAGGCCTGCGAAGAGGTCTACGGGCCGCCGACGCAGGAAGCCTCCGTCGTCTCGCTGCGCGAACTGCTTGGTCTGATTGGCGCGCATGAATGGCGCAAGAAGGGCGTCGAGATCCCCGCACTGGGCGAGCGCATCCATCCGCATTACGGCGTGTTTTCCCCCGTGCGGGGCGAGTACGTCGATCTCGTCGCGCGCGCGCCGTTGCCGTCGCAGAAATGTGCGTTCGATATCGGGGTCGGAACGGGCGTTCTGTCGGCGGTGCTTGCAAAGCGGGGCGTCGCGCGCATCGTCGCGACGGACCAGGACCCGCGCGCGCTCGCGTGCGCCAGAGAAAATCTCACGCGGCTCGGCTACGACAAACAGGTGGAATTGATCGCGGCCGACCTGTTCCCCGAAGGACGCGCGCCGCTGATCGTCTGCAATCCGCCGTGGCTGCCGGCGCGTCCGGCGTCGCCGATCGAAAATGCCGTCTATGACTACGAAAGCCGCATGCTGCTGGGCTTTCTGAGCGGACTCGCAGATCATCTCGAACCGGGCGGCGAAGGCTGGCTGATCTTGTCGGACTTTGCGGAGCATCTCGGCATGCGCACGCACGACTGGCTGCTCGCCGCCATCGCCAGCGCGGGTTTGACGGTTGCAGGAAGAGAGGACATCAAGCCGCGTCATCCGAAAGCAACCGATGCTTCAGACCCGCTGCATGCGGCGCGCATGGCCGAAGTGACTTCGCTGTGGCGGCTCAAGGCCAGATGACGCGCGAGGCTGCGGGTCAGGGGGTCTGAAGATACGCCAACGCGCCATTGCCCGCTACGAGGCCGCTCGCGAAGCATGCGGTCAGCAGATAGCCACCCGTCGGGGCTTCCCAATCGAGCATCTCCCCCGCGCAAAACACGCCCGGCAGATGGCGGATCATCAACGCGCGATCGAGCGCTTCGAACGGGATGCCGCCCGCGCTGCTGATCGCTTCATCGATGGCGCGCGTACGCGCCAGCCGCAACGGCAGGGACTTGATCGCTTGCGCGAGCTTCGCGGCATCGGTGAAATCGTCCTTCGACACGCACTCGTGCAGCAAACCCAGCTTGACCCCCGTGATGCCGATGCGGCTATGGAGATGGCTCGACATCGAGCGTGATCCGCGCGGTCGCGTCACCTCGTCGATCACGCGTTGCGCGCTCAGACCCGGCGCAAGATCGAGCCGTATGGTCGCTTCGCCGTCGGCCAGGAGGCGATCGCGGATCGTCGCGGACAATGCATACACGAGGCTTCCCTCGATTCCCGTCGACGTCACGACGAACTCGCCTTGCCGATGCTGGATCGTGCCGTCCACGCCTTCGACGGTTATCGAAACTGGCTTCACCGGCTGACCCGCGTAACGATCGCGGAAGTAATCGGTCCAGTCGGCGTCGAAGCCGCAGTTGCTCGGGAGGAGCGGTGCGACGGGAATATGGCGTTGCTGCATCAAGGGAACCCACGCGGCATCGGAGCCAAGGCGCGCCCAACTTCCCCCGCCCAGCGCAAACACGACGGCGTCTGCCGTCACTTCGCGTTCGCCCTGCGGCGTCGTGAAACCTAATCCGTGCGCGCTCGATGATTCCGACGCGCGCCAGCCGTTCCACTTGTGCCGCATATGGAACTGCACGCCCGCTCCGCGAAGCCGATGTAGCCACGCGCGCAACATCGGCGCGGCCTTCATGTCGACGGGAAACACGCGGCCCGAACTGCCGACGAACGTCGCGACGCCCAGATCGTCGAGCCAGCCGCGCAGCGCATCCGGCCCGAACGCGTCGAGCAGCGGTGCGATGTCGGCGCGGCGCTTGCCGTAGCGGCCGGCAAACGGCTCAATCGGCTCCGAATGCGTGATGTTCATCCCGCCCTTACCCGCCATCAGAAACTTGCGGCCGACGGACGGCATCGCGTCGTAGACGTCGACGCGCACGCCGCCGCGAGCCAGCGCTTCGGCGGCCATCAGCCCCGCAGGGCCGCCGCCGACGACGGCGACGCGGACGTGATCCGCAGTGATTTCGGGCGATTTCGACATCGATGAAGACTGGAGGGTGAAGGGCGGAAAGCGCGTTGTGCACGAAGGCCGGTATTGTCCCACCGGGCAGAAGGCGGGGCAAACGGGTCGCGCCGCGATTGATCCGGGCCTCTGGGTGATCGGTCCGCGAGCGCTTTGTCGACCCGAAATCGACCAGGATGCGACCTATAATTTTCTCACTCACCTTCGTTTTCGGCGCACGTCGCGCCGCCCTGCCGCGCACAACCCACGCATTCCGCAGCCGCCCAGGCCTCCCGATAGACTCGCCGGGGTCACGTCGGCGCACATATTGCGCGCGACGCCTTTGTTCGAGGAGTCTGTCATGGCCCGCAAATACATCGATTGCCGTGAGTTTCCGAGCGACATCAACTGCACCGTCGCCCTGTGCGCAGATTCGGACAACGAGCTGCTCGAAGCCGCCGTCGCGCACGCGGTCTCGGCGCACAAGCACAGCGATTCGCCTGAATTGCGCGCTCAGTTGAAGTCGATGTTCCACGATGGCACGCCGCCGCTCGGTGCGCCGGCTGCTGCTTGAAGGGCGATGTTAAAAGCATCCGGAACACGCGACGATGCGGCTGCATCCTGCCCGCTGATGACGCGTCCGAAGCGCTAGCGAGGGAGCGAGGCAATGCAGCTGCGCGGGGGAAGGGCCGAGAAACCAAAGCCATCCGCGCGGCAACGCGAGCCGCAATGAACGGCGCAAGATGTCGGCTGCGCGAGCGCGCCGCGCCGCCGTCTGTGGATCAGCCCGGATAGGCCTCGTCGACCTTGAGTCCGGCCAGTTTGAAGATCACGCGCAGCGTCTGGGGTTTGATATCGCGGCGCGACGCGAGCGTCGTCATCACGAAGTCCAGGACTTTCGCGTATTTGAGCAGGGTGAGGCACGTCTCCATGTCGACGCTGCCGTCGCGCATGGCTTCCGCGAGACGCAGCATCTCGACCGAGATGTCGCGTGCCATTTCGAGTTCCAGCTGCTGCTTCTCCGTCCACTCGGGCGCGGCCAGCAGCTTCGCCATGAGCTCCTGAAACTTCTGCTCGGCGTTTCCGTTGGGTGTCGTTTCCATTTGCCGCCTCATCAGATCTGAGCGCGCTTCGTTTCAACCCCGGTGCGCTTCAGGTTTACGTAACGTTCAAACCGGTATCCCGGCTCGACCTCCCTCACGCGTACCGGCGCATCTCACGCTTGCAGCAACCGGTAGCCTTGCCATTCTTCATGCATCGTGCGAGCCGTCAGGATCCTACGACCTGCAGTAGAGGACTGCCCCGCGATACGTTCGCCAGCCGGCTCGAAATCGACGTTACCGCGCACAAAACGTTCCAAGCGGAGCACGGAGTGTCACCGTCGACGCAAGAACGAGGACCGTCCCTCGCGCTTTGGGTAAACTGACAGACACTTTTCCCTTTTTCCGTCACCTGACGCACGTTCGCGATGCAGTCGGTGGCGTGCCCATTCGATGTCCAGCAAATCCTACGAAGTCCGTCCTAATCAATCCGTCGAACTGCTTAAAGAGCTCCATATCCTTACGCGCGACGGCAAGATGAACCAGGACAGCCGCCGCAAGCTCAAGCAGGTCTATCACCTGTTCCAGTTCATCGAGCCGCTGCTCAAAGACCTGAAAGAAACGAAAGGTGAACTAACCCTCGTCGATCACGGCGCGGGCAAGTCCTATCTCGGCTTTATTCTCTACGACCTGTTCTTCAAGGAACTGCGCGATAACTCGCACATCTACGGCATTGAGACTCGCGAGGAACTCGTGTCGAAGTCGGAGGAGCTGGCGCAGCGCCTTGGCTTCAAGGGTATGTCGTTTCTTAATCTTTCTGTAGCTGAGTCGATTGCATCGGACAAACTTCCGCCAAACATCGACATCGTCACGGCTTTGCATGCGTGCAATACGGCCACCGACGACGCAATCCGCTTCGCGTTGCAAAAGCATGCGAAATACATCGTCGTGGTTCCGTGCTGTCAGGCGGAAGTGGCGGGTGTGCTGCGCAAGAACAAGGGAAAGTCGCTCGGCAACGCGCTGACGGAGATCTGGCGGCATCCGCTGCATACGCGCGAGTTCGGAAGTCAGATCACCAACGTGCTGCGCTGTCTGCAACTGGAAGCGCACGGTTATCAGGTCAACGTGACCGAACTCGTCGGCTGGGAACACTCGATGAAGAACGAGCTGATCATCGCGACCTATAAAGACTTGCCGCGCCGGCGCCCTGCCGAGCGGCTCAGTGAAGTGCTGGAAACGCTCGGCATCACGGAGTTGCGCGAGCGCTTCTACGCGGAGGCTTGAGAGGGCACAGCGCGCGGCCCGGTCAGTCTCCGGCGGGCTCGCTCATCCATTCTCGCCAGCCTTCCCGTCCGAGACGACGCATCGTTGCTTCGTTTCGTTCGTAGATGTCGGCGGCGTCGGGAAACGCGTTGACCGCGCGTTCGATGCTCGCTTCGCGCAGCAGATGCAGAATCGGGTAGGGTGCGCGATTCGTGTAGTTTTCGATATCGTCCGGTTCGTTGCCTTCGAACTGGTAGCGCGGGTGGAAGCTCGCGATTTGCAGTGTGCCTTCCAGGCGCATCTGCTTTAGCATTCGTTCCGCGAAGAACAGGCAGTCGTTGTATTCGAGAAAATCGCCGAGCGCGTGCGGGATGATCAGCAGCGTCGTGTCGATCTCGGCGGGATCGGATTCCGCGAGCGTGCGAAGTTCGGTCTCCAGATCGGTTAATGCGCCTTCCATGTTGGCAGCTTCGCTGATTGCATAGCGAATCTGGTTCTTCACGTGCACCGCCTTCGCGAAAGGACACAGGTTAAGTCCGATCACGGCGCGCGTTAGCCAGTGGCGCGTGGCGTCCAGAATGGTGTCATGGGAAGCGTAGGAGGGCGAAGACATGACGGTGCCAGTGCGAAAGCAAAACCGCTATTTTACCGAGGCTGCCCCGCACGCCTGCGCGACAAGTTGTTCCGCGACGCGCGGCGCCACCTTGATCGGCCCGCAACCCGGGCCGTACGTCTGACTCGACGCATACACGCCTTCGATCAACAGCGCGAGGCCGTTCGCAAGCTCGGCCGGATCGCGCGCGCCGGCTTGCGTGCAGAGTTCGTTCAGACGCTGCATCAGCTTTGTCTTGTTGTTCAGCACGCAGACTCGCGCAGGGTGCGACGGGTCCGGAAACTCCGCCGACACATTGACGAACGGGCAGCCGCGATAGTCCTCCTTCGACGCTCGCCCGGCAAGATCCTCGAAATACTGGACGATCTGCTTCCTCGGCTCGCCCGGACGTTTGGCGAGGCTTTCGTCGAACCGCCTGAAGAAGTGCTCGTCGGACTGTTCCAGGTACGCGACCACGAGATCGTCTTTTGACGAGAACTGCCGGTACAAGCTCATCTTGTTGACGCCCGCGCGCTCGACGACGGCATCGACGCCCACTGCGCGCACGCCTTCCTTGTAGAAAAGGTCGGCCGCCGCGCGCAGAAGATGTTGCTGCGCGTCGGAGCCCGCTGTCTGCGCACGGCGGCTCGACGCGGGTTTGGTGGTGTCGGAATGTGCCATGAGGGTCTCGTGGTTCAAGTTAAGACACCTTGACATGTTACCGATCGGTAACTAACATCGCAAGACCGATTGTGACAGGTCAGTCACAAGTCTTCTACGAAAGTGGTAAGAATCAGCTGCGGCTCACATCGCGACATTCGCGAGCCGCGGCGGAACCCTTGGAGAACCGATGAACTGGGCAGCAAGAGTGATTGGCGGGCGCTTCCACTACGGCTGGCTGGCCGTGGCGGTGGTATTTCTGGTGCTGCTTGCGGCAGCCGGCACGCGTGCGACGCCGAGCGTGATGATGGTGCCGCTCGAGCACGATTTCGGCTGGAGCCGCGCGACGATCTCGCTGGCGATTTCGGTGAATATCGCGTTGTACGGCTTGATGGGACCGTTCGCGGCAGCGGCGATGCAGCGCTTCGGCGTGCGGCCGACCATTTTGACTGCGCTCGGCACGATGGCGGCGGGAGTCGGGCTGTCGTCGCTGATGGCGCATCCGTGGCAGATGATTCTCGTGTGGGGCGTGATGGTGGGGGGCGCGACGGGCGTAGCGGCACTCACGCTGTCGGCGACGGTCGTGAACCGCTGGTTCACCACGCACCGAGGTCTCGTGATGGGCATTCTGACGGCCAGTTCGGCGACGGGCCAGTTGGTGTTCCTGCCGCTGCTGGCGGCGATCGCGCAGCATCATGGCTGGCGGCCAGTCGTGTGGACGGTCGCGATCGCGGCCGCCGTCGTGCTGCCGCTCGTCGCGTTCTTGTTGCCCGAGCGGCCCGCCGACATGGCGCTGCGTCCCTTCGGCGAACCCGCCGACGCACCCATCCGTTCGGACGTCAGCAACAGGAATCCGCTCGCGATCGCCTTCGGCACGCTGGCGATGGCCAGCAAGACGCGCGACTTCTGGCTGCTGTTCTTCAGCTTCTTCATTTGCGGCGCGAGCACGAACGGCTACGTGGGCACGCACCTGATTGCCATGTGCGGCGACTACGGGATGACGGAAGTGCAGGGCGCGTCGCTGCTTGCCGCGATGGGCATTTTCGATCTGTTCGGCACGACGCTGTCGGGCTGGCTGTCGGACCGCTTCAACGCGCGCGTGCTGCTATTCTGGTACTACGGGCTGCGCGGCCTGTCGCTGATGTATCTGCCACACGCGTTCGGCATCGACTTTTTCGGCTTGCCGCTGTTTGCCGTGTTCTACGGCCTCGACTGGATCGCAACCGTGCCGCCCACTGTGCGTCTCGCCACCGACGTCTACGGCAAGGAATCGGCGCCAGTCGTGTTCGGCTGGGTCGTTGCCGGTCACCAGCTCGGCGCGGCGTTTGCAGCGCTCGGCGCCGGCATGCTGCGCGCGAGCCTGGGCACGTACACGGTGGCGTCGATGATTTCGGGTGGCCTGTGCATCGTTGCGTCGATCATCGTGCTGCGGATCAATCGCGCCGAGCGGAGCGTCGCCGCACAGGCGGTGTGACGTCGTAATCGGCTCGACCGTGAAGCGCGTCGCGGCTGAGATGCCGCGACGCGCTCCTCTTATGCGCTTTCGCGATATTTATGTGCGCGACCTGAGCGGCGGAAAACGCGCGCCTCGGGTTATGCTAGTGGCCCGCCGGGCTGCTGCCCGCCGATCATGAATTCCGACCGAGAGATGCGCATGACCAACAAACCCGCACCCACCGACGTTCCCGTTCATGAACTGATCGCAGGCCGCTGGAGCCCACGCGCCTATTCGAGCGAGCCGGTGAGCCGCGAGCAGCTGCGTTCCGTACTGGAAGCGGCGCGCTGGGCGCCTTCGTCGTACAACCTGCAGCCGTGGCGCTTCGTGGTGTTCGACCGCTCGACCGACGAAGTCTCGTTCAAAAGAGCGTTCGATACACTTGTGCCGTTCAATCAGGGCTGGAACGCGAATGCGCCGGTGCTGATCTGCGTAACGGCGCGCACGCTGACGCCGAAGGGCGAGATCAACCGCTGCGCGCCGTACGATGCGGGCGCAGCGGCGCTGTCGTTGGTGTTGCAGGCACACGCGCTGGGACTCGCCGCGCATCAGATGAGCGGCTTCGACGTCAACGCGTTTCGCAAGGCCTTCGCCGTGCCTGATGACACCGAAGTGATCGCGATGATTTCGATTGCGCATTATGGCGACGTCGACAAACTCGATCCGGTGCTGCGCGAGCGGGAGAAGGCAGCGCGCGTGCGGGTGCCGCTCGGTGACATCGCATTTGCGGGCGCGTGGAACAAGGCGTTCTGAGCGATCTTCAGTTCTTGCTTGCAGGACGACGCAACGCGGCCCATCTGGGCCGTTTTTTTGTGTGGTGCTGCGGCCTTACTGATCCTCGACGGCTGACAACGGCGCCGCGACCGTCTCGAGCGAACGGCGCTCGGCGTCGACGCCCCAGATCGCCCCGATGAGCGCCGCGGCCAGCATCAGCGCCGAGCCGACCAGATAGCCGGAGAACACTTCGCTGCGCTGCTGCGTGTCAATCAGACGGCCGAAGAACGCCGGCCCCGCGATACCGCCCAGCGCCGTGCCGAACGCGTAAAACACCGCGATCGCGAGCGCGCGGATTTCGAGCGGAAACGATTCGCTGACGGTTAGATACGCCGAGCTTGCCGCCGCCGACGCGAAGAAGAAAATCACCATCCACGCGATCGTTTGCGTCGTTACGGTGAGCAACGCCTGCTCGAACAGGTAGCCGCTCAAGGTCAGCAGGATCGCGGAGATTGCGTAGGTCGCGGCGATCATCTTGCGTCGGCCGATCACATCGAACAGCCTGCCGATCAAAAGCGGCCCGGCGAAATTCCCGAGCGCGAACGGCAGGATATACCAGCCGATGTGGTCGCCGGGCACGTGATAGAAGTCCGTCAGGACGAGCGCGTAGGTGAAGAAGATCGCGTTGTAGAAGAACGCCTGTGCCGTCATCAGCGACAGCCCGACCAGCGCGCGGCGCCGATGCAACACGAACAGCGTGTGGAAGACCTCGCGCAACGTCGTGCGCTCGCGGGCACGCAGGCGCAGACGCTTGAGCGCGTCGTCGGCAAGGGCGTGGTCTTGCGCGCGGAAGCGCGCCTCGATACCTTCGACGATCCGGCGCGCTTCCTTTTCTTCGCCGTGCGTGAGCAGCCAGCGCGGGCTTTCGGGGATCCAGACGCGCATCGGCAGGATCGCCAGCGCGAGCGCCGCCCCAATGAAGAAGCACGCGCGCCAGCCCCAGTCGCCGTGGAACAGATGCGGATCGAGCAGCACCAGCGAACCGATCGCGCCGAGTGCTGCGCCGATCCAGAAGGTGCCATTGATGGCAAGATCGGTGTGGCCACGCACGCGGGCGGGCGTGAATTCCTGGATGGTCGAATTGATTGCGGTGTATTCGCCGCCGATGCCCGCGCCCGTCAAAAAGCGGAACAACAGAAAGCTTGCGAGATTCCACGAGAATGCCGTCGCCGCCGTCGCCGCCAGATAGAGCGCGAGCGTAATGAAGAACAGCTTGCGGCGTCCGAGCCGGTCGGTCAGCCAGCCGAAGCCGAGCGCGCCTAGCACCGCGCCCGCGATATATGCGCTGCCCGCGAGCCCCACGTCCGCGTTCGAAAAGTGCAGCACGTCGCTCGACTTCAAGGCGCTTGCGACGGATCCCGCGAGCGTCACTTCCAGCCCGTCGAGCAGCCATGTCACGCCGAGCGCAACCACGATCAGCGAGTGGAAGCGGCCCCAAGGCAAGCGATCGAGGCGCGATGGCAGATCGGTCTCGACGGTGACGGACGGCTCGGCGCCGACCGTGGCAGTAGAGGGTTCCTGCATTGGGTCTCCTGAATGGGCAAGCCAATGCTGACAGGTAAGCCGGACAGCCGGCACATTTTCGGAAGCTGCTGTGAGCGCCGGGCGAAGGGCGTATCCTGTCGAATTCTTTCCGGCTCGGCGCGACCCTTCGGTGCAGCAAGCAGCATTCCCCGTTAGCGTCCGCTGTCGGTTGATGGTGTCACCGCTTTCATGTTACAAAGCCCGTCCTCTTTCTGTTCGCGCCAGCGTGAGCGGCGAATCCTGCCATGACCTATTGCGCGATTGACTTCGGCACGTCTAATTCGGCAGTTGCCGTACCAGTCGGCGGCCCAACGGCCGATCAGGCGACGCTGAAGCTGGCGCCTGTCGAAGGTGCCTACACGACGCTGCCCACGGCCGTGTTCTTCAACACCGACGAAAACACGCGCGCATATGGCCGCGCGGCGCTCGAAGCGTATATCGACGGCTTCGACGGCCGGCTGATGCGGTCGATGAAGAGCATTCTCGGCTCGGCGCTTGCCGACAACCCCACCGATCTCGGCGATGGCTCGGCGATCCGATATACCGACGTCATCGCGATCTTCATCACGCATCTGAAGCGCTGCGCGGAGCAGACGGCAGGCACGCCGATCAGCCGCGCGGTGCTCGGTCGCCCGGTGTTTTTCGTCGACGACGATCCGCGCGCCGATCAGCTCGCGCAGCAGCAGCTCGAAGCGGCGGCGCGCTCGGTGGGCTTGAGCGAAATTCACTTCCAGTATGAACCGATCGCGGCCGCATTCGACTACGAAGCGCACCTGACGCACGAGGGGCTCGTACTGGTGGCGGACATCGGCGGCGGTACGTCGGATTTCTCGCTTGTGCGTGTCGGGCCGGAACGGATGCAGCGCCTCGAGCGCAAGGACGACGTGCTGGCGCATCACGGCGTGCACGTCGCAGGAACGGACTTCGACCGCCGTGTCGAGCTCGCCACCGTTCTGCGCGAACTCGGCTACCAGTCGCTCGATCCCGACGGGCGCGAGGTGCCGAACCGCATTTACTTCGATCTGGCCACCTGGCATTTGATCAACACGGTCTATACGCCCAAGCGCGTATCGGAGCTCGGCTTGATGCGGCACCTCTACTCGAACACGAAGCATCACGACCGTCTGATGCGCGTTGTCGAGCAGCGCTTCGGCCATGCGCTCGCGGCGCACGCAGAAGAAGCGAAGATCGGCGTCGCGGCGGGCGGCGAGACGTTGATCGATCTGGAGATCGTCGAGGAGGATTTGCGCCTCGCCTTCGACGAAGCGCAACTCATTGCTGCCGGCAAGGACGAGACGCACCGCATCGTTCAGGCCGCGCGCGAAACGGTGCAACGCGCGGGCGTCGCACCGCGTGAGGTCGATGCACTGTACTTCACGGGCGGATCGACGGGGCTGGCGTTCCTGTCGGGTGCGCTGGCAGCAGCTTTCCCCGATGCGCGCCCCGTATTCGGCGACCGGCTCGCCAGCGTTGCAACCGGATTGGGCATTCACGCGCAGCGCGTATTCCAATAGAGAATTCAGCGTTCACGCCGACAAAGCGATTGAGGCCGAAAAACAAAAAACCCCGCCGAGGCGGGGTTTTTGCGTTCCGGAAGAAAGCGAAGCTTAGGCCGGCTTGATGTTAGCGGCTTGCTTGCCCTTCGGGCCCGTCTTGACGTCGTAGGTAACCTTTTGGTTTTCCTGCAGCGTCTTGAAGCCTTCGACGCGGATTTCCGAGAAATGCGCGAACAGATCTTCGCCGCCAGCGTCCGGGGTGATGAAGCCAAAGCCCTTTGCGTCATTGAACCACTTGACGGTACCGGTTTCCATATTACTTTTTCCTAAAAATGGTGAACAAGGCCGAAGCCAGAAAGGCCGTAGCCCGAGGGTGCATGAAAATCAAGGAAGGGTAATGGGACCAACCGGAGTACCGTTGATGGGCGAACTACGAAAGA
This sequence comes from Paraburkholderia phymatum STM815, assembly GCF_000020045.1. Taxonomy (GTDB): domain Bacteria; phylum Pseudomonadota; class Gammaproteobacteria; order Burkholderiales; family Burkholderiaceae; genus Paraburkholderia; species Paraburkholderia phymatum. The sequence goes on along the minus strand of NC_010622.1, from coordinate 3,082,822 downwards.
CCAATTCACTCGCCGCTTGAAATCCTGCCCGTTCTTTATACGGGCATTTCGAGAGAAGGTCAACCGTAATCTTTAAATCCTCATATTAGCCGAGGGTTTTAGCTACTCGTGGTCTTACAAAGCTTGCAATTTTCGCGATTTTTTTGTAGGGCGCGAGCGGATTTTAACTGCAATCGGACGGTGCAACCGTTAAACTACGGCCCGCACGCGACCGGTTGCACCAGTGAAAACCCGCAACCGCGCTCGCCACCGCCCCGCCGCCTGCCCTAGTCTTTCCTATGACTTCTAACCGTGTTTCTGGCGGCGGCAGCGGCGTGCTTTCAGATATAGGAGAAGAGGTGAAAAGTTCCATTCAACGGCACATCGGCCCGTTCGCGCTGATGCTGACGGGACTCGGCTCGATCATCGGGTCCGGCTGGCTGTTCGGCGCCTGGAAGGCGGCCAAGATTGCGGGTCCTGCGGCGCTGTGCGCGTGGGTGATCGGCGCGGTGGTGATTCTCGCGATTGCGCTGACCTACGCGGAACTGGGCGCGATGTTCCCGGAGTCGGGCGGCATGGTGCGTTACGCGCGCTACTCGCACGGCGCGCTGGTGGGCTTCATCAGCGCGTGGGCCAACTGGATCGCCATCGTGTCGGTGATTCCGATCGAGGCTGAAGCGTCGATCCAGTACATGAGCACGTGGCCGTACGAATGGGCGCATAACCTGTTCATCAACAGCGAGTTGACGACACCGGGCCTGCTGCTGTCGGCGGTGCTCGTGGTGATCTACTTCATGCTGAACTACTGGGGCGTGAAGGTATTCGCGCGCGCCAATACCGCGATCACGATCTTCAAGTTCATCATCCCCGGTCTGACGATTCTCGGCCTGATGATGAGCGGCTTTCACAAGGAAAACCTCGGCGAAGCGAGCACGTTCGCGCCATACGGCTGGTCGGCGGTGCTGACGGCCGTCGCGACGAGCGGCATCGTGTTCGCGTTCAACGGTTTCCAGAGCCCGATCAACCTCGCCGGCGAAGCGCGCAATCCGGCGAAGAGCGTGCCGTTTGCGGTGATCGGCTCGATCCTGCTGGCGCTGGTGATCTACGTGCTGCTGCAGGTTGCGTACATCGGCGCAGTGAGTCCGGCCGACGTGATGAAGGGCTGGAACCAGTTCAACTTCAAGTCGCCGTTCGCGGAACTGGCGATCGCGCTGAACCTGAACTGGCTCGCGATCCTGCTGTACATCGACGCGTTCGTCAGCCCGAGCGGCACGGGCACGACCTACATGGCGACGACCACGCGCATGATCTACGCGATGGAGCGCAACAACACGATGCCGAAGATCTTCGGCAGCGTGCATCCGCTGTACGGCGTACCGCGTCCGGCGATGTGGTTCAACCTGCTGGTGTCGTTCATCTTCCTGTTCTTCTTCCGTGGCTGGAGCTCACTGGCAGCGGTGATTTCGGTGGCCACGGTGATCTCGTACCTGACGGGCCCGATCAGCCTGATGGCGCTGCGCCGCTCGGCAACGGACCTCGAGCGTCCGCTGCACATTCCGGGCATGGGGCTGATCGCACCGTTCGCGTTCGTGTGTGCTTCGCTGATCCTGTACTGGGCGAAGTGGCCGCTGACGGGCGAGATCATTCTGCTGATGATCGTCGCGCTGCCGGTGTACTTCTACTTCCAGGCGAAGTCGGGCTTCTCGGGCTTCAACCAGGACCTGAAGGCGGCGTGGTGGCTGGTGGCGTACCTGCCCGTGATGGCGATCCTGTCGCTGATCGGCAGCAAGCAGTTCGGCGGCATGGGCGTGCTGCCGTACGGCTGGGACATGCTGGTCGTGATCGTGTTCTCGCTGATCTTCTATTACTGGGGCGTGCATACGGGTTATCGCACCGGGTATCTGAACGAGCGCGAGTCGCACGACGAGATCCTCGAAGGCGTGGGCGCCTGATCTTCAGCGCTTGACTGTCTGACACAAGAAGAAGCCCGCCAGAATTCTGGCGGGCTTTTTAGTTTGCGCGACGCGATGTGTCGTGCGGGGATCAGGCGTAGCCGAACACGTAGTTCGTCATCGCCAGCGAGCGCTGGAACGTACCGAGCGACTGAATGCCGAGCGCGTAGTCATCCGGTGCGGCGCCGAGGGCTGCAAACACGGGCAGCAGATGCTCGTCGGTCGGATGCATGAACTCCGCGTGCGGAGCCTGACGACGGTAGTCGAGCAGCGCATCGATATGGCGTGCGGCAAGGCGCGTTTCGAACCAGTCGGTGAACTCGGTAACGCGCGGATCCGCGTCTTCCGGACGTGCTGAAAAATCCGCTTCGCGCAGGTTGTGCGTGATCTGCCCGGATCCGACGATCATCACGCCTTCCTCCTGCAGCGGACGAAGCGCACGGCCCACGCGGAAATGATGCGCGGGATCGAGCTGAGGCTGGATCGACAGTTGTGCAATAGGCACGTCCGCGTGAGGGAACAGCAGCAGCATCGGCACCCACGCGCCGTGATCGAGACCGTGAGGCTGCGTCGCCGTCGGAATACCTTCGCCGCCGAGCAACTCAGCCGCGCGGCGTGCGACATCAGGCGCGCCCGGCGCCGGGTATTGGATTTCGTACAGCTGACGCGGGAAGCCGTAGAAGTCGTGAATCGTCTCAGGCGCTTCCGACGTGCTCGCTGCGGGCTGCAGCGTGCCCCAATGCGCGGACAGCATAAGGATGGCTTTTGGACGCGGCACTTCCGACGACAACGATGCGAACTGCGCGCGCGGCATCGACGGGTCGATCGGCAGCGTCGGCGCACCGTGCGACAGGAAGAGAGAGGGCAAGCGGGTCATGGCAGTGCGACAAAGGGTTAGCTTGAACCGAATATAAGGCCGCACTGCCGTTTGATAAACGGTCAAATCTGCATTTGATTGTCTCGCGGCAGTTGTGAATGCTCAAGGCCGGGTGGCCGGGCTTACGCCTGCGGACGGTTCAACCCGTGCCAGGCGGGCGCCAGCGCCGGACCCAGCGCAAAAAGATCGAGCACGCGCGCGACGGTATGGTCGACCATCTGGTCGATCGTCTCAGGCCGAGTGTAGAAGGCGGGAAGCGGCGGAAAAATGATGCCGCCCATTTCGGTGACGGCCGTCATGTTGCGCAGATGCGCGAGATTGAACGGCGTTTCACGGACCATCAGCACGAGCCTTCGGCGTTCCTTGAGCGTGACGTCGGCGGCGCGCGTGATCAGATTGTCGGAGAGGCCATGCGCGATGCTCGCGAGCGTTTTCATCGAGCAGGGCGCGACGATCATGCCGTCGGTCGCAAACGAGCCGGATGCGACGCTCGCGCCGACATCGCGCACCGAATGAACGACATCCGCGAGCGGATGCACGTCGTCGCGTGACAGTTGAAGTTCGTGCTGGATATTGAGCCATCCGGCGCTGGAGATCAGCAGATGGCTTTCGACACCGCCGAGTGTGCGCAGCGTCTGGAGCAGGCGGATGCCGTAGATGGCGCCTGTCGCACCCGTGATCGCGACGATCAGCCGGCGTGCGTTTTCCTGACGGGCGACGCGTGTTTCCATGACGGCGGCGCCCCTCTGCGTGGATCAGGCGGCGGCGAAGAGTTGCTGCAGTTCGCCCGACTGATACATCTCCATCATGATGTCCGAGCCGCCGACGAACTCGCCGTTCACGTACAGCTGCGGAATGGTCGGCCAGTTCGAGAATTCCTTGATGCCCTGGCGCACGGCGTCGTCTTCGAGGACGTTGACCGTCTTGAACTGATCGACACCGCATGCCTTCAGGATCTGCACTGCGCGGCCCGAGAAGCCACACATCGGGAATTGCGCGTTGCCTTTCATGAAGAGCACGACGGAATTTTCGTCGACGATTTGCTTGATGCGTTGTTGCGTGTCCATGACTGACCTTGCGATTCCGGTGTTTGTTGGGGATAGAGACAAATGATAGCGGATTTCGCCGCTCACGACCGATGGCTGGATCGGTTGCCCGTCCGTTGTGATGCTGCTCCCGTCAGCCCGGCCAGCGTCCGCCGCTGATCCGCTCGATGCCGGCAAGGTCGCATTCCGAGCGGATGTCGGCGAAGCCTTGCGCGGCGAGCATCGCGCGCACGGCTTGCGCCTGGTCGTAGCCGTGTTCCATCCAGAGCACACCGTTCGGCACGAGCCGCGCCGGCGCGCTGGCGACGATCGCGCGGATCGCCGACAGGCCGTCGGCTTCGTCGGTGAGCGCGCCACGCGGCTCAAAGCGCAAGTCGCCTTGCGACAGATGCGGATCGCCGCTCGCAATATACGGCGGGTTGCTGACGATCACTTCGAATACGAGCGAGGCGTCGAGCGCCGAGTACCAGTCGCTAAGTGCGAATCGCAGATCGCCGCCGGGACGTTTCGGTTCGAGAAGTCTGACGGCGTTGCGTCGCGCAACGGACAGCGCTTCTTCTGAGCGATCGACGGCCCATACCCGTGCATCCGGCCGCGACCACGCAATCGACACCGCGATCGCGCCCGTGCCCGTGCCGAGATCGAGCACGCGGGAACGAGCGCCGTGTTCTTCCAGAGCCTGCACGGCGGTCTCGACCAGCAGTTCGGTTTCCGGTCGCGGGATCAGCACATCGCGCGTGACGTCGAAATCGAGTCCGAAGAATTCGCGCGAGCCGATCAGCTGCGCGACCGGCTCGCCCGCCGCGCGCCGCGTTTCCAGATTGCGAAAGGCTGCCACCTGAGCGGAATCGAGCGGATGGTCGGCGCGCGTAATCAGTTCCGTGCGCCGCCAGCCGAGCGCGTGTCCGAGCAGAATGCGCGCTTCGAGCGCGGGCAGCGGCGACGCGCGGAGCAGCGTGGCGACGGTATCGACGGAGTGATTCATGCGCGCGGGTCAGTCGGCGTCGCCGAGCGATGCGAGCAGTTCCGCCTGATGCTCGGACACGAGCGCCGCGATCAGTTCGTCGAGATCGCCTTCCATGATCGACTCGAGGCGATACAGCGTCAGATTGATCCGGTGATCGGTGAGACGCCCTTGCGGGAAGTTGTACGTGCGAATGCGCTCCGACCGGTCGCCCGAACCGATCAGGCTCTTGCGCGTCGCTGCCTCCTTCGCATGCTGCTCGTGATACTGCTTGTCCTTGATGCGGGCCGCGAGCACTTTCAGCGCGCGATCCTTGTTCTTGTGCTGCGAACGGTCGTCCTGACATTCGACGACGATGCCCGTCGGCAGGTGCGTCACGCGCACCGCGGAATCGGTCTTGTTGATGTGCTGACCGCCCGCGCCTGACGCACGGAACGTGTCGATGCGCAGATCGGCGGGATTGATCTCGACTTCGCCGATTTCATCCGCTTCCGGCATCACCGCGACCGTGCAGGCGGACGTGTGGATGCGGCCTTGCGTTTCCGTCGCAGGCACGCGCTGCACGCGGTGTCCGCCCGATTCGAACTTGAGCTTCGAATACGCAGCCTCGCCCGCGATCCGCACGATTACTTCCTTATAGCCGCCCAGATCCGATTCGCTCGCCGACATCATTTCGACCTGCCAGCGGTTGCGTTCCGCGTAACGCAGATACATGCGCAGCAGGTCGCCGGCGAACAGCGCCGATTCGTCGCCACCCGTGCCGGCGCGGATTTCGAGGAAAATGTTGCGGTCGTCGTTCGGGTCTTTCGGCAGCAGCATCTTCTGCAATTCGCTTTCGAGCGTCTCCATCCGCTCCCGCGACGCGCGGATTTCCTCTTCTGCGAAGTCTTTCATCGATGCATCGGACAGCAGTTCCTGCGCGGTGGCCGCATCGTTCATCGTCTGACGCCACAGACCGTATTGCTCGACGACCGGCTGCAGCTCCGCGTGCTCGCGCGTGAGCTTGCGGTATTGATCGATGTTCGACGTGATGTCTTCGCGGCTCAACAGGTCGTTCAGTTCGGCCAGCCGTGTGGTTAGCTGGTCGAGCTTGGCTTGCATGCTCGTTTTCATTGGGGCGGTCGGAGCGGGGTCCGGAAAGAACGGCTGGATTCGGGGAAGCGGGCGAAAGCACCCTTGTCACTGCAGATGAGGCACCGTGCGAGCCTGTCGGCCACCCGCGCGCTGCCGCGGCGAGAAGCGCCGCTAACGCTCGGAAGACGGGTGTGCGTGCTTGTAGAAGCCGCCCATCAATTCGATGAGCTGATCACGGTTTTCGCTGCTGGCACGGTTGAGCGCATGCGTCGGACCGTGGATCAGCTTGTTGGTCAGCGCCTGCGACAGCGCTTCGAGCACGGCGGCGGGATCGTCGCCGCGCGCGAGCATCTTCTGCGCCTTGTCGACTTCGGCGCGGCGCAGCGCGTCGGCCTGGGTGTGCATGTGACGGATGACGGGCACAATGCTGCGCGCGTCCAGCCACTGCATGAAATTCTGCACGCGCGTTTCGATGATGGTTTCGGCCTGCGCGACGGCAGCTTGCCGCGACGCATTGCCCTCGCGGACGATCGCGCCGAGATCGTCGACGGTGTACAGAAACACGTCTTCGAGCTTGCCGACCTCCGGTTCGATGTCGCGCGGCACGGCGAGATCGACCATGAAAATGGGGCGATGACGCCGCGCCTTCACCGCGCGCTCAACCGCGCCGAGACCGATGATGGGCAGCGTCGACGCCGTGCAGGATACGATGATGTCGAACTCGTGCATGCGCGTCGGCAACTCGGACAGCGGAATCGCGCGGCCGTTGTAGCTCTCGGCAAGGCGCTGGCCGCGTTCGGCCGTGCGGTTTGCGACGACTAGCTCGCGCGGCTGCTGTGCGGCGAAGTGAGTCGCGCACAATTCGATCATTTCGCCCGCGCCGATGAACAGCACGCGCTGGTTCGACACCTTGTCGAAAATGCGCTGCGCGAGGCGTACAGCCGCCGCAGCCATGGAAACGGATTGCGCCCCGATTTCAGTCGTGGTGCGGACTTCCTTCGCGACCGCGAAGGTGCGCTGGAACAACTGGTTCAGATAGGTACCGAGCGCCCCGGCTTCCGTCGCCGTGCGCACGGCATCCTTCATCTGACCGACGATCTGCGTTTCCCCCAGCACCATCGAATCCAGCCCCGACGCGACGCGAAACGCATGGCGCACCGCTTCCGACTGCGGCAGCGCATAAACGTGCGGCGCGAGTTCGTCGATGGCGATGTTGTGGTACTCCGACAGCCAGTGAATCGCGGCTTCGCGGGCCGCGTGGTCGTCGGTGGCGCAGTAGAGCTCGGTGCGATTGCAGGTCGACAGGATGGCTGCTTCCGGCGCGGTGCGAGCCGTGCGACCCAGAAAGATGTCCTTGAACGTAGAAAGCGCCGGCTTGATCTGTTCGAGCGGAAATGCCACGCGTTCGCGCAGGGCGACAGGCGCTGTGTGGTGATTGATTCCGATCGTTAGCAGTTGCACGGGGACGCTACGGCGTTTTTGGCGCGACGTATTGGGGCTATGGTTAAGCCCAATATTATAGCGTTTCCACGATTCTTTCAGCCGGCGGGGGTTTATCCGTGGTATCCGGATTCTCAACGGGAATCCGGTCGAGACGGTAGCCGTAGCCATACAGCGGCGTCAGCGTGTAGCCGAATTCGGGCCGCAGTTCGAGCTTGGTGCGGATGCGTGATGCGTGCGTGTCGAGCGTGCGCGACCTTACGTCGCGGCGCCGGGACCAGACTGTTTCGAGGATGTGCGCCCTTGAAACAGGTCTCGACATATTGGTAAACAGCAGTAGCGCGAACTGCAGTTCCTTCGGCGTCATCGTGATGCTTTGTCCCCGAAAGCTGACGCTGGAGCGGCCCACATCGAATGCGTACTCGCCGAACATTTCGCGCGCACGGTTGCGCGGGCGGCGTATTCCCGCCCGGCGCATCAACGCTTCGATGCGCGCCAGCATTTCCGGACCGCGTACGGGCTTGGACAGGCAGTCGTCGGCCCCTGCCTGCAGCATCGCGACGAGTTCGCTTTCGCGCGGCGCGCTCATCAGGGCCACGACGGGCAGGCCGGGCAGAACCTTGCGCGCGCGCGCGATGACGTCTTCCGCTGCGGCGTCGCCGCAGAATGCGTCGGTGACGAGGAGATCGAAGAATTCGTGTTCGGCGCCCGCGAGAAAAGGTGCACTGGCGGCGAAATGATGGCAGGCATGACCCCCGGCAAGCAGTAGCCGGCCGACGATTTCCGCATGCCGGAGGTCAGGCTCAATAAGGGCGATTCGCATTGATGGTGGGATGGGCGCAGCGATCTGGCGCGGAGGCTTTCAGCTTGCTTAACCTTACCCCGGCCCCTAAACTCAACCGCTACGCAGAAAGCCGTGCCGACCTTCTGGTGAATGAGAAAAAAATGCTAACCATCGATAAAACAGCTTCCTATCAGAACAGTCCTAATTTAATAAGCGGTACGCGCTGATGGGCTGGCCGGGGTTGATCATCCTCGGCGCCGTCGTTGGCGCGGCCAGCTGGTGGATGCATCCGCTGCGCCGCGCGAGCCGCGTCGCTCTGTGGCTGGCGATGCTGGTCGGCGTGGCGGGTGCCGTGATCGCGCACATGGCCGGCAATGTCACTCAGCTTTTCCACGACGGCGACACGCTCGAGTGGCCCATATGCACCGCGATTGCGCTGGTTGCCGTTGCCGTGACGGTCGGCCTGTTTTCCCGTCGATGAATTCTTGCAGGTGAAACCGATGAACGTACGACTCTCCGAAACTGCCTCGACGCCTGAGCGCATCGCGGCACTGCGCAGCGCGATGAAGCAGGAAGGGCTCGCCGCCTGGCTGGTGCCCTCGGCCGATCCGCATCTTTCCGAATATCTGCCCGGCCGCTGGCAAGGGCGTGAATGGCTGTCCGGCTTCACCGGCTCGGTCGGCACGCTGGTCGTGACGGCCGATTTCGCCGGTTTGTGGGTGGATAGCCGCTACTGGGTTCAGGCCGAGGCGCAACTGGCGGGCACGGGCATCCAGTTGATGAAGATGTTCGGCGGCCAGCAGACGGCGCCGCATATCGACTGGCTCGCGCAGAACCTGCCGGCGGGCGCGACGGTCGGCGTCGACGGCGCCGTGCTCGGGGTCGCTGCGGCGCGCGCGCTGAACGATGCGCTAAAAGCGCGCGACGTGAAGCTGCGCACCGATCTGGATCTGCTCGATACCGTGTGGCAGCAGCGTCCGACCCTGCCGACGGCAGCCGTGTACGAACACGTCGCGCCGCACGCGAGCGTGTCGCGCGCGAGAAAGCTCGATCAGATCCGCCGCGCGATGCAGGAGAAGGGCGCGCAGTGGCATTTCATCTCGACGCTCGACGACCTCGCCTGGCTGCTGAATCTGCGCGGCGCCGACGTGAACTACAACCCGGTGTTCGTCGCGCATGCGCTGATCGGGCTGGAGCGCGCTTCGCTTTTCGTGGTGGACGGAAAGGTGCCGCCGCAGCTGGCCGAATCGCTCGCACGCGACGGCATCAGGATCGAGCCGTACGCGAAGGCGGCTGACGCGCTCGCCGCGCTGCCCAACGGCCAGACGCTGCTGATCGACCCGCGCCGTATCACGTTCGGGCTGCTGCAATCGGTGCCGGCGTCGGTGGCGATCGTCGAGTCGGTGAATCCGTCGACGTTCTTCAAGTCGCGCAAGACGGAAGCGGAAGCCGAGTACGTGCGCGCGACGATGGAGCAGGACGGCGCCGCGTTGGCTGAATTCTTCGCGTGGTTCGAAGGTGCGCTGGGCCGCGAAAAGATCACCGAGCTGACCATCGACGAAAAACTGACGGCGGCGCGTGCGCGCCAGGCGGGCTTCGTTACGCTGAGCTTCGCGACTATCGCCGGCTTCAATGCGAACGGTGCGATGCCGCATTACCGTGCGACGCCCGCGTCGCATTCGACGATCGAAGGCAACGGTCTGCTGCTGATCGATTCCGGCGGACAGTATCTGAGCGGCACGACTGACATCACGCGCGTGGTGCCCGTCGGCACGATCACCGACGACCACCGCCGCGACTTCACGACCGTGTTGAAGGGCACGATGGCGCTGTCGCGCGCGAAGTTCCCGCGCGGCATCCGTTCGCCGATGCTCGATTCGATTGCGCGTGCGCCGATCTGGGAAGCGGGCGCGGACTATGGGCACGGCACGGGCCACGGCGTCGGCTATTTCCTGAACGTTCACGAAGGCCCGCAGGTGATCTCGCACTACGCGCCCGCCGAAAGCTGGACGGCGATGGAAGAGGGCATGATCACGTCGATCGAGCCGGGCATCTATCGGCCGGGCAAGTGGGGCATCCGCATCGAAAACCTCGTGCTGAATCGCGAGGCCGAAAAGACCGAGTTCGGCGATTTCCTCGAATTCGAAACGCTGACGCTGTGCCCGATCGACACGCGCTGCGTCGCGCTGAACCTGTTGCGCGACGACGAGCGTGCGTGGCTCAACGCGTATCACGCGACGGTGCGCGAACGCGTGTCGCCGCGCGTGTCGGGTGACGCGAAGGCGTGGCTCGAAACGCGTACGCAGCCGGTATGAGGCCGCGCTGACGAGCCGCCGCGAAACGGCGGCTCGCTCGATGCTGCCAGCTTTGCGGCAGGAAGAATCGACCAATAAATAGCGAGGCTCGCATGTCCCGGGTTGCCATAATCGTGATCGACGTTCAGCAGATGTTTTTCAGCGGTCCGTCACCTGCATATCGCAGCGAGGCCGTGATCGACGGCATCAACCGGCTTACGTCGGCTGCGCGCAAAGCAAACGCGCGTGTCTTTTTCGTGCAGCACGAGAGCGGTGCGAGCGGACCGCTCGCACGCGGCAGCGACCCGTGGCAGTTGCCCGTGGCGCTTGTTCGCGAGCCATCGGATGCGTCCATCTACAAGATCGTCGGCGATTCGTTCCATGAGACGCCGCTCGCGGATCAGCTTGGTCAAAGCGATATCGATAGCGTGCTGATATGCGGCTACGCGTCGGAGTTCTGCGTGAACGCCACCGCGCGCCGGGCCGAACTGCTCGGCCTGCGCACGACGGTCGTCGCCGACCTGCACACGACGCAAGACAAGCCGCATCTCACGGCCGACAAGATCGTCGAGCACCAGAATTTCGTCTGGTCCAATTCGTCAATGACGGGCAAGGGTGTCAAGGTGCGCCCTCTCGCTGACATTCTGCAAACGGAGTTCGCATGAGCATCAAGGCAGTCGTGTTCGACTTCGGCGGCGTGCTGATCGACTGGAGCCCGCAGTATCTGTATCGTCAGCTGATTCCCGACGACGCCGAACGCGCATGGTTCCTGTCGAACGTCTGCACGATGGACTGGGTGGTCCGCCAGGACGGCGGCCAGCCGATCGCGGAAGGCACGGCCGAACTGATCGCGAAATTTCCCGAACACGAAGCGCTGATCCGCGCGTTCTACGAGCGCTGGCATGAAATGGTGGCAGGCGTGCTCGACGACGGCGTGGCAACCGTTGAAAAGCTCGAGGACGCGAACGTGCCGCTGTTTGGCCTGACGAACTGGTCGGACGAGACCTTTCCGTATGCGTGGGAGCACTACCCTGTGCTGCGGCGCTTCAAGGACATCGTGGTGTCCGGCCGCGTGAAGATGGTCAAGCCGGATCCCGCCATCTTTGCCGAGATGCTGCGCCGGATTCGCGCGCATTTGCCGGACGTCGAAGCGCATGAACTCGTCTTTATCGACGACAACATCGCGAACGCGCGCGCCGCGACCGAACTCGGCTGGCACGGCGTACATCACACGAACGCCGCGCAGACGGAAGCAAAACTGCGCCAACTCGGGTTGCCTGTCTGAGCCGGCGAAGGCCGCGCCCGGCGAGGGCGTTACTGTCCGAGCAGATTCTTCAGCGCGTTGCCCAATCCCTTTACCGTTTCTTCCGTGCCTTTCGCGACGCCCTCGGCGCTGACACCCAGCGCCTTCGCGAAGTTCGCGCGCAACTCCGTCATTACGCTTTCGTTCAGCTTGAACTTCGGATCGCGTAAGTTGCCGTCGATCGTGAAGTGCAGCGTGATGTCGTCGCCATGTTTTTTCAGCGCGGCGACGGCGGCACGCGTCGGAATCTGCATGAACGTATCGAGCGGATCGTCCGTCCCGGCCAGTTGCAGATGATGCAGCATGACCGTGCCCGGCGCGTGGATGTGATAGCTCGTCACCGCGGCCTGCAGATTGAGGTCGAGCGTGCCGCCCGTCACCTGTGCCTTCGCGCCTGCCTTCTTCAGCAGATAGGGATCGAGCGTGACAACGTCGACGCCTTTGAGCGTCGTGGTCGTCTTCGAGTCCTTGCTGGCGATCGTCATCCAGCCATCGAACGTCACCCGGCCCGTGTGCGACGGACCCTTGATCGCGCCTTTCATCGAAATGCCCGTCGGCTCGCTGAGGTCGGGCAGGTGGATATGATCGACGCTCGCGCTCGCGTCGCTGACGACGACCTTGTACGGCGGCTTGCTGATCGTCTCGTCGTAGAAGACGAACCGGCCATCCGCGAACGCGATGTGATCGATGAGTTTTTCGGCGGGTAACGGCGGTTTGTTCGTTGCAGCGCCGCTTGCCCCGCTCGACGGTTGCGCAGGCTTGCTCATCGATTGACGCAGCTTCGGCAGAATCTCCAGTCTGCCGCTCGAGGTGCGCACGAGCGCGAGATTGAAGCCGCGAACCACGACGCTCCGCAGATGCATGCGATGCGCGAACAGGTAATCGCGAACGTCGGGCGTCATCGTGATTTCGTCGGCGGTGAGGGCATCGGGCGTTGGCCAGTCTTGCGGCGCCGTCAGCCTCACGCGATGCAGCGTGATCGCCGAAATGCCCACATCGATGCGGTCTGCCGTGCCGACGGGCGCGAGCGCGTCGACGACGCGTGCTTTCACTTCGCGTTGCACGAAATACAATCCGATCGCCGCGAGCACGACGAGCAGCACGATCGCACCTGCGATGGCCGCCATCACACGGCTGCCCTTCGACATCACCATGCCACCTCCTCGTCCTTGCTCTGGCCGTGGTTCGGGTTATGTGTCGCGGAATGCCGCGCATGGTGCATGCGGGTGCACGCGAGGCGCGGCGCAGGCAGAAGGCCTGCATCGGAAAAACTGCGTGGACCGGATGCGATCCTGCGAGGGATGGAGAGCAACTCTTATGCCGTTCGCATCGAACCGCGAGCGCGGTCCGATTGCGGACGGCCATGCAACGAACGCTTAGCGGCTGATCGGCTTGTAGCGCAGACGCTTGGGGCGCGCCGCTTCTTCGCCCAGGCGCGCGCGCTTGTCCGCTTCGTACTCCTGGTAGTTGCCGTCGAAGAAGGTGACTTGAGAATCGCCTTCGAAGGCGAGGATATGCGTCGCGATCCGGTCGAGGAACCAGCGGTCGTGCGAGATGACCATCACCGAGCCGGCGAACTCGAGGAGGGCGTCTTCGAGCGCGCGCAGCGTTTCGACGTCGAGGTCGTTTGACGGTTCGTCGAGCAGCAGCATGTTGCCGCCGGCGATCAGCGTCTTCGCCAGATGAAGACGGCCGCGTTCGCCGCCCGACAGATTGCCGACGATCTTCTGCTGATCGCCGCCCTTGAAGTTGAAGCGGCCGATGTAGGCGCGCGACGGCGTCTCGTACTTGCCGACCGTCAGCACGTCTGCGCCGCCGGAGATTGCTTCGAACACGGTCTTCGAGCCGTCGAGCGCGTCGCGGCTCTGATCCACGTATGCGAGCTTCACGGTCGGACCCTGAACGATTTCGCCCGAATCGGGCTGTTCCTTGCCTGTGAGCATGCGGAACAGCGTCGACTTGCCGGCGCCGTTCGGGCCGATGATGCCGACGATCGCGCCTGCCGGAATCTTGAAGCTCAGGTTGTCGATCAGCAGGCGATCGCCGTACGACTTGCTGACATTCTTGAACTCGACCACTTCATTACCGAGGCGGTCGCCGACGGGAATGAAGATTTCCTGGGTTTCATTGCGCTTCTGGTACTCCTGGCTGTTCAGTTCCTCAAAACGCGCGATACGTGCCTTCGACTTGGCCTGACGGCCCTTCGGATTTTGCCGCACCCATTCCAGTTCCTTCTTGATCGCCTTTTGACGCGCGGATTCCGACGCTTCTTCCTGCTTGAGGCGGTCTTCCTTCTGGTCGAGCCAGCTGCTGTAGTTACCCTTCCACGGAATGCCGTGGCCGCGGTCGAGTTCGAGAATCCACTCGGCGGCGTTGTCGAGGAAGTAGCGGTCGTGGGTGACGGCGACGACGGTGCCTGGGAAGCGCGTGAGGAACTGCTCCAGCCATTCGACGGATTCGGCGTCGAGGTGGTTGGTCGGTTCGTCGAGCAGCAGCATGTCGGGCTTTTCGAGCAGCAGCTTGCACAGTGCGACGCGGCGCTTCTCGCCGCCCGACAGGTGTTCGATCTTCGCGTCCCACGGCGGCAGGCGCAGCGCGTCGGCGGCGACTTCGAGCTGCTGTTCGGGGCTGCCGCCATCCGATGTCGCGAGGATGGCCTCGTACTTCGCCTGCTCGGCGGCGAGCGCGTCGAAATCGGCGTCCGGCTCGGCGTAGGCAGCGTAGATTTCGTCAAGCTTCTTCTGCGCCTGGAACACGTCGCCGAGGCCTTCTTCGACGGCTTCGCGCACGGTCTTTTGCGGATCGAGCTGCGGCTCCTGCGGCAGATAGCCGATGTTCAGGTTCGGCATTGGCGTGGCTTCGCCTTCGATATCCTTGTCGACGCCGGCCATGATCTTGATCAGCGTGGACTTACCCGAGCCGTTCAGGCCGAGCAGACCAATTTTCGCGCCGGGGAAAAACGACAGCGAGATGTCTTTCAGAATGTGGCGTTTGGGCGGCACGATTTTGCCGACCCGGTTCATGGTGAAGACGTATTGGGCCATTTTTGCTTGACAGATGAAATTGGAGTTTGGCACTGCGCGTGCTGGCGCCGGCTGGAGGCGGGCGGATCTGGCATTGTACTTCTTGAGCTCGCTGGGGCTTTGTTCTCGCTTTTTGTCTCGGCGCAGTCGCCGGTTTTGCCTGCGGCCCGGCGTCGCCTTTTGTGCGGACGCCGACCAAAAGACAAGATCCGCGACTGCGTCGTAGACAGAAAAAGCCCTCAGTTCAACCGCCGCCCGCTCTCCTCATCGAAGAAATGCAAATGCCGCACCGGCAAGGCGGCCGACAGCATTTCACCGGCGCGAGGCCGATGCCCATGCGGCAACCGCACGGTGACATCATGCCTACCCCAGCGCCCATGCGCGAGATTATCGGCACCTAGCAGTTCGCACGAATCGACGGCAAGCGTCGCCGATGACGCTTCAGGCGCCAGACCGGGCGTCATATGCTCGGGCCGGATGCCGAGCACGCAGCCGCGACCGTTCGCAACTTCGCGGCCCACGCAAGGCACGCCATCGAGAGGCAGCTTCGGCCCTTCACCCGCGACTTCGAAGAAGGCGCCATCTTCCGACACCCAGCCGCTCAGCAGATTCATCCCCGGTGAGCCGATAAAGCCCGCCACGAACGTCGTCGCAGGCCGCTCATAAACTTCGGTCGGTGCGCCGATCTGCTCAGCGTGTCCCTTGTTCATCACAATCACACGCTGCGCCAGCGTCATCGCTTCGACCTGATCGTGCGTCACGTACAGACTCGTCGTCTTGAGCCGCCCATGCAAACGCTGGATTTCGAGCCGCATCTGCACGCGCAAACGCGCATCGAGGTTCGACAGCGGTTCGTCGAACAGAAACACGGCAGGCTCGCGCACGATCGCACGCCCCATCGCCACACGTTGCCGTTGTCCGCCCGACAGTTCGCGCGGCTTTCTGGCAAGCAACGGTTCGAGTTCAAGAATCTTCGCCGCAGTCAAAACGCGTGCTTCGACCTTCGATTTCGGCAGCCCCGCGATCTTCAGCGCATAACCCATGTTTTCCGCGACCGTCATATGCGGGTAGAGCGCGTAATTCTGAAACACCATCGCGATGTTGCGATCCTTCGGCTCCAGCTCGTTGACGACCTTGCCGTCGATTGCAATCGTGCCTTCCGTGACCGCTTCGAGACCCGCGACCATCCGCAGCAACGTCGACTTGCCGCAGCCCGACGGCCCCACCATCACGACGAACTCGCCATCCTCGACATCCGCGTTGATGCCGTGCAGAACGTTCTGCTTGCCGTCATACGATTTCTTCACGCCCTTGAGCGTCAGTGCAGACATGACTGTTCATCCTTATTTTTCAGCATCCACCAGACCGCGCACGAACCAGCGCTGCATCGTCAACACGACAACGAGCGGCGGCAGCATCGCGAGTAGCGTGGCCGCCATCACCAGATGCCATTCGGTGGCGGTATCGCCGGATGCGATCATGCTCTTGATGCCGACCACGGCCGTGGTCAGCGATTGCTCGTTCGTGATCAGGATCGGCCACAGGTACTGGTTCCAACCGTAGATGAACGTAATTACGAAGAGCGCCGCGAGGTTGGTCCTGGACAGCGGCAGCACGACGTCCCAGAAGAAACGCAACGGCCCCGCGCCGTCGATGCGCGCGGCTTCCATCAGTTCGTCGGGTAGCGTGAGGAAGAACTGGCGAAACAGGAACGTCGCAGTGGCCGACGCGATCAGCGGCAAAGTAAGACCGGCGTAGGTGTTGCTCAGATGCATCGACGACACGACCTGCACCGTCGGAAAGATGCGTACTTCGACGGGCAGCATCAGCGTGATGAAGATCAGCCAGAAGGCGATGTTGCGGCCCGGAAAGCGGAAGAACACGATCGCGAATGCCGAGATGATCGACACGGCGATTTTGCCGATGGCGATGACGAGCGCCATCACGAGGCTGTTGAGCAGCATCGTGCCGAACGGGCTGGCGGCGTTGCCCGTGCCATGTGTCCAGATGTTGGCGATGTTCTCGAACAGATGCGTGCTGGGCACCAGCGACAGAGGTACGCTGAATACTTCCTGCTCGTTCATCGTCGCCGCGCAGAACGCGACGTAGACGGGAAACACGACCAGCAGCACGCCGACGATCAACACGACGTGGCAGAAAATATCGAAGCCGCGGCGATTCTCGATCATGAGTATTGAACCCTCCGCTCGATGAAACGGAACTGCACGACGGTCAGCCCAACGACGATCAGCATCAGCACGACCGACTGCGCGCCGGAACTGCCGATGTCGAGTCCCTGGAAGCCTTCGGCGAAGATCTTGTAGATCAGCGTGCGCGTCGACTGGCCGGGACCGCCGCCGGTTGCCGCGTCGATGATCGGGAAGGTGTCGAAGAACGCGTAGACGAGATTGACGACGAGCAGGAAGAACGTGGTCGGCGACAACAGCGGTAGCGCGA
Organism: Paraburkholderia phymatum STM815; assembly: GCF_000020045.1. Lineage (GTDB taxonomy): Bacteria > Pseudomonadota > Gammaproteobacteria > Burkholderiales > Burkholderiaceae > Paraburkholderia > Paraburkholderia phymatum. The sequence goes on along the minus strand of NC_010622.1, from coordinate 3,065,629 downwards.
TGCCGAAGAAGCGGCGCACGGGGCCGGCACCGTCGATAGCCGCCGCTTCGATCAGCGAGCGCGGAATGGCCTGCAGGCCTGCATAGAGGAACAGGAAGTTGTAGCTGACCTGCTTCCAGATAGACGCGAGCACGACGAGGAACATCGCCTGCCCCGGATTGAGCGCGTGATTCCACACGATGCCCGCCTTGCCGAGCGAGTAGGTCACGAGGCCGATGCTCGGATTGAAAAGGAACGACCACAGCACGGCGGCGATCGCGGGCGCCACCGCGTACGGCCAGATCAGCAGCGTCTGGTACGCTTTGGCGCCGCGCGTCACGCGGTCGGCGCACGCGGCGAGCAGCAGCGAAATCGCGAGGCCGCACACAGTGACGAGCGCGCAGAAGATCAGCGTCGTTTCAAACGACGCGAGATACAGCGGATCGGCGAAGAGTTGCTTGAAGTTGCCCAGGCCCACGAATTCGCTCGACGTGCCGAAGGCATCCTGCGTCTGCGTCGATTGCCAGAGCGCCTCGCCCGCGGGCAGCAGGAAGAACAGCAGCGTAATCGCGAGCTGCGGCGCGACGAGCAGATACGGCAGCAAGCCGGTGCCGAAGCGGGAGCGCTTGTCCATCGACGTCCCTTTCAAAAGTGACCAGGCGGGCGCGACTTGCGTTTGCCACATGTTGTGACTCGCAGAAAGGCACGCCCTTCGCGTGGATTAACGCGCGGATTAACTACCCGCCTTCTCGAAGCGGCGCAGCAGTTCGTCGCCGCGCGACACCGACGAATCGAGCGCTTCCTTGGGCGTCTTCTTGTCGGCCCAGACCTGTTCGAGTTCTTCGTCGATGATCGTGCGGATCTGCGGCATGTTGCCTAGACGCAGGCCCTTCGTGTACGGCAGAGGCGGCTTGTTGAGCATCTGCTTGATGGCCGTATCGCTGCCGGGGTTCTTCTCGTAGAAGCCTTGCTGCTGGGTCAATTCATAGGCGGCTGTGGTGACGGGCAGGTAGCCCGTGTCCTGATGCCACTTCGCGGCGACGGGCGCCGAACTGAGATACGCCAGGAACTTCGCGACGCCCTTGTAGACGGCGGGGTCCTTGCCCGACAGCACCCACAGGCTGGCGCCGCCGATGATCGCGTTCTGCGGCGCGCCCTTCACGTTTGCGTCGTACGGCATCGTGCCCGTACCGAAGTTGAACTTCGCGTACTTGCGGATCGTCGCGAGCGAGCCGGACGAATTCGTGATGATCCCGCAGTCGCCGCTATAGAACTTCGACACCGGCTCATCCTTGCGGCCCGCATAGGTGAACGTGCCATCCTTCGCCATTTTCTGCAGGAAGCTGATGTGCGCGACCTGCAGCGGCTTGTTGAATTCGAGCTTTGCGTCGGCGCCGTCGAAGCCGTTGTTCTCCGTCGCGAACGGCGCGCCGTGCCACGCGCTGTAATTCTCTAGCTGAATCCAACTTTGCCAGCCCGACGAATAACCGCACGACATGCCCGCGGCCTTCAGTTTTTGCGCGTCCTGTTCGAGTTCGGCCCAGGTCTTCGGCGGCGTGTTCGGATCGAGGCCGGCCTTCTTGAAGGCGTCCTTGTTGTAGTAGAGGACGGGCGTCGAGCTGTTGAACGGCATCGAGATCAGATGGCCCGTTTTCGAGTCGCTGTAGTAGCTGGCGATGGTCGGTACGAACGCTTTTTCGTCGAGCGTCATGCCCGCCTGCCTGAATACCTCGGAGACGGGGACGACGGCTTTCTTCGCCTGCATCATCGTTGCCGTGCCGACTTCGTAGACTTGCAGGATCGCGGGCGCGTTGCCACTGCGATAAGCGGCGATGCCTGCTGCAAGCGTCTGGTCGTAGGTGCCCTTGAAGACCGGGACGATCTTGTAATCGCTCTGCGATGCATTGAAGTCGTTGGCGATCGTGTTCAGGCGCTCGCCGAGCGCGGCTTCCATCGCGTGCCAGAACTGGATTTCGGTGGTGGCGTAGGCGCTTTGATATGCGCCGAAGCCGAGAACAGCAGCGACGGACAGCGAACGGAACAGCGGCTTGCAATGCATCGAGGGTCTCCTGATGGTGGAAAGCGCGAATTGCGGTCGCGCGATTCTAGTTGTGATCGATGACAGGAAAGCGTCGGTGAGTCTTCTATATGTAAGTCTCTTCGTCGAACGGGCAATGTAACATCGTAAGAATACCTGGAGAAAGCGCGATTATCCCGAGCGCCGATGGATGCGCGGGCAACGAAGGCGAAAAAAAAGCCGCGTCGTAGCGCGGCCTGATGTGCTGTGCGAACCCCGCTCGAGGCGGCGGGGATGAATTAACAATTGCTGGTCAAACGTTGAAGAGAAAATTCATCACGTCGCCGTCATGCACGATGTACTCCTTGCCTTCGGCGCGCATCTTGCCCGCTTCCTTCGCGCCTTGCTCGCCCTTGTACGCGATGTAATCGTCGAAGCCGATCGTCTGCGCGCGAATGAAGCCGCGCTCGAAGTCGGTATGAATCGCGCCCGCCGCCTGCGGCGCGGTATCGCCGATGTGGATCGTCCACGCGCGCACTTCCTTCACGCCCGCCGTGAAGTACGTCTGCAGCCCGAGCAGCTTGAAGCCGGCGCGGATCACGCGGTTCAGGCCCGGCTCGTCCATGCCCATGTCGGCAAGAAACACTTCCTTGTCTTCATCAGCGAGATCGGCGATTTCCGCCTCGATCGCCGCGCATACTGCAACCACGGGCGCTTTCTCGGATTCCGCATAGTTGCGCACCGCGTCCAGATGCGGATTGTTCTCGAAGCCGTCTTCCTTGACGTTCGCGACGTACATGGCCGGCTTGGCCGTAATCAGGCAGAACGGCTTGATCAGCAAACGCTCTTCTTCCGTCAGATCGAGGCCGCGCACCGGCTTCGCCTGGTCCAGTTGCACGCGAACCTTCTCCAGCACGGCTGCGAGCTTCACCGCTTCCTTGTCGTTGCCGGACTTGGCGGCTTTGGCATAACGCGTGAGGGCCTTTTCGACCGTCGCGAGGTCGGCGAGCGCCAGTTCCGTGTTGATGACCTCGATGTCCGACACAGGGTCCACCTTGCCCGCGACGTGAATCACGTTCTCGTCTTCGAAGCAGCGGACGACGTGCGTGATCGCATCGGTTTCGCGGATGTTCGCGAGAAACTGGTTGCCGAGGCCCTCACCCTTGCTCGCGCCTGCAACGAGGCCCGCAATGTCGACGAACTCGACGACGGCGGGGACGATGCGCTCCGGCTTGACGATTTCGGATAGCGCCTTCAGACGCGCGTCCGGCACTTCGACCACGCCAACGTTCGGCTCGATCGTGCAGAAGGGATAGTTTTCGGCGGCGATGCCCGCCTTGGTCAGCGCGTTGAACAGGGTGGACTTGCCGACGTTAGGCAGGCCGACGATGCCGCATTTGAGGCTCATGAAGGTTCTCTACAAATCAGGTGGTGACAGGCTTCGGCGAACGGAGCGGACTTGCCGTACGGGTTGCACGCGGCGCGGCGCGATGCCGGCAACGGCCCGCAGGTTCGCTCGCGTGTATCGCGCGGCACAGGCGGACTGTCGTAAGACGCCCGCCGCGCTGCGCATGCGCGCCGGGGTGCCGGTTATCCGAAAACCGCAATTGTAACCCTGTCCGGCGCCGCATTCGCTGCAGCGCAAGAGCGGCCACGCGTGCCGCTCGTCGCCGGCTTTTGAGGTCGGGCCATGCATAATCGCTCGCATCTGTGCCGACCGGCATCAAACACCTGCCCAACAAAGCCAGACTACCCCCGAAAGACGGCGGAGCCGATCCGTCCCCGCCACCCCTCGCGGCTATAATGCCCGGATGAATGCTCACCATCAGTCCTTCGACGTCGCCGTAGTCGGCGGCGGGCTCGTCGGCAAGACGGCGGCGCTCGCGCTCACGCAGACCGGGCTGCGCGTCGCGCTGCTCGCGCAGCACTGTCAGCCGCTGCCTGCCGGCGCCGTGTTCGACTCGCGCGTCTATGCGCTGTCCGCGAGTTCGCAGGCGTTGCTCGACCGCCTGCGCGTGTGGCAGGCGCTCGATGCATCGCGGCTCGCGCCTGTGTACGACATGCGCGTCTACGGCGATGCTCACGCAGAACTGCACTTTTCGGCCTTTCAGGCTTCGGTGCCGCAGCTCGCGTGGATCGCGGAATCGTCGTTGATCGAACATGCGCTCGACGCCGCGCTGCGTTTCCAGCCCAATCTCACGTGGATCGATACGCGCGCACAGGGGCTCGATGTGAAGACGGGCGGCGCAACGATCGGTCTTGCGAACGGCAAGGTGCTCGAAGCCGATCTCGTGGTCGGTGCGGATGGCGCGCATTCGTGGGTGCGTGCGCAGATCGGCTCGAAGGTGACCCGGCGCGACTACCGGCAGACAGGCGTCGTGGCGAACTTCAAGGCCGGGCGCCCACACGGCGAAACCGCCTGCCAGTGGTTTCGCGACGGCGAGATCATCGCGCTGCTGCCGCTGCCGAACGGTCACGTGTCGCTCGTCTGGTCGGCGCTGACCGATCACGCGAATACCCTCGTCAAGCTCGATCCGGCGCAACTCGCGGCCCAAGTCGAGCGCGTGACGATGGGCGCGCCCGGAACGCTCGAATGCGTGACACCCGCGCAAGGCTTTCCGCTTGCGCTGCAAACGGTCGACCGGCTGGTCGCGCCGCGCGTCGCGCTGGTCGGCGATGCCGCGCATCTGATCCATCCGCTTGCCGGGCAGGGCATGAATCTTGGATTGCGCGACGTGGCGTCACTCGTCGACGTGATCGCGAAAAAAGAGGCGTTTCGCGATATCGGCGACATGGTGCTGTTGCGCCGCTACGAGCGTTCGCGCAGCGAAGACATCCGTGCGCTGACCGTCGCCACCGACGGCCTGCAAAAGCTGTTCGGGCTGCCCGGCAATCTCGCGCGGGCTGTCCGCAACACGGGCATGGCGTTCGTCGGCGCACAGCCGCTAATTAAACGCTGGCTCGTGTCGGCGGCGCTTGGCTGACGCATCGGCGGACGGTGCGCGCCGCGCGTTGAACCGCACGGCGGCGCGCACGTCTGACAGGATGGCACGCAAGGCATACCATCTGCGCCAGGCGCGCGGTACTTGAACACAGGCGCTAACGAGCGGCATACGGCCGCGCGCCAACCGAATCAGGAGCAGCAGTATGAAGAAATCTATCCGCATCGCGGCGCTGGCGCTGGCCGTTGCGACCCTCGGACTCGGCTGTTCGGCCCAGGCCGACCAGACCACCGACAAACTCAAGTCGACGCTGCAAGCGCGTCTGAGCGAAGCAACGATCAAAAACGTGTCGAAGTCGCCGATCGACGGGCTGTACGAAGTGAACCTCGGCTCGCAGATCATCTACAGCGATGCGTCGGGCGACCATCTGATCCTCGGCGACATGATCGACGCAAAGACGCGCAAGAATCTGACGGAAGCGCGTCTGTCCGAAACCAATCGCATCGATTTCGCGAGCCTGCCGTTCGCGAATGCGGTGAAAGTGGTGAAGGGCAACGGTAGCCGCAAGATCGCCGTGTTTTCCGATCCGAACTGCCCGTACTGCAAGCAGCTCGAAACGACGCTGAAGTCGATGGACAACATCACGGTCTACACCTTCCTGTACCCGGTGCTGTCGCCGGATTCGACGGTGAAGTCGAAGTCGATCTGGTGTTCCGCCGACCGTGCGAAGGCGTGGGAATCGTGGATGCAGGATCACCGCGCGCCGACCGCGCCGGGCACCTGCGACACGGCCGCGATCGACAGGAATCTCGCGCTCGGCCAGTCGATGAACGTGAGCGGGACGCCGACCGTTTTCCTCGCGGACGGCCGCCGCCTGCCCGGCGCGGTTCCCGCCGACGAACTGGACAAGGCGTTGTCGTCCGTGCGCTGAGTGGCGCGCATCGTCTGAACGTTGTTGAAAGGAGGCGCGAGGCGCCTCCTGTGTTTTGAGCCTTCCGAACTTCCTCACGATTTTCCACACACGAGCGCCGATGAAGCCGATTCGCTACGCCATCGTTCCGAAACAACCCGCCGCCCATCTCTTCGAAGTCACCGTCACGGTCGCCGATCCCGATCCGGCTGGCCAGCGCTTCATGTTGCCCGTATGGATTCCGGGCAGCTATATGGTGCGCGAGTTCGCGCGCAACATCGTCACGCTGCGCGCGTTCAACGACGCGGGCCGCAAGGTGCGCGTCGAAAAGACCGACAAGCACGCGTGGCAGGCGGCACCCGTCAAGGGCGCGCTCACGCTGCGCTACGAAGTCTATGCGTGGGACATGTCCGTGCGCGCCGCGCATCTCGACGACACGGCGGGCTTCTTCAACGGCACGAGCGTATTCCTGTCGCCGCTCGGCTTCGAGGACGCACCGTGCGTCGTCGATATCCAGAAGCCAGCGGGCCCGCAGTTTCGCAACTGGCGCGTCGCGACGGCGCTCACGGAAGCGCGCGCCACGAAGCGTTACGGCTTCGGCGAGTACACCGCGCAGAACTACGACGAACTGATCGATCATCCCGTCACGCTCGGCGAATTCGAACTCGCCACGTTCAAGGCGCACGGCGTGCCGCATGACATCGTGATCGCGGGTCGCGTGATCGGGCTGGATATGGCGAGGCTGTCGGCGGATCTGCAGCGCGTGTGCGAGGCGCAGATTGCGCTGTTCGAGCCGCGCTCGAAAAAGGCGCCGATGGACCGCTACGTGTTCATGACGCAGGCCGTCACCGACGGCTACGGCGGGCTGGAACATCGCGCGTCGACGGCGCTGATCTGCAATCGCTCCGATTTGCCCGTCACCGGCCGTGACGAGACGACGGACGGCTATCGCACCTATCTCGGCTTGTGCAGTCACGAATACTTCCACACGTGGAATGTGAAGCGCATCAAGCCAGCCGTGTTCGCGCCTTACGATCTGACGCAAGAGAACTACACGTCGCTGCTGTGGCTGTTCGAGGGCTTCACGTCGTACTACGACGACCTGATGCTGGTGCGCAGCGGTCTGATCAAGGAAGCCGACTACTACACGCTGCTCGGCAAGACGATAGGCGGCGTGCTGCGCGGCAGCGGGCGTCTGAAGCAGACAGTGGCCGAAAGCTCGTTCGACGCGTGGGTCAAGTATTACCGTCAGGACGAGAACGCGGCGAACGCGATCGTCAGCTACTACACGAAGGGATCGCTGGTTGCGCTCGCGTTCGATCTGACGATTCGCGCGCAGACGCAGAACCGCAAATCGCTCGACGACGTGATGCGTCTGCTGTGGCAGCGCTACGGACGCGATTTCTACAAGGGGAAGGGGCGGGGCATCGAGGAAGCGGACATCGAGGCACTGTTCGCAGAAGCGACGGGCGCCGATTTGGCCGAGCTATTTGCGGACGGCGTGCGCGGCACGCGCGATCTGCCGCTCGATACGCTGCTCGCGCCCTTCGGCGTGACTATCGAGCCGGATGTCGATTCGAAGAACAAGCCGTCGCTCGGCGCACGGGTGCGCGGCGGCGCGGAGTGCACGCTGGCTGCCGTTCACGACGGCGGCGCGGCACAGAAGGCGGGGCTGTCGGCGGGCGATGTGCTGATTGCCGTCGACGGCCTGCGCGTGACGGGCTCGAATCTCGACGCGCTGCTTGCGCGCTACCAACCCGGCGCAAAGGTCGAGGTGCACGCGTTCCGGCGCGACGAGCTGCGCGTCGCGCAGGTCAGGCTGGACGGCCCGGAAGTCTCGCGCTACAAGCTCGCCGCGAACGACAAGCGGGCGTCGGCCGTCACCGCGCGAAAGCGCTGGCTCGGGGTCAGATAAAGCTTCATCCGCGTCAATAAGCGTTCGCTCCGAGTCAAATAAGGCTTCGCGCCCAGCGTCAATAAAGCTCGCTCACCGTCCATCAGGCAAAGCGCGACGGCGGATTGTTCTATCGTTGCAACAATCCGTCGCCGCCGCGGTACTTTTTCCCGGACGGGGAAAAAAACACAATGGCTCCACTCGCGCACCACAGCGCGCCCCTCACTGGAGTCACAGATGACCACGATCCTGCAAATCAACTCGTCGGCTCGCTCGCAAGGCGCTCAATCGACGCTGCTCGCCAACGAACTGACGGCAAAGCTGCAACAATCGAATCCCGGCGCGCAAGTCGTCGTCCGCAATTTGCACGAAGACGCGCTGCCGCACCTCGACGACGCGATTCTCGGTGCGTTCTTTACGCCGGCAGAACAGCGCACGGCCGAACAGCAAGCGATTGCAGCGCGTAGCGAAGCGCTGATCGCCGAACTGCAAGCTGCCGACATCGTCGTGATCGGCGCGCCGCTGTACAACTTCGGCATCTCGTCGCAATTGAAGACGTACTTCGACTTCATCGCACGCGCCGGCATCACGTTCAAGTACGGCGCGAATGGTCCCGAAGGCCTCGTCAAGGGCAAGAAGGTCTTCGTCGTCTCGGCACGCGGCGGCAAGTACGCCGGCACGCCGGGCGACTCGCAGACGCCTTACCTGACGACGTTCCTCGGATTCCTCGGCATGACCGACGTAAGCTTCATCTACGCGGAAGGCCTGAACATGGGCCCGGATGCAGCGAGCGCGGCACTGGCCGGCGCACGCGAAGCGATCGCCGCAGCCTGAGCAGGCGCGCGGCAAGCCATCCGGCAAGCCGCCTTGCCGTCGGATCCAGTGATCGGCTGAATCGCGACGGCAAAATACAACGCCACGGAACACGATTCCGTGGCGTTCTTCTTTGGATTTTCTGATCGGTCGCAGGAAGCGAGGTAAACCGCGCTTCAGGCGAACACTTCGCCCGTTTCCGGCAAGCGCCAGTCGATGCCCGGTCGGCCGTGCGCTTCGAGAAATTCGTTCGCGAGCGCGAAATGCCGGCAGCCGAGAAAGCCGCGATGCGCGGACAGCGGCGAGGGGTGAGGCGCCTCCAGCACGCAATGCGACTTGCCTTCGAGCAACGCACGCTTGGCCTGCGCATGCGCGCCCCACAGCATGAAAACGAGCCCGTCGTGGCGCATCGCGAGTTCATGGATCAGCGTGTCGGTGCATTTTTCCCAGCCGCGCTTTGCGTGACTCGCTGCACGGTCGCGTTCGACGGTCAGCACCGTGTTGAGCAGGAGCACGCCCTGGCGCGCCCACGCATCGAGGCAACCGTGCTGGGGCGTCTCATAGCCGAGGCTCGCCGCGATCTCCTTGAAGATGTTGCGCAGCGACGGCGGCGGCCGCACCGAAGGCGGAACCGAAAACGCGAGTCCGTGAGCTTGCGGTGTGCCGCGGTCTTCGCCGTGATACGGGTCCTGGCCGAGAATCACGACCTTGACGTCGTCGGGACTGGTCAGACGCAGTGCGCGGAACACGTCGGCGGGATACACGGTCTTGCCGGCGGCTCGCTCGCCGTCGACGAAACGGCACAGCGGCGCGTAACTATCGCTATCGATGAAGGGCTTCAGATGTGCGCGCCATGCTGGCGGCAATGCTTCGAATTGCGATTCGAGCGTTCGGGTGTCGACAGCGGGGGCGGGTGCGCGGCTGGTGTCGTCGTCGGTGAAAAGCGACGGCTGCGTCGGCGGAGTTCGGGAGTGTTTTGCGGAATTCATGGCGGGCTAGTGTGGCAGCAAACGCGAACGCGCTCAAGGTTCCTCGCGTTCGCGTGCACGCTCGCCGCCGCTTTCGCCCCGCGTCGCCGGCTACTTCTCGCCGCGTTCGCGCAGACGATAGCCGCGCTGCGCCTTGCTCACGTCATCGGGACGCAGGCCGTGAACCGCCTTCGCCAGTTCCGCTGACAACGCGCTCAGTGCGCTCGCGTCACCGTGCTTCAATTCCAGCTCGATCTCGCAGATCGGCGCGCGGCGCTTTTCACCGTCCACGTCCGCGAGCACTTCGCCTTGATCGATGGCCGCCTCGATATCCGCGCCGTCGACGCTCACATGCCAGATCGTCCGCGAGAAATTCGTGCTGAAGAGCGGAATCAGTTCGTCGCGGGCGCTGCGCAACGCATGTTTGGACGGCTCGTCGTCGCAGGCTTCGAGCAGGGCGTCGATTTCGAGCGCGTTGCCCTTGACGGGCAGTTCCCACTCATGCCGGCTGTGCAAGCCTTCATCCGACGTGCCGACTGTCTTGTACGTCTGCAGCCAGCCGTCCGGCGTGCGGCGCACGCGCACCGCGCTTTTCGCGCGCGCGAGCGTCAGCGACGGCGTGTCGAAATAGCGGTTTTCCAGCGTGATCGTGCGGCCTGCGCCGCCCGCGCGCTGGATGAACCATTGTGTCGCCGCGCCGACCTGGTCGGTCGGCAGCGCGAGCTTGATCTCGTGTTCCATGCCCATCGCTTGACTCGCTTATGAGGTTCGCCGGCTCAGAAGAACATCCGCGCAAGTTCCACGCCCGGCTCGTCGGCACGCATGAACGCCTCGCCGACGAGGAACGTGTTCACGTCCATCGCGCGCATCCGCTCGACGTCGGTGCGCGACAGAATGCCGGATTCGGTCACGACGATGCGGTCGTCCGGCATCATGTCGAGCAGGCCGAGCGTCGTGTCGATCGAAGTTTCGAACGTGCGCAGATTGCGGTTGTTCACGCCGATCAGCGGCGTCTTCAGCGTCAGCGCTTCGACCAGTTCGTCCTTGTCGTGCACTTCGACGAGCACCGCGAGACCGAGCGAGTGCGCGTACGCTTCGAGGTCCTGCATCTGCGAGGTTTCGAGTGCTGCGACGATCAGCAGGATCGCGTCGGCGCCCATCGCGCGCGCTTCGAGGATCTGATACGGATCGACGATGAAGTCCTTGCGCAGCACGGGCAACTGGCAGGCGGCGCGCGCTTCTTCCAGATACTGTGCGCTGCCCTTGAAGAACTGCACGTCGGTCAGCACGGACAGACATGCTGCGCCATGATTGGCATACGAACGCGCGATATCGGCGGGGACGAAGTGCTCGCGCAGCACGCCTTTCGACGGGCTCGCCTTCTTGACCTCGGCGATCACGGCCGCGAGACCGGCCTCGTGCTTGGCGCGGATTGCGCCGACGAAATCGCGCAGATCGCGTGTGGATGCCTGGAGACGCAGTTCTTCGAGCGGCGCGCTTTGCTGCGCGGCGCGCACTTCTTGGCGCTTGACGTCGATGATGCGGTCGAGAATATCGCTCATGTGATTTCCGTTACTTGATCAATGCTTGAACTGCTGCGTGAAGCGGACCAGTTCGTCGACTTTCGCGCGTGCCTTGCCGCTCGCGATCGCCTCACGCGCCAGCCGGATGCCGTCCGCGATCGACTCCGCGACGTTGGCCGAGTAGAGTGCCGTGCCCGCGTTCAGCGTGACGATCTCGCGCGCGACGCCAGGCTTGTTGTCGAGCGCCTCGAGCAGCAGAACTTTCGATTCCGCCGCGTCCGCCACCTTCAGCGTGCGGTTCGACACCATCTGCATACCGAAGTCCTCGGGATGAATCTCGTATTCGGTTATTTCGCCGTTACGCAGTTCGCCGACGAGCGTCGCCGCTCCCAGCGACACTTCGTCCATGCCGTCCCTACCGTACACGACCAGCACGTGGCGTGCGCCGAGACGTTGCATCACTCGAACCTGAATGCCGACGAGATCCGGGTGAAACACGCCTTGTAGCTGGTTCGGCGCGCCGGCCGGATTCGTCAGCGGACCGAGAATGTTGAAGATGGTCCGCACGCCGAGTTCGCGCCGCACGGGCGCGATGTTCTTCATCGCGGGATGATGGTTCGGCGCGAACATGAAGCCCATGCCCGTTTCGGTGATGGAAGCCGCCACCTGTTCCGGCTGCAGGTCGATGTTCACGCCGAGCGCTTCTAGCACGTCCGCGCTGCCCGACTTGCTCGATACGCCGCGATTGCCGTGCTTCGCGACCTTCGCGCCCGCCGCGGCCGACACGAACATCGTGGCCGTCGAAATGTTGAACGTATGCGATCCGTCGCCGCCCGTACCGACGATATCGACGAAGTTCGAGTTGTCCTGCACGTCGACATGACGCGCGAACTCACGCATCACCGTGGCGGCCGCGGTGATTTCGCCGATGGTCTCTTTTTTGACGCGCAGGCCGGTGATGATTGCAGCCGCCATCACGGGCGACATGTCGCCGCGCATGATGAGACGCATCAGGTGCAGCATCTCGTCGTGGAAAATCTCGCGATGCTCGATCGTGCGTTGCAGCGCTTCCTGTGGCGTAATCATGGTGACGTCTCCTCTTATATTCAGGCGCTGCGTGCCGCGGTTTTCGACTGCTTCACGAAGTTTTCGAGCAACGCGTGGCCATGTTCCGACAGAATCGATTCAGGATGGAACTGCACGCCTTCGACGGCGAGCGTCTTATGACGCACGCCCATGATTTCTCCGTCGTCGGTCCACGCGGACACTTCGAGGCAGTCGGGCAGCGATTCGCGTTCGATGGCGAGCGAGTGATAGCGCGTGACGGTGAAATGCTTCGGCAAGTCGGCGAACACGCCTTTGCAGTCGGTTTCGATCTGGCTCACCTTGCCGTGCATGATGGTCTGCGCGCGCACGACGCGGCCGCCGAATGCTTCGCCAATCGCCTGATGGCCAAGGCACACGCCGAGTATCGGATACTTGCCGGAAAATTTACGCAGCACGTCGAGCGTGATGCCCGCGTGTTGCGGATTGCTCGGTCCCGGCGACAGGCAGATGCGCTCGGGGCTGAGCTTCGCGATGTCATCGAGGGTGATCTCGTCGTTGCGATAAGTCCGAACGTCTTCGCCGAGTTCGCCGAAGTACTGGACCAGGTTATAGGTGAACGAGTCGTAGTTGTCGATCATCAGCAGCATGGTCAGTCTCCGTCAGAAGTCGCTATCGAGGCCGTCTTGGACCTGCTCGGCGGCGCGCAGCACGGCGCGCGCCTTGTTCTCCGTCTCTTGCCATTCGGATTCGGGCACCGAGTCGGCGACCACGCCCGCTGCCGCCTGTACATACAGATTGCCGTTGCAGATCACACCCGTGCGGATCGTGATTGCGAGGTCCATCTCGCCCGTGAACGACAGGTAGCCGACGGCGCCGCCGTACAGGCCGCGCTTCACGGGTTCGAGTTCGTCGATCAGTTCCATTGCGCGAACCTTCGGCGCACCCGACAGCGTGCCCGCCGGGAACGTCGCGCGCAGCACGTCGAAATTGGTCATGCCCGGCTTCAGCTTGCCCTCGACGGAACTCACGATGTGCTGCACGTGCGAGTATTTTTCGATCACCATCTTGTCGGTCACGGCCACAGAGCCGATTTCCGCGATGCGGCCCACGTCGTTGCGCGCGAGGTCGATCAGCATCACGTGTTCGGCGATCTCCTTCGGATCGTTCAGCAGTTCGGTGGCGAGTTCGGCGTCGCGCTCAGGCGTGTTGCCACGCGGACGCGTGCCCGCGAGCGGCCGGATCGTGACGATGCGGTCGTCGTTGCGCTTTTCCTGACGCACGAGAATTTCCGGCGACGCGCCGACCACGTGGAAGTCGCCGAAGTTGTAGTAGTACATATACGGCGACGGATTCAGCGAACGCAGCGCGCGATACAGCGAGAGGGGATTGTCGCGATAGGGCTTGGTGAGGCGCTGGCCCACCTGCACCTGCATCAGTTCGCCTGCTGCGATGTATTCCTTCGCCTTGCGCACGGCGGCCAGATAGTCGTCCTTCTTGAACTCGCGGAAGATTTCGGTCCGCACGCTCGCCGACGTGACGGGCGGCTGCACGGTCGTGCGCAGGCGTTGCTTGAGTTCGCGCAGACGCTGCTTGGCGCGCGTGTACGCTTCGGGCGTGGTCGGGTCGGCGTAGATCACGAGGTACAGCTTGCCCGCGAGGTTGTCGATGACGGCGACTTCTTCCGTCAGCAGCAGCTGGATGTCCGGGAGATGCAGGTCGTCGGGCGGGGCCGTGTGCGCGAGCTTCTTTTCGATGTAGCGCACAGCGTCGTAGCCGAAGTAGCCGGCGAGACCGCCCGCGAAACGCGGCAGGCCCGGGCGCAGCGCGATCTTGAAGCGACTCTGGAACTGCTGGATGAATTCGAGCGGATCGCCTTCATGCGTCTCGACGACCTTGCCGTCCTTGACCACTTCCGTCACGCCGTTATTCGTGCGGATCAGCGTGCGCGCCGGCAGCCCGATGAATGAGTAGCGGCCGAAGCGTTCGCCCCCCACCACCGATTCGAGCAGAAAAGAGTTCGCGCCGTTGCGCTCGGTTTGCGCGAGCTTCAGATACAGCGAGAGCGGCGTCTCAAGATCGGCCAGCGCTTCGGCGATCATCGGGATGCGATTGAAGCCCTCGTTTGCGAGGGACTGAAATTCGAGTTCGGTCATGTTCCGATCCTGTTCGTGTGTCCGGCGGTGTGGTGCTCGGACATGGCATGGCTGCGTTACCGGTCGAATGTGCTCGTCACAGGTAAGAGACCGGCGCGCGCTTTCCCGACGACGCATGCACGGCTTCGCAGCACGACGATAGTACGCAAGGTACGCGACGGCTAGCTGAAACTCGAAACAGCGAGGTTGCACCAGTCGAAACCGGCAGTTCGGGAAAAGCGCGGAAGCGCAGCGAATGAAAAAACGGGTGCCAAAGACGAGCTTCAGCGTACCTCGGGCGAGGTATCAGCGCGACCAGCGACGCCAGGGCCAGGCTCCCCGGTCGATCGTGCTCAGACTCCGTTTTTTATTCAGAAACATGAGGAAGACTTTATTAAGTCGAATGATTAAGTGCTGCTTGGGCGGCACTCGGTCTGTTGCTTATGTGACTGCATTGTGCGCCGCGATCGCCTTGGCGGCGCCCAACAGCGACACAACTATACCATCCGAATTTATGGTTTGCACAGCCTCGCCATGATTGTAGCCATACGGCACGGTCAGCGTCGCCATGCCGGCCGCGCGGCCGGCGAACGCATCGTTCTGCGAATCGCCGATCGCAACGGCCTCCTTAGGCGACACACCGAGCCGCTCGCACGCGGTCAGCATCGGCAGCGGATCGGGCTTCTTTGCCGCGACGCTGTCGCCGCCCAGTACGACGCTGAAGTAGCGCAGCAGCCCGTGATGCTCGAGCAGTTGTTCCGCGAAGCGGTGCGGCTTGTTGGTCACGCACGCGAGTTCCAGACCCACGTTGCGCAGCGCAATCAGGCCAGCTTCGACGTCGGGATAGAGCCGCGTATGCAGACCGTTGATCTTCGCGTACTCCTCCTGATAGATCGCGAGCGCCTCGTCGAAACGCGATTGCGCAAGCTCGGCCTCGAAGCGCGGCGCGAGCACGCTGCGGATCAGATGCTCGGAGCCTTTGCCGACATAGTCGATCACTTCTTCGCGCGAGGTTTCTTCCGCGTCCAACTGGGCGAGCATGCCGTTCAGCGATGCCGTGAAGTCGTCGGCGGTATCGACCATCGTGCCGTCGAGATCGACGATAGCCGCCCGAATCTTCCCAGCCGTGAACGCGGGAGCGGGGTAACGAGGCGTGGCTTCCATATCAGCGCCCGACCGACGCCAACGCGCCGCGCATCTTGTCGATGACCGCCTTGTAGTCGGGATGGCCGAAGATCGCCGAGCCTGCCACGAATGTGTCCGCGCCCGCTGCCGCGATTTCCGCGATGTTGTCGACCTTCACGCCGCCGTCCACTTCGAGGTGAATCTCGCGGCCGGTCTTTTCCTTGTAAGCGTTGATTTTCGCGCGTGCTTCGCGCAGCTTGTTCAGCGCCTCGGGAATGAACGACTGTCCGCCGAAGCCCGGATTCACCGACATGATGAGCACGAGGTCCAGCTTGTCCATCACGTGATCGAGGTAGTTGAGCGGTGTCGCGGGATTGAACACGAGGCCCGCCTTGCAGCCGTGATCGCGAATCAGCGACAGCGTGCGGTCGATATGGTCCGATCCTTCCGGGTGGAAGCTGATCACGTTCGCGCCGGCCTTCGCGAAGTCGGGGACGATGCGGTCGACGGGACGCACCATCAGATGCACGTCGATGGGCACCTGCACGTGCGGGCGGATCGCTTCGCATACGAGCGGGCCGATCGTCAGGTTCGGGACATAGTGGTTGTCCATCACATCGAAGTGGATCCAGTCGGCGCCTGCGGCAACGACGTTGCGGACTTCTTCGCCGAGCCGCGCGAAGTCGGCGGACAGGATGCTCGGAGCGATGCGGAATTGAGTCATGGCGAGGGTGGGGCGGGAGACGAAAAACGCTATTTTAGCGCTGGGTGGCGCGCCGCGGCCTGGTGCATGCGCCCGGCGCGGCGTATCCGGCGCAATCTTCCCCAGCCTTGTCCCGTTGGCGGACGCGGTTGCGGGCCTGCGCCGCATCAAGCAGAATGCCAAACCATGTCAACGCCCTGTGCCGGTACGCCGCCATTCGCGTGCGAGCCGCCAGCACACGGCCTCGCGCGGATTCATAGCGCGCCACGCTTATTATCGGAACCAGCATGAGTCAGTACGAATTCAGCGTGTCTTCCCAGGTCCGGTATATCGCCGAAGAGTCGGACCCGGAGCATCGGAAATACGCTTTCGCATACACGCTCACCATCCGCAATACGGGCCAGGTGACCGCGCAGCTGATCGCGCGTCACTGGCTGATTACGGATAGCGAAAATCGCGTTCAGGAAGTGAAAGGGTTGGGCGTGGTCGGGCATCAGCCGTTGCTGAAGCCGGGCGAGCAGTTCGAGTACACGAGCTACGCCGTGATCGCGACGCCTGTCGGAACAATGCGCGGCGAGTATTTCTGCGTGGCCGAGGATGGCGAGCGCTGGGATGCGCCCGTGCCGGAATTCGTTCTGCGCATGCCGCGCACGCTGCATTGAACGGAAAGCACCGCGCGCAGTCTGTTAGCGACGCGGCTGACGTTGCGGCGGGACCTGGTTTGCGTCCTGCTTCTGGCGTGCGGCATTCTTTTTCTTGCCGGACGCTGTCCACACAACGATGAAAATCAGCAGGGAAAGCGCGAGGAGCGACTCCAGCGCGAAGATGAGCATCGGGTATTCGTCGAGCAGATCAGACATGGCAGTTTCCATCGAGAACAATCATTGTATGCGCTTTGTCCGCCGGGCCGCGAGCTGGGCGGGAGCACTATCCGTTGCCGTGCTGCTTGCGTCGTGCGGCGGCGGCGGTGTGGTGCGGCCTTCCGTTTCGCCGCCGATGGGCGCCGCGATCATCCCCGGCCAGATTGCTTCACAACGGCTGACGGCTGTAGCCTGGCAGCAGGTGCCGGGCTGGCAGGACGATTCGCTGATCGGCGCTGCTGCCGCGCTGCGCCAGAACTGCGCACGCCTCGCAAGCCAGGCGACATGGCGGCGTGCCTGCGCTGCGGCGCTGATGCTGGACGATCTCGACGTGGCTAGCGCACGCGCCTTTTTCGAAACCTACTTCACACCATTCCAGTTCGCGAACACGGACGGCACGCTGGACGGACTGGTGACAGGCTACTACGAGCCGTTGCTACGGGGTTCGCGCGTGCGTCGCGGCGTGTATCAGACAGCCCTGTACCGTTGGCCGCCCGCTTACCGCCCCGGTTCGCCGATGCCCGCGCGCGCGCAGCTCGAGCGTTCCGGCGTGCTGAACGGCAATGAACTGGTGTGGGTCGACGATCCCATCGAGGCTTTTTTCCTGCAGGTGCAAGGCTCGGGACGCATCGTGATGGAAGACGGCAGTGTGATGCGGGTCGGCTTCGGCGGCACGAACAATCAACCGTACAAGTCGATCGGCCGCTGGCTGCTCGATCGCGGTGAACTCACGCCAGCACAGGCGACCATGCAAGGCATCAAGGCTTGGGCGCGCGCGAACCCGACGCGTGTCGATGCGCTGCTCGATACGAATCCGCGCTTCGTGTTTTTCCGCGAGATGGCGTCGAACGAACCGATGCCGGCGGGTGGCGCCGACGGGCCGATTGGTGCGCTTGGCGTGCCGCTGACGCCGGAGCGGTCGATTGCCGTCGATCCGTCGTCGATTCCGCTCGGGACGCCCGTCTTCCTGCAGACGACCCGTCCAATGACGAACGCACCGATGAATCGCCTGGTGTTTGCGCAAGACACCGGGTCGGCGATCAAGGGTGGCGTACGTGCCGACTATTTCTGGGGACTCGGCGATGAAGCTGGCGATCTGGCAGGCAAGATGAAGCAGGCGGGTCGGATGTGGTTGCTGCTGCCCAATTCTTGAGGTCGTCGTGAGAATGGGGCGCGCTTCAGCCGTTGCCTGAACTGGAAAGCCCGACGGCTGTCATCACCGCCGTCGGGCTTTCGTTTTTGTCAGCCGGCAGTTTGCGGCATTGACGCTTAGGCGCCTGCCCTGCGCTTGTCGATCACGCGACGCGCCTTGCCCACCGAACGCTCGATGCCGTTCACGCCGAGCAGCACCACGTTCGCCGTCACGCCGATCAGCGCCTTGATGTCGTAAGCCAGCGCCTGTTTCGCCGCCGTCAGCGCGACCGTGTCCGGCGCGGTTTCCGGACAGGGTTCGACGTTCAGTGTCATCACGTCCAGCGGGCCTTCCTTGGTGAGCACGATCTGGTAGTGCGGCGCGAGCGCGTGCTGCTTGAGCAGCAACTCTTCGATCTGCGTCGGGAACACATTGACGCCGCGGATGATCATCATGTCGTCCGAGCGGCCGGTGATCTTTTCCATTCGACGCATCGTCCGCGCGGTGCCGGGCAGCAGACGCGTGAGATCGCGCGTGCGATAACGGATGATAGGCAACGCTTCCTTCGTCAGCGATGTGAACACGAGTTCGCCCAGTTCGCCGTCTGGCAGCACGTCGCCTGTCTCGGGATCGATGATCTCGGGATAAAAGTGATCTTCCCAGATCGTCGGGCCGTCCTTGGTTTCGACGCATTCCGACGCCACGCCCGGCCCCATCACCTCCGACAGACCGTAGATGTCGACGGCGTCGATGCCCATCCGTTCTTCGATCGCGCGGCGCATGTCGTTCGTCCACGGCTCCGCACCAAAGATGCCGATGCGCAGCGAGCAATCTCTGGGATTGACGCCTTGGCGTTCCAGCTCATCGGCAATGGAGAGCATATAGCTCGGCGTCACCATGATGATGTCGGGGCGGAAGTCCTGGATCAGTTGCACCTGCTTCTCGGTTTGCCCGCCGCCAAACGGAATGACGGTCAGGCCCGCGCGCTCGGCGCCGTAGTGCGCGCCGAGACCGCCCGTAAAGAGGCCGTAGCCGTAGCTCACGTGTACCTTGTCGCCACGTCGCGCGCCTGCTGCGCGGATAGAGCGCGCGACCAGGTTCGCCCAGTTGTCGATATCGCGCGCCGTATAACCGACGACGGTTGGCTTGCCCGTGGTGCCCGACGACGCGTGGATTCGCGAGATCCGTTCTTGCGGTACGGCGAACAGGCCGAACGGGTAGTTATCACGAAGATCCTTCTTCGTGGTGAACGGGAAGCGTGACAGGTCGGACAGCGTCTTCAGCTCGGCCGGATGTACGCCCGCTTCGTCGAATTTACGTCGGTAGACAGGCGAATTTTCATACGCGTGCGCGAGCGACCATTTCAGCCGTTCGAGTTGAAGCCCGGCGAGCTCGTCGCGGCTCGCCTTTTCGATCGGATCGAGCGGGAGCTGGGTAGTCATCGAATGTCTCCTTGCTTTTCAGAATAGGATGCCGCGCGAAAGGCGACGCAATTTCTTGAAAGGGTGAGGCTGCCCGTCAGTTGTCGACGGGGATCACCGTGCCTTTGATCTGCGCGGACTTGCCGCGAAACATCGCAACGATCTCGTTTGCGCGATTCGTGACGCGAATGTCGTAGATGCCGTTGCGGCCGCTCAATGTCTGCTCAACTGCTTCTGCCGTGAGAACCTCGTCAGCTTGCACGGGGCGCAGAAACTCGATGGAACAGCCCGCTGCGACGGTGTTGATGTTGTACGAGTTACAGGCGAACGCGAATGCCGAGTCGGCCAGGGTGAATATCAGGCCACCGTGACATATCTGGTGACCGTTCAGAAAGTCGGGCCGTACGTTCATGCGCAGGCGCGCGTAGCCGGCGCGCACTTCGACGATTTCGATGCCGAGTGCCTTGCTGCAGGCGTCGTTTGCATACATGGCTTCGGCGGTTGCGCGGGCGAGTTCGTCGGCTGTCATGGCGTTGCCAACGTCGGGTTGCGTGGACATGTCAGCGGCCCTCGAAGCGCGGTGCGCGCTTTTCGATGAACGCGCGGACACCCTCTGCGTAGTCTTGTGACGCGCCGAGTTCGCGCTGCATGTCGCGCTCGAGATCGAGCTGCTGATCGAGCGTTTGTGTTGCGCTCGAGCGCATGGCCTGCTTGATGGCCGCAATCGCACGCGTCGGTTGTTGCGCGAGTTGCGCGGCGAGCGTGCCGGCTGCGGTCTGCAGCTCGGCATCGTCGACGGCCTGCCAGATGAGACCCCAGCTTTCGGCCTTTTCCGCGTTGAGCTTGTCGCCGGTGATCGCCAGTCCCAATGCGCGAGCCATGCCGACGCGCTGCGGCAGGAACCACGTGCCGCCGGAATCGGGTACCAGCCCGATTTTGACGAACGCCTGGATAAAGCTGGCAGAACGCGCGGCCAGCACCAGATCGCAGGCGAGCGCGAGATTCGCGCCTGCGCCCGCGGCCGTGCCGTTCACGGCGGCGATGACGGGCAGCGGCAGCGCCTGCAAACGGCGGATCAATGGATTGAAGTGCCTGTCGATCAGGTCGCCGAGGTCCGTCATCGCGCCCGGCGTGAAGTCGAGATCGGCCAGATCCTGACCGGCGCAAAACCCGCGGCCTGCCCCCGTCAGCACGAGGGCACGCGCACGGGAGGCCTCGACTTCGTCTAGCGCCGCGCTCAGTTCGTCGTGCATTGCGCGCGTGAAACTGTTCAGCTTGTCGGGGCGGTTTAGCGTCACGGTGGCGACGTGCGTCGTCGCGTCGATGTGGACGCGGATCGCTTCAAAGGGCATCGAATGTCTCCTCGTCTGCATACGTTCCGGATGGGGGGGCGCTCAGACGCGCTCGATGGCGAGCGCGATGCCCTGGCCGACACCGATACACATGGTGCACAGGGCGTAACTGCCACCCGTGCGTTCGAGCTGATAGAGCGCTGTCGTAATCAGACGCGCGCCGGAAGCGCCAAGCGGGTGACCCAGCGCGATGGCGCCGCCGTTCGGGTTCACGCGCGGGTCGTCGTCACGCAAGCCGAGTTGCCGAAGAACGGCCAGACCTTGCGACGCGAACGCTTCGTTGAGTTCGATTACGTCGAACTGGTCGAGCGTCATATTCAGCTGTTTCAGCAGTTTCTGCGTGGCGGGTGCAGGGCCGATACCCATGATGCGCGGCTCGACGCCGGCAGTCGCCATACCGATCACACGAGCGCGGCGACGCAGGCCGTATTGTTCAGTTGCTGCCTGGTTGGCGATGAGCAGAGCGCAAGCGCCGTCGTTGACGCCCGACGCATTACCCGCCGTGACCGAACCGTCCGGACGCACAACGCCCTTCAGTTTGCCCAGTGCTTCGAGCGACGTTTCGCGCGGATGCTCGTCTAGCGTCACGCAGACCGGGTCGCCCTTTTTCTGCGGAATCTCGACGGGCACGATTTCGTGCGCGAGCGTGCCGTCGCGTTGCGCGCGCGCTGCCTTTTCCTGGCTGCGCAGTGCGAACGCGTCCTGATCGGCGCGACTGATTTCGAAATCGACGGCGACATTCTCTGCCGTTTCGGGCATCGAATCGACGCCGTATACGCGCTTCATTTGCGCATTGACGAAGCGCCATCCGATGGTCGTGTCATAAATCTCCGATTGGCGCGAAAATGCCGACGTTGCTTTGCCCATCACGAAAGGCGCGCGCGTCATGCTTTCCACGCCACCCGCGATCATCAGGCGAGCCTCGCCTGCCTTGATCGCGCGGGCTGCCGTGCCGACTGCGTCCATGCCCGAACCGCAAAGCCGGTTGATCGTGGAACCTGGGGCGTCTGTCGGCAAGCCTGCGAGCAGCGCCGACATGCGTGCGACATTGCGGTTGTCCTCGCCGGCCTGATTGGCGCAGCCGTAGATCACGTCGTCGAGCGCGCGCCACTCCACGCCCGGATTTCTTTCGATGAGCGCCTTGATCGGAACAGCGCCCAGGTCGTCCGCGCGGACATCTTTCAAGGCGCCGCCATAGCGGCCGAAAGGAGTGCGGATCGCGTCACAGATAAAAGCGTCGGTCATGTCGGAGTTCCAGCGAAGAGCGGGCGGGCGGATGTGCGCGCGCCCTTGAACTGCATCTTAGTTCGACGTCTGGCGCGTTTTCAGTCGCGCAGAAGTTATAGGCCAAAACGTCGGTCAAACGTCCTATATTGTTCGGGCGGCTTATGCGGCAACCGTCTTCGGTTCAACATGAACTCGACTCTGAACGACACGGAAGCGGTTCGCGACGAAGGCGGCGTCAGCGAGCGCGGCATTGGCAGCGGGGTTGGCTCCCGTCCCGTGGAAGTCCGAGAACGCGGCCGACTGATTGACGAATACGCCGCCAGTCAGGTTGATCGAAAGTGCCACGCCGCCTTGAATCGAAGCGTCCGTGGCCGCTTCGAGCACGCTTTCGTCGGTGCTGTAAACGGAGAGCGTTAGCGCGCCGTGTTCGGAGGCGATCTGGCCGGCTAGCTCGAGCGACTGTTCGGTCGAATCCGTCGCTATCACGAACGAGATGGGACCGAACCATTCCTTGGTGAACTTCGCCTGGTCCTTTGCAGCATCGAGTTGCATAACCAGCGGCGTGCGCACGCGGGCGCCTTCGAACGCGGGGTGCTGAAGTGATTGACTATCAGCCAGAACGCGACCGAGCTTGCGCGCTTCATCGATACGTCGTGCGACGCCTTCGTTTTGGATCGCCCCGAGCAGTTCGACTGCGCGCGCCGGGTCCGAACCGAGCTTCTGGACGGCGCTCGCAATCGCTTCGGCAACTGCTTCGAACGAAAGCGGGCCTGCAGCGGTGCGGACGCCGTCGCGCGGCACATAGATGTTTTGCGGGGCCGTGCACATCTGACCCGAGTACAGCGCGAGCGAGAAGGCGATGTTGCGCGCGGCGGATTTGATGTCGTCGACCGAGTCGATCACGATCTGGTTCACGCCGGCCTTTTCGGTGAACACTTGCGCCTGATGCGCATTCCGTTCGAGCCAGGTACCGTTTTGTGTGCTGCCCGTGAAATCGATCAACTTGATCTCCGGGCGTTGCGCAAGGGCCTGAACGAGTTCCCCGTCGTTTGGATCCGTCGCGAGCAAGGTAACGACGTTCGGATCGAAGCCGGCTTCGCGCAAAACTTCGCGAGCGACGCGGACAGTAATTGCAAGCGGCAGGATTGCGCCTGGGTGCGGTTTGACAATCACGGTGTTGCCCGTTGCCAGGTCTGCGAACAGGCCGGGGTAGCCATTCCACGTCGGAAACGTGCAGCAGCCGAGCACGAGACCCGTGCCGCGTGGCACGATGGTGAAGTGCTTTCGCATCGCGAGCGGAGGATTCTTGCCTTGCGGCTTTTCCCAATGGGCGTCGGCCGGAATCCGGCGCAGTTGATCCCAGGCATAGGCGACGGCTTCAAGTGCGCGATCTTGGGCGTGGGGACCACCCGCTTGGAAAGCCATCATGAATGCCTGGCCGGTGGTGTGCATCACGCTGTAGCCGATCTCGAAACTAAGGCGATTGATGCGCGCAAGGACTTCAAGGCTTACGCCTACCCAGGCTTTGGGTCCGGCTTCGCGCCATTGGCGCTGGGCGTGGGATGCTGCGGCGATGAGCGCATCGGGATCCGATTTCGGGTAACGGATGCCCAGCGGAAAGCCGAACGGCGATTGCTCGGCGCCGACCGTCTCACCCGTGCTCGGCTGATCCAGTTCGAAGGTCTTATTCAGATGAGCCTTGAATGCAGACTCGCCGTCCGCATTGGCGGTTTCCCCGTACACTTTGGGACTCGGCATTTCGGAGAACGGGCTCCAGTAGCCGCGGGTTTCGATGGCGGCGAGTGCTTTCTGCAGCGTGTCTTCGTGCTTCGTGAAGAGTGAGTGGGTCATGGCGGGCAGGTTTCTGACTGAACGTTAGAAGGAACCTCGTCGATTTATTGACCGACCGGTTGGTTGGTGAATGTTAGCATTATTGGGATGCGGCGCGAGCCCCTTGCGTCTGCAGGTAAACACTTAGGAGGAGTGCATGGCATTCGAAAACATTCTGGTTGAGACGCGCGGCCGCGTCGGGTTGATTACGCTGAATCGTCCGAAGGCGTTGAACGCGCTTAACGATGCTCTCATGGACGAATTGGGAGCGGCGCTACGCGCGTTCGACTCGGATGAAAACATTGGCGCACTTGTCGTAACCGGGAGCGAAAAGGCATTTGCGGCGGGTGCAGACATCGGAATGATGGCGACGTATTCCTATATGGATGTCTATAAGGGCGACTACATCACCAGGAACTGGGAGGCAATCCGGTCAGTTCGCAAGCCGATCATTGCGGCGGTAGCCGGGTTCGCATTGGGTGGCGGCTGCGAGCTCGCGATGATGTGCGACATCATCTTTGCGGCCGACACCGCCAAGTTCGGTCAACCGGAAATCAAGCTGGGCATCATGCCGGGAGCAGGTGGAACGCAACGCTTGCCGCGTGCGGTATCAAAGGCCAAAGCAATGGATATGTGCTTGACTGCACGTTTCATGGATGCCGCCGAGGCTGAGCGATCGGGATTGGTGTCGCGCGTGATTCCCGCTGCGGATCTGATTGATGAGGCAATTGCTGCGGCCGCGACGATCGCAGAGTTTCCAATTCCGGCAGTGATGATGGTGAAGGAGTCGGTGAATCGCGCGTATGAGACGACGCTGGCCGAGGGCGTGCATTTCGAGCGCAGGCTGTTTCATTCGCTGTTCGCGACTGAGGATCAGAAAGAAGGGATGGCGGCCTTCGTTGAGAAGCGCAAGCCGGTTTTCAAGCATCGTTGATGGAACTCGTCAAAAAAGCGCTTGCAAGTGCTCACGCGAGCGCCTAGAATTCCGCTCTTTCGCGCTGCGGACAACGTGGCGCGGGAGAAGCGGAGAAGGACAGGGGAGCCAGCATTGACGGGCTTTCCGATGGAGTCGACAGGTTGGGTAGTTAAAAAACCGGTTGACGAAACGAAAAAGGTTCTTCATAATCTCGTTTCTCTGCTGCTGACGCAGCAACGCGGTGAAAGCAAGGCGCTTCCTGCGAATGTTCTTTAAAAACTAACAGCCGATAAGTGTGGGTGCTCGATGGCGAGCGCGCGGTGATCTTCGGATTGCCGCAATAGCGAAAGTAATCGAGTCTCACACGAAGAAATTGAGGAAGGTTTGAGCAATCAGATCTTTCGTCAGTGATTTTGAGTGAGCGACCGGGTTCGAGAGAGCCCGAAAAACAGTAACAGGTTTGAACTGAAGAGTTTGATCCTGGCTCAGATTGAACGCTGGCGGCATGCCTTACACATGCAAGTCGGACGGCAGCGCGGGCTTCGGCCTGGCGGCGAGTGGCGAACGGGTGAGTAATACATCGGAACGTGTCCTGGAGTGGGGGATAGCCCGGCGAAAGCCGGATTAATACCGCATACGCTCTGAGGAGGAAAGCGGGGGATCTTCGGACCTCGCGCTCAAGGGGCGGCCGATGGCAGATTAGCTAGTTGGTGGGGTAAAGGCCTACCAAGGCGACGATCTGTAGCTGGTCTGAGAGGACGACCAGCCACACTGGGACTGAGACACGGCCCAGACTCCTACGGGAGGCAGCAGTGGGGAATTTTGGACAATGGGGGCAACCCTGATCCAGCAATGCCGCGTGTGTGAAGAAGGCCTTCGGGTTGTAAAGCACTTTTGTCCGGAAAGAAAACTTCGCCGCCAATACCGGTGGAGGATGACGGTACCGGAAGAATAAGCACCGGCTAACTACGTGCCAGCAGCCGCGGTAATACGTAGGGTGCGAGCGTTAATCGGAATTACTGGGCGTAAAGCGTGCGCAGGCGGTTCGCTAAGACCGATGTGAAATCCCCGGGCTTAACCTGGGAACTGCATTGGTGACTGGCGGGCTAGAGTATGGCAGAGGGGGGTAGAATTCCACGTGTAGCAGTGAAATGCGTAGAGATGTGGAGGAATACCGATGGCGAAGGCAGCCCCCTGGGCCAATACTGACGCTCATGCACGAAAGCGTGGGGAGCAAACAGGATTAGATACCCTGGTAGTCCACGCCCTAAACGATGTCAACTAGTTGTCGGGTCTTCATTGACTTGGTAACGTAGCTAACGCGTGAAGTTGACCGCCTGGGGAGTACGGTCGCAAGATTAAAACTCAAAGGAATTGACGGGGACCCGCACAAGCGGTGGATGATGTGGATTAATTCGATGCAACGCGAAAAACCTTACCTACCCTTGACATGTACGGAACCTTGCCGAGAGGTGAGGGTGCCCGAAAGGGAGCCGTAACACAGGTGCTGCATGGCTGTCGTCAGCTCGTGTCGTGAGATGTTGGGTTAAGTCCCGCAACGAGCGCAACCCTTGTCCCTAGTTGCTACGCAAGAGCACTCTAGGGAGACTGCCGGTGACAAACCGGAGGAAGGTGGGGATGACGTCAAGTCCTCATGGCCCTTATGGGTAGGGCTTCACACGTCATACAATGGTCGGAACAGAGGGTTGCCAAGCCGCGAGGCGGAGCCAATCCCAGAAAACCGATCGTAGTCCGGATCGCAGTCTGCAACTCGACTGCGTGAAGCTGGAATCGCTAGTAATCGCGGATCAGCATGCCGCGGTGAATACGTTCCCGGGTCTTGTACACACC
Source organism: Paraburkholderia phymatum STM815 (assembly GCF_000020045.1). Lineage (GTDB taxonomy): Bacteria > Pseudomonadota > Gammaproteobacteria > Burkholderiales > Burkholderiaceae > Paraburkholderia > Paraburkholderia phymatum. The sequence goes on along the minus strand of NC_010622.1, from coordinate 3,038,987 downwards.
GCCCGTCACACCATGGGAGTGGGTTTTACCAGAAGTGGCTAGTCTAACCGCAAGGAGGACGGTCACCACGGTAGGATTCATGACTGGGGTGAAGTCGTAACAAGGTAGCCGTATCGGAAGGTGCGGCTGGATCACCTCCTTTCCAGAGCTTCGCGTTCACAAGTTGAGCGCTCACACTTGTCGGCTGTTGTTTGAAGACAGGCTTTGAGGGGTCTGTAGCTCAGTCGGTTAGAGCACCGTCTTGATAAGGCGGGGGTCGTTGGTTCGAATCCAACCAGACCCACCACGTTGTCTGCGGTGTGACGAGTGAAACCTCAAGGTGCGGTATCTGCGGGGGATTAGCTCAGCTGGGAGAGCACCTGCTTTGCAAGCAGGGGGGTCGTCGGTTCGATCCCGTCATCCTCCACCAGTTTCCAATGCCTAGTGTCCGGTCCGGAAGGGGGCCGCGCGTTATGCATTGGCAATTGAGCCAGTCAGACTGGATGCGCGCAAGCGCATATCGGCTGTCGTTCTTTAACAATCAGGAAGAAGTAGTAAAGAGATTCGCGAAAGCGTGCTTAGAGATGGGCGCGCGAGTAGGCGAATCAGGGTTGTGATTGTATCGAAAGTATTTAAGGGTTGTCGAAAGACAGCCTTGGAATACGGCACAACACGCAGTGTGTGGGCTCCCCGATAAGTGCTGAGGCACGAACGTGGACCGACACGCGAAAACTCAACCTGTAGCGGATGTTATCGAAAGAGACATACCCGTTATAGGGTCAAGCGAACAAGTGCATGTGGTGGATGCCTTGGCGATCACAGGCGATGAAGGACGCGGTAGCCTGCGAAAAGCGGTGGGGAGCTGGCAAACGAGCTTTGATCCACCGATATCCGAATGGGGAAACCCGGCCCGTATGGGTCACCCGCAACTGAATCCATAGGTTGCGTGGAGCGAACGCGGTGAACTGAAACATCTAAGTAACCGCAGGAAAAGAAATCAACCGAGATTCCCAAAGTAGTGGCGAGCGAAATGGGACCAGCCTGTACTCTTTATCTTCGTTGTTAGCCGAACGCTCTGGAAAGTGCGGCCATAGTGGGTGATAGCCCCGTAGGCGAAAACAGCGAGGAAGAACTGGGTGTACGACAAGTAGGGCGGGACACGTGAAATCCTGTCTGAAGATGGGGGGACCATCCTCCAAGGCTAAATACTCGTGATCGACCGATAGTGAACCAGTACCGTGAGGGAAAGGCGAAAAGAACCCCGGGAGGGGAGTGAAACAGATCCTGAAACCGCATGCATACAAACAGTCGGAGCCTCGCAAGGGGTGACGGCGTACCTTTTGTATAATGGGTCAGCGACTTACATTCAGTGGCGAGCTTAACCGATTAGGGCAGGCGTAGCGAAAGCGAGTCCGAACAGGGCGAATCAGTCGCTGGGTGTAGACCCGAAACCAGGTGATCTATCCATGGCCAGGATGAAGGTGCGGTAACACGTACTGGAGGTCCGAACCCACTAACGTTGAAAAGTTAGGGGATGAGCTGTGGATAGGGGTGAAAGGCTAAACAAACCTGGAAATAGCTGGTTCTCTCCGAAAACTATTTAGGTAGTGCCTCGTGTATCACCTTCGGGGGTAGAGCACTGTCATGGTTGAGGGGTCCATTGCGGATTACCTCGCCATAGCAAACTCCGAATACCGAAGAGTGCAATCACGGGAGACAGACATCGGGTGCTAACGTCCGGTGTCAAGAGGGAAACAACCCAGACCGCCAGCTAAGGTCCCCAAATATGGCTAAGTGGGAAACGAAGTGGGAAGGCTAAAACAGTCAGGAGGTTGGCTTAGAAGCAGCCACCCTTTAAAGAAAGCGTAATAGCTCACTGATCGAGTCGTCCTGCGCGGAAGATGTAACGGGGCTAAGCCATATACCGAAGCTGCGGATGCGTGCTTTGCACGCATGGTAGGAGAGCGTTCCGTAAGCCTGCGAAGGTGCACTGGAAAGTGTGCTGGAGGTATCGGAAGTGCGAATGCTGACATGAGTAGCGATAAAGGGGGTGAAAGGCCCCCTCGCCGTAAGCCCAAGGTTTCCTACGCAACGTTCATCGGCGTAGGGTGAGTCGGCCCCTAAGGCGAGGCAGAAATGCGTAGCTGATGGGAAGCAGGTCAATATTCCTGCACCAGTGTGAAATGCGATGGGGGGACGGATCGCGGAAGGTTGTCCGGGTGTTGGAAGTCCCGGTCGCTGCGTTGGAGAAGGTGCTCTGGCAAATCCGGGCACGGGATTCAAGGGCGTGGCGCGAGTCGCTTAGGCGACGAAGCAATCGGAAGGGGTTCCAGGAAAAGCCTCTAAGCTTCAGTTTCACATTGACCGTACCGCAAACCGACACAGGTGGGCGAGATGAGTATTCTAAGGCGCTTGAGAGAACTCGGGAGAAGGAACTCGGCAAATTGGTACCGTAACTTCGGGATAAGGTACGCCCCTGTAGCTTGATGCGCCTGCGCGCAGAGGGTGAAGGGGTTGCAATAAACTGGTGGCTGCGACTGTTTAATAAAAACACAGCACTCTGCAAACACGAAAGTGGACGTATAGGGTGTGACGCCTGCCCGGTGCCGGAAGATTAAATGATGGGGTGCAAGCTCTTGATTGAAGTCCCGGTAAACGGCGGCCGTAACTATAACGGTCCTAAGGTAGCGAAATTCCTTGTCGGGTAAGTTCCGACCTGCACGAATGGCGTAACGATGGCCACACTGTCTCCTCCCGAGACTCAGCGAAGTTGAAGTGTTTGTGATGATGCAATCTCCCCGCGGCTAGACGGAAAGACCCCATGAACCTTTACTGTAGCTTTGCATTGGACTTTGAACCGATCTGTGTAGGATAGGTGGGAGGCTATGAAGCGTGAACGCCAGTTTGCGTGGAGCCGTCCTTGAAATACCACCCTGGTTTGTTTGAGGTTCTAACCTTGGCCCGTGATCCGGGTCGGGGACAGTGCATGGTGGGCAGTTTGACTGGGGCGGTCTCCTCCCAAAGTGTAACGGAGGAGTACGAAGGTACGCTAGGTACGGTCGGAAATCGTGCTGATAGTGCAATGGCATAAGCGTGCTTAACTGCGAGACCGACAAGTCGAGCAGGTGCGAAAGCAGGTCATAGTGATCCGGTGGTTCTGTATGGAAGGGCCATCGCTCAACGGATAAAAGGTACTCTGGGGATAACAGGCTGATACCGCCCAAGAGTTCATATCGACGGCGGTGTTTGGCACCTCGATGTCGGCTCATCTCATCCTGGGGCTGTAGCCGGTCCCAAGGGTATGGCTGTTCGCCATTTAAAGAGGTACGTGAGCTGGGTTTAAAACGTCGTGAGACAGTTTGGTCCCTATCTGCCGTGGGCGCTGGATATTTGAAGGGGGCTGCTCCTAGTACGAGAGGACCGGAGTGGACGAACCTCTGGTGTACCGGTTGTCACGCCAGTGGCATCGCCGGGTAGCTATGTTCGGAAGAGATAACCGCTGAAAGCATCTAAGCGGGAAACTCGCCTTAAGATGAGATATCCCCGGGGCTTCGAGCCCCTTGAAGGGTCGTTCAAGACCAGGACGTTGATAGGTCAGGTGTGGAAGCGCAGTAATGCGTTAAGCTAACTGATACTAATTGCCCGTAAGGCTTGATCCTATAACAGGTCTGTCTCGGTACCACACAGGTTGAGACAACAGCGTTGTGCCCGCAACACGACACAACACAACCCCCCTCTTTACGCTTCTTCCAGATTGGCTGTGGCGCACCGCGATGCGACGCAGCAACCCGTCATGCCTGATGACCATAGCGAGTCGGTCCCACCCCTTCCCATCCCGAACAGGACCGTGAAACGACTCCACGCCGATGATAGTGCGGATTGCCCGTGTGAAAGTAGGTAATCGTCAGGCTCCTTATCCATCGCCATGACCCCGCCCTCAAAAGCGGGGTCTTGGCGTTTGTGCGGTCGATGTTTCAGCATGCACCACTCAATAATTCACTTCTGACCGTTCGTGCGGCCCGCCACGTCCCTCACAAGTTCAGGCATCGCGGCATCGGGGTTCGACAACAACTTAAAGCGGGATCCGAGGCGCGAGATGACGATAACGATTCTGCCTTAAGTCTTGCAGTCGGTCGCCAACTCCGCGCGGCGCTAAATGTTCGGCTCTTACCCTGCGGCCAAAAATCTCTCGGCCAACCGAACCCAGTATGTCGCACCCACCGGCAGCAGTTCATCGTTGAAATCGTAGCTCGCGTTGTGCAGCATGCAGGGGCCCGCACCGTGTCCCGCCTCGCGGTGACCACCTTCGCCGTTGCCCAGAAACGCATAACACCCGGGCTTTGCCAGCAGCATGAAGGAAAAGTCCTCGGCGCCCATCGTCGGTTCGACGGAAGCGTCGACCTTCTCGTCTCCAACGACTTCCCGCATCACTCTTGCGGCAAACTGTGTCTCGTTGCTGCTATTGATTGTCGGCGGATAGTTACGGTGAAACGTCATCTCAACGGAACACTCATACGCGTCGGCGGTGCTTTGCACAATCTTGCGCATCCGTGACTCAATCAGATCGAGCGTCTCCGTCGTGAAAGTTCGCACTGTACCCGCGAGCCATGCTTGATCCGGAACGACGTTCACGGCATCGCCGGCATGAATTTGCGTAATCGAAAGGACAGCTGTATCGAGCGGCTTCTTGCTGCGCGTGATCACGCTTTGTAACCCATTTGCGATCTGCACAGCAGTGAAAACCGGATCGCGTCCATTGTGGGGCAACGCCGCATGCGCCCCCACGCCTTTGATTTGGATGCGAAATTCGTTACTGGATGCCATGATCGGGCCTTCGGTAACACCGAAATGCCCAGCCGGCATGCCCGGCCAGTTGTGAATGCCGAACACCGCATCGACCGGAAAGCGCGTGAACAAGCCATCGTCGATCATAGCTTGCGCGCCGGCTCCGCCTTCCTCGGCGGGCTGGAAGATGAACACGATCGTACCGTCGAAATCGCCGTGTTTTGCAAGATGTCGCGCAGCGCCGAGTAGCATCGCAGTATGCCCGTCGTGGCCGCACGCGTGCATCTTCCCTTCGTTTTTCGACCGATGGTCGAAAGTATTCAATTCCTGGATAGGCAGCGCGTCCATGTCGGCGCGCAAGCCGATCGATTTCGGTCCTGCGCCGCGCTTGAGCACGCCGACCACGCCGGTTTTACCGATTCCCTCATGCACTTCGATACCCCATCCGGCCAGCGTTTTGGCGACCAAAGACGCTGTCTGCGTCTCCTCATACCTCAATTCCGGATTGGCGTGGATCGTTCGTCGGAGCGTCTGAATTTCACCGCGGGCGGCTTGGATTTCAGGGAGTAGTTTCATGATGAAATGAGTGTCTGGCTGTGAGCAGTGTGATCCGGACAGTCGATTCCGGGAGATAGTCGAAATCGATTCTACGCCGATCCCCATTTTTGACGGCCATGCGTCAAATCTGTTCGCCAGAACGTAATAAAATCAATACCTTCATCCGCGCTGTCCCTGTCGATATAAACACATGAACGCTCCCGTTGAATTTGCCCGCGCCGTCTGCCCGCACGATTGCCCGGATACCTGCGCGATGCGCGTGACGGTCCAGGGCGGTCGTGCGATCAAGGTCGTCGGCGATCCGGACCATCCGCCCACCCAAGGCGTGCTGTGCACGAAGGTCAGCCGTTATGCAGATCGCGTTCACCACCCTCGCCGGCTGACGACTCCGATGCGGCGCGTCGGTCCCAAGGGCGAGGGGCGTTTCGAGCCGATCAGCTGGGACGAAGCGCTGCATCTGGCAGGCGAGCGCCTGTCGGAAATCGCCGCCCGCGCGCCCGAAGCAATCTTGCCGTACAGCTACGCCGGCACGATGGGTTTCGTGCAGGGCGACAGCATCGCGCAACGGTTTTTCCATAAGCTCGGTGCGTCTCAACTCGACCGGACGATCTGCGCAGCGGCCGGCGCGGCGGGCCTCAAGTACACGTATGGCGCGAGTCTCGGCATGCACACCGAGTTTTTCGCCGAGAGCGAACTGATTCTGATCTGGGGCGCAAACCCGATCGCCTCCAACCTGCATTTCTGGACGCGCGCACAGGAAGCCAAGCGCAACGGCGCGCGCCTCATCGCGATCGATCCGTATCGCTCGCTGACGGCCGAAAAGTGCCACCAGCACATCGCGCTGAGGCCGGGCACGGACGGCGCGCTCGCGCTCGGCATGATGCATGTGCTGATCGCCGAAGAGATGCTCGATCGCGCATATATCGCCGATCACACGCTCGGTTTCGAGCAACTCAACGCGCGCGCGCTCGCCTATCCGCCTTCGCGAGCCGCGCAGATTTGCGGCATCGAAGAACAGGTAATCGTCGATCTCGCGCGTCTTTATGGCCGCACAAAAAAGGCGGCAATCCGTTTGAACTACGGGATGCAACGGGTGCGCGGCGGCGGCAATGCCGTGCGCGCGATCGCCTGTCTGCCTTCGCTGACGGGCGCATGGCGCGAGCGCGCGGGCGGAATGCTGCTGTCGTCGTCGGGCTGGGCGCCCGTCGATTCACACGCGCTTTCGCGTCCCGATCTGATGCCGGGCTGGCCGTCGCAGCCGGCGCGTGTCATCAACATGAACGCAATCGGTGATGCGCTGTGCCATCCGGGCGATGCGACTTTTGGTCCGAAGATCGAGGCAATCGTCGTGTACAACTCAAACCCCGTGGCCGTGGCGCCCGACTCGGCGCGGGTCGCGTCCGGTTTCGCGCGCGAGGATCTGTTCACGATCGTTCTCGAGCACTTCCAGACGGATACGGCCGACTACGCAGACTTACTGCTGCCGGCGACGACCCAGCTCGAGCATCTGGATATTCACAAGTCGTACGGCCACACGCACGTGATGGTGAATCTGCCCGCGATCGCACCCGTTGGAGAAGCGCGTCCGAATACGGAGATCTTCCGCGGCATCGCGCGGTCCATGAACCTCGACGAACCGGCGTTGTACGACAGCGACGAGACGGTAGCGAAGTCGGCCTTGCGGTGGAATGACCCGCTGCTGGAAGGCGTCACGTGGGACACACTCAAGCGTGACGGCTGGGCGAAGCTGAAGGTGTCGGATGCACCGTTCGCAAACGGCGGATTCCGCACGCCGTCGGGCAAGTGCGAGTTTTTCAGCGAGCGTCTCGCGCAGGCGGGCCTCGAGCCCGTACCGGATTATCTGCCGCCGTACGAATCGGCGGACGGCTCGCCGGATCTCGCCGAACGCTATCCGCTCGCGATGATTTCCCCGCCCGCACGCAATTTCCTCAACAGCACCTTCGTCAACGTCGACAGCCTGCGCGCGACGGAAGGCGAGCCGCACCTCGACATGCATCCCGCAGACGCATGTGAACGTGGCATCAACGACGGTGATCAGGTTCGCATCTTCAATGATCGCGGCTCGATGCAGGCTCGCGTCCGTGTCACCGGGAAATCCCGCGAAGGGCTCGTCGTCGGTCTGTCAATCTGGTGGAAGAAGCTCGCGCCGGACGGCCGAAATGCCAACGAGGTCACAAGCCAGGCGCTGACCGACCTCGGCGGTTCGGCGACTTTCTACGACTGCCTCGTCGAAGTCGAACGCGCCTGAGCCATTTTCCGAGCGCGCGGCGGATCCTCCTCCGCGCCACCGCGCCACCGCGCCCCTGTCCGCGCTTTCGAGTGCATCGTCTAACTGGTGGCCTATCCCGAATGTCGACGCTTGCTCGCATGCTACGATGCGCTTTTTAGCACGACCATTCGAAAATCACGGAGGAGACGCCGTATGGAAAAAGTCTGGCTGAAATCGTATCCGCCCGGCGTACCCAAAGAGATCGACGCGACGCAATACGATTCGATTACCTCGTTGCTCGAGGAGAGCTTCCGCGACAATCGCGCGAAGCCCGCTTTTGCGTGTATGGGCAAGCAGATCACATACGGCGAACTAGACAGCCTGTCAACGCGGCTCGCCGCCTGGTTCCAGGCGAAGGGCATTGCGCGCGGCGCGCGTATCGCCATCATGATGCCCAACGTGCTGCAGTATCCCGTCGCGCTCGCGGCGATCTTGCGCGCGGGCTATGTGGTCGTGAACGTGAATCCGCTTTACACGCCGCGCGAACTCGAACATCAGCTGAAAGACAGTGGCGCAGAAGCGATCGTCCTGCTTGAGAATTTCGCGGTGACGTTGCAGGCGATCGTCCGCAATACGGCGATCAAACATATCGTCGTGGCGTCGATGGGTGATCTGATGGGCGCGAAGGGCTTAATGGTCAATTTCGTCGTGCGGCGCGTGAAGAAGATGGTGCCCGCATGGCAACTGCCCGGTTACATCGCATTCAACGACGCTCTTTCGGAAGGCGCTCGAAGCCGGCTCAAGCCAGTTAAGCAGACCCCCGACGACGTCGCTTTCCTTCAGTACACGGGCGGCACGACAGGGGTCGCAAAGGGCGCGACGCTGCTGCATCGCAACCTGGTCGCGAACGTGCTGCAGTCGCACGCGTGGGTCGAGCCCGCACGCAGCAAGCGCCGCGATATCGATCAGTTCGTGACCGTTGTTGCACTGCCGCTGTATCACGTGTTTGCGCTGACCGTCTGTGGCCTGCTGACGATTCGTACGGGCGGCCTGGGCGTGCTGATCCCGAATCCGCGCGATATCGCGGGGATGATCAAGTCGCTGCACGGCTACAAGATCACGACTTTCCCTGCTGTCAACACGTTGTACAACGCGATGCTCAATCACCCGGATTTCACCAAGCTCGATCTTTCGAACCTGCTGGTCGCGAACGCGGGCGGCATGGCCGTCCAGGAAGCTGTCGCGAATCGCTGGTACGAGCGTACGCGCGCGCCCATTGTCGAGGGCTACGGTCTTTCGGAGACGTCGCCGTGCGTGACCTGCAATCCGACGACGGTCACTGAATACAGCGGCACGATCGGTTTGCCGCTGCCGTCCACGGAAGTCTCGATCCGCGATGACGACGGTAACGAACTCCCGAACGGTCAGGCCGGCGAACTGTGCATTCGCGGTCCGCAGGTGATGGCAGGCTACTGGAACCGTCCCGAGGAGACGGCAAAGGTGATGACGGCCGATGGCTTCTTCCGCTCGGGTGACATCGCCACCCTCAGCGATGACGGCTTCGTGAAGATCGTCGATCGCAAGAAGGACATGATTCTTGTGTCGGGCTTCAACGTCTATCCGAACGAGATCGAAGATGTCGTCGCGAAGCATCCGGGGGTGTTCGAAGTCGCAGCCGTCGGCGTGCCTGACGAGCATTCGGGTGAAGCGGTGAAGCTTTACATCGTGAAAAAGGACGACGCGATTACCGACGCCGACATCTTCGCCTACTGCAAGGATCAACTGACGGGCTACAAGCGGCCGCGGACGGTCGAGTTCCGCACGGAACTGCCGAAGAGCAATGTCGGCAAGATACTGCGTCGCGAACTGCGCGACGGCCGCGTGTGAAAGTGGCGATTAGCTAACACAACGCTTCAGGCGAGAGAGACAACCGCGAACAGACGGGCACCGCAGCTCGCGCAAAGAATACGGCCCGACGGTGTAGACCGTTGGGCCGTATTCTTTGTGCGGGTATCGACGCACCGCGGCGACGCACCAATAAAAAAGGGCGTCCGAAGACGCCCTCGAGGGTTACTACGCTTTCACAACTTATTAGAACTTGTGACGGATACCGACACGAACCGTGGTCTGGTTGTTCGAGTTCGACGGCGTCAGGCCGTTGATCGAAGCAACGGCCGACTGACCCGTCGAGTCCGTACCGGAAGCGTGCTGGTACACGCCGATCAGATAGACGTCCGTGCGCTTCGACAGGAAGTAGTCCGCACCCAGTGCGCCCTGGTTGTAGTGCGCACCACCGTGACCGTTGAAGTCGGCGAGGCGCGTGTAGTCGTACGCAGCGCCCAGCACGAGAGCCGGCGTCAACTGATACTTGAAGTTGATTTCGCCATTGTTAAACGTCGCCGTGCCCTTGTATGCCGGAGCGGTGACGTTGGCTGCACCCAGATTACCGAACTGGATGAACGAATACGTCAGGCCGACCGTCGCAGCGCCGAACGTGTATGCGCCGCCCGCGCCACCGACCTGGTACGAACTTGCCGAAGCGAAGCCCGAGATGACCGGGTTACCCTGGACGCCCGTCACCGTCGTCCTGCCGATGTTGTTGTTCGGGTTAGCCAAGCCGCTCGGCGTATTGCCCCAGAACGATTGGTTCGGATCGCGGACGTTCAAATAGCCTGCGCCCAACACGAGCGGGCCGTTATTATAGCCAGCGCCCAACGACCAGATCTGGTTGCGGCCCGTTGCGCCCGCGACGCCACCGAGGCTATACATACCGCCGAACGTCAGGCCGGCGTAGTTTGCGCTCGTGTACTTGATCGCGTTGTTCACCCGGTTGGCGTTGTTGAAGTTGTCCAGATCGTCCGGGTGAGCCGCGATGTAGCCGCCCCACTGGTCGCCGGCTTCCAGCGGACCGACAAAGTCGACCACGGAGTCATATTGGCGACCGAGCGTCACCGTACCGAACTGGCTCGACAGACCGACATAAGCCTGACGACCGAACAGCGAGCCGCCTTGACCGGATTTGCCGCTGTTCACGTCGAATCCGCTTTCCAGCACGAAGACAGCCTTCAGGCCGCCGCCCAGGTCTTCAGCGCCGCGGAGGCCCCAACGGCTGCCCTGCATCACGCCGCTCGACAGGTTGTACAGATGGTTACCGGTACGTCCGGCGCCTGCCGCCGTCTGCACGTTGCTCGTGTAGTTAAAACCTTCATCAATAATGCCGTACAACGTCACGCTGCTCTGTGCGTGAGCGACGCCAGCAAACGCGCCCAATGCTGCAAGAGCGAGAAGCGACTTTTTCATCGAAAGATCTCCAAGGATTTGCAAATTATTTTCAAACAAGGCAAGTAGTTATCTATGTTGCGACCTTGCATAACTTCGTCAGGAAGTTGCCACGTAATGTAACAAAGACACCTAAGCGCACAAAGAAAAAGGAGCCCGCCAATTGGACCGCTGTTTCGTTTACGCAACATGATCTAAAATCCGAAATCGGCCGTCGGAAACGCTACGGAACTTTTTCTGTCGTCGCCCGCAAATCATTGCTGGACAAGAGTTTGCGAGAAGTGGTCCGCGCGCCGGGTTCTGGAGGTCGGAATGCTGCTTGATGAATTGATTACTGAGTTTGATCGGGGTTTACGCTCGATGACCGGGGTGTCGCGCATGTCGCGTCCCCTGCCCGTCCCGCCGGCATCGACAGAACATGTCGAACTGACCGACGAAGAGCGCGCGCACTCGGCGGGATTGATGCGTGTCAATCATGTGGGCGAGGTCTGCGCGCAGGCGCTTTATCAGGCGCAAAAGATGGCGACGCGTTCACCCGCGCTGAAGCAGGCCTTCGAGCACGCCGCCCGCGAAGAGGAAGATCACCTCGCGTGGACCTACAAGCGCCTCGAAGCGCTCCAATCGCGTCCGAGTCTGCTTAATCCGCTCTGGTATGCTGGCGCGCTCGCGATCGGTTTCGCGGCTGGCCGTCTCGGCGACCGTGTGAGCCTCGGCTTCATGGCGGAGACGGAGCGGCAAGTGGAGCTTCATCTGGACGGACATCTGACCAGGTTGCCGGAAGGCGATCACGAGTCGCGAGCGATCGTCGAACAGATGCGTGTCGATGAAGCCGCGCATGGCAAGGCGGCGACGGATGCCGGCGGCCTCGAGCTGCCGTTTCCGGTGCGTGCTCTAATGCGGGCGGCGTCCAAAATCATGACCCGCACCGCGTATCATATTTAATCCGACAACCAGATCCGCTGGAAGTGGGACGGCGTTCTCAGCGCCGTCCTGAAAATCGCTCCAAATCCACCGCTACTCCGCGCTTTTCGTCCTCCCCGAACGCTTTTGCTCCACGCTCTTCCGCGGCACTTTTCAGGTATCACCTTCACAAGGTTCACTAGCTCATTCATTTATAACGATTTTCCGTTTTAGATGCGGCGTGAGCAAGTCGCGCTAAGTCCTTGTTCTAGCAAACAAAATCGGCGAAAAAAGCGCGCCGCTCCCTTGACCGGTGTTGGGGGTTACTCTAAAGTGGGAGACAGTGTGAGAAAGTGTATTTTTGTGTGATGTGCCGCGCTTTCTCCAGTAAATTTCCAGAATCGGGCGACATCTTTCGGCGCCCTGACAAAAGGGGAGTGAAGTGTTCCAAGGGGCGTCAGCGCTGACACTCGATGCGAAGGGGCGGATGTCCGTGCCGTCTCGCTATCGTGATGCGCTGCAAGGACAGGCAGAAGGCCGAATGACCATTACGCGTCATCCGGACGGCTGCCTGTTGCTGTTTCCGCGCCCCGAGTGGGAAGTCTTCCGCGCCAAGATCGTCAACCTGCCAATGGATGCCAAGTGGTTCCAGCGCATCTTCCTCGGCAGCGCGGCGGACGTCGAACTGGATACGGCCGGCCGCGTGCTGATCGCGCCGGAATTGCGCCAGGCGGCGAAGCTGGAAAAAGAAGTGATGTTGCTTGGAATGGGAAGTCGGTTCGAGATCTGGGACAAGGAAACCTACGACGCGCAGGAACAGGAAGCGATGTCGCAAGGCATGCCCGAGTCCTTGAAAAACTTCACATTCTGACCGCAGGTAATACATATGGCGCCTGCGATGGGAAACGAATTGCAGCATCGCACGGTGCTGCTGGAAGAAGCGGTGAACGCGCTCGTCACGCGCGTGGACGGTATCTATATAGATGGCACGTTCGGGCGCGGCGGTCACAGCCGCGCGGTATTGGCAAAGCTGGGTGAAGCAGGTCGTCTGATTGCGTTCGACAAAGACCCGCTCGCCATTGCCACCGCGCAGCAGGTCGCCGACCCGCGCTTCGAGATCGTGCATGAAAGCTTTGCATCACTGCGCGACGCGATGAGCGAGCGCGCGGTAGGGCGTGTGTCGGGTGTGCTGCTGGATCTGGGCGTGTCGTCGCCGCAGTTCGACGACCCGGAGCGGGGTTTCAGTTTCCGCGCCGACGGCCCGCTCGACATGCGGATGGACCCGACGCGCGGCGAATCCGCTGCGGACTGGCTGGCGCGGGCGACGGTGCAGGAAATGACGGAGGTGATACGGGATTATGGGGAAGAACGGTTTGCTTTTCAGATTGCAAAGGCGCTTGTTGCTCGCCGGGCAGAGTCCGACCGTCTTGGGCCTCTCGTCAGCACGGGCGAGCTTGCCCAAATCGTGGCTAACGTCGTCAAAACCCGTGAGAAGGGTAAGGACCCGGCAACCCGCACCTTTCAGGCTATACGGATTCACATCAATCAAGAGCTTGCGGAGCTGCAAGTCGTACTAGAAGCAGCATTGTCGTTGCTGGAGCAAGGGGGGCGGCTGGTCGTGATCAGCTTTCATTCGCTCGAAGACCGGATCGTCAAACGGTTCATGCAGACGCACTCGAGTGCGCCTGCTGTCGATCGCCGTCTGCCGATCCGCGCCGTTGACTTGCCGAGCCCGCCGCTCAAACTGCTGGGCCGCGTATTCGCGAGCGACGAAGAAGTCGCCGCGAACCCCCGCGCCCGTTCCGCCGTGATGCGCGTTGCGGAGCGGATCGCGCCATGAACCGTCTCAACATCTTTCTGCTGATCGTCGTCATGGGCTGCGCGCTTTCCGTCGTCAACGCGACCAATCAGCAGCGCCAGTTCTTCATCCAGTTGCAGCGTGCCCAATCGCAGGAGCGTCAGCTGCAGCAGGACTATTCGCAGCTTCAATATCAGCAGAGCGCGCTGTCGAAAACTTCGCGCATCGAGCAGATCGCGACCGACTCTCTCAAGATGCAGGGCGCGACCACCGGCCGCACGCAATATCTGACGCTCGACGCCGGCTCCGCAAAGGCAGAAGACGCACCCATCCCGACATCGGCGCCGAACCCGGCGACCGCCACGAAAGCGCGTGGAGGCACGCGATGAAGAAATCGTCGAACAAGAACAAGAGCGTCGCGTTCTCGGCGAATCCGATTCTCTCGGTGCGTCTGCCGATGTGGCGTTCGAAGCTCGTGGTGTTTCTGCTTTTCATGGCATTCGTCGCACTGACGGCGCGCGCATTCTGGATTCAGGGCCCGGGTAACGCGTTCTATCAGAAGCAGGGCGAAAGCCGCTACCAGCGCCGCCTCGAACTGCCCGCCACACGCGGCAAGATTCTCGACCGTAACGGCCTCGTGCTCGCGACGAGCTTGCCCGTGCGCGCAATCTGGGCGATTCCCGAATCCGTGCCGGACGATCTCGGCGCGGACAAACTCGCCGATCTCGCCAGGCTGCTCGACATGACGCAGCCGGAACTGCGCAAGAAGCTGTCGGAAGACAAGACCTTCGTCTATGTGAAGCGCCAGGTTCCCGTCGACGTCGCTGCTAAAGTCGAAGCGCTGAACATTCCCGGTATCTATCAGCGTAACGAGTACAAGCGTTTCTATCCGGAAGGCGAGATCACGGCCCACCTGATCGGCTTCACGAACGTCGAGGACGAAGGCCAGGAAGGCGTCGAACTCGGCGACCAGAAGCTGCTCGCAGGCATGGCGGGGAGCCGCCGCGTGATCAAGGACCGTCTCGGCCACATCATCGAAGACGTCGACGAGCAGGTCGTGCCGCACAACGGGCAGGACGTGGATCTGTCGATTGACAGCAAGATCCAGTACATCGCGTACACCAACCTGAAAGCGGCCGTGCAGAAGTTCAAGGCCAAAGCAGGCGCTGCGATGGTGATCGACGTGCGCACGGGCGAAGTGCTCGCGCTCGTCAATTACCCGACGTACAACCCGAACGACCGCTCGCACCTGACGGGAGAGCAGCTGCGCAACCGCATCCTTACCGACACGTTCGAGCCCGGCTCGATCATGAAGCCGTTCACGGTCTCGCTCGCGCTCGACCTGCATCGCGTCACGCCGACTACACTGGTTGATACGGGCGGCGGCCGTTTCGTGCTGGACGGCGCGCCTATCACGGACGACGCCGGTTTCGGCGTGCTGACCGTCGGCGGTGTGATCCAGAAGTCGAGCAACATCGGCGCGACCAAGATCGCGATGCAGCTGCGGCCAGAAGAGATGTGGAACATGTACACCAGCGTCGGTCTCGGCCAGGCGCCGAAGGTCGGTTTCCCGGGCGCAGCGGCAGGCCGTTTGCGTCCGTGGAAAAGCTGGCGCCGCATCGAGCAGGCGACGATGTCGTACGGCTACGGTCTGTCCGTGTCCCTGTTCCAGCTGGGCCGCGCTTATACGGCGATCGCGCACGACGGCCAGGTCATGCCTGTGTCGATCTTCCGCACGCAGAAGGATCAGCCCGTGACGGGTCCGCAGGTTTTCTCGCCGACCACGGCGCGCGAAGTGCGCGCGATGCTCGAGTCCGTCGTGTCGAAGGACGGCACGTCGCCCGATGCGGCGGTGCCGGGTTATCGCGTGGGCGGCAAGTCGGGTACGGCATACAAGCACGTGGGCCGCGGCTACGACCACAGCAAATACCGCGCGTCGTTCGTCGGCATGGCGCCGATGCCGAATCCCCGCATCGTGGTGGCAGTTTCCGTCGACGAACCGACGGCGGGCAGCCACTTCGGCGGCCAGGTCTCGGGCCCCGTGTTCTCGTCGATCGTCGGCGATACGCTGCGCTCGCTGAACGTGCCGCCCGACCAGCCCGTCAAGCAGATGGTGGTGTCGGACGAAATGAATCCCGCCACGCCCGCCGCTGCGTCGCAACCGGCCGCGAACGGCGCGAAGAAACTGGCGACGCACACCGCGCCGAAAAAGCTGCAGATTTCAGACAACACGAAGAACCGCCCCGGAGTAGTCAGATGAGTGCGCTGCGTTCTTCTCATCCGGCGCAACAGCAGATTGCTGAAGCGCTTGCCTGGCTGCGCGCGCATGCGCAGCCAGGCGCACATTTGCACGCCGATAGCCGCAAGATCGCGCCGGGCGACGTGTTTCTCGCGTACGCCGTCGATGGCGCGGACAATCGCCCGTTCATCGCCAGCGCGATCGAGCGCGGTGCAGCTGCCGTACTCGTGCAAGCGGATGGCTTCGCAGGCGATATCGATCCCGCCCTGATGGTCGCCGTGCCGCGCCTGAATGAACTTACGGGCACGATCGCGAGCGCATGGTACGGCGACCCGAGTGACGCGATGCGCGTGATCGGCGTGACGGGCACGAACGGCAAGACGTCCTGCACGAACTGGATTTCGGCGGCACTGACGGCGCTCGGCCAGCCGTGCGCGATCATCGGCACGCTCGGCAGCGGCATGCCGGGCCAACTGGTGCACACCGGCTTCACGACGCCGGACGCGCCGCAACTGCAGCGCAGTCTCGAGCAACTCCGCGCAGCAGGCGCGAAGGCCGTCGCGATGGAAGTGTCGTCGCACGCGCTGCATCAGGGCCGCGTGAACGGCACTGCGTTCAGTGTCGGCGTATTCACGAATCTCACGCAGGATCACCTCGACTATCACGGCACGTTCGCTGCCTATGAAGCGGCGAAAGCGCGCCTGTTTTCATGGCCGGAGCTGAAGGCGGCCGTCATCAACGCGGACGACGAAGCCGGCCGGCGCATGATCGCGAGCACCAACGGTCACGCGAAGACGATCGCCTACTCGCTGCAGCCGCGCGCCGACGTGCAGGCCGATGCATCGATCGTCGCATCGAACGTGCGCGCGACGACGACGGGGACCGCATTTCACATCGCGTCGGACTGGGGCAATTCGGACATCGAGGTGAACACGCTTGGCGCGTTTAACGTGAGCAATCTGCTCGGCGTGCTCGGTGCGCTGCTCGCGTCCGACGTACCGTTCGACGCCGCCGTCGCACAGATCGCGAAGCTCGAATCGGTGAATGGCCGGATGGAACGCCTCGGCGGCCGTGTGCAGAACGACGAGCCGCTTGTCGTGATCGACTACGCGCACACGCCCGACGCGCTTGAACAAACGCTGACCGCGCTGCGCCCGATCGCGGACGCGCGGGGCGGCAAGCTGATCTGCATGTTCGGCTGCGGCGGCGATCGCGACGCGACCAAGCGCCCGCTGATGGGCGAAATCGCCGAGCGTTGCGCCGACGGCGTCGTCGTGACGAGCGACAACCCGCGCAGCGAAGATCCGCACAAAATCATCGACCAGATCGCCGCGGGCATGAAAGACGCGTCGAAGGCGCGCCGTATCGAAGACCGCGCGAGCGCCATCCTGCAGGCAGTGCGCTGCGCGGCGCGTGAAGACGTCGTCGTGCTGGCGGGCAAAGGTCACGAATCGACGCAGGAAATCATGGGCAAGAAGCGCGCCTTCTCGGATCAGGATCATGCACGGCTCGCACTCGCGGCCCGCGCCACGCATGCACGCGGAGGCGGCGAATGATGTTCACACTACGTGAAGCCGCCGCGGTGATTCCGGGCGCAGCGGTAAGTGGCGACGATTCGATCGCATTCGAACGCGTGTCGACGGATAGCCGCACGTGCGGTCCCGGCGATCTGTTCGTCGCGCTCAAAGGCGACCGCTTCGACGCGCACGACTTTCTGTCCGACGTCGCCGCGCACAACGTTAGCGCCGTGCTTGCGACGCGCACGCCCGACAACTTCGAGGTGCCCGCGCTGCGCGTCACGGGCGACACGCGCACGGCCCTGGGCGCATTGGCGAATGGCTGGCGGCAGCGCTTTTCCTTGCCGCTGGTGGCCGTGACGGGCAGCAACGGCAAGACCACGGTCAAGGAAATGATCTCGTCGATCTTCGCGGCGGCTGTCGGCGAAGCGTCGCGTCTCGCGACGGCGGGCAATTTCAACAACGACGTCGGCCTGCCGCTGACGCTGTTTCGGCTGAACGAAACGCACAAGCTTGCTGTTGTCGAGCTCGGCATGAACCATCCGGGCGAAACTGCGCTGCTCGGCAAAATTGCCGAGCCGACTGTCGCCGTCGTCAACAACGCGCAGCGTGAGCATCAGGAATTCATGGCGACGGTGGAAGCCGTCGCGCTCGAACATGCAGCCGTGATTCACGCGCTCAAGCCTGAAGGCGTCGCCGTGTTTCCGGCCAACGACGCGTACGCGGGTATCTGGCGCGTCGCCGCGACAGGCAACCGCATTATCGATTTCGCGCTGAATACGGCTGAACACACGACGGAAGCTGCGGTCAAAGGCTCGCTCGAAGGTAGCGAATTGAGCATCGACACCGCGGAAGGCCACGTCGACGTCACGTTGCAAGTGCTTGGCGCACACAACGCGCACAACGCATTGGCAGCGACTGCAGCCGCGCTTGCAGCGGGCGTGTCGCTCGACGCGATCAAGCGCGGTCTCGAAGCATTCGGCGCAGTCAAAGGCCGCTTGCAGGTGAAGCGCGCGGTGCTCGGCGCGATGGCGGGCGCGACCGTGATCGACGACACGTACAACGCGAATCCCGACTCGATGCTCGCCGCGATCGACGTGCTCGCCGCGCGTCCTTCGCCGCGTGTGCTGGTGATGGGCGACATGGGTGAAGTCGGCGACAACGGCCCCGAGTTTCATCGCGAAGTCGGCGCGTATGCAAAGGCGCAAGGCATCGATGCGCTGTACGCGCTCGGCGAGGCGTCGCGCGATGCGTGCGCCGCATACGGCGACGAAGCGCACCACTGCGACGACGTGGAAGCACTCGTCGCGCACTTGAAGCAAGCCGCTTACGGCGCGGCTGCAACGTATCTCGTGAAAGGCTCGCGCTTCATGAAAATGGAACGCGTGGTGGACGCCGTTACGAGTCCACAACCCGCTGCACCGGGCACGGCGCCCGGCGCACACTGAAAGAGAAGGACAGGAGTATGTTACTGGCGCTGGCGCAATGGCTGCAGAACGACGTAGGCTTTTTGCGCGTGTTCAGTTATCTGACGTTTCGTGCTGTCGCGGCGACGATCACCGCGCTGCTGATCGGTCTCGTCTGCGGCCCGTGGGTGATCCGCAAGCTGACGCAGATGAAGGTCGGCCAGGCGGTGCGCAAGGACGGACCGCAAACGCATCTCGTGAAATCGGGCACGCCGACGATGGGCGGCGTGCTGATCCTCATCGGCATCGCCGTGTCCACGCTGCTGTGGGCCGATTTGACCAACCGTTTCATCTGGATCGTGATGCTGGTCACGTTCGGCTTCGGCGTGATCGGCTGGGTCGACGACTACCGCAAGGTCGTCTACAAGGACCCGCGCGGCATGTCGTCGCGCGAAAAGTATTTCTGGCAGTCGTTGATTGGCCTGTTTGCGGCCGTGTATCTCGCGTTCAGTGTGTCGGAAGCGAGCAATGTACGCGTGTTTGACCTGTTCATGGCATGGGTGAGAAGCGGTCTGTCGATGGGGCTGCCCGCGCGCGCCGACCTGCTGCTGCCGTTCCTCAAGTCGATGACCTATCCGCTCGGCGTGTGGGGCTTCATTGCGCTCACGTACCTCGTGATTGTCGGTTCGAGCAATGCGGTGAATCTCACGGATGGTCTCGACGGCCTCGTGATCATGCCTGTGGTGCTGGTCGGCTCGTCGCTCGGGGTGTTCGCGTACGTGATGGGCAGCGCCGTCTATTCGAAATATCTGCTGTTCCCCCACATCGCGGGCGCCGGCGAAATGCTGATCTTCTGCTCGGCGATGGGTGGGGCAGGGCTCGCCTTCCTCTGGTTCAACACGCACCCGGCGCAGGTGTTCATGGGCGACGTCGGTGCGCTCGCGCTCGGCGGCGCGCTCGGCACGATTGCTGTGATCGTGCGTCAGGAAATCGTGCTGTTCATCATGGGCGGGATTTTCGTCGCCGAGACGGTGTCGGTAATGTTGCAGGTCACGTGGTTCAAGTTCACGAAGGCACGTTTCGGTGAAGGCCGCCGCATCTTCAAGATGGCGCCGCTGCATCACCACTTCGAATTGTCGGGCTGGAAAGAAACGCAGGTGGTCGTGCGCTTCTGGATCATCACGCTGATGTTGTGCCTGTTCGGTTTGTCCACGCTCAAGCTGCGTTAAGCCGCGGTTCGAGTCGCAATCAAAGTCGGATTCACAGTCGCAAGCAAGGGGAAGCAGTCGATGTTTGGCGAGAAGTTTCGGGATCGGCAAAAGCCGATGGTGCTCGTGCTGGGGCTCGGTGAATCGGGCCTTGCGATGGCGCGCTGGTGCGCGCGGCATGGTTGCCGCCTGCGCATCGCCGACACGCGCGAAGTGCCGCCGAACCTGTCGGCGCTCGAAGCGCACGGCATCGAAGGCAATTTTGTCGGCGGGCCGTTTTCCGAGGTGCTGCTGGAAGGGGTCGAACTGGTCGCGATCAGTCCGGGCCTGTCGCCGCTCGCCGCCGACCTCGTGCCGCTGATCGCCACTGCCCGCGAGCGCGGCATTCCCGTGTGGGGCGAACTCGAGTTCTTCGCGCAGGCGCTGAAGACGCTCGGCGAAAGCGGCTACGCGCCGAAGGTGATCGCGATCACGGGCACGAACGGCAAGACGACCACGACGAGCCTCACCGGCTTGCTGTGCGAACGCGCGGGCAAGAAGGTCGCGGTCGCGGGCAACATCAGCCCAGCCGCGCTCGACAAGCTCACGGAAGCGATCGACAACACCGCGCTGCCCGACGTATGGGTGCTCGAACTGTCGAGCTTCCAGCTGGAGACAGCGCATACGTTCGAGCCCGACGCTGCCGTGATCCTCAATATCACGCAGGATCATCTGGATTGGCACGGCGGCCTCGACGCGTACGCCGCCGCGAAGGGCAAGATTTTCGGCAAGAACACCGTGCGCGTGCTCAACCGCGACGACGCGCGCGTGATGACACTCGCTTCCTCGGAGCAGAGCGGCGCGCAACTCGTGACGTTCGGCGTCAACGAACCGGTGCGCGATGGCGATTACGGGCTGCTGCGTGACAACGGCATGATCTGGCTTGTGCAGGCGCAAGACCGCGACGCCACCGACGAGCCCGCGCCCACGCGCCGCCGCAAGAGCGAATCCACGGCGCCGCCGGATATCGGCCTGAAGCGCCTGATGCCCGCCGACGCGCTGCGCATTCGCGGTCTGCACAACGCGACGAACGCGCTCGCCGCGTTCGCCTTGGCGCGCGCCATCGGTTTGCCCGGTGCGCCGCTGTTGCATGGCTTGCGCGAGTATCGTGGGGAGCCGCATCGCGTGGAACTGATTGCGTCGATCGAAGGCGTCGATTACGTCGACGACAGCAAGGGCACCAATGTCGGCGCGACGGTTGCGGCGCTCGACGGTCTCGCGCAACGTGTCGTGCTGATCGCGGGCGGAGACGGCAAGGGTCAGGCATTCGATCCGCTCGCCGAACCCGTCACGCGCTGGTGCCGCTGCGTCATGCTGATCGGCCGTGACGCGCCGCAGATTCGCGCCGCGCTCGAGCACACCGGCATCGCGATAACCGATCACGCCACGCTCGAAGAAGCGACGCGCGCCGCGAGCGCCGTCGCGCAACCGGGCGACGCCGTGCTGCTGTCGCCTGCATGCGCCAGCTTCGACATGTTCAAGGGTTACGCACATCGCGCCGCGGTTTTCCGCAGCACGGTCGAAGACATCGCTGCCGGACGGGGGACGATGATATGAGCTGGACGGAACGCTTCGGTTCGCAACTCGGCAAGCAACGCGGCTCGATCGCTGGGCAAACCGGCAGCGCGCCGGCTTCCGAGCGCGCATCGCGCACGGGCGGGCTTTCGAGCGCCGTGAACGGCGTGCGCCCGCTGCGCTCGCGGATGCTCGACTACGACCACTCGCTGCTGTGGGTCGTCGTCGCGCTGCTGGGTCTCGGCATCGTGATGGTGTACTCGGCGTCGATCGCGATGCCGGATTCGCCGAAGTACGCGTCATATCGCGATTACGCGTTCCTCGTGCGCCAGATCATTTTCGTCGTGATGGGTTCGATCGCGGGCGTGGTCGCGTTCCGCGTGCCCATTACGACGTGGGACAAGTACGCACCGAAGCTCTTCCTGATCGCGCTCGTCGCGCTCGTAATCGTGCTGATTCCGCACGTCGGCAAGGGCGTGAATGGCGCGCGCCGCTGGATTCCCCTCGGCATCACGAACATGCAGCCGTCGGAAATCATGAAGCTCGCCGTGACGATCTACGCGGCGAACTACACGGTGCGCAAGCAGGAATACATGCACAGCTTCGCGAAGGGCTTCCTGCCGATGGGCTTCGCCGTCGGCGTGGTCGGCATGCTGCTGCTGCTCGAACCCGATATGGGCGCGTTCATGGTGATCGCGGCGATCGCGATGGGCGTGCTGTTCCTTGGCGGCGTCAACGGGAAGATCTTCGGCGGACTGGTGGCGACGGCTATCGGTACGTTCACGCTGCTCGTGTGGGCGTCGCCGTGGCGCCGCGAGCGGATCTTCGCGTACCTCGATCCGTGGGACGACCGCTATGCACAGGGCAAGGCCTACCAGTTGACGCACTCGCTGATCGCCTTTGGCCGCGGCGAATGGTTCGGCGTCGGTCTGGGCGGCAGCGTCGAGAAGCTCAACTATCTGCCCGAAGCGCACACCGACTTCATCCTTGCCGTGATCGGTGAGGAACTCGGTTTCGTCGGGGTGCTCGTCGTGATCCTGATGTTCTACTGGATCGTGCGCCGTTCGTTCGAAATCGGCCGTCAGGCGCTCGCGCTCGACCGCACGTTCGCGGGTCTCGTCGCGAAGGGCGTCGGCATCTGGTTCGGCGCGCAGACCTTCATCAATATGGGCGTGAACCTCGGCCTGCTGCCGACCAAAGGTCTCACGCTGCCGCTTGTCAGCTACGGCGGCTCGGGCATCTTGCTGAACTGCATTGCCGTCGGCGTGCTGATGCGCGTCGACTACGAAAATCGAGTGCTGATGCGTGGGGGGAAGGTATGACCCGCATGCAGCAGCGCACGCTGATGGTGATGGCGGGGGGCACCGGGGGACACGTATTCCCGGGGCTTGCCGTCGCGCACCTGATGCAGGCGTGGGGCTGGCGCGTCGTGTGGCTCGGCAATCCCAATGGCATGGAAGCGACGCTCGTTCCCAAACACGGCATTCCGATGGAGTACGTGCAGTTCGGCGGTCTGCGCGGAAAAGGCATGAAGACCAAGCTGATGCTGCCCGTCAATCTGCTGCGCGCGTGCATGCAGAGCCTGTCGGTGCTGCGTCGCGTGAAGCCCGACGTGGTGCTCGGCATGGGCGGCTACATCACCTTCCCGGCGGGCATGATGACGGCTTTGAGCGGCACGCCGCTCGTGCTGCATGAACAGAATTCGATCGCCGGTCTCGCGAACAAGGTGCTGGCGAAACTCGCGAAGCGCGTGCTGGTCGCGTTTCCGAAAGCGCTGCCGCACGCCGAGTGGACGGGCAACCCCATCCGCGAGGAACTTGCGCGCACGACGGCACCGCGGCAACGCTACGCAGCGCGTAGCGGTCCGCTGAATGTGCTGGTCGTGGGCGGCAGTCTCGGTGCATCGGCGTTGAACGAAGTGGTCCCGCGCGCGCTCGCGAAGCTGGCGCCGCACGAGCGGCCGCGCATCGTGCATCAGGCGGGCGCGAAGCATATCGACGCATTGCGGGCCAACTACGAAGCGGCAGGCATCGCGGCGGGTGACGGCGCGCAGCTCGTGCCGTTCATCGACGACATGACGAGCGCCTATGCGAATGCGGATCTCGTGATTTGCCGCTCGGGCGCGATGACGGTCGCCGAAATCGCGGCGGTGGGCGTGGCGGCATTCTTCGTGCCGTTCCCGTACGCCGTCGACGATCACCAGACAACCAACGCAGCGTTTCTCGCCGACAACGGCGCGGCGCTGCTCGTTCAACAACGCGATCTGTCGGCGGATGCGCTCGCCGACTGGTTGCGCAGCCAGACGCGAGCCTCGCTCGCGGAAATGGCGGAGCGTTCGCGCTCGCTCGCGAAACCCGACGCCACCGAACAGGTCGCACAAATCTGCGCAACGGTGGCGGGCGTGACCCCGAGCCTGAGCCCGGAAGGAAAGCAGCAATGAAACATATCGTCAAACACATTCACTTCGTCGGGATCGGCGGCGCGGGCATGAGCGGCATCGCCGAAGTGCTCGTCAATCTCGGCTATCAGGTGAGCGGATCGGACCTGTCGCGCAACGCGGTGACGGAGCGCCTCGCCGCGCTCGGTGCGCGCATCGCGATCGGCCACGACGCAGCGAACATCGAAGGCGCGAACGCCGTCGTCGTCTCCACGGCCGTGCGCAGCGACAACCCTGAAGTGCTGGCCGCGCGCCATCGCCGCATTCCTATCGTGCCGCGCGCCGTGATGCTTGCGGAACTGATGCGCCTGAAGCAGGGCATCGCGATCGCGGGCACGCACGGCAAGACCACGACCACCTCGCTGGTGGCGAGCGTGCTGGCGGCGGGCGGTCTCGATCCGACCTTCGTGATCGGCGGCCGGCTGATCAGCGCCGGCGCGAATGCGCGTCTCGGCACGGGCGATTTCATCGTCGCCGAAGCGGACGAATCCGATGCGTCGTTCCTGAACCTGTTTCCGGTGATCGAAGTCATCACGAACATCGACGCCGATCACATGGACACCTACGGCCACGACTTCGCGCGGCTGAAGCAGGCGTTCATTGAATTTACGCATCGTCTGCCGTTTTATGGCATTGCGGTGCTGTGCGTCGACGATCCGAACGTGAAGGAGATTCTGCCGTTCGTGTCGAAGCCGATCATCCGCTACGGCTTCGCGCCCGATGCGCAGGTGCGCGCGGTGAACGTCGAAGCGCGCGAAGGCAAGATGCATTTCACGGCGATGCGCGAGGATGCGCCGCCCATCGACATCGTGTTGAACCTGCCGGGTCTGCACAACGTGCAGAACGCGCTCGCCGCGATTGCGATTGCGACTGAACTTGAGGTGAAAGATGCCGATATCCAGCGAGCGCTCGCGGATTTCAACGGCGTCGGCCGGCGTTTTCAGCGTTACGGGGAAGTGACCGTGACGAGCGGCGGCGCGTACACGCTCGTCGACGACTACGGCCATCACCCGGTCGAAATGGCGGCGACGATTGCGGCGGCGCGCGGTGCATTTCCGGACAAGCGTCTCGTGCTCGCGTTCCAGCCTCACCGGTTCACGCGCACGCGCGACTGCTTCGAAGATTTCGTGAAGGTGCTGTCGACGGTCGACGCGCTCGTGCTGACGGAAGTCTATTCGGCGGGCGAAGCGCCCATCGTCGCGGCGGACGGCCGTTCGCTCACGCGCGCGATCCGCGTGGCGGGCAAGGTGGAGCCGGTGTTTGTCGACACAGTGGATGAAGTGCCGGATGCGCTCGGTGCAATCGTGCGCGACGGCGATGTGGTGATCACGATGGGTGCGGGTTCGATCGGGAGTGTGCCGGGTCGGCTCGCAGGAAACGAAGGTGTGAAATGAGCGGTATCGATCCTAAATCTTTCGGCAAGGTTGCCGTGCTGCTCGGCGGTGCGTCCGCCGAGCGCGAAGTGTCGCTGAACTCCGGCCGTCTCGTGCTGCAAGGCCTGCGCGATGCAGGCGTCGACGCGTATGCGTTCGATCCCGCCGAGCGTCCGCTCGCGGCATTGAAGGATGAAGGCTTCGTGCGCGCGTTCAACGCGCTGCACGGCGGCTATGGCGAGAACGGCCAGATTCAGGGCGCGCTCGATTTCTACGGTATCCGTTATACGGGCAGCGGCGTCCTCGGCTCGGCGCTCGGTCTCGACAAGTTCCGCACCAAGCTCGTGTGGCAGCAGCTCGGCATTCCGACGCCGCCGTTCGAAGCCGTGCTGCGCGGCGACGACTACGCCGCGCGCGCGCAGGGCATCGTCGCGAAGCTCGGCTTGCCGCTCTTCGTGAAGCCGGCCAGCGAAGGGTCGAGCGTTGCCGTCATCAAGGTGAAGACGGCCGACGCGCTCGTGCCCGCGCTCGAAGAAGCGGTGAAGTTCGACAAGATCGTCGTAGTGGAAAAGAGCATCGAAGGCGGCGGCGAGTACACGGCGTGCATCGCGGGCGATCTCGATCTGCCCATCATCCGCATCGTGCCCGCCGGCGAGTTCTACGACTATCACGCGAAGTACATCGCGAACGACACGCAGTACATGATTCCGTGCGGCATCGCGGCTGAAGAAGAAGCGCGCCTGAAGAAGCTCGCGCGCCAGGCGTTCGACGTGCTCGGCTGCACCGACTGGGGTCGTGCCGACTTCATGCTGGACGGAGAAGGCAACGCATATTTTCTCGAAGTGAACACGGCGCCCGGCATGACGGATCATTCGCTGCCGCCGAAGGCAGCGCGTGCTGTCGGCATCAGCTACCAGGAACTGGTGGTGAAGGTGCTCGCGCTGACGCTGAAGGATTAAGGAACACGCCTCGACATGTGGAACAACGTTCGCCAGCTCAACCTCGCCGCCAACGCGTTGCACGCGTTGTTGCTGCTCGTGCTGCTGGCGGCGGGCGGCTACTGGCTGATCCAGCGACCGAACTTTACGCTGCGCGAGATCCGCATCGACGGCGATACGGAGCACATCAACTCGCCGACAGTGCGCGCGGGCGTGGTCGGCCGGTTGAAGGGCAACTTCTTCACCGTCGATCTCGACACGGCGCGCCAGGCATTCGAACAGATGCCGTGGGTGCGTCATGCAAGCGTGCGCCGCGTGTGGCCGAATGCGCTCGCGGTGACGCTGGAGGAATACAAGCCGATCGGCACATGGGGTACCGATCAGCTGGTGAGCACCGACGGAGAGGTGTTCACCGCGAACCAGGGCGAGCTCGAAGAAGAGCTGCCCGCGTTCGATGGCCCGGAAGGGTCCGCGAAGGAAGTCGTCGCGCGCTATCGCGACTTCAAGAAGTGGTTTGCGCCAGTCGGCGCGACGCCGGATGAAGTGACGCTGTCGCCGCGCTTCGCGTGGACGGTGAAGCTGTCGAACGGCATGCAGGTCGAACTGGGACGCGAGCGCAATCAGGACACGCTCGCCGATCGCTGCAAGCGGCTCACCGCGGCATGGGGCGCGGTGACGCAACGTTGGGGGAAGGACATCGAATATGCGGACTTGCGCTATCCGAACGGCTTCGCCATTCGTGCGGCAGGCATGCGCTTCATTACGGAACCCGACAAGGGCAAGAAGTAACAGGACATCACACGCAATGAGCACGCTATGAGTAAAGACTATAAAGATCTGCTGGTAGCCCTCGACATCGGCACGGCGAAAGTGGTCGCCATCGTTGCCGAGTTGAAGGGCGAAGGTCACTACGAGGTGATCGGACTCGGCCAGAGCGAATCGAAAGGGCTCAAAAAAGGCGTCGTGGTGAACATCGAGGCCACGGTGCAGTCCATCCAGCGAGCGCTCGAAGAAGCCGAATTGATGGCCGACTGCAAGATCACGAACGTGTTCACCGGGATCGCGGGGAGCCATATTCGCAGCTTCAATTCAAGCGGGATGGTCGCGATCAAGGAAAAGGAAGTGACGCAGACCGACGTCGCACGCGTGATCGAAACGGCGAAGGCGATCAACATCCCGACCGATCAGCAGGTGCTGCACATCCTGACGCAGGAATTCATCATCGACGGCCAGGAAGACGTGCGCGAGCCGATCGGCATGAGCGGCATCCGTCTCGAAGTGAAGGTGCACATCGTGACGGGTGCAGTGAGCGCGGCGCAGAACATCGTGAAGTGCGTGCGCCGCTGCGGTCTCGAAGTGAACGATCTGATCCTGCAGCCGCTGGCGTCGTCGCTGGCTGTGCTGACGGAGGACGAGAAGGAACTGGGCGTGGTGCTGGTCGATATCGGCGGCGGCACGACGGACATCGCAATCTTCAGCGAAGGCGCGATCCGTCATACGGCCGTGATTCCGATCGCCGGCGACCAGATCACGAGCGACATCGCGATGGCGCTGCGTACGCCGACGCCGGACGCCGAAGACATCAAGGTCAGCTACGGCATCGCGAAGCAGGCGCTTGCCGATCCGGACGAGATGATCGAAGTGCCGGGTCTCGGCGAGCGCGGTCCGCGCACGCTGTCGCGCCAGGCGCTCGCGGCCGTGATCGAGCCGCGCGTGGAAGAACTGTTTTCGCTCGTGCAGCAGGTCGTGCGCGAGTCGGGTTACGAAGAACTGTTGAGCTCGGGCGTCGTGCTGACGGGCGGCGCGTCGATGATGCCGGGCATGGTCGAACTGGGCGAGGACATTTTCCTGAAGCCGGTGCGGATCGGCGTGCCGGAATATGCAGGCGGTCTTGCGGACGTGGTGCGCAATCCGCGTTACTCGACGGCGATGGGTCTGCTGGTCGAAGGACGCTCGCAGCGCATGCGTGGTCGCAAGGTCGCGGTGCAGTCGGGCTCGATGGGACAGGTGTTCACGAGGATGAAGGACTGGTTCCTCGGCAATTTCTAGAAAAATTCGAAGTAACGGGAAATTCGCGCTGGTGCCGGCGGCTGGCGCGCGACAGGAGGTTGCCCGATCTCCTGCCGAATAACGGCCGAGTAGCGGGTACTTTTTTCTTGACGGAGGCAACATGGAATTCCAGATGCTGGAAACGGAAACCAACGGCACCATCATCAAGGTGGTGGGCGTCGGTGGTGCGGGCGGCAATGCCGTCATGCACATGATCAATCGCGGCGTGCAAGGCGTCGACTTCATCGTGATGAACACGGACGCTCAGGCGCTGTCGCGCTCGCGCGCGCCGAACGTCATCCAGTTGGGCAATACGGGTCTGGGCGCAGGCGCCAAGCCGGAAATGGGCCGCGCAGCAGCAGAAGAGGCACGTGAGCGCATCGCGGACGCACTGCGTGGTGCACACATGGTGTTCATCACGGCAGGCATGGGCGGCGGCACGGGCACGGGCGCAGCACCCGTGGTCGCGCAGATCGCCAAGGAAATGGGCATTCTGACGGTGGGCGTGGTCAGCAAGCCGTTCGAGTTCGAAGGCGGCAAGCGCATGCGCGTCGCCGAAGCCGGTTCGCAGCAACTGGAGGATCACGTCGACTCGCTGATCGTCGTTCTGAACGACAAGCTGTTCGAGGTGATGGGCGATGACGCCGAAATGGACAAGTGCTTCCAGTGCGCTGACGACGTGCTCAACAACGCAGTTGCCGGTATCGCCGAAATCATCAACGTCGACGGTCTGGTGAACGTCGACTTCGAAGACGTGAAGACGGTGATGGGCGAGCAGGGCAAGGCGATGATGGGCACGGCGACGGTGGCCGGCGTCGATCGCGCGCGTCTCGCGGCGGAACAGGCTGTCGCCAGCCCGCTGCTGGAAGGTGTCGATCTGTCGGGCGCACGTGGCGTACTGGTGAACATCACGTCGAGCCGCTCGCTGCGTCTGTCGGAAACGCGCGAAGTGATGAACACGATCAAGAGCTATGCTGCTGATGACGCGACCGTGATTTTCGGCGCCGTGTACGACGACGCGATGGGCGATGCGCTGCGCGTAACCGTGGTGGCAACGGGCCTGGGCCGCGCAGCGAAGAAACAGCAGCAAACGCCGATGACGCTGCTGCGCACGGGCACGGACAACCAGCCGGTCGGCGCCATGCAGCACGTGTACACGCCGCAGCATGCAGCGACGGCGGACTACGGTTCGCTGGACACGCCGGCAGTTTGGCGTACCTCGCGTGACACGGCTGCTTCGCACGTGCAGGCGCTGCAGGAAAAGGGCGTCGATACGTACGACATCCCGGCCTTCTTGCGCAAGCAGGCAGACTGAGGCTCACGCAGGAGCGGGCTTTCTGCGGCGTAATCGTGATTCGTTGATTACGCTCGGCAGAAGTGCACGAGCGTGGCGGGTGGAATGGCAAACAGGCCGCGTTGGTTTGCGCGCGCGGCATGGACAGGTGCCCTCTTCGTTAGCACGAAGCGGTTCGGGCCACTGTCGCCAGATGAAACGTCCACTGCGGCACGAGTACGTGCGAGCGTGCTCCGTATCGATGCGAAGGAACGAGCATGATTCAGGTAGGTGAAAAGCTTCCCCCGGCGACCGTTTACGAGTTGATCGAAGACGCTCGCGAGGGCTGCACGATCGGGCCGAACAGCTTCGACGTGCGCGAGCAGACGGCCGGCAAGCGCGTGGTGATCTTCGGATTGCCCGGCGCGTTCACGCCGACCTGTTCGGCGAAGCACGTGCCGGGCTACGTCGAACAGGCAGACAAGTTGCACGCTGCCGGGATCGACGAAATCTGGTGCGTATCCGTCAACGACGCGTTCGTGATGGGCGCGTGGGCACGCGATCAGCACGCCTCGGGCAAGGTGCGCATGATGGCGGACGGCAGCGCGGCTTTCACCCGAGCCCTCGGTCTGGAGCAGGATCTGTCGGCGCGCGGCATGGGAATCCGTTCCCAGCGCTACGCAATGGTGGTCGACGACGGCGTGGTCAAGACGCTGCACGTCGAAGCACCCGGCAAGTTCGAAGTGAGCGATGCGGCCAGTATTCTCGCGACGTTGAGCCAGCCATGACGCGGCCTTGAGGCTTCGTCGCGGCGATAGACTGCGGTCGTTGCGCTGCGGCAACGCTTTTCGTGACGCTGTTGTGACAGGCCGTAACGCGGGCCGATGACCGGAAACGCCTCCGTTCCGGGCATCGGCCCGTCACGCTTCCCGATAAGGTAACGGAGAGAAACAGATTGAAACGCCAGCGCAACGACGCTCCGTAAACGTTTGGAGTATAATTCGTGCTATGAATTAAAAAATCCTGATTAGGATTTTCAATCGAATAGAAGACCACCATGTTGAAGCAGCGCACTATCAAACAGATCGTCAAAACGGTTGGCATCGGCCTGCATTCAGGGCGCAAGGTCAACCTGACGCTCCGCCCGGCAGCGCCGGACACGGGCATTGTGTTCTGCCGCGTGGATTTGCCCACGCCGGTGGACATTCCCGCGTCGGCGATGGCGATCGGCGATACGCGGCTCGCATCGGTGTTGCAGAAAGACGGCGCGCGCGTGTCGACGATCGAACACCTGATGTCCGCGTGCGCGGGCCTCGGCATCGACAATCTTTACGTCGACGTCACGGCCGAAGAAATCCCCATCATGGACGGCAGCGCGGCGTCCTTTGTGTTCCTGATCCAGTCGGCGGGAATCGAAGAGCAGAACGCGGCGAAGAAATTTATCAAGGTCACGAAGCCGGTCGAAATCCGCGACGGCGACAAGTTCGCACGTCTCGATCCATACTTTGGCTTCAAGCTGAAATTCACGATCGACTTCCGTCATCCCGCAGTGGACAAAACCGGTCAGGCGCTCGAAGTGGACTTCGCGAACACGTCGTATGTGCGCGAGATCGCCCGCGCCCGTACGTTCGGCTTTGCGCACGAGGTCGAGATGATGCGTGAACTGGGGCTGGCGCGTGGCGGCAGCATGGACAACGCAATCGTGCTGGACGAGTACCGCATCCTGAACAACGACGGCCTGCGTTACGACGACGAGTTCGTCAAGCACAAGATGCTGGACGCGATCGGCGATCTGTATGTGGTCGGCCACCCTTTGCTGGCCGCGTATGACGCGTACAAGTCGGGCCACGGCCTGAACAACGCGCTGCTGCGTGAACTGCTGGCGCACGAAGATTCGTACGAAATTGTCACGTTCGACGATCCGCTGAAGGCGCCGCGTGGTTTTGCCTACGACACGCAGACGGCGTTCGCGTAAAGCGTGCGCTTCGGCGCCATATCGAGCAGCAACGAAAAGCGGCCTGTACGGGCCGCTTTTTCATGTGGTGCACCCGTGCTATGAGGCTTCACTTCCGATGGCGAGCCGCCATGCGCGCCAATGCGGCTTGCAGCGGCGAAGGCTCGAGCGATTCGCTGAGTGCGTGCAGTGCATCGGCGCCGACGCGCGACATGCGCGCCTCTTTTGCACGCGCCGGTTCTTTCGCCGGCTGCGGACGCACGCGAATCCGCAAGGAATTGACCGGCCAGCCGCGCTGCTGCAGTTCCGACAGCAAACGTGGCTCCAGATGCCGCAACCGCGCAGCGAGCGCATTGTGGGCGGCGAACAGCGCGAGCACGCCGTCCTTGATGAAGCCGGGCTCGACGCTCGTCGCCAGATAATCGGGCAGCAGTTCGGTGAGATCGCGT
Organism: Paraburkholderia phymatum STM815; assembly: GCF_000020045.1. GTDB lineage: Bacteria > Pseudomonadota > Gammaproteobacteria > Burkholderiales > Burkholderiaceae > Paraburkholderia > Paraburkholderia phymatum. The sequence continues at coordinate 3,007,061 of NC_010622.1, read as the reverse complement.
TCCAGCGCGGCAATCTGCTCGACGCCGGCGCGCAGCGCGGCGAACGCGTCGGTACGATTCAGGACTTCGGCAACGGCCTGTGGCCGGCGTACGTCGAACGACCGGGAGCCCAGCTTCGGGCCCGGTTTCAGCGATTGCCTTGAAAACGGTGAAAAACGGCTCATCTGGGACTTTGTTCGCGACACGCGCGCCGCGTGCCTCATGCCGAGATTGTACCGTGTGCGTACCGTGTGGCACGGGCGCTCAACGCCGTTTTGCGGCGTGCCGGACGGCAGCAGCGGCAGCGCTTCGGCCCTGGCCGGACGGCCTGGCGTCTTGCCGCTGACACAGGCGTACGCGGGGGCGCGTGCTAAAATCCGTGATTCGAATTTCTCTTGGACCTAAGCCGCCGAGGCTTCTTCGGCCAAGGGTTGCAACAAGGTGAAGAGGTGTAAAAACCGGCCTTGCAACCTGACCGAAACCGCGACGCAACCACGATCCGATGACCACCGGTTTTCTACAAAAGATTTTTGGCAGCCGCAATCAGCGGCTCGTCAAGCAATATCAAAAGACCGTCGCGGCGATCAATGCGCTCGAACCGCAGATCGAGCAATTGACGGACGATCAACTGCGCGCGAAAACCACGGAATTCCGGCAACGCGTGAGCAGCGGCGAGTCGCTCGACAAGCTGCTGCCCGAGGCGTTCGCGGTGTGCCGCGAGGCGAGCAAGCGCGTGCTGAAGATGCGGCACTTCGACGTGCAGCTGATCGGCGGCATGGTCCTGCACTACGGCAAGATCGCCGAAATGCGCACGGGCGAGGGCAAGACGCTCGTCGCGACGCTGCCGGTGTATCTCAACGCGTTGTCGGGCCGTGGCGTGCACGTCGTCACGGTGAACGACTACCTCGCGCAGCGCGACGCCGAATGGATGGCGCGTCTGTACAACTTTCTCGGGATGTCGGTAGGTATCAACCTGTCGCAGATGGATCATGGCCTGAAGCAGGAAGCGTACGCCGCGGACATCACGTACGGGACGAACAACGAATTTGGCTTCGACTATCTGCGCGACAACATGGTCTACGAGACCGATGCGCGCGTGCAGCGAACGCTGAACTTCGCGGTCGTCGACGAAGTGGACTCGATCCTGATCGACGAAGCCCGTACGCCGCTGATCATCTCCGGCCAGGCTGAGGATCACACCGAACTCTACGTGCGGATGAATGCGCTGCCGCCGCTGCTCGACCGCCAGATCGGCGAAGAGAAAGCCGACGGCACGGGCGTGGAGAAGCCGGGCGACTACACGCTGGACGAGAAGGCGCGCCAGGTGTTCCTGACGGAATCGGGACACGAGAAGGCCGAGCGTCTGCTCGCCGAGTGGGGCCTGATCGGCGAGGGCGAAAGCCTGTACGCGCCCCAGAACATCACGCTGATGCACCATGTGTACGCCGCGCTGCGCGCCCATACGCTGTTCTACAAGGACCAGCACTATGTCGTGCAGAACGGCGAGGTGGTGATCGTCGACGAATTCACGGGCCGTCTGATGGCAGGCCGCCGCTGGTCAGACGGTCTGCATCAGGCCGTGGAGGCGAAGGAACACGTGAAGATCCAGAGCGAGAACCAGACACTCGCTTCGATCACGTTCCAGAACTACTTCCGCATGTACGCGAAGTTGTCGGGCATGACGGGTACGGCCGACACCGAAGCGTACGAATTCAACGAGATTTACGGCCTCGAAACGGTCGTGATTCCCACCAATCGCCCGCCGAAGCGGATCGACAAGCAGGATCAGATCTACAAGACGGCGATGGAGCGCTACAACGCGGTCATTCGCGATATCCGCGATTGCTACGACCGCGGTCAGCCGGTGCTGGTCGGCACGACGTCGATCGAAAACTCCGAACTGCTGTCGCAACTGCTGAACAAGGCGGGCTTGCCGCACGAAGTGCTGAACGCAAAGCAGCACGCGCGCGAAGCGGCGATCGTTGCGGAAGCGGGCCGTCCGAAGCGCATTACGATCGCGACCAACATGGCCGGCCGTGGTACCGACATCGTGCTGGGCGGCAATGCCGAAAAGCAGGCTGCGTTCATCGAAGCCGACCTGTCGATCCCCGAGGAAGAAAAAGCGCCGCGCATCCAGAAGTTGCACGACGAGTGGCAGACGCTGCACGATCAGGTGAAGGCCGCGGGCGGCCTGCACATCATCGGCACCGAGCGTCACGAATCGCGTCGTATCGACAACCAGCTGCGCGGCCGCGCCGGCCGTCAGGGCGATCCGGGTTCGTCGCGTTTCTACCTGTCGCTGGAAGATCCGCTGCTGCGCATTTTCGCGGGCGACCGCGTGCGCGCCATCATGGACCGCCTGAAAATGCCGGAAGGCGAGGCGATCGAGGCAGGCATCGTCACGCGCTCAATCGAATCGGCGCAGCGCAAGGTCGAAGCGCGCAACTTCGATATCCGCAAGCAGCTGCTCGAATACGACGACGTGTCGAACGATCAGCGCAAGGTGATCTACCAGCAGCGCAACGAACTGCTCGAAGCGCACGACATCACCGAAACCATCGGCGCGATGCGTCATGGCGTGATTACGGACATCGTCCGGCAGTTCGTGCCGGCGGGCAGCATCGAAGAGCAGTGGGACGTGCCCGAGCTCGAAGAGGCATTGCGCAACGACTGGCAGCTCGATCTCGCCATTCAGGAGATGATCAACGAGTCGCAGTCGATCGATCCAGACGAGATTCTCGAAGCCGTGCTCGCAGCCGCCGACGAAGCCTACGAGTCGAAGGTCGAGCAGGTCGGCCGTGAATCGTTCAGCGCGTTCGAGCGCTCGGTCATGCTGCAGACGCTCGACCGTAGCTGGCGCGAGCACCTCGCCGCTCTCGATCACCTTCGTCAGGGCATCCATCTGCGCGGCTACGCGCAGAAAAACCCGAAGCAGGAATACAAGCGCGAAGCGTTCGAACTGTTCGCTGCGATGCTCGACTCGGTGAAACTGGAAGTCACGCGTATCGTGATGAACGTGCAGATCCAGTCGCCGGAACAGCTCGAACAGGCGGCCGAGCAGATGGAAGAGCAAGGCAGCCATCTCGAGAACGTCGAGTTCCGTCACGCCGATTATTCCGAAGGCGGCGCGGCCGTCGCGGCGGCGCCCGTTGCCGCGAATGCAGCGGCTGCGATGATCGGCGACGCCATGGCTCACGGCGGGAGCGCGGCAGCGCCGTTCTCCGGCGACGCCGTACCGAAGGTCGGCCGCAACGACCCGTGCCCATGCGGCAGCGGCAAGAAGTACAAGCAGTGCCACGGCAAGATTGCGTGACACACGAAGGCGGCGCGCATCATGCGCGCCGCGTCGTTTGAAGCGTGCATTGCTGGTGAGTTCGCGGTGGCGCGCGTCCATCCGGCGCCATCACCCTTGATCCCCAATGCCGGCGTCCGCCGGCATTTCAGTCTCGACAGGTCGCAAACATGGCTGTCAATTTCCCCCCGATCGATCCCGCTCAACTCCGTCCCGTCGCCGGCGTCACGCTAGGCTGGGCCGAGGCAAACATCCGCAAGCCGAACCGCAAGGATGTGCTCGTCATTTCCGTCGACGAAGGTGCGACGGTGGCGGGCGTGTTCACGTCGAACCGCTTCTGCGCGGCGCCCGTGACGGTGTGCCGCGATCATCTCGAGCGCGTGCGTACGGGCGGCAAGGGCATCCGCGCGCTTGTCGTGAACACCGGTAACGCGAATGCCGGGACGGGCGAGCCGGGCATGAAGCATGCCCTCGAAACCTGTGACGAACTCGCGCGACTGGCGGGCATCGCGCCGGAACAGGTGCTGCCGTTCTCGACGGGCGTGATTCTCGAGCCGCTGCCCATCGACCGTCTGAAGGCGGGCTTGCCGGCTGCGCTGGCGAACCGCCAGGCGGCGCACTGGTACGACGCCGCGCAGGCCATCATGACCACCGACACGCTGCCGAAGGCCGTGTCGCGTCGGGTCCAGATCGATGGCCACACGGTCACGATGACGGGCATCAGCAAGGGCGCCGGCATGATCAAGCCGAACATGGCGACGATGCTCGGCTTCCTCGCATTCGACGCGAATGTCGCGCAGCCGGTGCTCGACGAGCTGGTGAAACATGTGGCCGATCGCTCGTTCAACTGCATCACGATCGACGGCGACACGTCGACGAACGACTCATTCATTCTGATTGCATCGGGCAAGTCGAGCCTGCCCGCCATCACGTCGACGGATTCGCCCGCCTACGCCGCGCTGAGCAAGGCCGTGACGGAAACGGCACAGGCGCTCGCCCAACTGATCGTCCGCGACGGCGAGGGCGCGACCAAATTCATGACGGTGCAGGTGGAAGGCGGATCGAGCATTGTCGAATGCCGCCAGATCGCGTATGCGATTGGCCATTCGCCGCTCGTGAAGACGGCGTTCTATGCATCGGACCCGAACCTCGGCCGCATTCTCGCCGCGATCGGCTATGCGGGCGTGACAGACCTGGACGTCGGCAAGATCGATCTGTATCTGGACGACGTGCTCGTCGCGAAGGCGGGCGGGCGCAATCCCGAGTACAAGGAAGAAGACGGACAGCGCGTCATGAAGAAGGCGGAAATCCTGATTCGCGTGGTGCTTGGCCGTGGCAATGCGCAGGCGACCATCTGGACGTGCGATCTGTCGCACGAGTACGTGAGCATCAATGCCGACTACCGTTCCTGATCCGCTTCCGATTCGCTCCTGATTTGCTCCCATTTACCACATGGATAAACTTGAACAATTCCTGACGCGCGCCGAAGCCGTCCTGGTGCGGCTTGAGGCAATGCTTCCTCCCGCCGCGCCGGAGATCGACTGGTCGGCGGCTGTTGCGTTCCGCTGGCGCAAGCGCCAGGGGCGCGGCTATCTGCAGCCGGTGCCCGCCATCTCGCTGATCTCGCTCGACGATTTGCAGAACATCGATCGCCAGAAGAACCTGATCGAGCAGAACACGAAGCAGTTCGTCAAGAAGCAGCCCGCGAACAACGTCCTGCTGACGGGCGCGCGCGGCACGGGCAAGTCATCGCTGATCAAGGCTTGTCTGAATGCGTACTCGAAGGACGGTCTGCGGCTGATCGAAGTCGACAAGGACGATCTGCACGATTTAGGCGATATCGTCGATCTGATTTCGGCGCGTCCCGAGCGCTTCATCGTGTTCTGCGACGACCTGTCGTTCGAAGAAGGCGAGTCGGGCTACAAGGCGCTGAAGGTCGCGCTTGACGGATCGGTGGCGGCGCAGTCGGACAACGTGCTGATCTACGCGACCTCGAACCGCCGGCATTTGCTGCCGGAATACATGAGCGACAACGAGACGTACAAGCACACGTCCGACGGCGAGATCCATCCGGGCGAAGTCGTCGAAGAGAAGATTTCGCTGTCCGAGCGCTTCGGCCTGTGGGTCAGCTTTTATCCGTTCAAGCAGGACGACTATCTGTCGATCGTCGCGCATTGGCTGCATCACTTCGGCTGCAGCGATGCCGACGTCGAAACCGCGCGCGGTGACGCGTTGATCTGGGCGTTGGAGCGCGGTTCGCGCTCCGGACGCGTCGCATGGCAGTTCGCGCGCGACTGGTCGGGCAAGCGGGCGCAAGCATGAGCGACGCAGCGCATAACGGCGCGCCGAAGGCCGCAGACGTCAACGAAGCGGGCCGGCCGGTGACGGAAGTGGCCGTCGGCGTGCTTGTTCGACCCGACGGCCGCTATCTGCTTGCGCAAAGGCCCGCGGGAAAACCGTATGAAGGCTACTGGGAGTTTCCGGGCGGCAAGCTGGAGCCGGGCGAATCGGTCGAAGCGGCGCTTGCACGCGAACTGCACGAGGAACTCGGCATCGACGTGCAGTCTAGCCATCGCTGGCACGTGCTCGAGCACGACTATCCGCACGCGTACGTGCGCCTCTATTTCTGCAAGGTGACCGCCTGGGGCGGCGAGCCGCATGGCCGCGAAGGTCAGGCGTTCGCGTGGCAGACGTTGCCCGCTCAGGTGTCGCCGTTGCTGCCTGCAACGATCCCCGTGCTGGAGTGGCTGGCTGCGGAATGAAACGAAGGAGGAATCGCCGTATGCGGCTTCCGCCTTTTTCGATGTGCAACGCCCTGCGGTCGCCGTTCAGTGCGAGCGGTGTTCGCCGGGTGTGTCGTCGGTTGGCGGTTCTTCATCAGTGCCGCCGATCTTGTACTTCTCGGCCGCCCACGCGCCGAGATCGATCTGCTTGCAGCGCTCGGAACAGAAGGGACGGAAGCGGTTTTCGGAAGTCCAACGGACATCCCTTCCGCAGCTCGGGCATTTGACTACAGTGACCATTCGATCAGACGTTCAATCGCAATCGATAACACCACACAGGTGGGGTTGTTTGCGTCGGGTTAAAGACTGCACAGTGTCAACTGGAACGGTACGTCGACATCGACTGCGCGCGGACGCAGATCGCCATCCTGCACCGTAAAGCGCACCCACAGCATGTACTTGTTGGCGCTTGCTTCCGGGATCACGCGCAACTCCGGTGCCACGCGTACCTGCATCAGCTGATACGTGCGGCCCGACAGCATCTGCTGATAGCTCCCCTGCATCGCCATGACTTTCGACGCCTGCCCCGATTCGCGCGCGAGTCGCAGCACGATGGCGGCCGCGTCGCGCAGCGGCAGGAGGGGCATGATCCACTTGGCGATGTCCTGGCGTCGCTGGTCAGGATGCGTCTGCTGCCACGCGTAGTACGAAGGAAGATCGAACTTGCAGGTGCCGCCGGGGATGATAGCCCTGCTGCGGATGCTGGCAAGCCACTCATTGTCCGCAAGATGCTGGCCAGTCTTGCCTTGCATTTGCGTGAGCCCCGCCAGCGTCTGTTCCATTTCGCCGAGGACGGCTTCTAACGCATTTTGCTCGATGCCCGGATTGCCGCGAAACGGAGCGAGCGTTTGACGCTGCCGCTCCAGTTCCTTCATCAGATCGGACTTGAGATCCGCGCGGCCCGCGACTTCGGCGATTTCGAACAGCGTAGTCAGCGCGACGTGATGTTCCCTGGCATCTTCCTGAGTCAGAAAGAACGTGAAGCGCTCGAACAGATCTTCGAGGCGCAGCAGCGTCCGGATTCGCTCATTGAAGGGATACTCGTAAAGAATCAAGCGGGCTCGCCTCGGGCGTGGTCGGTGACGGAATTGCAGGACATTCTAATGCCGTGAGACTACCCTCGCAATCACGCACTTTTTCAGCGGGCCTCCGTCAATTTTTGCGTCCATTTGCGCCCATTCGTTGCGTCGAGACGCCGTTCCTGACAATATGCGCCCACATTACCGTCGTCGAGCAGAATCGCTCACGGCTTATGCGCCAGCGAGCGAAACATACGAGCGATGAAGCTGATCGACATCAACGTCGAGTTGTTCGAGCGACCGTCCGTCGTTGACGATGACGTCGTCGGCGGCAGCGAGGCGTGCGTCGCGCGTCGCCTGACGCGCAATGATCGCGAGCACCTGTTCGCGCGTGAACGCATTACGCCGCATCACCCGGTCGATTTGCGTCTCGACGCTGCAATCCACGGCGAGCACCCGGTTCACACGCGTTTTCCAGCTACCGGATTCGACGAGCAGCGGCACGACGACGATCACGTACGGGCCCGTCACGTGTTGACGCTGACGTTCGGTCTCCGCCCGGATCAACGGATGCGTGATCGCTTCGAGCCGCTTGCGCGCATTCTCGTCGCTGAAGACTAGCGCGCGCATGCGGGCGCGATCGAGCGAGCCGTCTTCGGCGACGAACGATGCACCGAACTCCGCCGCGATAGCCGGCATCGCGAGACCATTCGGCGCGGTCACGCGATGCGCGATCACGTCGGTATCGACGAGTGTCACGCCACGTTTCGCGAACAGATCGCCTACCGTAGATTTGCCGCTGCCGATGCCGCCCGTCAATCCCACAGCAAACATGCGTCAGCCTCCCAAAGCCATGTAAAGCGGCGTGCCGACAAAGAGCGTCACCGCGCCGCCCGCCGCGAGAAACGGACCGAATGGCAGCGGCTCTTCGAACCGCATGCGGCCGATCCACGTTGCAAACAGGCCCACGACGGCACCTGTCACCGCCGCGATCAGAATGATCTGCGGCAGCGCAGTCCAGCCAAGCCACGCACCCAGTGCGGAGAGCAGCTTGAAATCGCCGTATCCCATCCCTTCGACACCGCGCACGATCTTGAACAGCCAATGCACGCACCACAATGCGAGGTAACCGGCGATCGCGCCGACTACGGCATCGTGCAGGGTCGCGAACACCGCATTGAAATTGACGATGAGGCCGGCCCACAGCAACGGCAAGGTCATCGAATCGGGCAACAGGTGCGTGTCGATATCGATCGCGCTCATCGCCAGCAGCGTCGCACACAGGCCGAACGCAGCGAGCGCCGAGCCCGTTGCACCGAACGCGACGAGCGCACCCAGCGCCAGCGCCGCGCTCGACAGTTCGAGCAGCGGATACCGAAAGCTCACGCGCCCCTTGCATTGCGAGCAGCGACCGCGCAACAGCAGATAGCTGAACACGGGAATGTTCTCCCACGTGCGCAGCACATGAGCACAATGAGGACATGCGCTGCGCGGCAACCACAGGTTGTAGCGTTCGGGCAGGCCGTCTTCGTCGAATGCGTGGCCCGTTGCTTCGTTGACTTCCGAGCGCCATGCGCGTTCGAGCATGATCGGCAGCCGATGCACGACGACGTTCAGAAAGCTGCCAATCACGAGGCCGAAGACGATCACGAACGCGATCTGCGCAGCGGCCGGCAACATGTCGAAGGCCGCGCTGAGGTTGTCCGCGAAACGGGCGAGCGGGCCGCTAAGGGAGGGTTCGGGTACGGACGTGAGCGGGATCGGCATGATCGATTGTCGGGATTCGGCTGCGATGCTACTACACCACGTTGCCGAGTTGGATAATGGGAAGATACATCGCGACGACAAGACCGCCGACGAGCACGCCGAGCACGACGATCACGAGCGGCTCGCACAGGCTGGCCAGGCCCGCGATCTTTTCGTCTACCTGACGATCGCTCAGCGACGCGACATCGAGCAGCATCGTATCAAGCGTGCCCGATTCTTCGGCGACGGCGACGGGTTGCACGATCTCTTCGGGAAAGCATTGCGCTTCGCGCATGGCGGGCGCGAGCCGCACGCCACGCCGGAGCTGCGCCGAGATCGCGACCGTGGCGCGATCGAACCATGCGTTCCCCGTGGCGTGCGTGAGCGAATCGAATGCATCGGCGAGTGGCGTCCCTGCCGACAGCAGCGTGCCAAGCGCGCGGCTCCAGCGCGCGGCGCATAACGTAGCGAGCAGCGGACCGGCAAACGGCAGCCGCAGCGTTATGCGCGCGAAGTGCAGACGTGCCGCTTCCGAGCGTCGTAGCGCGTGGCGCGTCGCGAACACAACCAGCGAGGTGATCGCTGCGAGCGGCACGCTCCAGCGGCCCGCCGCAGCCGACATCGCCAGAACGAACTGCGTCGGCGCGGGCAGCTTTGCGCCGAACCCGTCGAAAATCTGCTTGAACGTCGGCACGACCCATACGAGCAGCGCGGTCGTGATCGAGAGCGCGAGCAGCAGAACCGCGACGGGATAGGTAAGCGCGGCGCGAACCTTGGCACGCTGGGCAGCGGCGCGTTCCCGGTCGTCGGCGAGCCTTGCAAGGACGGCCGGCAGCGTGCCGGATGCTTCGCCTACCTCGACCAGCTGACAGTAGAGCGCGTTGAACTGCGCGGGATGGCGTGCAAGCGCCGACGAAAAACTGACGCCTGCCGTTATGTCGCGGGCGAGCGCGCGCACGATGCGCGGCATGCCCTTGGTTCGCGCGTTGTGCTTCGATGCCTGCGCCAGTAGCTCCAGCGCAGACGCAAGCGGCAATCCTGCTCGCAGCAATCCCGATAACTGACGGGTGAATAGCGTGACGTCGGCGGCGCGCGCAGCGGGTGGAGGCGCAGCACCCCGTGCGATCCATTCGACGGCATAGAGCGCGTCCTGCTTGAGCATTGCGCGCGCCGCGGAGAGATCGGGTGCGATCACGGTTCCGCGACGGCGTACGCCATGTGTGTCGAATGCGCGCCACTCGAAGCGCTGTTCGCTGCTGATCGACGCGCGGGTCATGCAACCTCCGTTGCGCTCGATGCTTCGGCCAGACTCGTCGTGCCGTCGAAAGCACGGGCGAGCGCGGCTTCGCGCAATGTCTGCACGCGTTCGGCCTGCGCCTGTCGAGCGAGCTCGTGTGTACCGGCGCGAGCGACGATGAGTTCGCGCATTGCATCGGAGATCGGCATGACCTGATGGATGCCGACCCGTCCGCGAAAGCCGATGCCATGACACGCTTCGCATCCGCATGGAGCGTAGGGATGCCACTGCGCGAGCTGATCGTCGGGCACGCCAGCCGAGCGCAACGACGCGTGTGTTTCTGCCGCATGTTGTTTGCACCTCGAACACAGACGCCGCACGAGCCGCTGCGCCGTGACGAGACGCAGCGCCGCCGCGAGGTTATACGGTTCGACGCCGATGTCGATCAGACGCGCGATGGCGGCCGGCGCGTCGTTCGTGTGTAGCGTCGACAGCACCAGATGCCCGGTTTGAGCCGCTTTGACGGCGACGTCGGCCGTTTCTTCGTCGCGGATTTCACCGACCATGATGACGTCGGGATCCTGACGAAGGAACGCGCGAAGCGCGACGGCAAACGTCAGCCCCGCCTTCTCGCGCACGCTGACCTGATTGACGCCCGCGAGCTGGATTTCGGCAGGATCTTCGACCGAGCAGAGATTGCGCGAACCGCAGTTCAACAGTTGCAGGAAGCAGTACAGCGACATCGTTTTGCCGCTGCCCGTCGGACCTGTGACGAGCACGAGCCCATGCGGCGAGCGGATCGACCGGTCCACGATGTCGCGCTGCCCGGGCGCGAGTCCGAGCGAATCGAGCGACAGATCGGCGGGCAGCGCTTCGAGCCGCCGCAGCACGAGCTTCTCCCCGAACAGCGTGGGCAGCGAATTCACGCGGTAGTCTTCGACGCGGCCCGCCGTCACGGGCAGGCGCAAGCGGCCGTCCTGGGGCACGCGCCGTTCTGCGATATCCATGCGCGCCAGCACTTTCACGCGCGTGATGAAAGCGTCACGTAGATGGACGGGCGGGCGCGCCAGTTCGTGCAGTACACCATCGACACGCAGACGCATTCGCCAGCCGTGCTCCATCGGCTCGATGTGCAGGTCGGATGCATTGCGGCGCGCCGCTTCCTGCAGCGTGCCGGACAGGAGGCGGACGGCGGGCGGGCTGTCGGCGTCTGACGTGACGGATTGAAGCGACGGCGTGTTCGCGGCGACGCTGGGCGCAGGCGTGGCAGTGTTGGAAGGGGTGCGCATCGAATACCGGCTGAGGGCCGCCTGTAGAAATGACGGCTTCATCATCCGGGAGCGTGCGCGTGCAGACTATTCGGCCGATTGGCCAACCGAGTGTCAGCGGCGCACGAGGCGCTTGATCTTCGAGCCCGCCGGCGGACCAGGGCGAAAGATCTTGACAGTTCTGACCGCCTGGTCGTCGCTGCGCAAAACTTCCAGCTTGACGTCCGCGATCTTCACGCAGACATCGCCTTCAGGAATTTCTTCGAGAATTTCCAGGATCAATCCGTTCAACGTCTTCGGGCCATCCGTCGGCAATTTCAGTTGCAGCCAGCGATTGAGTTCGCGCAACGGCATGCTGCCCGCGACGATGCATTCGCCGTCCTCGTTCCAGCCGCCGCGCGAGCTCGCGCTGCGCGGCACCGACGTCGTGAACTCGCCGATCAGCTCTTCGATGATGTCCTCGGGCGTCACGAGTCCCTGCAGCTCGCCATATTCGTCGACGACGAGCGCGGCGCGATGGCGGCTTTCCTGAAAGAACTGCAGTTGCTGGAAGACGGGCGTGCCTGTCGGGACGAAGTAGGGCTCGGCGAGCAGTCCGCGCAGCGTTTCGCGCTCCAGTTCCTGGTTATGTAGCGCGGACAGCGTCTTGCGCACATGGAGCACGCCGAGAACGCGGTCGAAATCGCCCTGATACACGACCAGCTTGTTGTGATAGCAGGTTTCGAGCTGATGCAGGATCTGTTCGAACGGTGCGTCGAAGTCGAGCGCTTCGATACGGCGGCGCGGGATCATCACGTCGTCGACGGTGATGTTCTCCAGGTCGAACAGGTTCAGCAGAATGCTGCGGTGCTTGGTCGGCATGAAGCTGCCGGACTCGAGCACGATGGTGCGCAGTTCTTCCATCGACAGCCGCTGGTCGTGGGCGCTTTTCGTGTTGATATGCAGTACGCGCAGGATGGCGTTCGCGAACAGATTGACGAACCAGATCAGCGGCTTCGACGCGCGCATCAGCGGCGCGATCAACAGACTGGCGGGTAGCGCGATCTTTTCCGGAAACGTCGCGCCGACGATCTTCGGCGTGATTTCGGCGAACACGATGATCAGGAACGCGACGATACCCGTGGCAATCGACAGCACCACGCTATTGCTGCCGAAGGTGTGCAGCGCGATCGACGTCGTGAGAACAGGGATGATTGTATTGAACAGATTGTTGCCGATCAGGACGGCGCTCAGCAACTCATCGGTGCGCGCGAGCAGGCCTTGGGTCGTTTTGGCGCCAAGTGCGCCTTTGGTCGCGAGATGTTTCAGGCGATGGCGGTTGATGGCCATCATCGCTGTCTCGGTAATGGAGAAGAAGCTGGAGCAGATGAGAAGCAGGACGACGGCGCCTATTTGCGCCCATAAGGGAAGTTGTTCCACGCGACGTGAATAAGAGAAGGGGAAGGGATGGGGAGAATATAGCAGAGGGTTTGGTAGCCCTCAGTGGCCGGACGGCGGGCTTGACCTTGTCCACCCTTTTCCCTGCTTCTCAAACGACGGACGAAAAAAAACCGCGCAGTGCACGGTTTTTTTGAAGAATCTGGTCGGGGTGAGAGGATTCGAACCTCCGGCCTCTACGTCCCGAACGTAGCGCTCTACCAGGCTAAGCTACACCCCGATTTGGTACTGCTGTCACTCGATTCAGACTAATCCGGCGTTTCAGTCTTGTTTAAGACTGCCTCGTCGTCGAGTAAGAACATAAGTTTAACAGGCTTTCTTTGTAAATGGAACTGGGAAACGAAGAAATTGCTGTTGCCGCGGCCTGTGCTTCCTGTTTTGCGCACTCAAGCGTGTGATCGAGCGCGCCGGAACGCGTGATCGCCTCAAAGATCTCGTCGAAACGATCGGTGCCGCCTTGCTCGATAGCCTCGCGCGCGAGCGCCGACTGTTCCGGCGTGCCTCGTTCGATCAGATAGATAAGCGGCAGCGTGGGCTTGCCTTCGCGCAGATCGTCGCCGGCGTTCTTGCCCATCGATTCCGGCGTGCCGGTGTAGTCGAGCCAGTCGTCCATGATCTGGAAGGCCGTACCGATGCGGCGGCCGAACTCTGCCGCGGCGGCTTCCGTGGTCGCGTCGGCTCCTGACAGCACCGCGCCCAGCTGGGCGGCGGCCTCGAACAGCTTGGCCGTCTTGTAGCGGATCACCTGCATGTAACGCGCTTCGTCGACGTCGGCGTCATGCATGTTCAGCAGTTGCAGCACCTCGCCTTCGGAAATGATGTTGGTCGCTTCCGAAAGAATCTCCATCACGCGCATCTTGCCAACGCCGACCATCATCTGGAAGGAGCGCGAATACAGGAAGTCGCCGACCAGCACACTGGCCGCGTTGCCGAACAGCGCGTTAGCGGTCTGCCGGCCGCGACGCAGGTCGGATTCGTCGACGACGTCGTCGTGCAGCAGCGTAGCCGTATGGATGAACTCGACGACGGCCGCCAGTTCGTGCCGGTACCCCGTCCGGTCACCGAGCGCCCCCGCCACGAGCAGGAGCAGCGCGGGCCGCAGACGCTTGCCCCCGGCACTGATGATGTACTCGGAGATCTGGTTGATCAGCATCACTTCCGACGCCAGGCGGTGCCGGATCACGCGATTCACCTGCTGCATGTCTTCGGCGATCGGAGCGAGCAGATTGGCTGCGTTGGGGGTTGGGGTGGCGGTTGACGACATGGTGGCGAATTCGGGTAGTGCCGCGAATTATAAGGCGAACTGCGGTATTTCCGCGCCGTATGCCATTGGGTCATGGCGGTTTCGGTCCGTTTCCGCGTGGTTTCGCGCGGTTTGTTACGCACGGGACGGCCTTGCGCGGCTGTTGTCAACTGATTTTGACCGCGAAGCTAACTCTATGTATAATCGAAGGTTTCCGCGCGTGGTGCGTCGGGAAAATGAATTTAGAGTGAGGTTTTCAATGTACGCGGTCATAAAAACCGGCGGCAAGCAGTACAAGGTTGCTGTCGGCGAAAAACTTAAAGTAGAACAGATACCGGCAGACATTGACGCTGAAATCACGCTCGACCAGGTTCTCGCAGTGGGCGAAGGCGAATCGATTAAGTTCGGTACGCCGCTGGTCAGTGGGGCTTCCGTCAAGGCTACCGTCGTGTCGCAAGGTCGTCACAAGAAAGTGACCATCTTCAAGATGCGTCGCCGGAAGCACTACCAGAAGCATGGCGGCCACCGCCAGAACTACACCGAACTGCGCATCGACGCGATCAACGCGTAAGCGCACCGGTTAAGGAGCTAACAAATGGCACACAAAAAGGCAGGCGGATCGTCCCGGAACGGCCGCGACTCCGAGTCGAAGCGACTTGGCGTGAAAGTGTACGGCGGTCAGGCGATCCTGGCTGGCGGCATTATCGTGCGTCAACGCGGCACGCGTATGCACCCGGGCGAAAACGTCGGTATCGGCAAGGATCACACCTTGTTCGCGCTGACGGACGGCCACGTCAAGTTCACGACGAAGGGCGCTGGCAAGAAGCACATGGTCAACGTCGTCCCGGCCGTCTGAGTTTAATCAGGCACGGGCTTCAGGACCGAAAAAAGGCCCCGCGAAGTTTGCGGGGCCTTTTTGTTTGCGGCGACGCGGCAAGCCGTTGGCGCAAATCGACAAGAATCAGGTTCAATCTGGCCGTTCGGCCAATGGTACGTGCGCGCTGCGCGCGGCAAAATAGCAATACATACGGGACGGAGTAACGCATGAAGTTCATTGACGAAGCGAGGATCGAAGTCATCGCCGGCGACGGAGGAGATGGCAGCGCGTCGATGCGCCGCGAGAAATTCGTCCCGTTCGGCGGTCCGGACGGCGGCGACGGCGGCCGTGGCGGCAGCGTCTATGCAGTCGCAGATCGCAATATCAACACGCTGATCGATTACCGCTACTCGAAAAAGCATCAGGCTCGCAACGGCGAAAACGGTCGTGGCTCGGACTGCTATGGCAAGGGCGGCGACGACATCACGCTGCGCATGCCTGTCGGCACCATCATCACCGACATGGACACGGGCGAGCTGATCGCCGACCTCACCGAGCACAATCAGACGGTGCGCATCGCCGAAGGCGGCGCGGGTGGGCTCGGCAATCTGCATTTCAAATCCAGTACGAATCGCGCGCCGCGACAGAAGACGGACGGCAAGCCCGGCGAACGCCGAATGGTGCGCCTCGAGTTGAAGGTGCTCGCGGATGTCGGTTTGCTCGGCATGCCGAACGCAGGCAAGTCGACGTTCATTTCGTCGGTGTCGAACGCGAAGCCGAAGATCGCCGACTATCCATTCACGACGCTCGCGCCCAATCTCGGCGTGGTGCGTGTCGGGCCGAGCCGCAGCTTCGTGATCGCGGATATTCCCGGGCTGATCGAAGGTGCGGCGGAAGGCGCGGGCCTCGGTCACCAGTTCCTGCGCCATCTGCAGCGCACGGGCCTGTTGCTTCACATCGTCGATCTCGCACCGTTCGACGAAACCGTCGATCCCGTCGCGGAAGCCAAGGCGATCGTCAACGAACTGCGCAAGTACGACGAAGAGCTGTTCAGCAAGCCGCGCTGGCTCGTGTTGAACAAGCTCGACATGGTGCCAGAAGACGAGCGGGAGGCACGCGTGGCCGCGTTCCTGAAGGACTTCGAATGGGACGGCCCGGTGTTCGAAATCTCGGCGCTCACCGGTCAGGGCTGCGAGAACCTGTGCTACGCGGTGTACGACTACCTTGCCGAGCACTCGGATGCGCAGCGCGCGGCAGAAGCCGAAGATCTGGCCGCCGACGTGCGTTTTCGCGGGCAGCAGCAAGGTGACGCGAACGCGCCCGTCGGGCCGCAGGAGTAAGCGAGAGCCGTAATCTGGATGCCGGCGCACTTCCCAGCATGCGCCGGTCTTACGAATCATCTTGGAGACCGCGCACAATGCGTTCCGTTATCGCAGATTCCAGGCGATTGGTCGTGAAAGTCGGTTCCAGTCTCGTCACGAACGACGGGCGGGGACTCGATCACACTGCAATCGGCCGCTGGGCCGCGCAGATCGCCGCACTGCGCGAGCAGGGCAAGGAAGTCGTGCTCGTCAGTTCGGGCGCCATTGCTGAAGGTATGCAGCGTCTTGGTTGGACCAGGCGCCCGCGCGAAATCGACGAACTGCAGGCGGCTGCGGCCGTCGGGCAGATGGGGCTCGCCCAAGTCTACGAAAGCCGCTTTTCCGAGCATTCCATCCGTACCGCGCAAATCCTGTTGACGCACGCCGATCTTGCCGATCGTGAACGCTATCTGAACGCGCGCTCCACGCTGCTGACGCTGCTGCGACTCGGTGTGGTGCCCATCATTAACGAAAACGACACTGTCGTGACCGATGAGATCAAGTTCGGCGACAACGATACGCTAGGTGCGCTGGTTGCGAATCTGATCGAAGGTGATGCGCTTATCATCCTCACCGACCAGCAAGGTCTCTTCACCGCCGATCCTCGCAAGGATCCGGCCGCCACGCTGGTTCAGCAGGCCGATGCCGGCACGCCGGAACTTGAGGCGATGGCGGGCGGCGCGGGTTCGAGCATCGGCCGCGGCGGCATGCTCACGAAAATCCTGGCGGCGAAGCGCGCGGCGCACAGTGGCGCGAACACCGTGATCGCGAGCGGCCGCGAGGCGGACATATTGGCGCGGCTCGCATCGGGCGAGGCGATCGGCACGCAACTGATCGCGCGAACGGCACGCATGGCCGCCCGCAAACAGTGGATGGCGGATCACCTGCAGGTGCGGGGGCATGTGGTCATTGACGACGGCGCTGTCGAAAAGCTCACGGAAGGCGGGAAGAGCCTGTTGCCGATCGGTGTGGTCGGCGTGCAGGGTGCGTTTGCGCGCGGCGAGGTGATCGCGTGCCTGAACGCGGCTGGGCGTGAAGTCGCTCGCGGGCTGACGAACTACAGCAGTGCAGAGACGAAGCTGATCCAACGTCGTCCGAGCGGCGAGATCGAATCCGTCTTGGGTTATATGCTCGAGCCGGAGCTGATCCACCGGGACAATCTGGTGCTCGTCTAGCGAACCCTTCCACTGTCGAAAATCAAAAAGCCGTCCCGTAAACGATGGGACGGCTTTTTGTTGCCGCTGCATCGAGCGGCGCCTGGATCTAGCTGCCGCGAATCAGCGTGCTGTTCACGCGCTTTAACCTGATGTTGTTCAGGATGAGATCCGCCTTGCCGACGGGCATCTTGCTCGTGCAGAAGTAATCCTGATAAAGCGCCGCGTGATAGGCGTTCAGATCGCCGTTCTCGATGCGCGTCCAGTCGTTCGCGACCGTGCGGTCCCAGCCGTCGTGATCCGCGTTGAGACCCGCATACAGCTTCCACGAGTAGTCCTCGCAGCGGATGCCTTCGTAGTTCACGTTGCGCGCACCGCTCGGGCTCGTGATCACCACGGTGTAGCGCACCACGCCGTCGCTGTCGACGCTCAGCGATTTCGCATCGACGGCGAACTGGAGCGGCGTATTTTGCGAAACCGTGAATGGCAGCAGGTTACCCGGCTGCGGCATGGCGGGGAGTGCATCGACTTTCTTCTCGGTCCACGTCGACGGCCGGTCGAACAGATACTGAAAGTCGCTCTTGGGTCCGTCAGGTGCGGACGTACTGGTCGAACTCTTGGTGCTTGAACATCCAGCCAGCAGAATGCCCGCGGCGAAGCACGCCACGGCGAAAGCAGATACTTTCAATGTGATTCCCTCGAAACGCCGGCGCAGCGTATCTCACGCCGCACCGGCAGATGCGGCGTGGACAGCCGCTATGCGTCAGTCGCGCAGCCCCGGAGCCTGAACGGCCGGGTCTTCCGTCGACGAACAGTCCGATTCGATTGTCGCACGCAGCGTCGACTCGACTGCAATTGCCGTCGTGACGGTGGTCACCGTCATGGACGACGCCATCGACGCCCCGGGTGGCGCATTCACCGACGACGCCATCCGCGGATAGCGCTGCCCGTGATGATGCCCACCGGGCCTTTCCGTGCGCGGCTGAGGCCGCCGCAGGAAGCGGGACAACTCCGTTAACGCCAGCTGATACACATCCCGCTTGAACTCGATCACACAGTCGAGCGGCACCCAGTACTCGTTCCAGCGCCAGGCATCGAACTCAGGGTGATCGGTCGCGCGCAGACATATGTCGCAATCGCGTCCAACCATCCGGAGCAGGAACCAGATCTGCTTCTGACCGCGGTAGTGGCCGCGGACCTCACGCTTGATGAACTTGTCAGGCACCTCATAACGCAACCAGTCGCGCGTGCGACCGATAACCTTGACGTGCTCCGGAAGCAGGCCGGTCTCTTCGTGCAACTCCCGATACATCGCCTGCACAGGGGTCTCACCATACTTGATGCCCCCTTGCGGAAACTGCCAGGAATGTTCACGTAGACGCTTGCCCCAAAACACCTCGTTGTGAGCGTTCAAGAGGATGATGCCGACGTTCGGGCGAAAGCCTTCACGATCCAGCATACAACCACCTTCGAATCCTTTAAAATTGCTTTGATTATAAACAGATAACCGGTCTGACGCACCGCCTCGCACCAGATTGGCGCGATTGCTCGTAACAACCGGCGTCAATCGCCGCGAAAGCCGCTTTCCGGCACTTTTGGCGCGTCGTCGGACAGGTGTCACGCGCATGCGACAATCGCTGTTCGACGTGCGCCGGCATGGCCAGGCGCTCAGGCGCTCAGACCCATCGTCTTACCCCTTTCGGGCGGTCCCTTTGGTCCGCCGCTTTTGGAAAATTCTGAATGAAAGCCTCCCGTTTCTTTATTGGCACCCTGAAGGAAGCGCCCGCCGACGCGGAAATCGTCAGTCACAAGCTCATGGTGCGTGCCGGGATGATCCGGCGCGTGGCTGGCGGCATCTACAACTACCTGCCAATTGGCCTGCGTTCGATCCGCAAGGTAGAAGCGATCGTGCGCGAGGAAATGAACCGGGCAGGCGCGATCGAACTGCTGATGCCGGCTGTGCAGCCGGCCGAGCTGTGGCAGGAATCGGGCCGCTGGGAAAAATATGGTCCCGAACTACTGCGCTTCAAGGATCGCAAGCAAAGCGACTTCGTGATCGGGCCCACTCACGAAGAAGTGGTCACGGACATCGCCCGCGGCCAGATCAAGAGCTACCGCCAGTTGCCTGTGAACTTCTACCAGGTACAGACCAAGTTCCGGGATGAAATCCGTCCGCGTTTCGGCGTAATGCGCGGCCGCGAATTCATCATGAAGGACGCGTATTCGTTCGATAAGGACATGGACGGCCTGCGCGAGTCGTATCGCAAGATGTACGACGCGTACGTGCGCATTTTCACGCGCCTTGGTCTCGACTTCCGCGCGGTCGCGGCGGACAACGGCTCGATCGGCGGCAGCGGCTCGCACGAATTCCACGTGATCGCCGATACGGGCGAGGACGACATCGCGTATTGCCCGACGTCGGACTTCGCATCGAACGTCGAAGCGGCCGAAGCGCTGCCGCTGATCGCCGAGCGCGCCGCGCCGAAGGAAGAGCTCAGGAAAACGTCGACGCCGGGCAAGGCAAAGTGCGAAGCCGTCGCCGAGCACCTGAACATCCCGCTCGAAAAGACGATCAAGTCGATCATCCTTGCCACGGAAAACGAAGGCGCCGAGCCGACCATCTGGCTCCTGATGTTGCGCGGCGACCACGATCTGAACGAGATCAAGGTCAACAAGCTGCCGGGCCTCGGCGAATTCCGCTTCGCGACGGAAGAGGAAATCGTCGAGTGGTTCGGCACGCCGCCGGGCTACCTCGGGCCGCTGAATACGAAGAAGCCGATCAAGGTGATCGCGGACCGCACAGTCGCGAACATGAGCGACTTCGTGGTCGGCACGAACGAAGTGGACTTCCATACTACCGGCGTCAACTGGGGCCGCGATCTGCCCGAGCCCGTCGTCGCGGACATCCGCAACGTGAAGAAGGACGATCCGTCGCCGGACGGCAAGGGCGTGATCGACATCTGCCGGGGCATCGAAGTCGGCCATGTGTTTCAGCTCGGCACCAAGTATTCGGAAGCGATGAACGCGACCTTCCTCGACGAATCGGGCAAGCCGCAACCGATGCAGATGGGCTGTTACGGCATCGGCATCACGCGTATCCTCGGCGCGGCCATCGAACAGAACTTCGACGACAAGGGCATCATCTGGCCGGAATCGATCGCGCCGTTCGAAGTCGTGCTGTGCCCGATGGGCTACGACCGCAGCGACGCCGTGCGCGAGCAGGCGGACAAGCTGCACGACGAACTGACGGCGGCGGGCATCGACGTGATTCTGGACGATCGCGGCGAGCGTCCGGGCGTGATGTTCGCCGACTGGGAACTGATCGGCGTGCCGCATCGCCTCGTGATCGGTGAACGTGGCCTGAAGGACGGCAAGATCGAGTATCAGGGCCGCCGCGATGCGGAAGCCACGCTGTTGCCCGTCGAAGCGGCGGCACAGGCAGTGATCGACAAGATCCACGCAGCGCTCGCGCGCTGATGGGAGCGGACGGTGGAGTACAACTTCCTGTCCGCGACCATCCTGCTGATTCTCATCACTGATCCACTCGGCAACATCCCGCTCTTCATCAATTGCCTGCGGGGTGTTGCGCCTCACCGGCGCATTCGTGTAATTCTGCGCGAAGTCGCCATCGCGTTCGTGATTCTGCTGATCTTCATGCTCGTCGGCGACCGCTTTCTGCGGATGATGAGTCTGACCGATCTGTCATTGCGTATCGGCGGCGGGATCGTGCTGTTCCTGATCGCGCTGCGGATGATCTTTCCGCATCCCGACGGCCCTTTCGGCGCCGACACGCGCGCCGCCGAACCGTTGATTGTGCCGCTCGCGATTCCAGCGCTCGCCGGTCCGTCTGCGCTGGCCACGGTGATGCTGCTGACGTCGCAGGCACCGAACAAGATGCTCGAATGGGTTGCGGCGCTGACGGTGACGATGATCGTGTGCGCGCTCGTGCTGGTGATGGCGGAGCGCATCCAGCAATGGCTCGGCGAGCGCACGGTGATGGCGTTCGAGCGTTTGATGGGTCTCGTGCTCGTCGCGATTTCGGTGGAGATGATGCTCGGCGGGATTCGCACTTTCGTGCATCAGCTCGAAAAGTGAAGCATGGCCATCCGGCCAACAAAAAAGCGACCCGCAGGTCGCTTTTTTATTTTGCAGCGCTGTAGCGCTGCCAGAAACTGCATCACGCGCCTTCCGTCAGTGCGCGGATGGTCGGCAGATTGCGCCAGTAGCCCTTTGCGTCCATTCCGCAGCCGAACACGTAGCGGTCCGGCACTTCGAACCCGCAGAAGTCCGGACGCAGCGGCTTCGCCTTCGGAATCATCTTCTCGCACAGCACCGCGCTCATGAAACGCTTCGCGCCCATCGCCATGATGCGGTCGCGGATCGCGGCCATCGTCTCGCCTTCGTCGAGAATGTCGTCGAGCACGAGTACTACGCGGTCCTTCACCGAGCCCGACGGCGCGACGCGCCACTGCATCTCCGCGCTGCCCTTGATGGCGTTGCGATAGCGGGTGAGGTGGATGTAGTCGAACTCAAGCGGGAAATCGAGGTGCGGCAGCAGCATGCCCGTGAACACCGCCGCGCCACCCATCACCGACAGCACGAGTGGAAAGTCTTCGGCCATCTCGGCGCGGATTGCGTCCGCCATGCTGCCGATGGATGCGTTGACCTCGGTGGCCGAAACGATTTCTTCGGAGTGACTGAAAATGTGGAGAGCTTCTTCGCGATTCATGACGTCTGACGGGCGATAACTGTATACATAGTGTGGGAGACAGCGACCCGGCGCGCTACAGCAAATACCCGCGCCTTGATCCGGCATACGCGCCGGGCCGTGTTGGCCGTCGTGCGCTCAGATGCGTGGCGCCGCGCGACGGCAGCAAAGCGCATCAGCGCATGCCCGGCATCATGCCCTTCATGCCGCGCATCATCTTTTGCAGGTTGCCGCCCTTGAGCTTCTTCATCATGGTGCGCATCTGCTCGTACTGGTTCAGCAGCCGGTTGACTTCCTGCACCTGCACGCCGGCGCCGGCAGCGATACGGCGCTTGCGCGTCGCCTTGATCAGCTCGGGCTTGGCGCGCTCGGCGGCCGTCATCGAATTGATGATGCCTTCCATGCGGCGCATCTGCTTTTCGGCCTGGCCCATGTCGGCATTCGACGCGGCCTGCTGGAACTGCGCGGGCAGCTTGTCCATCAGCGACGACAGGCCGCCCATCTTCTTCATCTGTGAGAGCTGCGCGCGGAAATCGTTCAGATCGAAGTCGCCGCCTTTCTTCACCTTGTCCGCGAGCTTTTGCGCGGCCTGAACGTCGACGCCGCGTTGTGCTTCTTCAACAAGCGCGAGGATGTCGCCCATGCCGAGAATCCGGTTCGCCATGCGGTCCGGATAGAAGATTTCCAGGCCGTCGAGCTTTTCTGCGACGCCGACGAACTTGATCGGTTTGCCCGTCACATGACGCACTGAGAGCGCCGCGCCACCGCGCGAGTCGCCGTCGAGCTTGGTTAGCACGACCCCTGTGAGTGGCAGCGTGTCGTTGAACGCCTTGGCGGTGTTCACCGCGTCCTGGCCGAGCATCGCATCGACGACGAACAGCGTCTCCGCAGGGTTCAGTTCCTTATGCAGCGCGGCGATTTCATTCATCATCGCCTCGTCGATGCCGAGACGGCCGGCCGTGTCGACGAGCAGCACATCGTGATAGTGGCGCTTGGCCCAGTCGACGGCGGCACGCGCGATATCGACAGGCTTCTGGTCCGGCTGCGAAGGGAAGAAGTCGGCGCCGACCTGTTCAGTCACCGTCTTCAGCTGCGCGATAGCGGCCGGGCGATACACGTCGCACGACACCGTCAGCACTTTCTTCTTGTACTTCTCGCGCAGGAGCTTCGCGAGCTTGCCGACCGTGGTTGTCTTGCCGGCGCCCTGCAGACCCGCCATCAGGATGATGGCGGGGGGCGTCACGCTAAGATTCAGCTCGGCGGCCTTGCCTTCGTAGTCGCCGCCGATCACGGCCGTCAGCTCGCGCTGCACGACGCCGACGAGCGCCTGGCCAGGCGACAGGCTGCCGATCACTTCCTCGCCGAGCGCCTTTTCCTTCACCTTCGAGATGAAGTCGCGCACGACGGGCAGCGCCACGTCCGCTTCAAGGAGTGCGAGGCGCACTTCGCGCAGCATCTCCTGGGTGTTCGCCTCGGTGAGCCGGGCTTCGCCGCGCAGCGTCTTGACGACGCGCGCCATCCGTTGAGTGAGGTTGTCGAGCATGGGGGGCGGTGAGCAGTGCGGCCATTCCCGTCACAGCGCGAGAGCGGCGGACTTTGGAGGGCCTGGTGTAAACTTCCAATATGGATATTGTACTGTATGCCCTCACTGCGCTCCTGTACGGCGGACTTGCCGTCGCGGGCTGGCGCGCGCACCGCCAGGCGGCGACCGCGCCGATGCTCGAAAGCGTACCGCCGCTTTCCGCCGCTGCGCCGTTGCCTGCGGGCGGGCGAGGGCTGGCGGGTGCGTCCGCCGGCATGTCGATGACGACGCGCGTCGTACTGTTCGCCGCGCTGCTCGCACACGGCGTGCTGCTTCATACCACGATCTTTCCGCACGACGCGATGGTGTTCGGCTTCGCGTTTGCGCTGTCCGCGATGTTCTGGCTGGGTGCTGGCATCTACTGGATCGAGAGTTTCTTTTTTCCGCTCGACGGCTTGCGTCTGCTCGTGCTGCCGCTCGCGTGCATCGCGTCGCTGCTGCCGCTCCTGTTCAACGGCGTGCATGTGCTGCCGTATGCCGCCGACCCGCTGTTCAAGCTGCACTTCCTGATCGCCAACATTGCGTATGGTCTGTTTGTGATCGCCGCGCTGCATGCCGTGCTGATGCTGCTCGTCGAACGGCGCCTGCATGCGATGCGCGGCGGCGGCGCGCTCGCGCGCCAAAGCGCCGCGGCGGGCAACGGCTGGCTGTCGAGCGGGCTCGACACGCTGCCGCCTTTGCTCACGCTGGAGACGCTGCTGTTTCGCCTGATCGGCGCCGGCTTCGTGCTGCTCACGCTCACCCTGGTGTCGGGCATCCTGTTCAACGAACAGCTTCTCGACCGCGCGCTGCAACTCGATCACAAGACTGTGTTCGCGCTGCTGTCGTGGGTCATGTTCGGTGCGCTGCTGACGGCGCGCAAGGTGTCGGGCTGGCGTGGGCGCGCGGCGTTGCGCTGGGTGCTCGCGTCGTTCGTCGCGCTGCTGCTTGCGTATGTCGGCAGCCGCTTTGTTTTCGAGGTGCTGTTGCACCGTCCTGTTGTCTGAGTGTCATGCGACAAATTTTCCTGCTCATCCTGTTGTTCATCGTCGGCCAATGGCTCGTGAAGGCGCTGCGCCGCGCCGAGGCATCGCGTACGGCGCGCACGGGCGCAGGCGCCGACGCCAACGCGCGCGCGGGGACCCGCGCCAACGGTCAGGCGAATGGCAAGAGCCCGGCCCAGCTCGCCGAGCCGATGATCCGCTGCGTCGAATGCGGCGTGCATGCACCGAAGAGCGACTCCGTGCTCGTCGCGGGGCAGACGTTCTGCTCGCACGATCACGCGAAGCGTTACGCCGCCCGACCGACGGGCCGCGACGCACGATGACGGCAGGAGGGCAGTCGCCAGCGCCCGCGCCGGCGCGCTTCACCGTCGACGCAAATGGCTGGGTCGACGAAGCACGCCAGCTGCCGTCGCCGAATTTCGAGGCGCGCCCGAACGGCGCACGTCCGACGCTGATCGTCGTCCACAACATCAGCTTGCCGCCGAACGAATTCGGCGGTCCGGGCATCACCGATCTCTTCCTCAACCGCCTCGACTGCGACGCGCATCCGTACTACGACGCGCATTTGCGCGACGTGCGCGTGTCTGCGCATTTCGTGATCCGCCGCGATGGCGCGCTCGAACAGTACGTCTCCTGCGACGAGCGCGCGTGGCATGCGGGCGCGTCGAACTTCTTCGGCCGCGAGCGCTGCAACGACTTCTCGATCGGCATTGAACTGGAAGGCAGCGACGCATCGCCGTTCGAACGCGCGCAGTACGCGACGCTAGCACCGCTCGTGCGGTCGCTTGCCGCACACTATGAGATCGACTCGCTCGCCGGTCACTCGGACATCGCGCCAGGCCGCAAGACCGACCCGGGCCCGCATTTCGAATGGCCGCGTCTTCAGCGCGAGACCGCGCTCCCCGATCAGTACTTCCCCTATCTGCATCCGTCTTCGCGCAAGCCGATAAGGTCGTAGGCGCGTCACTCCTGTTTGTACGGTGCCGCACCGACAACGCAAAAGCGTTGTATGCCCGCCGGCGTCTTCTGACGCGGGCTATCCAAAAGTCAAGATGATCAGACCAAATAAAAGAATTTGCGATGAGGGTTCAGTACACTATACTTCGTGCCGTTAATCAGTTTTTGCACAAGATGTAGTGTTTGTCAGGCGGCGCCCCGCTCCATGAGCATGGCGCCGTCAGCATTACCGGCACTGAAAAACCTGATGCGGCGCAACTGGTTAGAGCAACCGGTGCGTCGGCAAATTCGAAGAAAGGGCACAGCCAAGTGATCGCGACACGCACAACGTTCATGTACTCCCATACGGATCTGTCGCATCCGGCCCGGCTGTCTCACGGTCCCCGCTGTCCCTCTTCTTCTTCCTCATCGCGTGCGTCCGGGGTGGCGCAGCGGTTGTACTAATCAGCGGTAACTCCGCACTATTCCAAGACCAGGAGCTTTGCACATGCAAACGACCGACAACGTGACGACCCGGTTCGAGGGCGCACCCACTGGCCGCCCCGTCGAAGGGCTTGCACAGGGCGCCGACGCGCTCGCGCCGCAGACGGGCTACGCCGACTACAAGGTGATCCGTCGCAACGGCAGCGTGGTGTCGTTCGAGCCGTCGAAAATCGCCATCGCGGTGACGAAGGCGTTTCTGGCTGTCAACGGCGGTCAGGGCGCAGCGTCGGCGCGCGTTCGCGAACTGGTCGAGCAACTCACGCAGAACGTGGTGCGCGCGCTGGTGCGCAGCCGCCCGAACGGCGGCACGTTCCATATCGAAGACATTCAGGATCAGGTTGAACTCGCGCTGATGCGCACGGGCGAGCACAATGTCGCGCGCGCTTACGTGCTCTACCGCGAAAAGCGTACCCAGGAGCGCGGCCATGAAGTCGACGCACCGGTCGCATCCGGCCTGAACGTGACGGACAACGGCGTCACGCGTCCGCTCGACATGGCGGCGCTGCGCGGCCTGATCGAGTCGGCATGTGCGAACCTGGGCGATGCCGTCAACGCAGAGCCGATCGTCGCCGAGACGGTGAAGAACCTGTATGACGGCGTGCCGATGAGCCAGGTCTACGACTCTGCCATCCTCGCTGCACGTACGATGATCGAGAAAGATCCGGCATACAGCCAGGTCACGTCACGCATCCTGCTGCACACGATCCGCCGCGAGATCCTCGAAGAAGAAGTCACGCAAGCCGAAATGGCCGGCCGGTATGCCGAGTACTTCCCGCTCTTCATCAAGCGCGGCGTGAATGCCGAGCTGCTCGACGACAAGCTGCTGCAGTTCGACCTGAAGCGTCTCGGCGCCGCGCTCGACGCGAACCGCGACCTGCAGTTCGGCTACCTCGGTCTGCAGACGCTGTATGACCGCTACTTCCTGCACATCGATGGCACGCGCATCGAAATGCCCCAGGCATTCTTTATGCGTGTGGCAATGGGTCTGTCGTTGAATGAGATCGACCGGGAAGCGCGCGCGATCGAGTTCTACAACGTGTTGTCGAGCTTCGACTTCATGTCGTCGACGCCGACGCTGTTCAACTCGGGCACGCGCCGCTCGCAACTGTCGTCGTGCTATCTGACGACGGTCGACGACGACCTCGACGGCATCTACGAAGCGCTGAAGGAAAACGCGCTGCTGTCGAAGTTCGCAGGCGGTCTGGGCAACGACTGGACGCGCGTGCGCGCGCTCGGCTCGCACATCAAGGGCACCAACGGCAAGTCGCAAGGCGTCGTGCCGTTCCTGAAGGTTGTCAACGACACGGCCGTCGCCGTGAACCAGGGCGGCAAGCGCAAGGGCGCGGTCTGCGCGTACCTGGAATCGTGGCACCTCGACATCGAAGAATTCCTCGAACTGCGCAAGAACACAGGTGACGACCGTCGCCGCACGCACGACATGAACACGGCGAACTGGATTCCCGACCTGTTCATGAAGCGCGTGCTCGAAGGCGGCGACTGGACGCTGTTCTCGCCGTCGACCTGCCCGGACCTGCACGACAAGTTCGGCGCCGAATTCGAAGCGGCTTACACCGCCTACGAAGACAAGGTCGCGCGCGGCGAGATCAAGCTGTTCAAGAAGATCCCCGCGGCGCAGTTGTGGCGCAAGATGCTTGGCATGCTGTTCGAAACGGGTCATCCGTGGATCACGTTCAAGGATCCGTGCAATGTGCGCTCGCCGCAACAGCACGTCGGCGTCGTCCACTCATCGAACCTGTGCACGGAAATCACGCTGAACACGAGCGACACCGAAATCGCCGTGTGCAACCTCGGCTCGGTGAACCTCGTTGCGCACCTGAAGGAACAGGCCGACGGCACGCTCGCGCTCGACCACGACAAGCTCAAGCGCACGATCAGTGTCGCGATGCGCATGCTCGACAACGTGATCGACATCAATTACTACGCGGTCGCGAAGGCGCGTAATTCGAACCTGAAGCACCGTCCGGTGGGCATGGGCATCATGGGCTTCCAGGACTGTCTGCACGTGCTGCGCACGCCGTACGCATCGCAGGAAGCCGTCGAGTTCGCCGACCGTTCGATGGAAGCCGTCTGCTACTACGCCTACTGGGCGTCGACGGAACTGGCGGAAGAGCGCGGCCGCTATTCGACCTACCGCGGCTCGCTGTGGGATCGCGGCATCCTCCCGCAAGACACGCTGAAGCTGCTCGCCGACGCACGCGGCGGCTACGTCGAAGTGGATTCGAGCGAGTCGATGGACTGGGCGTCGCTGCGCTCGCGCATCGCGACGCACGGCATGCGCAATTCGAACTGCGTCGCGATCGCGCCGACGGCGACGATCTCGAACATCATCGGCGTGTCTGCATGTATCGAGCCGACATTCCAGAACCTGTATGTGAAGTCGAACCTGTCGGGCGAATTCACGGTGGTGAACGAGTACCTCGTGCGTGACCTGAAGGCGCGCGGCCTGTGGGACGAAGTGATGGTCGCCGACCTGAAGTACTTCGACGGCTCGCTGTCCCGTATCGACCGCGTGCCGGCCGACCTGCGCGCGATCTACGCGACCGCGTTCGAAGTCGATGCAACGTGGCTGGTGGAAGCGGCGTCCCGTCGTCAGAAGTGGATCGACCAGGCTCAGTCGCTCAACATTTATATGGCGGGCGCATCGGGCAAGAAGCTCGACGAGGTCTACAAGCTCGCATGGCTGCGCGGTCTGAAGACGACGTATTACCTCCGCACGATGGCGGCGACGCACGTCGAGAAGTCGACGGTCGCACACGGCGCGCTGAACGCAGTGCCGTCGGGCGATGGCGGTGCGGGTAGCTTCGGTGTCGGCGGCGGTGCCGCATCGTCGGGTACGAAGGGCGGCTTCCAGGCTTCCGCTGCATCGGCGGCAGCAACTTCGGTTCCCGCTGTCGAAGCAGCGCCTGAAGCAGATGGTCCCGTGTGCATGATGCGTCCGGGCGACCCGGGCTTCGAAGAGTGCGAAGCTTGCCAGTGAACGTCGGTCGAAGCGGTAACGCTTCACTATAAGTAGCGCAGGTAGTAGCAGTCAGCCGCCGGCGCTCGCCGGCGGCCAGCAGCAAAAACAGCAGACGCAGCTAGCAGGCGATGAGCGGTGCAGGCCGCAGCGCGCCGCTCATTGCGCAACGAAGTCAGTGCGTCTCTCTTTGAACTCGGAAATCGAAGTTGCAAGAGCAGCACACGGCGCGGCGAGGAACATCACGTGCTACCCGTCTCTTCGACCAGTGCGCGAAAACCCTGGACGCGCACTCAAGATGAAGTCGGCGAGACAGCACGAGGTGACGATGCATCGCGCGGTCGGTTCTCTTCGCAAGACACGCGCAACGCGAAGCGAAGCAGCAATGCTTCGAGTTCGGAACAACGCAGAAGCAACGCACACGCATCACTGAAGCAACGCGCTTTCGATCGTGCATCGCGCTTCAGCGACACACGTTTCGAGCGACTCGCAACGAGTGACCTTCACACACTGATGAACAAAGTGTTGTATGTAGGTCGCAACGCGATTCGAAAACAGGATTTTTCATGAGCGGACCCTTTTAACGCTCGTGAAAAGATGGTACAAACCGATCTAAATTGATGGTGACATTTATGCTCAACTGGGATGACGAGATCACTGCCGTAACTCCCTCGAGTGCTTCGCAACAAAACGTGTTGCGCAACGCTGCGGGAACGGCTGTCGGTTCGCAAGTCGAAACGCGTTCCGCTCATCAAGCTCCCTCGGCTCAACAGGTCTTCGCGAACGACATCGCAATCGCTCCGCCGGCGCAAGCAGGTGCACCGGCCGTCGCTTCCGAAGCTCGTGTGAATGTCGCCGACAAGCGCATCATCAACGGCCAGACTGACGTCAATCAGCTGGTGCCGTTCAAGTACAAGTGGGCGTGGGAAAAGTACCTGTCCGGTTGCGCGAACCACTGGATGCCGCAGGAAATCAACATGTCCCGCGACATCGCGCTCTGGAAAGACCCGAATGGGCTGACGGAAGACGAGCGCCGCATCATCAAGCGCAACCTCGGCTTCTTCGTGACGGCCGACTCGCTCGCGGCGAACAACATCGTCCTCGGCACGTACCGCCACATCACGGCGCCCGAATGCCGCCAGTTCCTGCTGCGCCAGGCATTTGAAGAGGCGATCCACACACACGCCTATCAGTACATCGTGGAGTCGCTCGGTCTCGACGAGGGCGAGATCTTCAACGCGTACCACGAAGTCCAGTCCATCCGCGACAAAGACGAATTCCTGATTCCGTTCATCCACACGCTGACCGACCCCGCCTTCAAGACGGGTACGCTCGAAGCAGACCAGAAGCTGCTC
Organism: Paraburkholderia phymatum STM815; assembly: GCF_000020045.1. Taxonomy (GTDB): domain Bacteria; phylum Pseudomonadota; class Gammaproteobacteria; order Burkholderiales; family Burkholderiaceae; genus Paraburkholderia; species Paraburkholderia phymatum. The sequence goes on along the minus strand of NC_010622.1, from coordinate 2,976,680 downwards.
AAGTCGCTGATCGTGTTCGCCTGCGTGATGGAAGGCCTGTTCTTCTACGTTGGCTTCACACAGATCCTGGCGCTCGGCCGCCAGAACAAGATGACGGGCGCGGCGGAACAGTACCAGTACATCCTGCGCGACGAGTCGATGCACTGCAATTTCGGCATTGACCTGATCAACCAGATCAAGCTCGAAAACCCGCATCTCTGGACGCCGGAATTCCGCGCCGAGATCCGCGAGATCTTCAAACACGCGGTCGACCTCGAATATCGCTACGCAGAAGACACGATGCCGCGCGGGGTGCTCGGCCTCAATGCGTCGATGTTCAAGAGCTATCTGCGCTTTATCTGCAACCGCCGTTGCCAGCAGATCGGTATCGATCCGCTGTATCCGAACGAGGAAAACCCGTTCCCGTGGATGAGCGAGATGATCGACCTGAAGAAAGAACGCAATTTCTTCGAGACTCGGGTTATCGAATATCAGACCGGCGGCGCGCTGTCTTGGGAATAACCCAACGCGTCGTGTATGTATTTGATGGGGCTGCCGCTGGCCGTGCCGCGGCAAGTTTGGTGAGGAGCATGATCGCCTGATGCAGAGCGTGCCCGGTGTGCCGTGGATTACCGCGGCCTATAAAGATCACAGGCACTTTGCGAACCCTTCAGTGGGATGGGCAAACTTCCCCCCGGAAAAAGCCGTTCGCTATAAAGCGAGCGGCTCGATCAAACGATTGACGGCGTCGAGATCCGACGCCGACAGGACTTGGCGCGCTGTGCCCGATGGCACGGCGCGCCTTACCGTATTCATTAGCGTAAGCGCGCTGGAGCTGCGTACGCCGATGAATAGCCCGCTTCGCAGTGGCCGCCGTGAGAAGCGTCCGCGGGAAGCGGGTTTTGACGAAGGGTGTAGTTTGAACTGAATCTCATCTGAAAACCTGAAGGAGAAAATGATGGCACTCGCCAAGAAGAAGCCGGCAGCCAAGAAGGCTGCAGCAAAGAAGGTTGTCGCGAAGAAGGCTGCTCCCGCCAAGAAGGCAGCACCGGCTAAGAAGGCAGCTGTGAAGAAGGTCGCAGCGAAAAAGGTCGCAGTGAAGAAGGTTGCTGCAAAGAAGGCAGCGCCGGCCAAGAAGGCAGCTGCAAAGAAGGTTGCAGCAAAGAAGGTTGCAGCGAAGAAAGTCGCTGTGAAGAAGGTTGCTGCGAAGAAGGTTGCTGCGAAGAAGGCCGCACCGGCGAAGAAGGCCGCAGCGAAGAAAGTCGCCGTGAAGAAGGTTGCTGCGAAGAAGGCAGCACCGGCGAAGAAGGCCGCAGCGAAGAAGGCCGCTGCGAAGAAGGCGCCTGCTAAAAAGGCTGCCGCCAAAAAGGCTGCGCCTGCGAAAAAGGCTGCCGCGAAGAAGGCGGCCGCTGCGCCTGCGAAGAAGGCTGCCCCTGCGAAGAAGGCTGTTTCGAAGAAGGCTGCACCTGCTCCGGCTGCGCCCGCTGCTGCATCGACGGCGCCGGCTGCTACGGTGAAGACGGCTCTGAACCCGGCTGCAGCATGGCCGTTCCCGACGGGCAGCCGTCCGTAAGAGTCGAAGTCGTAACGGACACATTATGTACGCGTCCGTCGATTGAGCGACGTAGCTCGATCACATCTGATCCCGCCGCCGGTTTACTGGCGGCGGGATTTTTTTCGTCGTGGCAATGCGGCGTTGCTTCGCGGTGTGAACACCCGCTGGCCAACGCCGGACAAAAAAAACGCATGCACAGGGGAGCGCATGCGTGTGAGGTTGCCGACACGGCGCATGAGCGCCGCCAGCAGGGAAACGAAATGCGTCAGTGCGTGACGCGGGTTACGCCGCCGCTCGAGAGCAGCCGCACGCGCTCTCCGGCGCGGAAAATTTCACCCGTTGCGCTTTGCGTGATCGCGCGCATGTCGCCGTTGTCGAGGCGCACCGTGATTTCGACGCCGTCGCGCATTGCCGTGCTGTTTTCGATCGTGTTGCCTGCGACTGCGCCCGCGAGGCCGCCGACGATGCCCGTCAGAACCGAACCACGGCCGCCGCCGATCGCGCTGCCGGCAACGGCACCGAGTGCGCCGCCGCCGATGGCGCCGATGCCGCTAGGCTGACCGTTGTTCGAGCTGATCTTCACGGCGCGCACGCTGTCGACGATGCCCATGCGGACAGTCTCTTCTCGCTGCGCCTGCGATGCGGTATACACGTCGGCGGAACTGCTGTTGTATGCACAGCCCGCCATCGCGAGCGAACTGACAATCACGGCGCCCAGTACCAGGCGACCCACCGTACGACTCGTTGTTTTCATTCCTTTGACTCCAAACGGGCTCGTAATCGAGCCCTCCAAACCCGAACGGCGAGGCGCGGCATATGGGAGGCGAGCGCCGCTCGTTACATCATGCGCCATTGGGCAGGTCGTAGCCGAACGCCTGCCTGAACCGTTCGTTGATCTCCGCGCGCGTCGGCGCATAGTTTTGCGGCCCCTGATGTTCGATCTTCAGCGCGCCCATCAGACTGGCGAGGCGCCCTGTGGTCCCCCAGCCGAAGCCCTTCTCGATGCCGTACAGCAGGCCGCCCCGGAACGCGTCGCCGCAACCCGTGGGGTCCAGCACCTGCTTGGCCTTGACGGCCGGAATTTCTTCGATGCCGCCAGCATGGTGAATCTGTGCCCCGTGCTCGCCGCGCGTCACGATCAGCGCATCGACACGGCTCGTGATCGCTTCGATCGACCAGCCCGTCTTGTTGCTCACCAGCGCAGCTTCGTAGTCATTGACTGCGACGTAGGTGGCAAGTTCAATCATGCGGCGCAGCGACTCACCGTCGAAAAGCGGCAGCCCCTGGCCCGGATCGAAGATGAACGGAACACCCGCTGCGGCGAACTGTTCGGAGTGCTGGATCATGCCGTCGAAGCCGTCCGGCGCGACGATGCCGAGCTTCACGCCGGGCTGGTCCGCGCGGTTCAGATGCGACTGCATCATCGCGCCAGGGTGAAACGCGGTGATCTGGTTGTTTTCGAGATCGGTCGTGATCATTGCCTGCGCCGAGTAGGTGTCGGGCAGTACGCGCACATGCTCTTTCGACAGGCCGAGCGAGTCGAGTCGGTCGATGTAGAGTTGCGAGTCGACGGCACCGAGCGTCGCCATGATGCGTGCGTCGCCGCCGAGCAGATGCAGCGAGTAGGCGATATTGCCCGCGCAGCCGCCGAATTCGCGGCGCATCGTCGGCACAAGGAAGCTGACGTTCAGGATATGAACCTGTTCCGGAAGGATGTGCTCCCGGAAGCGCCCTTCGAAAGTCATGATGTTGTCGTAGGCGAGCGAGCCGCAAATCAGCGTAGCCAAGGCGAGCGTTCCTATAAGTGTCGGTCGGAGGAAAAAAGGGCGCGACGATGTGAAAGCGCCGCGCCCGATGCGATACGGGCGCGGCGCTATATCGACGCGAAGATGAAGCTTACTTCAGCGCGGCGAGCGCTGCGTCGTAGTTCGGTTCGTTCTTGATTTCGCCGACGAGTTCGGCATGCACGACCTTGTCGTTTTCGTCGATGACGACGACGGCGCGCGCCGTCAGGCCCGTAAGCGGGCCGCTCGTCACGTCGACGCCGTATGCCTGTGCGAACTCATGTCCGCGGAAAGTCGAGCCCGTGACGACGTTCTCGATGCCTTCCGTCGTGCAGAAGCGAGTTGCCGCGAACGGCAGATCGCCCGACACCACGATCACGGCCGTGTTGTTCAGCTTCGCGGCGGCCTCGTTGAACTTGCGCGTGGACGTTGCGCAAGTCGGCGTGTCGAGGCTCGGGACGATGTTCAGCACCTTGCGCTTGCCTGCGAAGTCGCCGAGCGTGAGCGGCTTCAGATCCTTGCCGACGAGTGAGAAGGCGGGCGCCGCCTGGCCCACGGACGGGAACGTGCCAGCGACTTCGATCGGGTTGCCACCCAGCGTGACTTGACTCATGTTGTGCTCCGAAGATTCGTCAGGGATTGACGGGATGCGCGACCGGTTCGTGCCGGACGCGCGGACAAGCTGCACGCGCTGCAGATCGACGGGTTACGGATAGAAGATCTGCACGCGGAAGTTCGAGGCGACCGTGTTGCCCGTGTCGAGCCGCACGATCATCGTCTGCGTCGTGCGTGCGGGTAGGCCCGCTGCGATCGGCGTGCCGGGCTTCACATAGTCTTGCGGCCACAGCACGCGCCGCACGGCGATGTTGTTGTTCTCGTCCAGCAACGTCAGTTCGACGGCAGGGTACGCGAGCGCGAGATCGAAGCGGTTGCGCAGCGGCATCTTTAACTCGAGCTTGTGTGGACCGTCCACTTGTCGGAGATCCGACGGCTCGACCAGCAACCCGTCGATATCGCGCGGCGGCTCGATCTTGCAGCCCAGATTCGCGCAGGCCTTCACGAACAGCGACTGCGAGTCGGGCCACGCGACCATCACCGTTTCACGTTGCCACCAGGCAAGCTGCATCAGCAGCAAACAGCCGAGCAGGCCGGCCGCGACGCCGCCCGCGACCTGCCACATTAGACGCTTCGCTTCCGGCTCGCGCGGCTCGCGCGTGACGGCGAACGCATCGTCGGCGCCGCCGGGCGACGACGCGAACGGGCCGTCGTAGGGCTCCCCGTATTGGCCGCGTGCGCCGGCGCCTGCTCCGGCGCCGAAGCGCGGTTCGAGGTCGGGCTCGGCCGATGGGGCGCCGAAGTACGGTTCGCGCTCCCGCCGCGGTCCGGCCTGATCGGATGACGGCGAGACAGTGCCGTCGTCGGCTGCGAATGCAGGCCCGTTGGGCTTTTCGCGCGACGGCTCATGCCATTCCTTGTCGAAGGCGGGGCGCAGCGGCGCTTCCCGTCCCGGCTCCGCCTGCTCTGGATGTGTTTCGACGGACTCGCGCAGAGGCTCCGCTGCGCGCCACCCGTGCGTCGGCAGTTCGTGCAGGTCCCGCGCGAGGTCGCGCGCGGGCGTTGCTTCGAAGGCGGGCTCCGATTTCGACGCAGCGGGCGTTCCGGCGGGCTCGGCAATTCCCGGTTCAGCGAGCGTATCGACGGCCGATCCCGCTCGCTGTTCGGCGCCCGCCTCGATGTGCGGCTCGCCCGGTTTGCGCGCGATTGCCTTCTCGAGATTCATCGGCTCGGATTCGGTGAGTTCGAGCGTGATCGGCGGTTGCGCGGAGCGCGGAATTGTGACGGGATTGATTGGGATCGTCGACGCGGTGTGGCGCAGACGCCCGTCGATCGACGCGTCGGGGGCGGGCGCCCACGGATTCCATGCTTCCGCGCGGAAGTCGGGCGCGTCCACCGATGGCGCGTCTTCGGTGCCCGCATCGGGAGACGCGGCCTGCCCGGATTGCACGGAAGGTTCAGCGATGTCAGGCGACGGTGTTTCGACGGCAGCCGCTGGGTGCGGCGCCCCCACTTCGATGCGTGGCTCCGCAACCTCGGCGGCGACGTGGTGGATCGCGGGCGCTTCTTCAGCGCGCGTCGTTTCGTGTTCGACCCTCGGCTCGGCGGCGACGCGCTCGCCAGGCGCGGGCTGCGCGCCCGGCGCCGGCGTTTGAGCGCCATTCGCGAGCGTTTCGAGCGTGTGGGCCGTCACATCGTCGATTGTTACCGGCTTCGCCTTGTCGATGCTGACGCCGTCGCTTACGTCGAACAGACTGCTCGATGCGTCGAACACCTGTTTGCAGTGGCCGCAACGCACGAGCCCGCGGCGCAGCGTGAGCTGCTCCCGTTGGAGCCTGAAGACGGTTTCGCAGAAGGGACAGCGTGTCGCTAGAAGCATATCGAGCCGAAAGACCGGTTGGCGGCCAGGGTGCCGAATGGGGCCGGAAGCAAGCAAATATGCCTTATTCTAATTGCTTTCGCGACGCGTACCTGCAAGGCACACCCAGCCTTCGTGTTCGCGCCACACGGCGATGTCGATCCACTGCCGGTAAACGCTCGCCACTTCTTCCGCCTGGCGCGCGAGTATGCCTGACAGCGCAATGCGTCCGCCCGGCTTCACCTTCGACGACAGCATCGACGCCATCAGCTTCAGCGGATTCGACAGGATGTTCGCGACGACGATGTCGAACTCGCCGGCAGGGCAGTCGGCGGGCAGACCGTAGGTGATCTCGGCGCGATTGCGCTCGCTGTTGTGGCGGGCGGATTCGACGGCTTGCGGATCAATGTCGATGCCGAAGACGGGATTTGCGCCGCACTTCTTCGCGAGAATCGCGAGAATGCCCGAGCCACAACCGTAGTCGAGTACAGACTGATCTTTTTGCACGGACTGTTCGAGCCATTCCATGCACAGCCTTGTCGTGGGATGGCTGCCCGTGCCGAACGCGAGGCCCGGATCGAGTTCGAGCACGAGCGCGTCCGGATCGGGCGCATCGTGCCACGATGGCACGACCCAGATGCGTTCTCCGATCGGAATCGGATCGAACTGGGATTGCGTGAGGCGCACCCAGTCCTGTTCTTCGACCGCGCGCACGCTGAACGACGGTGTGTCAGCGAGACCGAGTTCATTCGCGGCGGCCGCGAGCAGCACGGCCGGCTCGTGTTCCGGCGCCAGCAGCGCGATCACGCGTGAGTGGGTCCACGCGGTGCGCTCCGGCGTGAGCCCGGGTTCGCCGAACAGCGGCTGCTCGTCGGGCGTGTCGGCGTCCGCGTCCTCGACGGACACCGACAGCGCGCCCAGTTCGAGCAGCGCATCCGACAACGCTTCCGCGTGCTCGCGTGCGAGTTCGACGACCAGTTCCCGGTAGCTCATTGCTTACGCTTCTTCCGGTGCGGCTTGCAGCTTCGCGGCCAGCCGGTTTTCGAGGTAATGGATGCTCGTGCCGCCCTCGACGAACTTCGCGTCGAGCATCAGCTCGCGATGCAGCGGGATGTTGGTCTGGATGCCTTCGACCACCATTTCCGACAGTGCGATGCGCATCCGCTTGATCGCCTGTTCGCGCGTCGCGCCGTAAGCGATCAGCTTGCCGATCATCGAATCATAGTTCGGCGGAACGAAATAGCCGTTATATGCGTGCGAATCGACGCGAATGCCGGGGCCGCCCGGCATGTGCCAAGACGTAAGACGTCCGGGCGACGGCGTGAACTTGAACGGATCTTCAGCGTTGATACGGCATTCGATCGCGTGTCCGCGGAACTGGATGTCGCGCTGACGCATGGCGAGCTTTTCGCCTGCCGCGATGCGGATCTGTTCCTGCACGATGTCGATGCCCGTGATCAGTTCGGTGACCGGGTGCTCGACCTGCACGCGCGTGTTCATTTCGATGAAGTAGAACTCGCCGTTTTCGTACAGGAACTCGAACGTGCCCGCGCCGAGATAGCCCATCTTCTTGCACGCGTCCGCGCAACGGTCGCCGATACGCTCGATCAGACGCCGCGCGATGCCGGGCGCCGGCGCCTCTTCGATCACCTTCTGATGGCGACGCTGCATCGAGCAGTCGCGCTCGCCGAGCCACAGTGCGTTCTTGAACGAGTCGGCCAGCACCTGGATTTCGATGTGCCGCGGGTTCTCCAGGTATTTCTCCATGTAGACCTGCGGATTGCCGAACGCCCGGCCCGCTTCCTCGCGCGTCATGTTGACGGCGTTCACGAGCGCGGCTTCCGTGTGGACGACGCGCATGCCGCGGCCACCGCCGCCGCCTGCCGCCTTGATGATCACCGGGTAGCCGATCGAGCGCGCAATCTTCACGATCTCTTTCGGATCTTCCGGCAACGCGCCTTCCGAGCCGGGCACGCAGGGCACGCCCGTCTTGATCATCGTCTGCTTCGCGGTGACCTTGTCGCCCATCATGCGGATGGTGTCGGGACGCGGGCCGATGAACACGAAGCCCGATTGCTCGACGCGCTCAGCGAAGTCCGCGTTCTCGGACAGGAAGCCATAGCCGGGGTGAATCGCCTCGGCGTCCGTCACTTCCGCCGCGCTGATCAGCGCGGGCATGTTGAGGTAGCTCAGGTTCGACGGCGCCGGTCCGATGCAGACCGCCTCGTCGGCGAGCTTCACGTATTTGGCTTCCTTGTCGGCTTCGGAATAGACGACGACCGTCTTGACGCCGAGTTCGCGGCACGCGCGCTGAATGCGGAGCGCGATTTCGCCGCGATTGGCAATGAGGATTTTTTCAAACATAGCGGATATTCGACTCATCGATGGGCGCCGCGGGCCCGGTTGGTTCGAAGGGGCGGGCGGCTGCCTCAGAGGATCGGTGGCGCGCCCGAAGAAGTAGGGTGCGCGGATGGCGAACGGCTAAGGCGCCGCGTCAGCCGATCACGAACAGCGGCTGGCCGTATTCGACCGCCTGACCGTTCTCGACGAGTATTTCCTTGATGACGCCGGCCTGGTCCGATTCGATCTCGTTCAACAGCTTCATCGCTTCGATGATGCAGATCGTCTGGCCTTCCTTGACCGTGTCGCCTACCTGCACGAACGGATCTGCGCCCGGCGAAGGTGCGCGGTAGAACGTGCCGACCATCGGCGAGGTCACGACGTGGCCTTGCGGCGCGGCGGCTGCCGGGGTGGCGGGCGCGCCTGCGGGCGCTTCCGCTGCGTGACCGACGGCTGCGGGCGCCGAAGCCGCGAATTGCGGCGCGAAGTTGCCGGGCTGCTGGACGTAAACCGGCGGCGCGTTCTTGACGATGCGCACCTTGCCTTCTCCCTCGGTCACTTCGAGTTCGGAGATGCCGGACTCGGAGACGAGGTCGATCAGAGTCTTCAGTTTACGTAGATCCATGGGCTTTCCCCTTCAATGCGTGAAGCGCCGGCGGGTTGCCGCCAGCGCCGAATTCGTGTTTTGGGTTGTCAGTTGCGCGCCGATCCGGCCGCGCCAATGGCCAGCCGGTCGAGCGCATATTCGAATGCGTACAGATAGCCCTTCCAGCCGAGGCCGCAGATGACGCCCTCTGCCTGGTCGGAGAAATACGAGTGATGCCTGAACGGTTCTCGACGATGCACGTTCGACAGATGAATCTCGACGAACGGGATGCCGACGCCCGCCAGTGCGTCCCGGATCGCCACGCTGGTATGCGTGTACGCTGCGGGATTGATCAGGATGAAATCGGTCTTCTCGGTTCGCGCGGCCTGGACGCGGTCGACGAGCGCGCCTTCGTGATTGCTCTGGAAGGTGGCCAGTTCGACGCCCGCATCCGCTGCGCGGTCGGCCAGCGCCTGGTCGATCTGCGGCAGCGTGACGCGGCCATACACCTCCGGTTCCCGTGTGCCGAGAAGGTTGAGGTTGGGGCCGTGCAGAACCAGCAGTCGCGTCATGGTCGCTTCGTTTTCCGTGGAATTGGGCGCACTTTAGCGCCGATTAGAGAAATTTGTCTAGTTTCTCGAACGCCCGTAATGTCTTGCGCCCTCGCCAGGATAGCAGCAACTGGCGGAACTTCTGACATTTCGTTGCGAATATCGTCCAATCTGAGTGCAAACGATCTCAACTAAATGTCAAAAAGATGCTGACGTTATAGGGCGTCCAGCGTGCGTTTCAGCTCGTCGGGCCTGATCTGGCCGAGTTTTGTCGACCGTACGACGCCTTTGGCATCAATTACGACCGTGTAAGGCAAGCCGCCGGCATTGTTGCCGAATGCGCGTGCGAGGTCAGCGCCGCCGAAGCCCGCCACGTAAATCGGGTAACTGACGGGCACTTTCTGCAGGAAAGCCTTGATGTTCTTGTCGGAGTCGACGCCGAGGCCGACGAATTCGATGCCTTTCTTCGAATATTCCTTGTGCAGTGCAGACAGCGACGGCATTTCCTCGACGCACGGTCCGCACCACGACGCCCAGAAGTTGACGACGACGGGATGCCCTTTGAAGCCGGCAAGCGATTGCGGTGCGCCATCGGCGTTGGTCACCTTCGCGGCCCACAGCTGATTGACGGCGACGGCGCTGTCGGCGGGGGCGGCGTTCGCGACGCCCGCGATATCGTTGTTGCCGAGCAGCCAGTGGCCCGCCACCGCTCCGCCCACGGTCGCGACGACGGCGACGGCCGCGACTGCCAGGATTCGCTTCATATAGTGAATGTGTCTGATCGAGAGGTTCAGTTCGTGGAAGGCGCGGCGTCGCTTTCGTCGAGCAGCGCCTGAACGGCGCGGACGTCGGCGCGCGCCAGTCGGCCGCGTGCGTCGGCACGTACCGCGCCGCGCAGATCGTCGGTGCCGTACAACGCGACGTGGATGCCTACCGGTTCTGCGTCCCGCCCTTCATTGGACGGACGCCAGAGAAAGCTCAATGTTTCGACGTAGCCGCGACCCGCAAAGTGCCGAGTTTCCGAAACGTCGTATTGCACATTGGCGTTCAGCAGGTAGATGGCGACTTCCTTGGGGTTGTCGCAAAACGCTTGCAGATGAATGTCGGAATGTTCGCCGGCCGTCCCGCCGAGCACGGCGCCCGTCAGATAAGCGTTGAACGGCACGAGCCGCTGCATCCAGTCGAGCGCGATTTCGCGCAGCCGGCGCAGCACGGCCGGCTGGCTGTCGCCCTGGAACAGCGACTGGTACTCGCGGATTTCTTCCTCGATCTGGTCGTTATCCGGCAGCCATTCGCCCGCGACGCGCGTCTCCCCGACGACTTGTCGCGCAGCCTTGCGCTTGGCCGTCGAGTAATCGAGACCGTCCTCGGCAATCATCCGTGCAGCCGCGATGGCGATTTCCTCGCGCACGCGCTGCGGATCGAAGTGTGATTTGCGAACCATCCGGTCATCATACTAGAGAAAGCCTGGCGGCCTTTTGACGCTGCCACGGCCGTCTGCGAGCCCTGAGCAGCGCACCGGCGACCCCTGGGAATAGCACGTACGATCAAGAACGGACGGGGCTGTCGGTTACAATACTCGTCCTTTGCACGAGGGCTTTTTCGCCCCGGCGCGCATCTCTTTCCACGCAAAACACGCCTTGCGGCGCGACAGCTTTATGCACATTCACATCCTCGGCATCTGCGGCACATTCATGGGTGGTCTCGCGGTTCTCGCGCGCAACGCCGGTCACACGGTGACGGGCTGCGACGCCGGCGTCTATCCGCCGATGAGCACGCAGCTCGAGGCGCAAGGCATCAAGCTGATCGAAGGCTGGGGCGTCGAGCAACTCGATCTGAAGCCGGACCTGTTCGTGGTCGGCAACGTCGTGACGCGCGGCAATCCGCTGATGGAAGAGATCCTCAATCGAGGACTGCCGTACACGTCCGGCCCGCAGTGGCTCGGCGAGCATGTGCTTAACGGCAAATGGGTGCTGGCCGTGGCAGGCACGCACGGCAAGACCACGACGACGTCGATGCTGACGTGGCTGCTCGAAGACGCGGGCATGAACCCAGGCTTTCTGATCGGCGGCGTGCCGCTGAACTTCGGTGTGTCGGCGCGGCTGACGGATTCCAGCTTTTTCGTGATCGAAGCCGACGAATACGACACCGCGTTCTTCGACAAGCGCTCGAAATTCGTCCACTACCGGCCGCGCACCGCCGTTCTGAACAACCTCGAATTCGATCACGCGGATATCTTCCCCGATCTCGCTGCGATCGAAACGCAATTCCACCATCTCGTGCGCACCGTGCCGGGCATTGGCCGCGTCGTGTCGAACGGCCGTGAAGTTGCACTGGACCGCGTGCTCGCGCGCGGCTGCTGGAGCGAAGTGGAGCGCTTCGGCGTCGAGGGCGGCTGGCAGGCGTTGCCCGCTGAAGACGGCGTCGCCGTCGACGAGCGCTTTGCCGTCTATCACAACGGCGAGCGCGTCGGTGTGGTCGACTGGCAGGTTCAGGGCGAGCACAACCGGATGAACGCGATCGCCGCGATCGCCGCCGCGCGCCACATCGGCGTGCCGCCCGCGCAGGCAGCGAAGTCGCTCTCGACGTTCCGCAACGTGAAGCGCCGGATGGAAGTGCGCGGCAGCGTCGACGGCGTGACCGTCTACGACGATTTCGCGCACCATCCGACGGCGATCCAGACGACGGTCGCGGGTCTGCGCACGCGTATCGGCCGTACGAATACACGCATTCTCGCCGTGCTGGAGCCGCGCTCGAACACAATGAAGCTCGGCGTGATGAAAGCGCAACTCCCGGCGAGCCTGGCCGACGCAGATCTCGTGTTCGGGTACGGCGCACCTTCGGGCAAGGACGCGCTCGGCTGGAACCTCGCCGAAGCTCTCGCGCCGATGGGCGACAAGGCGCAGGCGTTCAATGAAATCGACTCGCTCGTCAAGGCAGTCGTCGCGGCCGCGCAGCCGGGCGACCAGGTGCTGGTGATGAGCAACGGCGGTTTCGGCGGCGTGCATCAGAAGCTGCTCGATGCGCTGTCGGCACGGCCGACGGAGCAGGCGCGGGGCGTCGCGTGATTCTTTATCTGCACGGTTTTCGCTCGTCGCCCAATTCCTTCAAGGCGCGCGTGATGGCCGACCGCCTCGCGGCGCTGGGCCGCAGCGCCGAGTGGCGCTGCCCTGAATTGCCCGTGTCGCCGCTGGAAACGGTCGCGCTCGTCGAAGGGGTGGTTGCAACGGCGAAGCCGGAGCGTGTGACGCTGGTCGGCAGTTCGCTCGGCGGCTACTTCGCGACGCATCTCGCGCAGAAGCACGGCTGGCGCGCGGTGCTACTCAATCCGGCCGTCGTGCCGCAGCGCGACCTGAGCCACTATCTCGGCGAGCAGCCGTTGTGGCATGGCGGCGGGAGCATCGTCGTCGAGCCGCATCATCTTGATGAATTACGTGCGCTAGGCGTCGCGCGGATCACGCGTCCCGAACGCTATTATCTGTTTGCCGCTACCGGCGACGAAGTGCTCGATTATCGCGAAATGCTCGCGCACTATCCCGGCGTGCGGACCAGACTGATCGAAGGAAGCGACCACGCGATCAGCGAGTTTCCCGACTATGTCGACGACGTGCTCGCGTTTTGCGACGCCGCCGACGCCGAGCCGCCCGCACCACGCGAGGCGGCATGATCCGGTGATCCGCAGCAAAGCGCCCGAAAGGCACGCGCGTTGCGGGGCACCACTCCGAACACGACGCCGACGCGCGATCACGCAGCACTGCGCGCCGGCCGACGTAAGCCAGAACGAGAGTATTGAGTGAACGTTTTCTTCGAGGAATCGGGTAGTTTCAAGGCGGGCAGCGTGCTGTCGCGCCAAGGCGACGCGTTTCAGGTCGAACTGCCGGGCGGCCGCCGCGCGAAGGTCCGCGCGAAAGACGTGCTGATCGAGTTCGACAAGCCGACGGCGGCCGAACTGATGGAGCAGGCCGACGTGGTCGCCCAGGACATCGATCTGGACTTCCTGTGGGAATGCGCGCCGGAAGATGAGTTTCCGTTTGCGACGCTCGGCGCAGAATATTTCGGCGACACGTTCGGGGCGGTCGAACGCGCGGCGCTGGTTCTGCGCATGCACGGCTCGCCCATTTATTTCCGCCGCAAGGGGCGCGGCCAGTATCAGCGCGCGCCGGAAGAGCAGCTCAAGATGGCGCTCGCATCGCTCGAGCGCAAGCGCCAGCAGGCGCTCGTGCAGCAGGGCTACGAAGAGGAACTGAAGGCGGGCCGTCTGCCCGAAGGGTTCCGGAGCAAGGCGCTCGGCCTGCTGACGAAGCCGGACAAGAATTCGATCGAGTACAAGGCGCTGGAAGCGGCAGCCGCGGCGCGCGGCATTTCGCAGGCTCGCCTGATGCTGGAATGCGGCGGCATTCCGTCCGCCCGCGCGCTGCACGAAGCGCGCTTTCTGTCGGAATTCTTCCCGCACGGCACGGCCTTTCCGCCCGTGACGGTCGGTGAATTGCCTGAAGATCTGCCGCAAGCCGAGGTCGACGCGTTCTCGATCGACGACGTGACCACGACGGAAATCGACGATGCATTTTCCGTCGAGCATCTGCCCGATAACCGGGTTCGAATCGGCATCCACATTGCCGCGCCGGCACTGGGCATCCAGCGCGGCGATGCCGTGGACGCGATCGCGCGCGGCCGCCTGTCGACCGTCTACATGCCGGGCGACAAGATCACGATGCTGCCCGACTCCGTCGTCGATAAATTCACCCTGGCCGAAGGCGGTTTGCGTCCGGCGCTGTCGCTGTACAGCATCGTGAACCGCGAGACCCAGGAAATCGTCGCGAGCGAAACGCGCGCCGAACTCGTCTATGTGAAGAACAATCTGCGCCACAACACGCTCGACGAGATGGTGACGGAAGAGGCGCTTGCCAACGGCACGGGCGACTATCCGCACAAGCAGGACATCGCGGTGCTGTGGCCGTTCGCGCAGGCGCTGTTCGAGAAGCGCCAGGTCGCACGCGCCGGTTACGGGCTCAGGCGTGAAGTGCAGCGCAATACGGACTTCAACTTCTACGTCGAAGGCGAGCACATCACCATCACGCCGCGCCGCCGCGGTTCGCCGCTCGACACGATCGTCGCCGAACTGGCGATTCTCGCGAACTCGACGTGGGGCGCGTTCCTGCACGATCACGGCGTGCCCGGCATCTATCGTTCGCAACGCGCCTTCGGTGCGCCGACGGGCCCGAAGCGCACCCGCATGCAGACGACAGCCGCGCCGCACGAAGGTCTCGGCGTCGCGCAGTACGCGTGGAGCACGTCGCCGCTGCGCCGCTATGTCGACCTCGTCAACCAGTGGCAGCTGATTGCCTGCGTGCAGCACGGCGTGACGGCGAAGCTCGCCGCGCCGTTCAAGCCGAAGGACGCCGATCTGTTCGCGGTCGTGCAAGGCTTCGACGACACCTATACCGCGTACGCCGATCATCAGCGTCGCATGGAGTATTTCTGGTGTCTACGCTGGCTCACGCAGGAAAACCGCAAGCAGGTGGCCGCGTCCGTCGTGAAGGGCGATCTGGTGCGCCTCGAGGAAGTGCCGCTGCTCCTGCACGTGCCGGGTCTCGGCGTGCACGCGCGCGGGACGCGGCTGATGCTCGAAGTGATGTCGGTGGATGAGCTGACCGTCGAGGCCTCCGTGCGTCTGCTGCACGTGCTCGACGCGCCGACCGTGACGAGTGGCGGGGAAGAAGAGGAAGAGGTCGACGAAGAAATCATCGACGCCGCCGACGAATCCGCCGAAAGCGAAGCCGAAGCGCAGGCCGAAGCCGACACGGGCGCGTCGGCGGGCGAGCCGTCGGCCGACGGCGACACGCCGGCCTCCGCCAATGACAACGACTCGACGCAGCACGCGACGGAGCAGGGTCAATGAGCTCGAATCAAAACACGCCGCGCGACAAATATGCGGTGATCGGCAATCCGATCGCCCACAGCAAGTCGCCCTTGATTCACGCGCAGTTTGCCGAGCAAACGGGGCAGCCCGTCGAATATGGCCGGCTGCTGGCACCCGTCGACCAGTTCGTCGCGCACGTGCGCGCTTTCATCGACGAAGGCGGCCGCGGCATGAACGTGACCGTGCCGTTCAAGCTCGACGCGCACGCGTTCGCGACCGTGCTGTCGCCGCGCGCGGCAGCGGCGGGCGCCGTCAATACGCTGCGCTTCGAAAAGGACGGCGGCGTGTATGGCGACAACACGGACGGCTTCGGCCTCGTGCGCGATATCGAAGTGAACCTCGGTGTGCCGCTTGCGGGCGCGCGCGTGCTGCTGCTGGGCGCGGGCGGCGCGGCACGCGGCGTCGTGCTGCCGATGCTCGAACGCAACCCGCACTCGCTGACCATCGTGAACCGCACCGCGTCGAAGGCCCACGAGCTCGTCGCACAATTCGCGAATGGGGCCAGCGCTGCCGCCTGCCGTCTCACAGGCGGCAGCGCGCAGGCGATCGAAGCGGGCGCGTACGACGTGATCGTCAACGCCACGGCGAGCAGCCTCGATGCGTCGCTGCCCGAGTGCGATGACGGCGCGTTCGGCACGGGCACGCTCGCGTACGACATGATGTATGGGGCACAGCCGACCGTTTTCATGCAGCACGCCAGCAGGCTCGGCGCGCGCGCGGCGGATGGACTCGGCATGCTGGTGGAGCAGGCGGCAGAGTCGTTCTTCGTCTGGCGCGGCGTGCGTCCCGACGGCGCACCCGTGCTGGCGGCGCTGCGCGAGATGCTGCGCGCACCGCAAAGCGCCTGACGGCGCACGCTCCGTCCGTTAGCCGACTTGACGACATCACAGCGACGACATGGCGACGACGATGACCAAAGGAAGGCGTGCAAAGGGCCAGGCGGTGAGCCCCGCCCGCTGGGCAATGTATGCCGGCGCGGTCTTCGTCGTTGCGTGG
The DNA here is from genome assembly GCF_000020045.1 of Paraburkholderia phymatum STM815. Lineage (GTDB taxonomy): Bacteria > Pseudomonadota > Gammaproteobacteria > Burkholderiales > Burkholderiaceae > Paraburkholderia > Paraburkholderia phymatum. Next base: position 2,960,556 of record NC_010622.1, on the reverse strand, counting down.
ATTGCAACGCAGCTGTTTTACTTCGCGCAGATCGCCGTCTGGAATTACGTGAATCCGCAATCGACGGCGTTCATGCGTTCCGACGCCTGGCGTCTTTCGCAAGACCGTCCGGACCAGTCGCTTCAGCATGTGTGGGTGCCGTACGAGCAGATCTCACGCAATCTGAAGCGCGCGATCATCGCTTCAGAAGACGCTAATTTCGTCAATAACAACGGCTACGAGACGGACGCGATCCTCCAGGCATGGGAGAGAAACAAGGCGCGCGGCAAGATCGTTGCGGGCGGTTCGACGATCACGCAACAGCTCGCGCGCAATCTGTTCCTGTCGCGCGAGAAGAGCTATATCCGCAAGGGTCAGGAACTGATCATTACGTGGATGCTCGAGACGCTGATGGATAAAGAGCGAATCTTCGAGATTTATCTGAATTCGGTCGAGTGGGGCAACGGCGTCTACGGCGCCGAAGCGGCGGCGCGGTATTACTTCAGGACTTCGGCGGCGAAGCTGACGGCCGGGCAATCGGCGCGGCTTGCGGTGATGTTGCCGAGACCGAAATACTTCGACGAACACCGAAGCTCAGGCTATCTCACGCAACGCGCACGGGTGATTGCACGCAGAATGGGGGCAGCGGAATTGCCGGAGTGACGACCTCAATCCCGGCGCAAATCGAAACGGCGATTATCGTGCAGATAATCGCCGTTTTTTGCTTCTGAAGGCTGCTTACCGGAAGCGGTAACTTGCGCCGATCGTGAAACTGTTATTGCGCCAGTGCGTGTTGTCGGCATCGGTTGAATCGTGCGTCCATTCCGAGAACAGGCTCAGGTTTTTCATGACCATATATTCGACGCCCAGCCCGTAATTGAAGCGCGACGCAGGCCAGTCGGTTGTCACGCCAAGACGCGCATAGGGCATCAGCGAACCAATGGGGTAGCCAATCTTCGCGTCGATCCCGCCGTCCTTGAAGGTCGCCGAACCGTGATGCAAATCGGCGAACAGCTCGGCGCCCAGCACCACAGGGCCTGCGTTGAAGCCATAGCCGGCAACCAAGCCGGGGAAAATCGTCGAGTGCGTTGGCTTGTTCGTGGCGCCCGATGCGCTCGACACATTCACGCCCAGTTTGGCGCCGACATACGGGCCGGAGAAATCGTCGATCAGTTGCTGCTGGGTCGGTTGCGCCTGTGCTGCAGCGCTGACTGCCATCGCTGCACATGCCAGTAAAGTCTTGTTCATCATTGTTCTGGAGACCTAAAAAATCGCGAGAGCGCTTGAAAATCGAATAGATCTGGGAGTGTCCGAAACTGTCTTCCCGAAACCTTTTAAGCGTCGACTTAGAGCCGATGCAGCCTAAATTCAGCTTCCTGTGCCCTCAATAGGAGCGCTCTTAAAAAGGCTCCGCGAAAACCGACAGACCGGTCCCCATTGGCGGACAGGCGACAGCGGAAAGCGGCAATGCTTGCGAAATGTCTCTGAAAGAACCGCCCAATTGTCCTGTCATCCCAACATATGGATGCCAGCTCATATGTTGGTGAATCTCAAAAAAGCGCCCTACAATCCGTTTCAACAAGCCGTAACGGGCAGAAACACCGCTTCGCCGTCGCGCAATGCGCGTCGCAGAAGCGGGACGAATATTGGAGACACCTCGCCATGCCTTTCAGCTCCTTGCTGGACCACGCGCTCACGCAGCCTCGAACCGCTCCCGGCGCAAGCCGTTACGCCGGCTTCTCGCGGTAACTCACCGGTAACTCACCTTTTGTCTGTTGCCCAGTCGCCATGAACAAAGCGATGACCTCTCACGCCGACTCCGAAGTACCCGAAGCATCTGAAGCCGAAATGGTGCGCAAGCCCGCCGCGCGTCCCGCGAACGGCGCCGTGGTGCCGCCGCCGCCCGCCGACACGATCGGGCTGCCGAGCACGCTGCTTGACATCACGCCGCAGCAAGCCGGCACGCAGACGCTGCTGCGCGGCCTCGCAATTCTCGAAGCCGCCGCCGCCGGCGTGCGGGATCTGCGCACCTTCGGCGCCGCGCTAGGCACGACCCGCAGCACGACGCACCGGCTCGTCAGCAGCCTCGTGCAGGCGCGCTATCTGCGTCAGGTGCAGGGCGGCTACCTGCTCGGCCCGAAGCTGATAGAACTCGGCACGATCGCGCTGGAGCAGATGCCGCTTACGCAGGTCGCGCGTCCGCATCTGGAGTCGCTTGCCGAACAGACGCACGACACGATCCATCTCGGCGTGCGCGACGGCGACGACGTGCTGTACATCGACAAGATTCCCGGCACGCGCGGTCTCGAAATGCGTTCACGCGTGGGTCACCGAATGCCGCTCGCATCGACGGGTATCGGCAAGGCGATGATGCTCGATCTCGTCCCCGACCAGTGGCAGTCGCTGTTCGATGCGTCGCGCCGCGCGCTCGCGGGCGTCAGCTTCAAGCCCGACAACCGGCCCGATCAGCAGACTTTCATGCAGCGCATGACGAACTACTCGGCTGGCGGCTTCACCTTCGACCTCGAAGAGAACGAGGCGTCGATCCGCTGCGTGGCGGCACCCGTGCGCGATGCGTCGGGTTCGATCGTCGCGGCGCTGTCCGTGGCGAGCACGATTCCGTACATGTCGCTCGAACGCATGGACGAGCTGATTCCCGTCGTGCAGCGCGAAGCGCGCGCAATCTCGGAAGAGCTGGGCTGGCGTGTGCCGCAACCGACTACCCGCAGGATCAAACGATGAATCAGACGGGTTCGACCCTGTCCCTCGAACAAGCCCAGCCCGCGCGGACGGCGAGCCATGCCGCACTGATCGCGCTCGACTGGGGCACGACGTCGCTGCGCGCGTATCTGTTCGATGCGCACGGCGCCGTGCTCGATACGCGTGCGTCGACGGCGGGCATCATGAACCTTCCCCGCCCGGCTGCCGAAGGGGGGTTCGACGCGGCATTCGACGCCGTCGTCGGTGCGTGGCTGGACGGCAATTCCGGCTTGCCCGTGATCGCGGCCGGCATGGTCGGCAGCGCGCAAGGCTGGAAGGAAGCGCCGTATGTGAATGCGCCCGCCAGCGTGGATGCGCTCGTCGCCGGTATCGTACGCGTGCAGACGGCGCGCGGCGTGCCGCTGAACATCGTGCCTGGCGTGCTGCAGAACGGCGATCTGCCGAACGTCATGCGCGGCGAGGAAACGCAAATTTTCGGCGCGCTGGCCTGCGCGGGCGCATCGGCGGCGAGCAAGGGCATGCTGATCGGCTTGCCCGGGACGCACGCGAAATGGGTGATGGTGCGCGACGCGAAGATCGAACGATTCGACACCTTCATGACGGGCGAAGTGTTCGCGGCGCTCTCGGAGCACACGATTCTCGGCCGCACGATGATCACGCCCGACCGGCCCGATACGGCTTCCTTCCTGCGCGGCGTGCAGGTCGCGCGCGACCAGGGCAAGGCCGGCGTGCTCGCCACCATTTTCAGCACGCGTACGCTGGGTCTCACGGGCCAGCTGGCGCGCGAGCAGCAACCCGATTACCTGTCCGGCCTTTTGATCGGGCATGAACTGAGCGGCCTCGAAGCGGCGCTCGCGCACCGGCAATCGACGCTCGCCGGTAACAAGCTGCAATTGATTGGCAATGAAGCGCTTTGCGAGCGCTATCGGCTTGCGCTCGCGCAGTTCGGCTGCCATCAGGCGGACCTCGTGAAGCAGGCGACGGAGCGCGGCCTGTGGCGCATCGCGGCGCAAGCGGGCCTCGTCAGCGAAGCATCGGGCGCCGCGCAGCCGGGCTGAAAACGCGACTGACCGCAACCTGAGCCGCGCGCAAAGAACCCAAGGAACCGACATGCAACTCGATCTGAATCTGCCCGCCCCGTACCAGCCGCACGCCGGCCTGATGGCCGCGTTCGAAGTATGTCCGCTGATCGCGATCCTGCGCGGCGTCACGCCAGCCGATGCCGCCGATCAGGGTCGCGCGCTATACGAAGCCGGCTTTCGCATCATCGAAGTGCCGCTCAACTCGCCGCATCCTTTCGACAGCATCGCGGCGATCCGTCAGGCTGTGCCTGCCGACTGCATCGTCGGCGCGGGCACGGTGCTGCGCGGCGAACTCGTGCATGACGTGAAGGCGGCGGGCGGCGAGCTGATCGTGATGCCGCACAGCGACCCCGAAGTCGTGACGACCGCGAAGTCGCTCGCGATGGCATGCGCGCCCGGCGTCGCGACGATGACGGAAGCGTTCGTTGCGCTGAAGAACGGCGCCGACGTGCTGAAGATGTTCCCGGCCGAGCAGCTCGGCTGTCAGGTCGTGAAGGCGTGGCGCGCGGTGCTGCACAAGGACGTGCCGCTGCTGCCCGTCGGTGGCATTGCGCCCGACAACATGGGGCCATTCCTGTCCGCCGGCGCGAACGGTTTCGGACTTGGCTCGGCGCTTTACAAGCCCGGCCAGCCGGCGACGACGACGGCTTCGCATGCGAAGGCATACATCAACGGTCTGCGCATCGCGCGCGCGGGCGTGAAGAAATGAAACGGCTGCAAGGGAAGGTTGCGCTGGTGACGGGCGCCGGACGGGGCATCGGCGCGGCGATCGCGACGGCGTTCGCGCGCGAGGGCGCGGCTGTCGTGCTCGCGGAACTCGACGTCGAAACGGCGCGGCGCACCGCCGCTGAAATCGCCGCGCAGACGGGCGGCAAGACGCTCGCCGTGCAGACGGACGTCACGCAATCGGCCTCCGTGCAGCGCGCCGTAAGCGAAGGCGAAACTGCGTTCGGCGCGATCGACGTGCTGGTGAACAACGCGGGCATCAACGTGTTCTGCGATCCGCTGACGATGACCGACGACGACTGGCGCCGCTGTTTCGCCGTCGATCTCGACGGTGTGTGGAATGGTTGCCGCGCGGTGCTGCCGGGAATGGTGGAACGTGGCGCGGGCAGCATCGTGAACATCGCGTCGACACACGCGTTCAAGATCATTCCGGGCTGCTTCCCATACCCGGTCGCCAAGCACGGTGTGATCGGCCTCACGCGCGCGCTCGGTATCGAATACGCGCCGCGCAACGTACGGGTGAACGCGATCGCGCCGGGCTACATCGAAACGCAACTGACGCGCGACTGGTGGGACGGCCAGGCCGATCCCGCCGCCGCGAAGCAGGCGACGCTCGACCTGCAGCCGATGGGACGTATCGGCAAGCCGGAAGAAGTGGCGATGACGGCCGTCTTTCTCGCGTCGGATGAAGCGCCGTTCATCAACGCGAGCTGTATCACCGTCGACGGCGGGCGTTCGGCGCTCTATCACGACTAAGCGGTTCCCGGTTGGGAGCGAAGAACGACAAAGCAGTAGCGAAGGAACAGAAAACAGCAGCAAACCCGCCTCATCGACGAGGCGACGGTGTGAGCCGCCTGACGCGCTGGCCGCGTGTGTCGATGGCGGTACAAGAAGACGCGGCCAATACCTTCTCGTTACTCATTAGTCAGGAGACACGCAACATGAAACGCAGAATTTTCCTCACGCTCGCAGCAGCGGCGACCGCGGTGCTTTTCAATGCGCCCGTCGCGCAAGCCGCCGACACGGTCAAGATCGGCTTCCTCGTGAAGCAGCCCGAAGAGCCGTGGTTTCAGGACGAGTGGAAGTTCGCCGAACAGGCTGCGAAGGACAAGGGCTTCACGCTGGTGAAGATCGGCGCGCCGTCGGGCGAGAAGGTCATGAGCGCGATCGACAATCTCGCTGCACAAAAGGCGCAGGGCTTCGTGATCTGTACGCCGGACGTCAAGCTTGGGCCGGGCATCGTCGCGAAGGCGAAGGCTGACAATCTGAAAATGATGACGGTGGACGACCGTCTCGTCGACGGCGCGGGTAAGCCGATCGAATCGGTGCCGCACATGGGCATCTCGGCATACAACATCGGCAAGCAGGTCGGCGACGGTCTGGCTGCGGAAATCAAGAAGCGTGGCTGGGACATGAAGGACGTCGGCGCGATCGACGTGACCTACGAACAGCTGCCGACGGCACATGACCGCACGTCGGGCGCCACCGACGCGCTGATTGCAGCCGGCTTCCCGAAGGCCAACGTGATCGCCGCGCCGCAAGCCAAGACGGACACGGAAAACGCGTTCAACGCAGCGAATATCGCGCTGACGAAGAATCCGAACTTCAAGCACTGGATCGCCTACGGCCTGAACGACGAAGCCGTGCTCGGCGCGGTGCGCGCAGCAGAAGGCCGCGGCTTCAAGGCCGACAACATGATCGGCATCGGCATCGGCGGCTCGGACTCGGCGCTGAACGAGTTCAAGAAGCCGAACCCGACGGGCTTCTTCGGCACCGTGATCATCAGCCCGAAGCGTCACGGCGAAGAGACGTCTGAACTGATGTACGCGTGGATCACGCAAGGCAAGGAGCCGCCGAAGCTCACGCTGACGACGGGCATGCTGGCCACGCGCGACAACGTCGGCGAAGTGCGTGAAAAGATGGGCCTGGCATCGAAGTAAGCGGCATGTGAGGCCAGGGCGCGCGAAGGCTGAGAACGGCGTTCGCGCGCCGTGAAAGACGTAACGAACGAGAAGGAGGCAAAGTGTCAGCGACGCTGCGTTTTGACAATATCGGCAAGGTGTTTCCAGGCGTGCGTGCGCTCGACGGAATCTCTTTCGACGTGCACGCGGGCCAGGTGCATGGCCTGATGGGCGAAAACGGCGCGGGGAAATCGACCCTGCTGAAGATTCTGGGCGGCGAATATCAGCCGGATTCCGGCCGCGTGCTGATCGACGAAAACGAAGTGCGCTTCGCGAATGCGGGCGCGTCGATTGCTGCAGGCATCGCGGTGATTCACCAGGAACTTCAGTACGTGCCGGACCTGACGGTTTCGGAGAACCTGCTGCTCGGCCGCCTGCCGAACACGATCGGTTTCGTGAAGAAGGGCGATGCAAAGCGCTTCGTGCGCGAACAGCTCGCGGCGATGGGCGTGGATCTCGATCCGAACGCCAAGCTGCGCAAGCTGTCGATCGCGCAGCGCCAGATGGTCGAGATCTGCAAGGCGCTGATGCGCAACGCTCGCGTGATTGCACTCGACGAACCGACGAGTTCGCTATCGCACCGCGAGACGGAAGTGCTGTTCAAGCTGGTGCGCGATCTGCGCGCCGACAACCGCGCGCTGATCTACATCTCGCACCGGATGGACGAGATCTATCAGCTGTGCGACGCGTGCACAATTTTCCGCGACGGCCGCAAAGTCGCGTCGCATCCGTCACTGGAAGGCGTGAGCCGCGACACGATCGTCAGCGAAATGGTCGGCCGCGAAATCTCGGACATTTACGGCTACCGGCCGCGCGAACTCGGCGAAGTGCGCTTCTCGGCGAAGCGCATTGAAGGCGGTCCGCTGACGGAACCCGCGAGCTTCGAAGTGCGGCGCGGCGAGATCGTCGGTTTCTTCGGGCTGGTGGGCGCGGGCCGCAGCGAACTGATGCATCTGATCTACGGCGACGATCCGAAAAAGGGCGGTGAGCTCGTGCTCGACGGCAAACCGATCAAGGTGAAGAGTGCAGGCGAGGCGATCCGCCAGGGCATCGTGCTTTGCCCCGAAGACCGCAAGGAAGAAGGCATCGTCGCGATCGCATCGGTGGCGGAGAACATCAATATCAGCTGCCGCCGCCATTTCCTGAAGGCGGGGCTGTTCCTCGACCGCAAGAAGGAAGCCGAGACGGCCGACCGTTTCATCAAGCTGCTGAAAATCAAGACGCCGAGCCGCCGGCAAAAGATCCGCTTCCTGTCGGGCGGCAACCAGCAGAAAGCGATTCTGTCGCGCTGGCTGGCCGAGCCGGATCTGCGCGTGGTGATTCTCGACGAACCCACGCGCGGTATCGACGTCGGCGCGAAGCACGAAATCTACAACGTGATTTACGAGCTGGCCGAGCGCGGCTGCGCAATCGTGATGATTTCGTCGGAACTGCCGGAAGTGCTGGGCGTGTCGGACCGCATCGTCGTGATGCGCCAGGGGCGTATTTCAGGCGAGCTGGCGCGCGGCGCCGCAACGGAGCAATCCGTGCTGAGCCTCGCGCTGCCTAAGAGTTCGACCACGGCGCAAGCAGCGTGAGTGTCCGGGTCGATTGAAACGAGAACCGCAAGACATCTGTAACTGACGGGACACGCAACGGTCCTGTAACCCGTGGGCAACGGGAGGAGCAAACCAAATGCAAGCCAGAGAAAACCTCGCGCAACAGGCTGCCAAGAGCGCCGCCGAAGCGCTGATCCCGCAAGCCAGCGACAAGCAGAAGTGGTGGCAGCAGATCACCGAATACAGCCTGATCGTGATCTTCGCGGTGATGTTCATCACGATGTCGCTGACCGTCGATCACTTCTTCTCGATCGAGAACATGCTCGGCCTCGCACTGTCGATTTCGCAGATCGGCATGGTCGCGTGCACGATGATGTTCTGTCTCGCGTCGCGTGACTTCGACCTGTCCATCGGCTCGACGGTCGCCTTCGCGGGCGTGCTGTGCGCGATGGTGCTCAACGCGACGGGCAACACGTTCATCGCGATCGTCGCCGCAGTCGTGGCCGGTTCCGTGATCGGTTTCGTCAACGGCGCGGTGATCGCGTACCTGCGCATCAACGCGCTGATCACGACGCTCGCGACGATGGAAATCGTGCGCGGCCTCGGCTTCATCGTGTCGCACGGTCAGGCCGTGGGCGTGTCGTCGGACACGTTCATCGCGCTCGGCAGTCTGTCGATGTTCGGCGTGTCGCTGCCCATCTGGGTGACGCTGGTCTGCTTCATCGTGTTCGGCGTAATGCTGAACTCGACGGTGTACGGCCGCAACACGCTGGCGATCGGCGGCAATCCGGAAGCATCGCGTCTCGCCGGGATCAATGTCGAACGCACGCGCGTCTACATCTTCCTGATTCAGGGCGCGGTGACGGCGCTGGCGGGCGTGATCCTCGCGTCGCGCATCACGTCGGGTCAGCCGAATGCAGCGGAAGGCTTCGAGCTGAACGTGATTTCGGCGTGCGTGTTGGGCGGCGTGTCGCTGCTCGGCGGCCGCGCGACGATTTCGGGCGTCGTGATCGGTGTGCTCATCATGGGCACCGTCGAAAACGTGATGAACCTGATGAACATCGACGCGTTCTATCAGTACCTCGTGCGCGGCGCGATCCTGCTCGCGGCCGTGCTGCTGGACCAGCTGAAGAACCGCGGTTCGCGCGACTGATGCGCGGCTGATTCTTCATAACCCTCAACGCCAGAAGAAGGAAATCGAACGATGTCGTCTCCCGCCAACGCGAACGCGCGTGAAGAACAGAGCGCGTATGCGCGCTATCCGAGCCTCGTGGACCGCACGGTGCTGATCACGGGCGGCGCGACGGGCATCGGCGCATCGTTCGTTGAGCACTTCGTCGCGCAGGGCGCGCGGGTAGCGTTCTTCGACATCGACGAAACGCCGGGCGACGCGCTCGCCGACCAGCTCGGCGATTCGCGTCACAAGCCGCTCTTCCTGTATGTCGATCTGACGGACATCGACGCACTCCTCAAGGCGATCGCCGACGTGCGCGCGGCGCTCGGTCCGATCGACGTGCTGGTGAACAACGCGGCAAACGACCAGCGTCACAAGATCGAAGAGGTGACGCCCGAGTCGTTCGATGCGGGCATTGCCGTCAACATCCGTCATCAGTTTTTCGCGGCGCAGGCTGTCGCGGACGACATGAAGGCGGCGCGGCGCGGTTCGATCATCAATCTCGGCTCGATCAGCTGGATGCTGAAGAACGGCGGCTATCCCGTGTACACGCTGTCGAAGTCGGCGGTGCAGGGGCTCACGCGCGGGCTCGCGCGCGATCTCGGCCACTACGGGATCCGCGTAAACTCGCTGGTGCCCGGCTGGGTGATGACGGACAAGCAGAAGCGTCTGTGGCTCGACGACGCCGGACGCCTCGCGATCAGGCAGGGCCAGTGCATCGACGCCGAACTGATGCCCGACGACCTTGCGCGCATGGCGCTCTTCCTCGCGGCCGACGACAGCCGCATGATCACCGCGCAGGACATCATCGTCGACGGGGGCTGGGCATGAGCAATACGATCAACCCCAACGTTCAGGCGGCGCTGCTCGTCGATTCGAAATGCACGCTGGGTGAAGGCGCAACGTGGGACGCGCGCAGCGGCCTCTTCTTCTGGACGGATATCGAAGGCGCGAGGCTCTGGCGATACGACCCGCGCGACGGCAGCAGCACGTTCTGGCGCATGCCGGAGCGGCTCTCGACCTTCGCGCTGTGCGCCGACCCGCATTACATGCTGCTCGGGCTTGCATCGCGGCTTGCTTTTTTCGACCTTGCAACGGGCCAGATCGAAGCCATCGTCGACGTCGAGCCGGGCATGAATACTCGTGTGAACGACGGTCGTTGCGATCGTCAGGGGCGCTTCGTGTTCGGCACGAAGGATGAAGCGTCGCCCGTGCAGCCGGTCGGCGGGTTTTACCGGCTGAATCACGATCTGTCGCTCGAACGCCTGCCGCTGCCGGCGCCGGCGATTTCGAACAGTATTGCGTTCAGTCCCGACGGCGCGACGATGTACTTCTGCGATTCGCCGACGCTTGAAATCCGCGCGTGCGACTACAACGCGGACGGCAGCGTGACCAACGAACGCCTGTTCGTGAAGCTGACCGACCGCACGGGCGAGCCGGACGGCTCGACGGTCGACAGCGAGGGCGGCTTGTGGAATGCGCAGTGGGGCGGACGGCGCGTCGTGCGTTATGACGCGAGCGGCGTGGAGACCGAGCGCGTTGACGTGCCGACCGTGCAGCCCAGCTGCGTCGCGCTTGGTGGCGCGCAACTCGGTACGTTGTACGTGACGAGCGCGCGTGTCGGGCTGGAAGCACAGGCTCTGGCAGGCGACCCGCACGCGGGCGGCGTATATGTCGCCACGCAGGGACGGCGCGGCTTGCCGGAACCGTTGTTCAAGGGTTCGCCGGTTGCGCTCAACGCGAAACGGGCGGTATAAACGCCATCGAACCCGACGCCATCGAACCCGCAACGTTTCCACGTATCCAACGCAGGGCAGGTCAGGCCCCGAAGCAAGTCTGCAGGGGCATGGCGTGCAGCAAAGATTCATGAGGCGGCCGCTACGACGCGCCGCCCGCACAAGCAGCCATCCGTTCTCCGGTGCGCCGATCACGCTGTCCGATGCCTCTCGTGGGAGTTTGATATGACTGTCGCGAATTCCGCTGTTCCGACTTCTCCGCAGTCCCGCGCGCGCCGCGCCCGGCTCGCGGCCGCCGTACAGCCCGTGCTGGCAGGGCCGAGCACGTCCGCAGTCGCGGTCGGTGCGGGCGCCGCCGGCGACGTGGCGTGCGTGACGCTCGCCAATTCGCTGCTGCGGCTCGATGTGGCGCCGTCGCTGGGTGGTGGCGTCACGCGCTTCGACTTCCGCAACGAGGGCACGCTCGTGCCCGTGTTCAGGCGCTGCCGTCATGTCGATGCAGACACGGACGCGAACGATCTCGCCTGCTATTCGCTGCTGCCGTATTCGAACCGGATCGGCGGCGGGCAATTCAAACTGGGCGAGCGCGTGATCGACGTGCCGTGCAACCGTGCGGGCGAGCCGCTGCCGATCCACGGCGACGGCTGGCTCGCCCGCTGGGATGTCGCGGCGGCCGATCAGGAGAGCGTCACGCTGACGCTCGACCGGCGCGACGGCAAACCGTACGCGTATCGCGCGACGCAGACCTATGCGCTGGAAGGCTCGACGCTCGTCATTACGCTCGAGGTGGAAAACACCGGGCGCGACGCGATGCCGTTCGGACTCGGCGTGCATCCGTTTTTCGTGCGCGACGCCGATACGCAGTTGTCGGCGGCGGCAGCAGGGCTGTGGCTATCCGGCGACGACTGGCTGCCCGTGCGCCATGTGCCCGTCCCGCCCGCGTGGCAATTCGGCGTCGCGTATCCGTTGCCCCGGCCGGTGGTCAATCACGCGTTCACCGGCTGGAGCGGCCATGCGACGGTCGTCTGGCCGAAGCGCCGTCTGTCGCTGACGGTGTCGTCGAACACCGAGTACTACATTCTCTATACGCCGGCTTCGAAGGACTTTTTCTGCTTCGAACCCGTCGATCATCCGATCAACGCGATGAACCTGCCGGGCGGCGCGGCTGCCAACGGCATGACGTTGCTCGGCCGCGGCGAGCGGCTCGTGCGCTCGTTCAGCTTCGCGGTCGAACGCACCGGGCTGCGTGCGGTGGCGGGCGGACGCGGGGCGAAGCGCGGGTAAGCACGTTCAGGGGCGACAGGGGCGCGTGCAGTCGTGAACGGGAAGATGGCGGATGGGGCTCGCATCCGGCGGCGCGGGTAAAATACGCGGCTTATCCGTTACCCGCGCGCCGCGAGATTTTCTATGTCCACATTCATCCAGACGCTCGACCACGCATGGCACACGACGAACTCGCTGCTGTGCGTCGGCCTCGATCCCGAGCCGTCGAAGTTTCCCGGCGCGTACGCCAACCGTTCGGACGCGATCTTCGATTTTTGCAAGAAGATCGTCGATGCAACCGCGCCGTACGCGTCGTCGTTCAAGCCGCAGATCGCGTATTTCGCTGCGCATCGCGCCGAGGAGCAACTCGAGCAGCTGATCGCGCACATTCATCTGAAGCATCCGGGCCTCCCCGTGATTCTGGATGCGAAACGCGGTGACATCGGCAGCACGGCTGAGCAGTACGCACGCGAAGCGTTCGACCGGTATCGCGCGGACGCCGTCACGGTGAATCCGTATATGGGGTTTGATTCGATCGAGCCGTACCTTGAGCACGAGGGCAAAGGCGTGATCGTGTTGTGCCGCACGTCGAACCCCGGCGGTTCCGACCTGCAGTTCCTCGAAACGGCTGGCCGTCCGCTGTATCAGACGGTCGCGCGGCTCGCGGCGGAGAAGTGGAATGCGAAGGGTCAACTGGGCCTCGTGGTCGGCGCGACTTTCCCGAAGGAAATCGAAGTGGTGCGCAGCATCGTCGGCGACATGCCGCTGCTGATTCCGGGCATCGGCGCGCAAGGCGGCGATGTCGAAGCGACGGTGAAGGCGGGCCGCACGGCCGCAGGCACGGGAATGCTGATCAACTCTTCGCGTGCGATTCTCTATGCGGGCAAAGGCGACGACTGGGTCGAAGCCGCAGCGCAGGCCGCGAAAGATACGCGCGAGCGCATCAACGCGTTTCTCTGAAACGCGGCTCGTTGCGTCACGAGCCGGTCCCGTCTAGCGCGTGACGGCCGGCCCGAGGCTGATTATCAGTTCCCGCTGTTGCGGATAGTCGCGCAGCAGCGCATCTACATTCGCCATTTCAAACTCGCTGAACTCGAATCCTGGCGCGACCGTGCAGCCGACGAGCGCCACGCTCGCGGCGTCGTCGCATTGCGCGGCGAACCAGCGGCCGGACGATACGACGGCCTGAAACACGCAGTCGGCCTGTTCGAGCGAGTTGCCGAGACGGTGCACGGTGAGCGCGCCGCCGTCTTCGAGTACGTAGACGTTGAGCGGATCGCCGGCGTAGAAATGCCAGACTTCGTCGGATTGGATGCGATGCCACGCGGAGTGTGCGCCGTCGCAGAGCAGGTAGTAGATCGCCGTCGACGCCGAGCGTTTATCTGCTGAGCGAGCGCGGTGAACAGGATGGGCGGAGCGATACGTTTCGCGGAAAAAGCCGCCTTCGGGATGCGGCTGAAGGTCGAAGCGGCGGATCAGTTCATCGCGGTCGATATGTCGAGACATGATTTCCTGCTGTCATCGAGAACGGCTGCCGCCGTCCACGGCGGAAGAAGTCAGCGCTCGCGTTCGTCGAGCAGGGTCAGCAGCCCGCGCAATGCATGTGTCGCCGCCTGCACGCGCACCCGCTCGCGGTCGCCCTTGAACACGAGCGTTTCGACGACCGTATGCAGGCGGTTGCTCCATCCGAAACACACCATGCCGACGGGTTTCGTCTCCGTGCCGCCGCCCGGACCGGCGACGCCCGTGATCGACAGCGCGACCTGAGCGCGGGAATTGCGCAGCGCCCCTTCGACCATCGCCCGCGCGACAGGTTCGGACACGGCGCCGTGCCTGTCGATCAGATCGGACGGGACGCCGATCATCTCGATCTTCGCCTGATTCGAGTAGGTGACGAAGCCGCGCTCGAACCATCCGCTGCTGCCCGAAATGTCGGTGATCGCCGTCGCGACCATGCCGCCCGTACAGGATTCAGCCGTGGCGAGCATCAGCCGCTCGTCCCGCAGACGATTGCCGACGCGAATGGCGAGTTGGTGGACGACGGAATCGGTAGCCATGCTGGACTTGGACTCGGGTAAGAAAGACGCTGCGAATGATCAGAGCGACATCCGCCAGAGCGCAATCACGAGCAACGTGAAAAACGCCGCGACGATGTCATCGAACATGATGCCAAAGCCGCCTTTCAGTCTGCGGTCGAAATAACGGATAGGCGGCGGTTTCACCATGTCGAAGAAGCGGAACACGATGAACGCCCAAAGTTGCCCCGTAAAGCTCGCGGGCGTCACTATCAGCAGCACGAGCCAGAACGCGACGATCTCGTCCCACACGACGGGCGACGGGTCGTCGATGCCGAGCCGGTTCGCGGTGAAGCCGCAGATGCCGATGCCGGCGACGAAGCCAACGACGATCAGGATGCCCCATTCGATGACGGTCAGCTGGGCGCTGAACGCAGCGAACGATGCCCACGCGAACAAAGTCCCGACCGTGCCGGGCGCGACGGGCGAAAGGCCGCTGCCGAATCCCAGCGACAAGATATGCAACGGGTGTGACAGCATGAAGCGCGCAGTCGCGCGGCGCGGCCGCGGCGCGCGCGGCTGGCCGCGCGGCGCGCCGTTCGGGCCAGCTTCACCTGCGCCGTCCGGCACGCCGGAAGGCGACGCGCCCGCGGGGCGGGGCGGTTCGCCCGTTGGCGCGTCGGAGAAACTGCCCGCCGGGCCAAGCGAGGATTCATTCTGCATGGAAATGATCGAAGCCTTGCAATGTCAGAGTGAGGGGAGCGCCGGACGCGTCGCGCCACGAGATCGCGGGCGCGGCGCCCGCCGCATCGAGCGTCGTTATTGTACCGACGCGCGTCACGGGCACACGCGCCTGTTGACCTGCCGCAACGACTGCGTCGCGTGAGGAAGGCGGCGCGGTGAAGCACAACTCGTAGTCGTCGCCGCCCGCGATCGTGCAGCGCCGCTGGATATCGGCGGGAAGGCGGCGCAGCGCGTCCGAGCGCGGCAAAGCGTCGGCGTCGACGGTCGCATTCAACTGAGATCGTTCGAGGATGTGCATCAGGTCGCCCGCAAGGCCGTCCGAAATATCGAGCGCGGCGCGCGCGACCCCACGCAACGCAAGGCCCAGCGCGACCCGCGGTTCGGGCAGATTCATGGCGCGGCGCAATGTCGCAGCATCGCTGGCATCGACGGACCACTCGTTGCGTTGCACGCCGAGGCTTGCACGCGCGTCGCCGAGCGTTCCTGAAATCCAGATATCGTCGCCGGGTTGCGCGGCGTCGCGGCGCAGCGCCGTTTGCGGCGGCACCGAGCCGAACACCGTGAGGCACAGATTGAGCGGGCCGCTCGTGGTGTCACCACCGACGAGTTCGCACCCGTGGCGCTCGGCGAGTTCGAACAGACCGTCGCTGAACGCGGCGAGCCAGTCCGCGTCGGCTTCCGGCAGCGCGAAGGCCAGCGTGAAGGCTTGCGGCTTGGCGCCCATCGCCGCGAGGTCCGACAGATTCACGGCGAGCGCCTTGTGGCCGAGCGCTTTGGGATCGACATCCGGAAAGAAATGGCGGCCTGCGACAAGCATGTCCGTCGAAATCGCGAGCATCTCGCCTGCGGGCGGGGCGAGCAGCGCGCAGTCGTCACCGATGCCGAGCGCGGCGCGCTGCGGATAGGTCGACCCCGCCGCGCGGCGCGCAAAGAAACGGTCGATCAGCGAAAACTCTGAAAGCATAAACAAGGCATGTGACTGCGAAAGGCCGCCGAAGCGGGTGGATGGATGCGCTCAAGAAGCGCCAATGGAAGCTAACACGACGTCAAAGGCGCGCCTCGCAGTCGCCGTGCCGGCTTGGGTCCACGGGCTACGCTTTCCTTTCACGCTGTTTCGGTCGCGGGACCTGCACCCGGATTGCAGGCTTCGACTTTTGGGATTGGCGCTACAATGCCGTCGAACATCTATTCTAATCCGCACTTCCAAGTCCGCTTATGTCGACGCCCGTCAATACCAAACTCCGTGAAGCCGCTCTCGATTACCACGAATTCCCGACCCCCGGGAAGATCGCGATCGCCCCGACGAAGCAGATGATCAACCAGCGCGACCTCGCACTGGCGTACTCGCCGGGCGTTGCGTTCGCGTGCGAGGCGATCGTCGAGAATCCGCTGAATGCCGCGCGCTTCACCGCGCGCAGCAACCTGGTCGGCGTCGTGTCGAACGGCACGGCAGTGCTCGGTCTCGGCAACATCGGGCCGCTCGCGTCGAAGCCGGTCATGGAAGGCAAGGCCGTGCTGTTCAAGAAGTTCGCCGGCATCGACGTGTTCGACATCGAGTTGAACGAATCGGACCCGCACAAGCTGGTCGAGGTGATCGCCGCGCTGGAGCCGACGTTCGGCGGCATCAACCTGGAAGATATCAAGGCGCCGGACTGCTTTATCGTCGAGCGCGAGTGCCGCAAGCGCATGAAGATCCCCGTCTTCCACGACGACCAGCACGGCACGGCAATCGTCGTCGCGGCGGCGATCTCGAACGGCCTGAAGGTGGTCGGCAAGAGCATCAAGGAAGTGAAGCTGGTGGCGTCGGGCGCGGGCGCGGCGTCGCTCGCGTGTCTGAACCTGCTGGTCGACCTCGGCATGCCGCTCGAAAACATCTACGTGACGGACCTGGCCGGCGTGGTCTACAAGGGCCGCACGGAACTGATGGATCCGGACAAGGAGCGTTTTGCGCGTGAGACGGACGCCCGCACGCTGGCGGAAGTGATGGACGGCGCGGACGTGTTCCTCGGCCTCTCGGCAGGCGGCGTGCTCAAGCAGGACATGGTCAAGCAGATGGCCGGGAAGCCGCTGATCCTGGCGCTTGCCAATCCGACGCCGGAAATCCTGCCGGAACTGGCGCTCGAAGTGCGTCCGGATGCCGTGCTGGCAACGGGTCGCACCGACTACCCGAATCAGGTCAACAACGTCCTGTGCTTCCCGTTCATCTTCCGTGGCGCGCTGGATGTCGGCGCAACCGTCATTACGAAGGAAATGGAAATCGCCGCGGTCAACGCGATCGCGGAACTGGCGCGTCAGGAGCAGTCGGACATCGTCGCGACGGCGTACGGCATTCAGGATCTGTCGTTCGGACCGGAATACCTGATTCCGAAGCCCTTCGATCCGCGCCTGATCGTGCAGATCGCGCCCGCCGTTGCGCAGGCGGCGATGGATTCGGGCGTCGCGACGCGTCCGATCGAGGACATGGAGGCGTACAAGCAGCATTTGCAGCAGTTCGTGTACCACAGCGGCACGACGATGAAGCCGATCTTCCAGCTGGCGCGCGGCGTCGAGCCGGAGAAGAAGCGCATCGTGTTTGCGGAAGGCGAGGAAGAGCGCGTGCTGCGCGCGGTGCAGATCGTGGTCGACGAAAAGCTCGCGAAGCCGATCCTGATCGGCCGTCCGGCCGTGATCGAGCAGCGCATCGCGAAGTTCGGGCTGCGTCTGGTGAACGGCCAGGACTACACGATCGTCAACACGGACCACGACGAGCGTTATCGTGACTTCTGGCAGACGTACCACAAGATGATGTGTCGCAAGGGCTTCACCGAGCAGATGGCGAAGCTGGAAATGCGCCGCCGTACGACGCTGATCGGCTCGATGCTGGTCACGAAGGGGCACGCCGACGGCATGATCTGCGGCACGGTCAGCACGACCCATCGCCACTTGCACTTCATCGACCAGGTGATCGGCAAGAAGGACGGCGCCAAGGTCTACGCGGCGATGAATGCGCTCGTGCTGCCGAATCGCCAGATTTTTCTCGTCGATACCCACGTGAACGTCGATCCGACGGCCGAAGAACTCGCGGAAATCACGATCATGGCGGCGGAGGAAGTGCGCCGTTTCGGCATCGAGCCGAAGATCGCGCTGCTGTCGCATTCGAACTTTGGCACGAGCAATGCGCCGTCCGCGCAGAAGATGCGCGACGTGCTGGCGCTGCTGCAGGAGCGCGCGCCGCATCTGCAGGTGGACGGCGAAATGCACGGCGACCTCGCGCTCGACGCGAACCTGCGCAAGGAAATTCTGGCCGAGTCGACGCTGGAAGGCGACGCGAACCTGCTGGTGCTGCCCAATATCGACGCCGCGAACATCTCGTACAACCTGCTGAAGACGGCGGCGGGCAACAACATCGCTATCGGGCCGATCCTGCTCGGCGCGGCCAAGCCCGTGCACGTGCTGACCCCGTCGGCAACGGTTCGCCGGATCGTCAACATGACGGCGCTGCTGGTGGCAGACGTCAACGCGTCGCGTTAAGCTGTCCCTTTCTCTGCGCGAGTCGGTGAATTCCAGTTCGCGCGGGCAAAAAAAAGGCGTGCCCGCAATGGGCACGCCTTCGAGCAATGGCTGGGGATTAGCCATCCCGCAAAAAGGCCGACACGCGACAGGCTCCGCTTTTCGGACTGTCCGGACGACGAGGCATGAAAGTCGTCCAGCGTCGAACCTCGACGATAAGTTTATCTCCCTCAGGATAAATTCTCTGTCAAGAAGTGTCAAAACTGATGCGGACGCCTGGCCGGTTTCGCTTGGAGGGCCTTTTGTCCGACTAATGAACATTGATTCCAAAGGACATTAGCGATACGCTTACGACTTTCATGGTCGTCAAACTCGTTAGTCAACAGCGGGAATCCTGATTCATGGCACGCAAGTGGCTCCGCGACGGCGTGCTGATCGCCGCCTTGACGGTCGGCGGTCTTGTCGGCGGTTTTTCGTCAGGCGCCTGGGCTCGGGAAGCGCAAGAGGGACAGGGCGGAGGCACCATCGCGGCGGCGCAATTGCCGCCCGAAGCCGTCAGTACATTGAACTTGATTGCAGCCGGCGGGCCTTACCCGTATGAGAAGGACGGCGTCGTATTCGGCAATCGTGAACGGTTGCTGCCGTCGCACCGGCGCGGCTATTACCACGAATACACCGTTCCCACGCCAGGCGCCCGCGATCGCGGCGCACGCCGCATAGTCTGTGGAGGGCCGCTGAGGCGGACCAGCAATTGTTATTACTCAGACGACCACTACGCCAGTTTTAATCGCATCATTGAATGACATCGGGATAATCGGCATGAGCGACAACGTCTACGCGCACGACTCGAAAGTCGCGACGGATTTTTTCGCGGCCGGCGACGGCAATATGTTTCAGCGCGTCATGCAGATGCGCGATGCCGGCCAGGCCCGTGACGTCCAGAACGAAGCCAGTACGGGCCTTTCATCGGAAGAGGAGCGCATGAGTCTTTTCCAGACCGTACGACCGAACATCGTGCAGTCGATCCGCGCATTCCGCGTGCAGGATCTCGCCGACGAAGCTAATCGGCTCGGTCAGCATTTTCTCTATGCGTTTGTCGGCAATGCCCAGTCCAAGCAGGAGGTCATGGAGACTATCGCGACGTCGTTCCTGTTTCCGAAGCATTTCGGCAAGAACTACGACGCGCTGTATGACTCACTGACCGACCTCGTACACAAGGCAGGGTCGCAGCCCGGTTTCGTCATCGTTCTCGAGGCGCTCCCCATCGCAATCAAGTTCGACAAGGAAGCGCGCGAGACGCTGCTCGACGTCTTCCGCGAAGCGGCGGAATTCTGGGCCGAACGCAAGGTGGCGTTCCGGGTGTTTTACTCGTTTGCCTGAGTTGTTCGCGGTTCGACGGTTTTCGTCTGATCTGCAATAAAAAAGAAAGGCCCGCCGGAAACAGGCGGGCCTTTTGCATTTCAGTCGGGCTTCGTTGTGGTGGTGCAAGCGCCGAAGCGCCGCTTACCAGCCGCCCCAGCGCGCAGCCAGTGCGGACAGCACCGCAATGCCGGCCGTTTCGGTACGCAGCACGCGTGGGCCGAGGCCGACAGCCGTGAAGCCGTGAGCCGCTGCTGCTGCTTCTTCAGCAGCCGAAAAGCCGCCTTCCGGGCCGACCAGTACCAGCGCACGCACCTTCGGCGGCTCGACAGGCAGCGCGGAAAACGGCACGCTCGCACGCGGCGACAGCAGCAGGCGCAGTTCGCCGTCGACAGGCTCCTTCGGCATCGTGCTGAGCCAGGTGGCCAGTTCGCGCGTCGGCATGACTTGGGGCAGGCGATTGCGGCCGCACTGTTCGCAGGACGCCTGCACGATCCGCTGCCAATGAACCTGGCGGCGTTGCGCGCGCTCGCCGGCGAGCCGCACGACGCTGCGAGTCGTGGTGAGCGGCACGAATTCGCACGCGCCCAGTTCGGTAGCCTTTTCGATCAGCCAGTCCATCTTGTCGCTACCCGCGATACCTTGGGCGAGCGTCAGCCGGTACGGCGGTTCGCATTCGATGTCGCGAAATCCGACGATGCGCACGATCGTTCCATGTCGATCCATATCGACGATTTCAGCGCCGTACTCGCCGCCGTCGCCATTAAACAGGCTGACGGTGTCGCCCGGTTGCAGCCGCAGGACGCGGACGTGCCGGTTGACTTCATCCGGCAAGGAAACAATGTCGTCGGTCTTAAACGGGGTACCGACGAAGAAGCGAGGCATAAGGAAAGTTCTCATTCACTCAAGACAGATGGCAGGCTAACGCCCAGCGGTAGCCGTCGAGATCTTCGATCTGGGCAAAACGGTCGCCCCAGAACTGATCTTGCGGTTCGCTGAGCGACCTGGCGCCGGCCGCGATGGCGCGCGCGTAGACCGTATCGACATTGTCGACGTAGAGGTAAAACGATTGAGGGGCCGTGGTAGCTGCGCTTTTCGGTGTTTGAGCCGTCGAGCCGAACGCGCCTTCCGGCGCAAACATCACAATCAGCTGGTCCCGATAGGTCATTTCGACGTGCATGACAACGCCGTCGTCGTGCACGCTGTCCCGGATGCGGAAACCAAACGCTGCCTCGAAGAACGCGATCGAAGTGCGCGCGTCGCGAACCGTCAGATACGGTGTCAGCCACGGCACTCCGGCTGGGCGTGGGGCAGTCATCGAACTCTCCTGAAACCGTTGGGTCGGTATGCCATCGCCTTCGCTACCGCGGTTGCCTTGCGGCGCTCGGTGCCGACGAAGCGACGAATTTTGCAGCAGTCTCACAGCCAACGCTCTAAGAATCGGCTTAGTTTATCGCCCAAGACGCGACGAAAGGCGAGTGATCGCATGTCCGGCGATATTTTACGCTTCGCGCGTGGCGGGATTCTCGCAGTTCCACGCCGGGAAAAGCGTGCTGATCCGTCGGTTCGCTGATCGGACTGCGCATGGAGAGATCCCGATTTCGCCGCAAAAGTTCTGGCGATCGTCCGGTACGGCGCTGCGCGGCAACCTGGCTGGCGGTCGCCCGATCGTGCCCCGACGAGCCGCGCAGACACCGCCCGGCGCGCCGCCGGCAGCGGGTTCGGCGGCGCGGGACCGCTGCCAGACGCCCGTCTATGGCCGAAGACAAGGCCGGCTATCTGTTAGAATATCCCGCTTTGCAGCCCTGTCCGTTTGCTCTGCCCGCCTCGCGTCTCCCGGCGCCGCACCGTGCGCCGAAGCAGATTGGCCGCAGGCTTCCGGACCACCATCGGCGCCCCGCTTTTTGGACCATTCTCCGGAATCGACATGACGACCCCGTCTCCCGCCCCTACCTCCCTGATGGCCAACGCGATTCGCGCGCTGTCCATGGATGCTGTTCAAGCAGCGAACTCCGGTCACCCCGGCATGCCGATGGGCATGGCCGAGATCGGCGTGGCGCTCTGGTCGCGGCACCTGCGTCACAACCCTAGGAACCCGCGTTGGGCCGATCGCGACCGCTTCGTGCTGTCAAACGGTCACGGCTCGATGCTGCTGTATTCGCTGCTCCATCTGACGGGCTACGACCTGCCGATGGAGGAGCTGAAGAACTTCCGCCAGCTGCACTCGAAAACGCCGGGCCATCCGGAATACGGCATCACCCCGGGCGTCGAGACGACCACGGGCCCGCTCGGCCAGGGTCTCGCGAACGCAGTCGGCATGGCGCTCGCGGAATCGCTGCTTGCGAACGAATTCAACAAGGCCGACGCGAAGATCGTCGATCACCACACGTACGTGTTCGTCGGCGACGGCTGCCTGATGGAAGGCATTTCGCACGAAGCCTGCTCGCTGGCTGGCGTGCTGAAGCTGAACAAGCTGATCGCGTTCTACGACGACAACGGTATCTCCATCGACGGCGACGTCGTTCACTGGTTCCACGACGACACGCCGAAGCGCTTTGAAGCGTATGGCTGGAACGTGATTCCGGGCGTGATCGGCCATGACGTCGAAGCCGTCGACGCAGCCATCAAGAAGGCGAAGCAGTCTGACAAGCCGACGCTGATCTGCTGTAAGACCGTGATCGGCGAAGGTTCGCCGAACAAGGCCGGCTCGCACGACGTGCACGGCGCTGCGCTGGGCGACAAGGAAGTCGCGGCCACGCGCGAGAAGCTCGGCTGGAACTACCCGCCGTTCGTGATCCCGCAGGAAGTCTACGCAGCGTGGGACGCGAAGGAGAAGGGCGCGAAGATCGAAGGCGAATGGAACGACGCGTTCGCGGCTTATCGTGCGAAGTATTCGCAGGAAGCCGCCGACTTCGAGCGCCGCATGGCGAACAAGCTTCCCGCCGACTGGGCGGAAAAGGCGCAGGCGATTATCGCCGGCGCGAACGAGCGCGCTGAAACCATCGCGACCCGCAAGGCGTCGCAGCAGGCCATCGAAGGCCTCTCCGCCGTGCTGCCGGAACTGGTCGGCGGTTCGGCCGACCTGACGGGCTCGAACCTCACGAACTGGAAGGCGGCAAAGTACGTGCGCGTCGGCGAAAACGGCGCGGCGGGCAATTACGTCAACTACGGCGTGCGCGAATTCGGCATGAGCGCGGCCATTAACGGCCTCGCGGTGCATGGCGGCCATAAGGCGTTCGGCGGCACGTTCCTGACGTTCTCGGACTACAGCCGCAATGCGCTGCGCGTCGCCGCGCTGATGAAGTCGCCGTCCATTTTCGTGTTCACGCACGACTCGATCGGCCTCGGCGAAGACGGTCCGACGCACCAGTCGATCGAACATGTCGCGAGCCTGCGCCTGATTCCGCACATGCAGGTGTGGCGTCCGGCGGATACCGTCGAAACGGCTGTCGCGTGGACGCAGGCTGTCGAACATCAGGGCCCGTCGTGCCTGATCTTCAGCCGTCAGAACCTCGCGTTCAACCCGCGCACCGACGCGCAGATCGCCAACATCGCGAAGGGCGGCTACGTGCTGAAGGACTGGAACGACGACATTCCTGCGCGCAAGATCATCCTGATTGCGACGGGGTCGGAAGTGGAACTGGCGATGAAGTCGGTCGAAGCGCTCGCACGCGAAGGCATTGCGGCGCGCGTCGTATCGATGCCGTCCACGACTACCTTCGACAAGCAGGATGCCGAGTACCGTGAGCGTGTGCTGCCGCATGGCGTGCGCCGCGTCGCGATCGAAGCGGGCGTCACGGATTTCTGGCGCAAGTACGTGGGCCTGGAAGGCGGCGTCGTCGGTATCGACGTGTTCGGCGAATCGGCTCCCGCAGGCGCGCTCTTCAAGTATTTCGGTTTCACCGTCGAGAAGGTTGTCGAGACGGCCAAGGCCGCACTCGGCTAAGGCGCGCAGCGCGTCGTGCGCGCCGCGTTTCGGGCGGCGCGCATGAATGCTACGAGGCGCACTAGCCGCGCATCACGGAAGAATTTTTTCAGCCATCAGGAGATAGAACATGACGATTCGCGTCGCAATCAACGGCTATGGCCGGATCGGCCGCAACACGCTGCGCGCCTTCTATGAAAACGGCAAGAAGCACGATCTCGAGATCGTCGCGATCAACGACCTCGGCGATGCCAAGACCAACGCTCACCTGACGCAGTACGACACGGCGCATGGCAAGTTCCCGGGCGAAGTGAGCGTCGACGGTGAGAACCTGATCGTCAACGGCGACAAGATTCGCGTGCTGGCCAACCGCAACCCGGCCGAACTGCCGTGGGGCGAACTGGGCGTCGACGTCGTGATGGAGTGCACGGGCTTTTTCACGACGAAGGAAAAGGCGAGCGCGCACATCAAGGGCGGCGCGAAGAAGGTGATCATCTCGGCGCCGGGCGGCAAGGACGTCGACGCGACGATCGTCTACGGCGTGAACCACAACGTGCTGAAGGCTGAGCACACGGTCATCTCGAACGCATCGTGCACGACGAACTGCCTCGCGCCGCTCGTCAAGCCGCTGAACGACAAGATCGGCCTGGAAACGGGCCTGATGACCACCATCCACGCGTACACGAACGACCAGGTTCTGACGGACGTGTACCACGAAGACCTGCGCCGTGCGCGCTCGGCCACGCACAGCCAGATCCCGACGAAGACGGGCGCTGCATCGGCCGTCGGTCTCGTGTTGCCGGAACTGAACGGCAAGCTGGACGGCTACGCGATTCGCGTCCCGACGATCAACGTGTCGATCGTCGACCTGTCGTTTATCGCCAAGCGCGACACGACCGTCGATGAAGTCAATGCGATCATGAAGGAAGCATCGGAAGGCGCGCTGAAGGGCATCCTGGGCTACAACTCGGCGCCGCTGGTGTCGATCGACTTCAACCACAACCCGGCTTCGTCGACGTTTGACGCGACGCTCACCAAGGTGTCGGGCCGTCTGGTGAAGGTGTCGAGCTGGTACGACAACGAGTGGGGTTTCTCGAACCGCATGCTGGATACTGCCGTTGCGTTTGCTAACGCGAAGTAAGGGTTTTTTCGCCTCAGCGGGAAGGTCGCTCGTTTGGGCGGCCTTTTTTTTTGTCTGCGACCCGGTCGCGGCAAGAAAGCCAGTGCCGGCCCGCGCAAGGGCAACCTTGGCAACCCTGGCAACCCGATAACACAACGCGGATGCCCGCGAAAAAACCGCAGCGAAACCCCGGAATGGCGACTGCGTCGCGGACAAAGAAACTCACACCTGTGGCGTAGGAAAATAAACCCCGGCTCGTTGGGCAGCATTAGCAATGTGCTTCTCGATAGCAAGCCCGGCAGCGTGAGGATTACGCGCCTTCAGCGCGTCAAGAATCTCGCGATGCTCGTGATAAGTGGACAGCACGAGCTCGCGTCGATAAAACGGCATCCGCTGACTCTCTTTCATAATGTCAGCGCTGCTGCGCAAGATCGACTCGATGGCAGCATTGCCAGCAATCGCCACGATGCGCATATGAAAGTCGAAATCGAGCTGAGCGGCATCGTCGAGATCGCCATTGGTCAATGCGACCTGCAAAGCAGCGATATTGTCTTCAAACCATACAACATCGTCGTCGCCAATAGCGAGCGCAGCCATTCTCGCGACAAAACCCTCCAGCGCAAACCGCATCTGATACGTATCCGGCAACGACGACTGATCCGCAAACCGCCACGGATGGGCGGACGACGCCTTCGTCGATTGCACATACACGCCCTTCCCAGGGCGAATCGTCAGCATGCCGAGCGCTTCGAGCGTCGATAGCGCCTCACGCAGGGACGCCCGGCTGATGTCCATTTCTTCCGACAACTGCCGCTGCGCCGGCAACAGGCTCCCAACAGGATAAGCGCCGCCTTCGATCCTCTCGCGGATCGTCGCGATGGCAGCGTCAGTGACGGTATGCGGGACGTTTTTCATGATCTCGGCGGCGGTTCGGTGCGGTCTGACCAGTATTCTAGAACGGCTTCGTGCCGAACGTGCAAACCGTATTCTGTCGCCAATCGCACGGAAGAAGGCCGGTCAGACCAGCACGGGTAAACACTGCCCTGTCAATCCTTGACCTCACTATATCGGCTGCCTACTATTCGCCATAACAGCACTGGTCAGACCGGTATGATTGCGGGTCGGATAAGCGTGCTGCTGACCCAATTCGTGACCGGGAGAAAGCCGTGTTGAAGTTCTTCAATTCGCTGTTTGGCCGGGTGGTGATCGCTCTCGTGGCGGGCATCGTGATCGGCGCGCTGTTTCCGCATTTCGCACAGTCGCTGCGTCCATTGGGCGACGGCTTCCTCAAGCTGATCAAAATGGTGATCGGTCCGATCGTGTTCTGCGTCGTCGTCAGCGGCATGGCGCACGCGGGCGATCTGAAGAAAGTAGGGCGCGTCGGCCTGAAGGCCGTCGTGTACTTCGAGATCATGACGACGATCGCGCTCGTGATCGGCGCGGTGCTCGCGTATGCGACGCGCCCCGGCGTCGGCATGAACATCGATCTTCATTCGCTCGATCCCGGGTCGCTCGCGTCATACACCGAGCACGCGAAAAGCCTCAAGGACACAGCGGGCTTCCTGCTCAAGATCATCCCCGAAACCGCGATCGATGCCTTCGCCAAGGGCGACATCCTGCAGATTCTCGTGTTCTCCGTACTGGTCGGCTCGGCGCTGTCGCTGCTCGGGCCGCGCGTGCAGCGCGTCAACGGCCTGATCGACGAACTCGCGCAAGTGTTCTTCCGCGTGATGAGCTTTATCATCAAGCTCGCGCCGCTCGGCGTGCTGGGTGCCATCGCTTTCACGACGGGCACGTATGGCATCGCGTCGCTCAAGCAGCTCGGCATGCTCGTCGTCGTGTTCTACGCGAGCTGCTTCGTGTTCGTGGTCGTCGTGCTCGGCGTCGTGATGCGTCTGGCTGGCTTCAGCGTGTTCAAGCTGATTCGCTATTTGCGCGAAGAGCTGTCCATCGTGCTTGGCACCGCTTCGTCGGACGCCGTGCTGCCGCAAATCATGCGCAAGCTCGAATGGATGGGCGTAAAGGATTCGACGGTCGGTCTCGTGATTCCGACAGGCTACTCGTTCAACCTCGACGGCTTTTCGATCTATCTGACGCTCGCCGTCATCTTCATCGCGCAGGCGACGAACACGCCGCTTTCGACGCACGATCTGATCGTCGTCGTGCTTGTGTCGTTGGTGACGTCGAAGGGCGCGCACGGCATTCCCGGCTCAGCCATCGTGATTCTCGCCGCGACGCTCTCCGCGATTCCCGCGATTCCCGTCCTCGGCCTCGTGCTGATTCTGCCCGTCGACTGGTTCGTCGGCATCGCTCGCGCGCTGACCAATCTGATCGGTAACTGCGTTGCAACCGTCGTCGTCGCCGTATGGGAGAACGACATCGACAAGGCACGCGCCCGCCGGGTGCTCAATCTCGACAGCGAGTTGCGCTTCGTGCCGACCAGCACCGATCTCGACGGCGAGACGGGCCACGCGAACCCGGCGCACGCCGTCTGATAACGCTTTCCGCCATCTGACCGACCACCAGTGGCAACGCGGCGGACCGCGACGGTCCGCCGCCATTTAACTCAATCGCACCTCAATTGACCGAAGACTGCACCGATCATGGCTAACCCGATTCTCGATCCGAACGCACCCGCCTTCACGCGCCGCTACATGAATCTCGCCGATCCACGGCTGGGCGCCAAGGCGCTTTTCGCCAGCGACGAATTCTTCGCGCCGAAGGAGCGGATGCTCGACCCGCAGCCTGCCGTTTTCATCCCAGGCAAATACGACGACCACGGCAAGTGGATGGACGGCTGGGAGACGCGCCGCAAGCGCACGACGGGCCACGACTACTGCGTCGTGCGTCTGGCGCGACCGGGCGTCGTGCATGGCGTCGATCTCGACACGAGCCACTTCACGGGCAATTTCCCGCCGGCGGCATCGATCGAGGCCTGCTATTCGAACGACGACACTCCCGCCGATAACGCCGACTGGCAAACCATCGTCCCGGCGACGACGCTCGAAGGCAATCAGCATCACTATGTCGACGTGAGCGACACGCGCGCGTTCACGCATCTGCGTGTGAACCTGTTTCCGGACGGCGGCCTCGCGCGTCTGCGTGTGTATGGGCAGCCGAAGCGCGACTGGGAGGGCACCGGGCGCGGCGGTCTGATCGATCTGGCCGCGGTTGAAAACGGCGCCTATCTCGTTGCCGCCAACAACCAGCATTTCGGACCTGCATCGCAAATGCTGATGCCGGGCCGCGGCGTGAACATGGGCGACGGCTGGGAAACACGCCGCCGCCGCGAACCGGGCAACGACTGGGCGATCGTCGCGCTTGCGCGACCGGGCGTGATTCGCAAGGTCGAAGTCGACACGGCGCACTTCAAGGGCAACTTCCCGGATCGCTGCTCGCTGCAGGCTGCCTCCGTCACGGGCGGCACCGACGATTCGCTCGTCACGCAAGCGATGTTCTGGCCCGTGCTGCTGCCCGAACAGAAGCTGTCGATGGACAACGTCCATACGTTCAGCGCGGAATTGGCCGCGCTCGGTCGCGTGACGCACGTGCGCTTCAACATCTACCCGGATGGCGGCGTATCGCGGCTGCGTCTGTGGGGCGAACCCGAGTAACGCGTACTGCACGGATCGACGGAGAAGGGCATGAACACTCTGCGCATCGAGCGCCTGACGCGCGAAGCATTCGCTCCATTCGGCGACGTGATCGAACTGGACGGCGCACGCCACTACCCGATCAACGAGGGCACGACCGAGCGTTATCACGATCTGGCCAAAGTCGATGTGGGCACGCAAGGCGGGCGTCCGCTGATCAACGTGTTTCGCGCGCAGCCGCGCGCATGGCCGATCGACATCGCAATGATGGAGCGGCATCCCCTCGGCAGCCAGGCGTTCGTGCCGTTGTCGGATGCGCCGTATCTAATCGTGGTCGCACCCGCCGGCGAACTCGATCAGTCGAAGCTGAAAGCGTTCTCGACGCACGGCTGGCAGGGCGTCAACTACGCGAAGGGCGTCTGGCATCACCCGCTGTTGGCGCTCGGGCGGGTGAGCGATTTTCTCGTCGTCGATCGCGGCGGAGAAGGGCCGAATTGCGATGAATTGGCGTTGCCGCAGGCATGGCGGCTGGAGCGCGAATCGTTCGAGATGCTTGCTGTCTAGTCGCGTCGTTGCCTCCCGGTAAGCGAGGGAAAGCAAAAGGCCCGGTTGATTCTCATCAGCCGGGCCTTTCTGCTTCTTACTGAAAATGCGTCAATGCTTGCGGTGCGGACACTTGTCCTTCGTGCACGCGCCGTAGAGCGCGAGCGCGTGTTCCTGGAGCTTGAAGCCGCGTTCTTTCGCGATCGCCTGCTGGCGATTTTCGATTTCGGGGTCGAAAAATTCTTCGACGAGACCGCAGTCGATACACACCAGATGGTCATGGTGCGTCCCTTCGTTCAGCTCAAAAACGGCTTTACCCGACTCGAAGTTGCTACGCGACAGCAAACCTGCCTGCTCGAACTGCGTGAGCACGCGATACACCGTGGCGAGCCCGATATCCAGCTCTTCATGCAGCAGATTGCGGTAGACATCTTCGGCGGTCAGATGGCGCACCGGGCTGTGCTGAAAGATTTCCAGAATCTTGAGGCGCGGTAGGGTCGCCTTGAGTCCGATATTTTTCAGATCGGTTGGATTGGTCATGGCAAGGGATCCCTAGAGTACAATGCGGGGTTCTAATAGTAATGTGAATTGCTGTTCAGGTCATCTTACACGGAAACACGCGCGGCTCGGTAAGCCCGCACGGTGAGGGAAATGATTCCAAAAGCTCTATTGATCAACCGGGGGAGCCGCATACGGCGTACCTTGATCGTCGCTGCGGCTGTGGCGGTACTTGCTGGATGTTCCACGTATGACAGCCTGACACAGCGCGTCGCCCAAAGCATCACGCCGTACCGCATTACCGTCGTTCAGGGGAACTTCGTGTCGAAGGAAGCGGCTGCGCAGATGCAGGTTGGCATGTCCCGCGCGCAGGTCAAGCAGGTGCTCGGCACCCCGCTCCTGACGGACATGTTCCACGCGGACCGCTGGGACTACGTGTTCTATTTCAAGCGCGGCTCGACTTCCATCGTGCAGCAGCGTGACTTCATCGTGAACTTCACCGGCGACCGCGTCGCGAGCTGGTCGGGCGGCGAAGATCTGCCGTCCAACCTGGAACTGCTCGCCGATATCGACGGCGACCGCACCGGCAAGAAGAAGGCCGCTGCACCCGTCGTCGCGAGCGCAACGGGAGCGGCCAGCGCGCCTGCTGCAACAGCGGCGCCGGCGTCCGCGGTGACACCCGACACGGTCCGCTCGGCCACGTCGGACGCCGCGCAGGCCGGCAATCTGCCCGCCATCGATCCGAACGCGCAAGCCGCGCAGGCCGCGAACCGTCTGACCAACGCGGTGCAGGCGCCCGCGCCGGGCACGACGCCGTCGGTGCGCGCGAACACGCCGCCGTCGAACGGTGGCGTTCCGCAAAACTCGACGGAGCCGGGCCAGCCGCAGTTCCGCTTCACGCGTCCGCCGCCTCCGCAGATGCAGGGCGTGCCGAGCGACAACCCCGTCGGTCCGACCGGTCCCGAAAGCAACAATGGCCAGTCGAAAGACCCGGCCTCGAAATCGACGCAATCTTCCGCACAAACGGGCACGGGAACGGGCGGCTGATTCCGTTGTCCGTAACATGATGGGCGGCCGATTCCGTCGGCCACCCATCATGCGTCTCGCAGCGACGCTCCGTCGCCGCGATACAGTGCCAGTTTCGTTTCTTGTGTCGCCGATCCACGCGCTGCCTGACAGCGCTGTGCACAGGCGCTGTTTCTGGATGACCCCATGAAAATTGCCATCGCCGGCGCATCGGGCCGCATGGGCCGGATGCTCATCGAAACCGTTCTCAACGATCCTGAAGTCAAGCTGTCGGGCGCGCTCGACCGCACCGGGGCTCCGCAACTCGGTCAGGACGCCGGTGCGTTTCTGGGCAAACAGACGGGCGTGCTGATGTCGGACGACATCGACGCCGTGCTCGCGCAATCCGACTACCTGATCGACTTCACGCGCCCCGACGGCACGCTCGCGCACATCGAAGCCGCCTTGCGCACGAACACGAAGCTCGTGATCGGCACGACGGGCTTCGACGACGCGCAGAAGGCGCGGATCCGCGCTGCGTCGGAGAAAACCGGCATCGTGTTCGCGTCGAACTTCAGCGTCGGCGTGAACGTCACGATGAAGCTGCTCGAATTCGCCGCGCGCCATTTCTCGCAGGGTTATGACATCGAAATCATCGAGGCGCATCATCGCCACAAGGTGGATGCGCCTTCGGGCACCGCGCTGACGATGGGCGAAGTGATCGCCGGCGCGCTCGGCCGCAAGCTCGAAGATTGCGCCGTGTACGCACGCGAAGGCGTGACGGGCGAGCGCGATCCGTCCACGATCGGCTTCTCGGCGATTCGCGGCGGCGATATCGTCGGCGATCACACGGTGCTGTTCGCGGGCATCGGCGAGCGGATCGAAATCACGCACAAATCGGCGAGCCGTCTGTCGTACGCGCAAGGCGCGTTGCGCGCGGTGCGCTTCCTTGAAGGCCACTCGAACGGCCTGTTCGACATGCAGGACGTGCTGGGCTTGCGTTAAGCCCTGCATCGATCACGTTTTCACTCGCCGGGGCGCGACGGCCCGGCGACCGGCGAGGTCCGATGGCAAACACCGGCATCATCCACTATCTGCAAACCAGCGATGCCATCACGCATGGCGTCGCCTATGTGCTGCTGGCGATGTCGATTGCGAGCTGGTGCTTCCTGATCGTCAAAAGCTGGATGCTGAGCCGCGCCAAGCGGCAAGGGCCGCGCGCTGTCGCGCGGTTCTGGCTGGCGCCGACGCTGGCCGAAGGCGTGGCGACACTGCGTCTCGCGGATCGCGAACGCATCTTTTCCCCGCTGGCAGAAGCGGCGCTGAAGGCTTCGGAAGTCGAGACGCCGGGTGCGCTGCTCGCGCGCGTCGAGCGTAGTGAACGCGTGCTGCGGGCGCTGCGCCAGGCGTTGCACCGCTCGCAGCGCCGGCTGGAATTCGGCCAGGTGCTGCTCGCGTCGATAGGCAGCACGGCGCCGTTCGTCGGGCTGCTCGGCACCGTGTGGGGCATTTATCACGCGCTCGGCAGCATCGCGCAGAGCGGTCAGGCAATGATCGAAAACGTCGCGGGGCCCGTCGGGGAGGCGCTCATCATGACGGCATTCGGTCTCGTCGTCGCGATTCCTGCCGTGCTTGCGTATAACGTGCTTGGACGGATGGTGCGGCAGGTGTCGGAAGATCTCGACGGCTTCGCCCACGATCTGCACGCGTACGTGTGCGCGCCTGCAGATGAAGCGCACGGCGGCGGGCGCGGCGATTTGCGCGACAACCCGCGCGATGCCCAAGGCAGCGCACGCTCGCCTGCGCGGACGCAGGCCTAACGCACACACGCAAGCACACACGCAAGCACACAACCGGCGAGAGCGAGGCACGGCACATGGCATTCGGCGGACTCGACAGGCACAAGACGGCGGCGCCGATGGCGGACATCAACATGACGCCGCTAATCGACGTGATGCTCGTGCTGCTCGTCATTTTCATCATCACAGCGCCGCTCTTTACGCACGCAATCCGCCTGGATCTGCCGCGCGTCGCGGCTGCCGAGTCGCGCGAAACGCCGCAGACCATCACGCTGTCGATCGACGCGGCGGGCAAGCTGTACTGGAACGGCAAGCCCGTCACGCTCGAGCAGATGCGCGCGCAATTCAACGACGCGGGCAAACAGAAGGAGCAGCCGGAAATCCACCTGCGCGCCGAACGCTCGACGCGCTACGAAGTGATCGCGCAGGTCATGGGCGCAGCGCAGCAGGCGGGACTGGAGCG
Organism: Paraburkholderia phymatum STM815; assembly: GCF_000020045.1. Lineage (GTDB taxonomy): Bacteria > Pseudomonadota > Gammaproteobacteria > Burkholderiales > Burkholderiaceae > Paraburkholderia > Paraburkholderia phymatum. The sequence continues at coordinate 2,927,823 of NC_010622.1, read as the reverse complement.
CATCGGTTTCGTGACGGAGCCGCCGGCATCGGGCAGTGCGGCCGCCGCGGGAAATTCGCCTGCGCCCGCCGCCGGACCGGCGGCACAGTAAGCCGCGGCAAGCCGCACACGCGCGGTCCAACACCCCGCTTCGAGCCTCGATCGTGTCCAATCGGTGTGCAATTGCCGCGCAAAGCGCAGCGCATCCACTCAATCGCACGCGGCGTGAGCCCGGCCGAACGGTATAATCAGCCCTTTCCCCTTGACGAAAAGGGGATCGACAAGACTTTCATCACGCAGAGCACCGTGCCGGTGCCGACGCACTGAACAGCGGCACCGAATAGCGATCCCATCACACCATGCACGAAAAATACGTTCCCTCCGACGTCGAATCCGCCGCGCAAGGACAATGGCGCGCCACCGACGCGTACAAAACGACGGAAACGGCCGACAAGCCCAAGTTCTATTGCGTTTCGATGCTGCCGTATCCGTCGGGCAAGCTGCACATGGGGCACGTACGCAATTACACGATCAATGACGTGATGTACCGCTATCTGCGGATGAACGGCTACAACACGCTGATGCCGATGGGCTGGGACGCGTTCGGCATGCCCGCCGAAAACGCCGCGATGGCCAACGGCGTGCCGCCCGCGAAGTGGACGTACGACAACATCGCGTACATGAAGAAGCAGATGCAGTCGATGGGTCTCGCCATCGACTGGTCGCGCGAAGTCGCCACCTGCAGCCCGGACTACTACAAGTGGAACCAGTGGATCTTCCTGAAGATGCTGGAAAAGGGCATCGCGTACAAGAAGACGGGCACCGTGAACTGGGACCCCGTGGATCAGACCGTGCTCGCGAACGAGCAGGTGATCGACGGCCGCGGCTGGCGCTCGGGCGCGCTCGTCGAGAAGCGCGAAATCCCGATGTACTACATGCGCATCACGCAGTACGCAGATGAGCTGCTGAACGATCTCGACGGCCTCGGCTGGCCCGAGCGCGTAAAGGTGATGCAGCAGAACTGGATCGGCAAGAGCTTCGGCGTGAACTTCGGCTTCCCGTACGAACTGGACGGCGAGCAAAAGCTGCTGCGCGTGTTCACGACGCGCGCCGACACGATCATGGGCGTGACCTTCTGCGCGGTCGCCGCCGAGCACCCGCTCGCGACGCGCCTCGCGCAAGGGCGTCCCGACCTGCAGTCGTTCATCGACGAATGCAAGCACGGCGGCGTCGCCGAAGCCGACATGGCGACGATGGAAAAGAAGGGCATGGCCACAGGCTTTTTTGTCACGCATCCGCTGACACAGGAGAAGGTCGAGGTCTGGATCGGCAACTACGTGCTGATGAGCTACGGCGAAGGTGCCGTGATGGGCGTGCCCGCGCACGACGAGCGAGACTTCGCGTTCGTGAAGAAGTACGGCATTCCCGTGAAGCAGGTCGTTGCCGTTGAAGGCGAGACGTTCTCGACGGACGCCTGGCAGGAATCGTACGGCGACAAGGAAAACGGCGTCCTGATCAATAGCGGCAAGTACGACGGCCTCAAGTACGGCGAAGCCGTCGACGCGATCGCTGCCGATCTGAAAGCACTCGGCCTCGGCGAGAAGCAGGTCACGTGGCGTCTGCGCGACTGGGGCATCTCGCGCCAGCGCTACTGGGGCACGCCGATCCCGATTATCCACTGCCCGTCGTGTGGCGACGTGCCCGTGCCGGAAAAGGATCTGCCCGTCGTGCTGCCGGAAGACCTCGTACCGGACGGCACGGGCAATCCCCTCGCGAAGTCGGAAGCGTTTCTGAACTGCACCTGCCCGACGTGCGGCGCAGCCGCGAAGCGTGAAACCGACACGATGGACACGTTCGTCGATTCGTCCTGGTACTTCTATCGCTACGCGGCACCCGACGCGAAGACGATGGTCGACGCGCGCACCGATTACTGGATGCCGATGGATCAATACATCGGCGGCATCGAGCACGCCATTCTTCACCTGCTTTACTCGCGTTTCTGGGCAAAGGTCTGCCGCGATCTGGGCATCGTGAAATTCGGCGAGCCGGCCAAGAACCTGCTCACGCAGGGCATGGTGCTCAACGAAACCTATTACCGCGAAAACGACGCGGGCAAGAAGACCTGGTACAACCCGGCCGACGTCACCGTCACGCACGACGACAAAGGCCGCCCGGTCGGCGCGACGCTGAACGCCGACGGGCAGCCCGTCGTGCTCGGCGGCGTCGAGAAGATGTCGAAGTCGAAGAACAACGGCGTCGACCCGCAGGTGCTCATCGACCAGTACGGCGCCGATACCGCGCGTCTGTTCACGATGTTCGCCGCTCCGCCGGAACAGCAACTCGAGTGGTCGGGCGCGGGCGTCGAAGGCGCGAGCCGCTTCCTGCGCCGCGTGTGGGCGTTCGGTCAGGCAAACGAAACTGCGCTCACCGAGCGCGCTCCATTCGACGCCGCGAAGCTCGCCGACACCGAGAAAACGCTGCGCCGCGAAATCTACAGTGTGCTGAAGCAGGCCGACTTCGACTATCAGCGTTTGCAGTACAACACGGTCGTGTCGGCGGCGATGAAGATGCTCAACGCGATAGAAGGCGCAAAGGGCGCGAGCGCCGCCGTGCTGCGCGAAACGTACGGCGTGCTGCTGCGGGTGCTGTACCCGGTCGTGCCGCATGTCACGTTCCAGCTGTGGCGTGAGCTCGGCTACGAAGGCGAATTCGGTTCGCTGCTCGACGCACCGTGGCCGAAGGTCGACGAAAAAGCGCTGGAGCAAAGCGAAATCGAACTTGTGCTGCAGGTGAACGGCAAGGTGCGCGGCGCCGTGACGGTTGCGAAGGACGCGTCGCGCGAAGCGATCGAAGCCGTCGCGCTCGCCCACGAGATGTTCGCGAAGTTCAGCGAAGGCAAGCCAGCGAAGAAGGTCATCGTCGTGCCGGGCCGTCTCGTGAACGTCGTTGTCTGACGGCTGCGCCAATCGCCTTAACTGCGAACCAGGAGCTCATGTGACTCGCAGATCGTTTTTGACTCTGGCGTGCAGCGCGGCGCTGCTGTCCGCGTGCGGCTTCCAGCTGCGCGGCCAGCAGGACTACGCGTTCAAGCGCCTCGCCATCTCGGGTGGGTCGGGCGCCGTCGCCGCACGCCTGACGCGCCTGGTTCAGGGTGGCAGCGACACGGTGATCGTGACGTCGCCGGCTAATGCCGATGCCATCCTCTCGATCTCGGAAGGGCGCGGAACGGCCGTGCTGACGCTGAATTCGCTCGGCGTGGTGGAAGAGTACGCGCTGAATTACTCGCTGAACTACACGCTGCGCGGCGCGGACGGCACGTTGCTGATTCCGCCCAGCTCGATCGCGCTGAATCGCGCGATGACCTATAGCGATCAGTTTTCGCAGGCGAAGTCCTCCGAAGCGGACATCCTCTACGCCGACATGCAGAACGACGCCGTCGATCAGCTGATGCGGCGTCTGTCCGTCGTGAAGTCGCTGCATCCGGCGCCGGGACAGGAAGTGCCGGGCATCTCGCCGCGCGCGCCGCTGCCGCCGCCACCGCTTTGATCCACCGACTCGACCCGCTTTCACTCTCAGTCACCCGCCGCCATGCAACTGCGTCTTGACGCGCTCGAAGCGCATCTCGCGAAAGGTCTCGCCGGTCTGTACATCGTGTACGGCGACGAGCATCTGCTCGCGCAGGAAGCGTGCGACCGCATCCGCGCGGCGGCGCGTGCGGGCGGCTTCACGGATCGCACGGTGTTCACGGTGGAGCGCGGCTTCGACTGGAGCTCGCTGCTCGGCGCGAGCCAGTCGATGTCGCTGTTTGGCGACCGGCAACTTGTCGAGTTGCGCATTCCGTCAGGCAAGCCCGGCAAGGAAGGCGCCGACGCGCTCAAGACTCTGGCCGCAGCCGCCAACCCCGACGTGCTGACGCTCGTCACGCTGCCGCGTCTCGACGCGGCGACGCAAAAGGCCGCGTGGTTCACTGCGCTGGCCGACGCAGGCGTCGCGCTGAAGATAGATCCCGTCGAGCGTGCGCAATTGCCTGGGTGGATCAGTCAGCGCCTCGCGTCGCAGAATCAGCGAGTTGCGCCAGGTGAAGACGGCAAGCGCGCGTTGCAGTTCATCGCGGAGCGCGTCGAAGGCAATCTGCTCGCGGCGCATCAGGAGATCCAGAAGCTCGGGCTGCTGTATCCCTCTGGCGTATTGACGTTCGAACAGGTTCACGACGCGGTGCTGAACGTCGCGCGCTACGACGTGTTCAAGCTCAACGAAGCGATGCTCGCGGGCGACGTCGGCCGTCTGTCGCGCATGATTGACGGTCTGAAGGGCGAAGGCGAAGCAGCCGTGCTGGTGCTGTGGGCCGTCGTCGAAGAAATCCGCACGCTGCTGCGGATCAAGCGCGGCGTCGATGCGGGCAAGCCGCTTGCCATGCTTTTGCGTGAAAACCGCGTGTGGGGGCCGCGTGAACGGCTCGTCGGTCCGGCGCTGTCGCGTGTGACGGAAGCCGCGCTGGAACGGGCGCTCTCGCTCGCGGCCAGACTCGACCGGCAGGTCAAGGGGCTGTCGGGCGGCACGCCAGGCGATCGTCGCAATGACCCGCCGCCCGATCCGTGGGCGGGACTGTTCGAACTTGCGTTGACGGTCGCCGCGGCGCCGGCGCCGAAGACGCACGCGGCGCCGGTCGGACGGGCGCCGTCAGCGCGAAGCGCGCCGTTACGCCGTCCGTCCTAGGCTGTCGCATCCGTTGCGGTTCGCGCGCCGGAACGCGCGGGTCCTCTGGCAGGCGGCGCGCGCAACCGGCCGGTCACGTCCCGATGCGGGGCTCGGCGGTTTTTCCGGCCTGTGGCAGAAAAGGCCGCCGCGCAACGCGCAAAGGTCGCGCAGCATACAATCGACACATCTTTCATCGGCACGCGTCGCCGCGTGCGGCAGGGCGGCACAATGGGAATCACCATGGATATCGACCAGTACATGACCGACCTCGGGCGCCGTGCGCGCCACGCTTCGCGTGCGATGGCGCGCGCCTCGACGGCAGCGAAGAACGCCGCGCTCGAAGCCGTGGCCGTCGCCATCGAGCGGGAAGCGGATACGCTCAGGCAAGCGAATGCACGCGACCTCGCACGCGCACGCGACAAGGGGCACGATGCCGCTTTCATCGACCGTTTGACGCTGTCGGACAAGGCACTGAAGACGATGGTCGAAGGATTGCGGCAGGTGGCCGCGCTCGCCGACCCGATCGGCGAAATCAGCAATCTCAAGTTCCGGCCGAGCGGCATCCAGGTCGGCCAGATGCGCGTGCCGCTGGGTGTGATAGGCATCATCTACGAGTCCCGCCCGAACGTGACGATCGATGCTGCAGCGCTATGCCTGAAGTCCGGCAACGCGACCATCCTGCGCGGGGGATCGGAAGCGCTCGAATGCAACACGGCACTCGCGAGGCTGATCGGCGAGGGGCTGGACAAGGCGGGCTTGCCGCAGGAGGCGGTGCAGGTAGTCGAGACGTCGGACCGCGCCGCTGTCGGCAAGCTGATTACGATGACCGACTACGTCGACGTCATCGTGCCGCGCGGCGGCAAGAGCCTAATCGCGCGGCTGATGGAAGAATCGCGCGTGCCGATGATCAAGCATCTGGACGGCATCTGTCATGTGTACGTGGATGACCGCGCGGATGTCGCCAAGGCGCTGAACGTGTGCGACAACGCGAAGACGCATCGCTACGGGACGTGCAACACGATGGAGACATTGCTCGTGGCGCGCGGCATTGCGGCACACGTGCTGCCGGCGCTCGGCAAGCTCTATCGCGAGAAGGAGGTCGAATTGCGCGTCGATTCAGCTGCGCGCGCGGTCCTGACGGAGGCGGGCGTCGCACCGCTCGTCGATGCGACGGAAGAAGACTGGCGCACCGAGTATCTCGCGCCCGTGCTCGCGGTGAAGGTGGTGGACGGCATCGACGACGCAATCGGCCATATCAACGAATATGGATCGCACCACACCGACGCCATCGTCACCGAAGACCACGACCGCGCGATGCGTTTCCTTCGCGAAGTGGACTCGGCGAGCGTGATGGTCAACGCATCGACGCGTTTTGCGGACGGCTTCGAGTTCGGCCTGGGCGCCGAGATCGGCATTTCCAACGACAAGCTGCACGCACGCGGGCCCGTCGGTCTCGAAGGGCTGACGTCGCTGAAGTATGTCGTGCTGGGCCACGGGGAAGGCCGTCAGTAAATTCGAATATCGAGAAAAACAAGATTATGGCGATGCTGTGGATCAAGACGTTTCACATCGTTCTGGTGGCTTCGTGGTTTGCGGGTCTGTTCTACCTGCCGCGAATTTTTGTGAATCTGGCGATGGAGACTGATCCGGCGGCGGTGAAACGCCTGTTGCTGATGGCGCGCAAGCTGTTTCGCTTCATGACGCTGATCGCCGTGCCGGCGCTGGCGTGTGGATTGTGGCTTTGGCTGGTTATCGGCATCGGCAGCGGGGAGGGGTGGATACACGCGAAGGTCGGCGTGGTGGTGCTGCTCATCGCTTATCACGCGTATTCTGGCGTGTTGCTGCGAACCTTCGAGCGTGGCGAGAACAAGCGCTCGCACAAGTGGTATCGGATGTTCAACGAGCTGCCCGTGCTTGGGATGCTGGCGGCGGTGGCGTTAGTGGTAATCAAGCCATTCTGATTTCCCCGTCTCGATTCGCGAAGCGCATGTAAAAAGCCCGGTTTGCTGGAAACAGCAAACCGGGCTTTGTGCTTCTGGTCGTCGGGCGCCAGAAGCTTCGGACACCCGACTCACACGAGTGGCTTAGAACTCGTAGCCGACTTGAGCGCGAACGCCTGCGTCGCCCGTCGACGTCACCGACACCGCACCGTTGACCAACCACTTGCTGTTACGCGAGCGGTACGTTGCACCGACGCCAACCGCCGAGCCGTTCTTGTACATGCCGGCACCCGCTGCGACGACCGTATTGCCCGGCTGGGACGGCGTCAGGTTCGGCATGGCCATCGCGGCGGCCACGCCTGCATACGCGTTCTTCGCAACCTGGTTCACGGTGTTCTGCATCGAGTTGAAGCGCTGGTCCGTGTAGTCCTTTGCGCTCATGCCGGCGGGCATGCTGCCCATCGCGTTGGCGACAGTCTGGTTCAACTGGTCGACATTGACGGCGTCCGTGCCTTCTGTGCCCGCGGCGACGTTGGCGATCTGACGCTCGTTACCCTTCGAGCCCACCGACACCGTATTCGCGCGATCTGCCACAGAGTTCGCACCGAGCGCCACCGAGTTGTCAGCCGTCGCCTTCGCATTGCCGCCGATCGCGACCGCATTCGCGCCCGTCGCTTGCGAGTCCGCCAGCTCCGAGTTCGAGTGGAAGTACTTGATGCCAGCGTTGCCCGTCGTGATGCTGGTCAGCGTGTTGTTGATGCTGTTGATATCCGACGTGTTCTGCGTCACACGGCCGTCGAGGTTCGTGACGGCGTCGCCGATCGAGTTGACCGTCGTGCCGCCGACGTTGAAGGTCGGAGCGGAGATCGTGCCGTCGCTGTTTACCGTCGAGCCGCCGCCGATCGCGTTGGCGATCGAAGCGTTCGTCGCGTACAACTGGGCTCCGTTCACTGCGTCCGTGCTCGATGCGTTCACGTCACCGGCCGTGATGCCCGTCAGCTTGCGCGTGCCCGCCGTACCCGTGAAGTCGACCACCGAACCGTCCGTGTCCTTCGCGACCGTGATGTTGCGCGTCGTCTGATCTTGCTGAACCATGCCGATCGTGCCGCTGTTCAGGCCGTTCGAGATGTTCTGGATGTCGGACGTGTTTTGCGTCACACGCGAGTCGAGGTTCGTGATCGCGCCGCCGACGTTGTTGACCGTCGTGCCGCCGACCACATACGTAGGCGCGGAGATTGTGCCGTCGCTATTGACCGTCGAGCCGCCGCCGAGCGCATTCGCCATCGAGTTGCTCACGTTGTACAGCTGCGAGCCGTTGATTGCATCGGTGCTCGATGCGTTCACTGCGCCGGCTGCGACACCCGTGATCACACGCGGACCCGCCGTGCCGGACACGTCGATCAGCGAGCCGCCCGTGCTGGCCGCGACGGTGATGTTCTGCGTCGTCGGGTCTTGCTGGACGAGGCCGACCGCGCCGCTGTTGATCTGCGTGGTCAGGTTGTCGATGTTTGTGGTGTTCTGCGTCGTGCGTGCATCGATGTTGCTGATCGCGCCGCCGACGTTGTTCACCGTCGTGCCGCCGACCACATAGGACGGAGCCGAGATCGAGCCATCGCTGTTCACCGTCGAGCCGCCGCCGAACGCGTTGCTGACCGACTGGCTCACGCCATAGAGCTGCGAACCGTTGATCGCGTCGAAGCTCGAAGCGTTGACGGCGCCTGCTGCGATGCCCGTCAGGATTCGTTGGCCTGCCGTGCCCGTGAAGTCGACGATCGAACCGTCGGTTGCCGCAGCGACCGTGATGTTGCGGGTCGTCGGGTCTTGCTGCACCAGACCGACTTCACCGTTATTGATAGCCGTGGTCAGGTTGGTGATGTCGCTGGAATTCTGCGTGGTGCGTGCATCGATGTTGCTGATCGCGCCGCCGACGTTGTTCACCGTCGTGCCGCCGACCACATACGACGGAGCCGAGATCGAGCCGTCGCTGTTCACCGTCGAGCCGCCGCCGAACGCGTTGCTGACCGACTGGCTCACGCCATAGAGCTGCGAGCCGTTGACCGCATCGAGGCTCGAAGCGTTGACGGCGCCTGCTGCGACGCCCGTGAGCTTGCGTGCACCCGCGGTGCCTGTGAAATCGACGATCGAACCGTCGGTTGCCGCGGCGACCGTGATGTTGCGGGTCGTCGGGTCTTGCTGCACCAGACCGACTTCACCGCTGTTGATAGCCGTGGTCAGGTTGGTGATGTCGCTGGAATTCTGCGTAGTGCGTGCATCGATGTTGCTGATCGCGCCGCCGACGTTGTTGTACGTGTTGCCACCCACCACGTATGTCGGGTTCGTGAGCGCGCCCGTCGTCGAGTTGTAGGTCGAACCGCCGCCCAGCGCCGCTGCCGTCGCTGCGCCTTCCGAGTTCACCTTCGCGTCTTCCGATTGCAGCTGGCTCACGTTCACCGCATCCGTCGGGTTCAGGCCCGCCGCCACGTTCGTGATGCGGCGCTCCGCGCCCGCCTTGCCAACCGACACTTCGCCACCTGCGGCCGTCGCCGCCGACAGCGTGCCGCTGCCCGGGTTATAGCCCGCCGTGCCCAGCGTGGCCGAATTGGCCACCGAGTACGAACCCAGCGCAACGGAGTTTGCCGTCGTCGCACTTGCATGAAATCCGAGCGCGACGGCGCTCGAGGCCGACGCCACAGCACTTGCTCCAGCCCCTAGCGCATAGTCCGCCGTGGCTTGTGCCGTATCGCCGAGCGCGGTGGAGCTTGCCCCGGTAGCTGTTGCATACGTGCCCACCGCAGTAGCAAACGTATTGGTGGCAGTAGCTTGCCCTCCAATCGCTGTTGACTCGAAGCCCGTCGCGGTTGCCATAGCGCCGACTGCCAGTGCGTTGTCGGCGCCTGCATAGGCACCTGACCCATAAGCTGACGCCCCCAAACCAGTCGCTGTACCGCCATCAAGTGCGCCCGCTTGCACCCCGATCGATGCTACCAGGCCCGCACCCGCCGCAGCGACTATGACTGCGCGCCTCACACTCTTCTTCCCACGCCCTTTCGCGTTCTCCTGCGCCGCAACCCAAGTCCCCGTCGACTTGTTCCAGACTGACCGATAAGCCCTGTTCATATTGCAATCCTGTAATTGATGTTACGCAAAAAATGACCGTGCGTACGGTTCGGGCGGATGTAAAGGCGAAACTCGCTTGCCTGTACGAGAGCTCGATAATGTTCCGCAAACGGAAATAAGTAGTACGAAGTAGAAGGCATGGTGTGTGCGATCTGCTGTCTACGCTTAGAACCGGCGTTGGCCAGTGAGCGCATCAATCATTCAGTCAACGTTGTGTGCGAGGTGTTGCATCTTGATGTGGGCAACGAACCATCTCCCTGAGTTGACGAAGTGATTCACTCAAGGGTTTTCACGCAAATTCGACGTTCTCCGACATCCACCTTCGATGCTGACCAATTTACGAAATTGAATTCGGAGAGTTAATGGGAAATGTCTTAAAAATATCTCGGTTATCTGCTATCAGCAGCCCATCGAGTCTCACTGGAAAAAGTGCTGAATGGCTCGGCGAGCGTTTGTAGGGCCGCGAGCCGATAGTCTCCGCAGTCGGCGATCTGATCCAAATTCAAGTGCCACCGACCAAGACAGGTCGGGAATGGGCTTCTGCTTCTCCCAGCTGCCGCCACTTCGGACCGCGCTTCGCTTGGACGTACCTCAGCCACCGCCTTATACGACTTAGGATTTGGTCGACGCGATTAAGACTTGTCCGATATTGATACGTTGCGCATCGCAATATAGTTGGATCGATCGTTGGAGTAGCCAAAAGGCTGTTTGCAGAGATATCTCAAAAAAACAGCTGAAGTCGAAGACTTAGGTCGTGGCTCACCGAATTGGCGTCGCTGGTATCTCCAGAATTTCTTTTCCTCGAACGCCAAGCTCATTTCGCAAAAATAGTTGTCCGCCAAAACCATTTAAGTTGGCTGTGGCGGATGGAAGGTTATTTAGGATTATTTATGAATAAGACATATCGGTCAGTTTGGAACGAGTCGACCGGGACTTGGGTTGCGGCGCAGGAGAACGCGAAAGGGCGTGGAAAGAAGAATGTGAAGCGTGCAGTCATAGTTGCTGCAGCGGGTGCGGGCCTGGTAGCATCGATTGGGGCGCAAGCAGGCGCACTTGATGGCGGTACAGCGATGAATGCTGGGGCATCAGCTTACGGGTCAGGTGCCTACGCAAGCAACGGCAACTCAACTGCAGTCGGCGCCATGACAACCGCGACGGGCTACGAATCAACAGCGATCGGAGGGCAAGCTACTGCCACCAATACGTTTGCTACTGCGGTGGGCACGTTTACAACAGCTACCGGGGTAAGCTCCACCGCGCTCGGCGATACGGCAATAGCCACAGCGGACGATGCGCTAGGGGCTGGAGCAAGTGCTGTGGCGTCGGCCTCGAGCGCCGTCGCGCTTGGATATCGTGCAAGTGCGACGACGGCAAACTCCGTTGCGCTGGGTGCGTACTCGGTGGCGAACTCGGCCACGCTGGGCACGGCGGGCTATAACCCGGGCAGCGGCACGCTGTCGGCCGCGACGGCCGCGGGTGAAGTGTCGGTGGGCAAGGCGGGCGCGGAGCGCCGCATCACGAACGTCGCGGCAGGCCTGAACGGCACGGACGCGGTCAACGTGAGCCAGTTGCAATCTGAGGATGGCAAGGTCAACCAGGACGGCACGACGACGGCAGCCGCACTCGGCGGCGGCTCGGCGTACAACTCGACGACGGGCGCGATCAGCGCGCCGAGCTACGCACTGACGAACGCGAATGCGATCGACGGCACGTCGGGCGCGAAGACGGATATCGGCACGGCATTCAGCACCGTCGATACGGCGCTGGGCAAGCTGAACACGTCGATCACGAACATCAACAACGGCGCGGGCATCAAGTACTTCCACGCGAACTCGACGCTGGCGGATTCGACGGCATCGGGTGGCAACTCGGTTGCAGTCGGTCCGGCAGCGACCGCATCAAACGCCAGCGACATCGCACTCGGAAATGGTGCGCAAACGTTGGCGGGCGGCGCGGGCGCTCAAATTGCCATCGGCAACAATGCCATCGCTTATGGCTCGAACAGCATATCATCCGGCGCCAATTCGGCTTTCGGCAACGGCGCTGTAGCAGGCAGCGGTGTGAGTCTGCTCTCTGGAGCTACGGCAATCGGCTCCAACGCGATAGCAAGCAATTGGGGTACCTCCGCTGTTGGTCACGGGGCGACGGCGAGCGGTAATCAGTCGACAGCTATTGGTGCAATGATCATGGCGACTGGTGACAACAGCAGTGCCGTTGGTAACGCCGCTACGGCGTCGGCCAGCAATGCTACCGCATTGGGCCAGGCAGCAAAGGCCACCACCTCGAACTCGGTGGCGCTGGGCGCGAACTCGCTGGCGAACTCGGCCACGCTGGGCACGGCCGGTTATAACCCGGGCAGCGGCACGCTGTCGGCGGCGACGGCTGCCGGTGAAGTGTCGGTGGGCGCATCGGGCGCCGAACGTCGCATCACGAACGTGGCGGCCGGTCTGAATGGCACGGACGCGGTCAACGTGAGCCAGCTGCAATCGGAAGACGGCAAGGTCAACCAGGACGGCACGACGACGGCAGCCGCACTCGGCGGCGGCTCGGCGTACAACTCGACGACGGGCGCGATCAGCGCGCCGAGCTACGCACTGACGAACGCGAATGCGATCGACGGCACGTCCGGCGCGGCGACGAACATCGGTTCGGCATTCAGCACCGTCGATACGGCGCTGGGCCAGCTGAACACGTCGATCACGAACATCAACAACGGCGCGGGCATCAAGTACTTCCACGCCAACTCGACGCTGGCCGATTCGTCGGCGGCGGGCGCGAACACGGTGGCGATCGGTCCGCAGGCTTTGTCGGGAAGCGCCAACTCCATCGCGATGGGCTATGCAGCGACGGCTAGCAATTCAGGTGGAATAGCGACGGCTTCACTGGCTATCGGTTCAGGTGCCGTGGCAACGGCAGCTACCAGCGGTGGCCCCGCCGGGGATGGTTCGATCGCAATCGGCACGAATGCCCAAGCTGTCCAGGCTAATTCAGGCGGTGCAGCGGGAAACGGTGGTGATATCGCGATCGGTATGAACGCGAACGCCAGCGGCAGCCAGGGCTGGGGCAACAACACCGCCATCGGCAAGGCCGCGACCACCTCCGGTTACAACGGCGTTGCGGTCGGTTCCGAAGCTCTGGCGACATACCAGGCGTCGGCGGTGGGTATGGCATCGACGGCGTCGGGCACGGCTGCGACGGCGGTAGGCTTCAGCACAAACGCGAGCGGTACGAACGCGACGGCAATCGGGCAGAGCACAATGGCATCCGGCTCTAACGCGGTCGGGCTGGGCAGCGCGGCGACGAGCAGCGGGACGAGTTCGATTGCGCTCGGTTCGTCGTCGAAGGCGACTGCGGATTACACATTTGCAGCGGGTAACCTCGCATCGGCTGCGAAGCTCGGCGACGTTTCGCTGGGTGCATCGTCGTCCGCATCGGGTGGTGGTACGTCCGGCACGTACGCTACCGCTGTCGGCACGAATGCAAGCGCGACGGCATCCGGTGCAGTCGGCATCGGCAGCAATGCGGTCGCCTCGGCGGTGAACTCGGTGGCGCTGGGCGCCCTTTCCACCACGACGGCCAACCTGGCCGCGGCAGGCTACAACCCGGGCACGGGCACGCTCGCGGGCACGGCGTCGACGGCCAATGGCGAAGTCTCGGTCGGCTCGGCGGGCAAGGAGCGGCGCGTCACGAACGTAGCGGCCGGTTCGGCAGCAACGGATGCAGTGAACGTGAGCCAGTTGCAGTCGGAAGACGGCAAGGTCAATCAGGACGGCACGACGACGGCAGCCGCACTCGGCGGCGGCTCGACGTACAACTCGACGACGGGCGCGATCAGCGCGCCGAGCTACGCACTGACGAACGCGAATGCCATCGACGGCACGTCGGGCGCGAAGACGGATATCGGTTCTGCATTCAGCACCGTCGATACGGCGCTGGGCAAGCTGAACACGTCGATCACGAACATCAACAACGGCGCGGGCATCAAGTACTTCCACGCGAACTCGACGCTGGCGGATTCGTCGGCGTCGGGTGCCAACTCGGTTGCGGTCGGCCCGGCAGCGACTGCATCGATGACTTCGGACGTTGTGATCGGCGCGAATGCGACGACAACCGTAGGTGCCAATAACAGTGTCGGTGCTATCGCCATCGGTGGTGGAGCGACGGCTTATGGTTCGAACAGTATCTCCTCCGGAGCAAACGACGCAATCGGGTCGAACGCTGTGGCGGGTCGTGCTGACACGTCTACGTCGCAGGCGCTCGCGGTCGGCTCGTACGCCACGTCGAGCAACTGGTCGACTGATGCAATCGGTGTGTATTCCACCGCGTCCGGAATCTACGCATCGGCACTTGGCTCTCAGGCGATTGCCACTGGTGATCAGTCGACGGCCGTCGGCGCGTTCAGCAAGGCGACCGCATCCAACTCGACTTCTCTCGGCGAAGGTGCGAGTGCCACCACGTCGAATTCGGTAGCGCTGGGTTACAAGTCGGTGGCGAGTTCTGCCACATTGGCTACGGCAGGATACAACCCGGGCAGCGGCACACTGTCGGCAGCGACGGCTGCGGGTGAAGTGTCGGTGGGCGCGTCGGGTGCGGAGCGCCGGATTACAAACGTCGCCGCGGGCCTGAACGGCACGGACGCGGTCAACGTGAGCCAGTTGCAATCTGAGGATGGCAAGGTCAACCAGGACGGCACGACGACGGCAGCCGCACTCGGCGGCGGCTCGGCGTACAACTCGACAACGGGCGCGATCAGCGCGCCGAGCTACGCGCTGACGAACGCGAATGCGATCGACGGCACGTCCGGCGCGGCGACGAACATCGGTTCGGCATTCAGCACCGTCGATACGGCGCTGGGCAAGCTGAACACGTCGATCACGAACATCAACAACGGCGCGGGCATCAAGTACTTCCACGCGAACCCGGGGGGGGCAGATTCTGTCGCAAGCGGTGCGAATGGTGCGATAGCAATCGGTGCTCAATCGACTGCGTCAGGCATCGGTTCAATCGCGATGGGTTCCCCGGGTTCGTTTTCCGCATCAGCCGTCGCGTCGGGTACGGATGCAATGGCGCTCGGTAACGGCGCGCAAACGCCAGTCCAGGCCGCGACGGCCATCGGTGTGTCCGCAACGGCCAGCGGGCTCTTCTCCACAGCGCTTGGCGCCAGTTCTGTGGCGACGGCGAGCAACTCAGTAGCGCTGGGCGCCTACTCGACGACGACCGCAAACCTGAGCGCCGCGGGCTACAACCCTGGCAGCGGTACGTTGTCAGGGACTGCTTCAACGGCCAATGGTGAAGTGTCGGTGGGCTCAGCAGGCAAGGAACGTCGCGTGACGAACGTGGCTGCGGGTTCGGCAGCCACGGACGCGGTGAACGTGAGCCAGTTGCAATCTGAGGATGGCAAGGTCAACCAGAACGGCACAACGACGGCAGCCGCACTCGGCGGCGGCTCGGCGTACAACTCGACGACGGGCGCGATCAGCGCGCCGAGCTACGCGCTGACGAACGCCAATGCGATCGACGGCACGTCCGGCGCGGCGACGAACATCGGTTCTGCATTCAGCACCGTCGATACGGCGCTGGGCAAGCTGAACACGTCGATCGCGAACATCAACAACGGCGCGGGCATCAAGTACTTCCACGCGAACTCGACGCTGGCGGACTCGGTGGCGACGGGCACGGACGCGGTGGCGATCGGCGGCAACGCGAGCGCGACGACGGCGAACTCGGTGGCGCTAGGCTCGAACTCGCTGGCCAGCTCGACGACGCTGGCGACGGCAGGCTTTGCGCCGGTGGGCGGCACGGCGATCGCGGCAGCCACGGCGGCAGGTGAAGTGTCGGTGGGCAAGGCGGGCGCGGAGCGCCGCATCACGAACGTGGCGGCGGGTCTGAACCCGACGGACGCGGTGAACGTGAGCCAGCTGATGTCGGAAGACGCGAAGGTGAACAACGTATCGAACAATGTTTCGAACGTTTCGAACAACGTGTCGAACCTGAGCAACACGGTCAACAACCTGGGCAACAACGTCACCAACATCAACAACCAGGTGACGAACATCGTCAATGGCGGTGGCATCAAGTACTTCCACACGAACTCGACGCTGGCGGACTCGGTGGCGACGGGTGTGGACGCGGTGGCGATCGGCGGCAACGCGAGCGCGACGACGGCGAACTCGGTGGCGCTAGGCTCGAACTCGCTGGCGAACTCGGCGACGCTGGCGACGGCAGGCTTTGCGCCGACGGGCGGCACGGCGATCGCGGCAGCCACGGCGGCAGGTGAAGTGTCGGTGGGCAAGGCGGGCGCGGAGCGCCGCATCACGAACGTGGCGGCGGGCCTGAACCCGACGGACGCGGTGAACGTGAGCCAGCTGATGTCGGAAGACGCGAAGGTGAACAACGTCTCGAACAACGTTTCGAACGTTTCGAACAACGTGTCGAACCTGAGCAACACGGTCAACAACCTGGGCAACAACGTCACCAACATCAACAACCAGGTGACGAACATCGTCAATGGCGGTGGCATCAAGTACTTCCACACGAACTCGACGCTGGCGGACTCGGTGGCGACGGGTGTGGACGCGGTGGCGATCGGCGGCAACGCGAGCGCGACGACGGCGAACTCGGTGGCGCTGGGCTCGAACTCGCTGGCCAGCTCGACGACGCTGGCGACGGCAGGCTTTGCGCCGACGGGCGGCACGGCGATCGCGGCAGCCACGGCGGCAGGTGAAGTGTCGGTGGGCAAGGCGGGCGCGGAGCGCCGCATCACGAACGTGGCGGCGGGCCTGAACCCGACGGATGCAGTGAACGTGAGCCAGCTGATGTCGGAAGACGCGAAGGTGAACAACGTCTCGAACAACGTTTCGAACGTGGCGAACAACGTGTCGAACCTGAGCAACACGGTCAACAACCTGGGCAACAACGTCACCAACATCAACAACCAGGTGACGAACATCGTCAACGGCGGTGGCATCAAGTACTTCCACGCGAACTCGACGCTGGCGGACTCGGTGGCGACGGGTGTGAACGCGGTAGCGATCGGCGGCAACTCGAGCGCGACGACGGCGAACTCGGTGGCGCTAGGCTCGAACTCGCTGGCGAACTCGACCACACTGGCGACGGCAGGCTTTACGCCCGTCGGCGGCACGGCGATCTCGGCGGCGACGGCTGCGGGTGAAGTGTCGGTGGGCGCAGCGGGTGCGGAGCGCCGCATCACGAACGTGGCGGCAGGCCTGAACCCGACGGATGCAGTCAACGTGAGCCAGCTGATGTCCGAAGACGCGAAGGTGAACAACGTCTCGAACAATGTTTCGAACGTGGCGAACAATCTCGCGAACCTGGGCAACAACGTTACGAACATCAACAACCAGGTGACGAACATCGTCAACGGCGGTGGCATCAAGTACTTCCACGCGAACTCGACGCTGGCGGACTCGGTGGCGACGGGCACGGACGCGGTGGCGATCGGCGGCAACGCGAGCGCGACGACGACGAACTCGGTGGCGCTGGGCTCGAACTCGCTGGCGAACTCGACGACGCTGGCAACGGCAGGCTTTGCCCCGGCGGGCGGCACGGCGATCGCGGCAGCCACGGCGGCGGGCGAAGTGTCGGTGGGCAAGGCGGGCGCGGAGCGTCGCATCACGAACGTGGCGGCGGGCCTGAACCCGACGGACGCGGTGAACGTGAGCCAGCTGATGTCGGAAGACGCGAAGGTGAACAACGTATCGAACAATGTTTCGAACGTTTCGAACAACGTGTCGAACCTGAGCAACACGGTCAACAACCTGGGCAACAACGTCACCAACATCAACAACCAGGTGACGAACATCGTCAATGGCGGTGGCATCAAGTACTTCCACACGAACTCGACGCTGGCGGACTCGGTGGCGACGGGTGTGGACGCGGTGGCGATCGGCGGCAACGCGAGCGCGACGACGGCGAACTCGGTGGCGCTAGGCTCGAACTCGCTGGCGAACTCGGCGACGCTGGCGACGGCAGGCTTTGCGCCGACGGGCGGCACGGCGATCGCGGCAGCCACGGCGGCAGGTGAAGTGTCGGTGGGCAAGGCGGGCGCGGAGCGCCGCATCACGAACGTGGCGGCGGGCCTGAACCCGACGGACGCGGTGAACGTGAGCCAGCTGATGTCGGAAGACGCGAAGGTGAACAACGTCTCGAACAACGTTTCGAACGTGGCGAACAACGTGTCGAACCTGAGCAACACCGTCAACAACCTGGGCAACAACGTCACCAACATCAACAACCAGGTGACGAACATCGTCAACGGCGGTGGCATCAAGTACTTCCACGCGAACTCGACGCTGGCGGACTCGGTGGCGACGGGTGTGAACGCGGTAGCGATCGGCGGCAACTCGAGCGCGACGACGGCGAACTCGGTGGCGCTGGGCTCGAACTCGCTGGCGAACTCGACCACACTGGCGACGGCAGGCTTTACGCCCGTCGGCGGCACGGCGATCTCGGCGGCGACGGCTGCGGGTGAAGTGTCGGTGGGCGCAGCGGGTGCGGAGCGCCGCATCACGAACGTGGCGGCAGGCCTGAACCCGACGGATGCGGTCAACGTGAGCCAGCTGATGTCCGAAGACGCGAAGGTGAACAACGTCAGTAACAACCTGGCGAACCTGACCAACACCGTCAACAACATCAACAACATTAACAACGGCGGCGGCATCAAGTACTTCCACGCGAACTCGACGCTGGCGGACTCGATGGCGACGGGCGTGAACAGCGTGGCGGCAGGTCCGGCAGCGGTGGCGAGCGCGTCGAACGCAGCGGCGCTGGGCAATGGCGCGAGCGCGACGACGGCGAACTCGGTGGCGCTGGGCTCGAACTCGCTGGCCAGCTCGACGACGCTGGGTACGGCGGGCTTTACGCCCGTCGGCGGCACGGCGATCTCGGCCGCCACGGCGGCAGGTGAAGTGTCGGTGGGCGCAGCGGGTGCGGAGCGCCGCATCACGAACGTGGCGGCGGGCCTGAACCCAACCGATGCGGTGAACGTAAGCCAGCTGCAGTCGGAAGACGCGAAGGTGAACAACGTCTCGAACAACGTTTCGAACGTGGCGAACAATCTCGCGAACCTGGGCAACAATGTCACCAATATCAACAACCAGGTGACGAACATCGTCAATGGCGGTGGCATCAAGTACTTCCACGCAAACTCGACGCTGGCGGACTCGGTGGCGACGGGTGTGAACGCGGTAGCGATCGGCGGCAACGCGAGCGCGACGACGGCGAACTCGGTGGCGCTGGGCTCGAACTCGCTGGCGAACTCGGCGACGCTGGCGACGGCAGGCTTTGCGCCGACGGGCGGCACGGCGATCGCGGCTGCCACGGCGGCAGGTGAAGTGTCGGTGGGCGCAGCGGGTGCGGAGCGCCGCATCACGAACGTGGCGGCGGGCCTGAACCCGACCGATGCGGTGAACGTGAGCCAGCTGATGTCGGAAGACGCGAAGGTGAACAACGTCTCGAACAATGTTTCGAACGTGGCGAACAATCTCGCGAACCTGGGCAACAACGTCACCAACATCAACAACCAGGTGACGAACATCGTCAATGGCGGTGGCATCAAGTACTTCCACGCGAACTCGACGCTGGCGGATTCGGTGGCGACGGGCACGGACGCTGTGGCGATAGGCGGCAACGCGAGCGCGACGACGGCGAACTCGGTGGCGCTGGGCTCGAACTCGCTGGCCAACTCGACGACGCTGGCGACGGCAGGCTTTGCGCCGGTGGGCGGGACGGCGATCGCGGCAGCCACGGCGGCAGGTGAAGTGTCGGTGGGCAAGGCGGGCGCGGAGCGTCGCATCACGAACGTGGCGGCGGGCCTGAACCCGACGGACGCGGTGAACGTCAGCCAGCTGATGTCGGAAGACGCGAAGGTGAACAACGTCTCGAACAACGTTTCGAACGTGGCGAACAATCTCGCGAACCTGGGCAACAACGTCACGAACATCAACAACCAGGTGACGAACATCGTCAATGGCGGTGGCATCAAGTACTTCCACGCGAACTCGACGCTGGCGGACTCGGTGGCGACGGGCACGGACGCGGTGGCGATAGGCGGCAACGCGAGCGCGACGACGGCGAACTCGGTGGCGCTGGGCTCGGGCTCGACGACGACAGCGAACCTGAGTGCAGCCGGCTTCAACCCGGGCAGCGGCACGCTGTCGGGCACGGCGTCGACGGCCAATGGTGAAGTGTCGGTGGGCTCAGCAGGCAAGGAACGTCGCGTGACGAACGTGGCTGCGGGTTCGGCAGCCACGGATGCGGTGAACGTGAGCCAGCTGCAGTCGGAAGACGCGAAGGTGAACACGGAAGGTGCAGCGACGGCAGCGGCACTGGGCGGCGGTTCGACCTACAACTCGACGACGGGCGCGATCACGAACCCGACATACGTGGTGGGTGGCAACACGTACAACAACGTGGGCGGTGCGATCACCAACATTGATGGTCGTGTCACGAACATCAACAACCAGGTGACGAACATCGTCAACGGTGGCGGCATCAAGTACTTCCACGCGAACTCGACGCTGGCGGACTCGGTGGCGACGGGTGTTGACGCGGTGGCGATCGGCGGTAACGCGAGCGCGACGACGGCGAACTCGGTGGCGCTGGGCTCGGGCTCGACGACGACAGCGAACCTGAGTGCAGCCGGCTTTAACCCGGGCAGCGGCACGCTGTCGGGCACGGCGTCGACGGCCAATGGTGAAGTGTCGGTGGGCTCAGCAGGCAAGGAACGTCGCGTGACGAACGTGGCTGCGGGTTCGGCAGCCACGGATGCGGTGAACGTGAGCCAGCTGCAGTCGGAAGACGCGAAGGTGAACACGGAAGGTGCAGCGACGGCAGCGGCGCTGGGCGGCGGTTCGACCTACAACTCGACGACGGGCGCGATCACGAACCCGACATACGTGGTGGGTGGCAACACGTACAACAACGTGGGCGGTGCGATCACCAACATTGATGGTCGTGTCACGAACATCAACAACACGGTGACGAACATCGTCAACGGCGGTGGTATCAAGTACTTCCACGCGAACTCGACGCTGGCAGACTCGGTGGCGACGGGTGTTGACGCGGTGGCGATCGGCGGCAATGCGAGCGCGACGACGGCGAACTCGGTGGCGCTGGGCTCGAACTCGCTGGCGAACTCGACGACGCTGACGGCGGCAGGCTACAACCCGGGCGGCGCTGCGATCGCGGCAGCCACGGCGGCAGGTGAAGTGTCGGTGGGCAAGTCGGGCGCGGAGCGTCGCATCACGAACGTGGCGGCGGGCCTGAACCCGACGGATGCGGTGAACGTGAGCCAGCTGCAATCGGAAGACGCGAAGGTGAACTCGGAAGGCGCAGCGACGGCAGCGGCGCTGGGCGGCGGTTCGACCTACAACTCGACGACGGGCGCGATCACGAACCCGACATACGTGGTGGGTGGCAACACGTACAACAACGTGGCGGGTGCAATCACCAACATCGACGGCCGCGTGACGCAGAACACGACGGACATCAGCAACATCACGACGCAGATCAACAACGGCACGATCGGTCTGGTGCAGCAGGATCCGACGACGCGCGCCATCACGGTGGCCAAGGACACGGACGGTACGCTGGTGGACTTCACGGGCACAGCGGGTGCACGCAAGCTGACGGGCGTGGCCAACGGCGACGTGAACGCATCGAGCGTGGACGCGGTGAACGGCTCGCAGCTGTACAACGTGGCGCAGTCGACGGCGAATGCAATCGGCGGCGGCTCGACGGTGAACAGCGACGGCACGATCAGCAACCCGACGTACGTGGTGGGCGGCAATACCTACAACAACGTGGGCGGCGCGATCACCAACATCGATGGCCGCGTGACGAACATCGACAACACGCTGAACAACATCGTCAACGGCGGCGGCATCAAGTACTTCCACGCGAACTCGACGCTGGCGGATTCGGTGGCGGCGGGGGTGGACGCAGTGGCGATCGGCGGCAACGCGAGCGCGACGGCGGCGAACTCGGTGGCACTGGGCGCAAACGCGACGACGACGGCTGACCTGACGGCCGCGGCGTACAACCCGGGCAGCAGCACGCTGTCGGGCACGGCGCCCGTGGGTGAGGTGTCGGTGGGCTCGGCGGGCAACGAGCGTCGCCTGACGAACGTGGCGGCAGGTTCTGCGGCGACGGACGCGGTGAACGTGAGCCAGCTGCAGTCGGAAGACGCGAAGGTGAACAGCGTGGGCACGAGCATCTCGAACGTGATCGGTGGCGGTTCGACGTATGACGCGTCGACGGGCACGATCACGGGCCCGACGTTCAACATCGGCGGCTCGACGGTGACGACGGTTGCCGGCGCGATCACGAACCTGGACGGCCGCGTGACGCAGAACACGACGGACATCAGCAACATCACGACGCAGATCAACAACGGCACGATCGGTCTGGTGCAGCAGGATCCGACGACGCGCGCCATCACGGTGGCCAAGGACACGGACGGTACGCTGGTGGACTTCACGGGCACAGCGGGTGCACGCAAGCTGACGGGCGTGGCCAACGGCGACGTGAACGCATCGAGCGTGGACGCGGTGAACGGCTCGCAGCTGTACAACGTGGCGCAGTCGACGGCGAATGCAATCGGCGGCGGCTCGACGGTGAACAGCGACGGCACGATCAGCAACCCGACGTACGTGATCAACGGCGGCAACACGACGGTCAGCAACGTGGGTGACGCAATCACCAACATCGATGGCCGCGTGACGAACATCGACAACACGGTGAACAACATCGTGAGCGGCGGCGGCATCAAGTACTTCCACGCGAACTCGACGCTGGCGGATTCGGTGGCGACGGGGGTGGACGCAGTGGCGATCGGCGGCAACGCGAGCGCGACGGTGGCGAACTCGGTGGCCCTTGGTTCGAACTCTCTGACGGGTGCGGTGATTGCCACGACGGGCGCGACGATCGGCGGTCAGAACTACTCGTTCGCGGGCTCGGCTCCCGTGGGTACGGTAAGCGTGGGTAGCGTCGGTCAGGAACGTACGATCACGAACGTCGCTGCAGGTCAGTTGAGCGCAAGCTCGACGGACGCCGTCAACGGTTCTCAGCTGTATGCCACGAACCAGGCCGTGAACCAGGTCCAAAGCCAGGTCAACAACATCTCGACCACGGTGAACAACCTGAGCGCGGGCTCTGTGCAGTACGACAAGAATGCCGATGGTTCAGTCAACTACAGCAGCATCACGGTGGGTGGCGGCAACGCGCCTGACGGCACGGTGATCCACAACGTCGCTGCGGGCACTGACGCTACGGACGCGGTGAACGTCAATCAGTTGAACGACGCCATCGCCAACGTCACGAACATCGCGAACAACGCAGTCGATCCGATGTTCACGGCCAACGGTGATCGCAACACGGAGCAGGCAAGCGCAAGCGGCACGCACGCCACGGCAATGGGCCCTACCGCGAACGCGAGCGGCAACCAGTCGATCGCAGGCGGCTACAACGCTCAGGCGAGCGGCGACAGCTCGATCGCAATGGGCGCGAACTCGAAGGCGACGGCTGACCACGCAGTTGCGCTGGGCGACGGCTCGGTGGCCGATCGTGCGAATACGGTGTCGGTGGGCTCGGCGGGCAACGAACGCCAGATCACCAACGTCGCAGCCGGCACGCAGACGACGGACGCCGTCAACGTCGGCCAGTTGAACGACTCGATCGCTGCCGCTGTGGGCGATCTGCCGGCAGGCACGACCGCGAAGCAGTACACCGACCAGCAGATCAACATGGTCCAGCAGGGCGTCAACAGCGTCGCGCGCAACGCCTACTCGGGTATCGCGGCAGCCACGGCGCTGACGATGATCCCGGACGTCGATCAGGGCAAGACGCTCGCGGTGGGTGTCGGCGGTGGTTCGTACCACGGCTATCAGGCGGCAGCGCTGGGTGCTTCGGCTCGCATCACGCAAAACATCAAGGTCAAGCTCGGCGCAGGCGTCAGCGCGCAGGGCACGACGGTCGGTGTGGGTGCTTCTTACCAGTGGTAACCGGGAAGTAAGCGCAAGGGCGGCGCAGTAAAGGTCAAGGCCGCCTGAGCGCAGTCATCAGCAACAGCAGTACGCTTCAAAACGAAACGGGCTCCGACGGAGCCCGTTTTGCATTTATGCAGCCATGCCGCGCGAGGCCGACCCACAAGGTCGTCTCGTTACCCGCCAACCCTGCGCTGCGCAATCAGATCTTTTGCCCCAGCCAGCTTCTCCGCCAAGTCCGGCCCGCGATGCAACGCGACGCCGACCGCCAGGATATCGCCGATCGCCAGATGCGATGTGCGCGACGTCATCGGCGAAAAGATGTCGGTGTCTTCGTCGACATTCGCGAAGAGTCCAATCGACGCAACCCGCGCGAGCGGCGAATTCCCGTGTGTCACGGCAATCACCTTCGCGCCCGCCTTCATCGCTGACCGGGCGGCGTCGATGATGTCGCGCGTGCGGCCTGTGTTCGAAATGGCCACGACGACATCGCCTTCGCCGAGCAATGCCGCCGACATAAGAAACGTGTGCGGATCCGAATACGCGACGCTCGGCATGCCCAGCCGGAAGAACTTGTGCTGCATATCGAGCGCGGCAATGCCCGAGCCGCCCGCGCCATAGAACTCGACGCGTTTTGCGTTCGCCAGAAGCTCGATCGCCGCCGCGACGCTATCGGACGACAGATTGTTGCGCACCTGGATGAGCGCGCCGATCGTCCGGTCCAGCACCTTCGCCGCGACGCCCGGCGCGGGTTCGTCGGGCCGCACGTCGCGATAAACGGCGGGCACCTGCGTTGCTATACCTTGGGCGAGCCGGATCTTGAACTCGCGGAAGCCGGAAAAACCGAGCGCGTGGCAGAAGCGCGCAATGGTCGGCTGGCTCACGCCCGCGCGTGCGGCCACCTCCGTCATCGACAGGTCGAGCACCTCGCGCGGCGCTTCCATCACGTAGTCGGCGAGCTTGCGTTCCGAAGGGCGCATCTGGTCGCGCATCGCTTCCACCTGAGACAGCATCATCGGGAATCTCGCACTATGCTGAAGAATGCGTGGACTATAGCTCATAGACGAATCAAGTACAAAAACTACATGTGTGCCGTAGGTGATTACCCTGACGGAGCGTTTCTTAGCGATGAAACGACCGACACATAAGGATTTCGCATGAATTCGGGCCGTCCGCCGATTCAGCAACTGCCACATTGTGCACGTGTAGTTTTTCTACTAATATCCCGTTTGCCGGCTTTCCATGCCGTTCCCTGCGATACCAATCTGGCGCAACGCGCATCTCAGCGCGAGCCAGCGACGAAGGAGCATCGATGGTTTCCCCGCATTCGCAACTGATGAAAGTCACGCAACGCGTGATCGAACGCAGCAAGCCGACGCGCGAAGCGTACCTGGCGCGCATCGACCAGGCGCAGGGCAAGTTCCCGGCGCGCGGCGCGCTCTCTTGCGCGAACCTCGCGCATGGCTTCGCCGGCCTCGAGGGCAACGACAAGCTCGTCATCAAACAGATCCGGCAGCCGAACATCGGCATCGTCTCGTCGTACAACGAGATGCTGTCGGCACATGCGCCGTACAAGGACTTCCCCGACATCATCAAGGCTGCCGCGCGTGAGAACGGCGGCGTCGCGCAGTTCGCGGGCGGTGTACCGGCGATGTGCGACGGCGTCACGCAGGGCAACGCGGGCATGGAACTGTCGCTGTTTTCGCGCGAAGTGATTGCGATGAGCACGGCCGTCGCGCTCACGCACAACATGTTCGACGCGGCGCTGTGCCTCGGCGTGTGCGACAAGATCGTGCCGGGCCTGCTGATCGGCGCGCTGCAATTTGGCCATCTGCCGACCATTTTCGTGCCCGCTGGACCGATGACGAGCGGCATCTCGAACGACGCGAAGGCGAAGGTGCGCCAGGAGTTCGCGACGGGCCAGTGCGGACGCGACGCACTGCTCGAATCCGAAGCGGCCGCGTATCACGGCCACGGCACCTGCACGTTCTACGGCACGGCCAACAGCAACCAGATGCTGATGGAGATCATGGGCCTGCATTTGCCGGGCTCGGCGTTCGTGCATCCGCATACGCCACTGCGTGACGCGTTGACCGCGCAGGCCGCGCGCCGCGTGCTCGACCTCACAGTGGAGCGCGGCAACTACATGCCGATCGGCCATGTGATCGACGAGAAGGCGATCGTCAACGGCATCGTCGGCCTGCTCGCGACGGGCGGCTCGACCAATCACACCTTGCACCTCGTGGCGATTGCGCGCGCGGCGGGGATCATCATCGACTGGGACGACTTCGACACGCTGTCGGCGTCCGTGCCGCTGCTCGCCAAGGTGTATCCGAACGGCAAGGCCGACGTGAACCATTTCCACGCGGCGGGCGGCATGGCGTTCCTGACGCGCAACCTGCTCGAAGGCGGCCTGCTGCACGACGACGTGAACACGGTCGCCGGCAAGGGCCTGTCGCACTACACCGAGGAGCCGAAGCTGCTCGACGGCAAGCTGACGTGGGTGCCGGGCGTCAGCGAAAGCCAGGACAGCGCCGTTCTGCGCCGCATAGACGAGCCGTTCCAGCCGGACGGCGGTCTGCGTCTGATGCAAGGCAAGCTGGGCCGTGGCGTCATCAAGATTTCGGCCGTCGCGAAGCAGCATCGCACGGTGAAGGCGCCTGCCATCGTGTTCGATTCACAGGAAGCCGTGCAGGAAGCATTCGATAACGGCGAACTGAAACGCGATTTCATCGCCGTCGTGCGTTTCCAGGGCGCGCGGGCAAACGGCATGCCCGAACTGCATCGTTTGACGCCGCTGCTTGGCGTGTTGCAGGATCAAGGTTTCCATGTCGCGCTGGTCACGGATGGTCGTATGTCCGGTGCATCGGGCAAGGTGCCCGCCGTGATTCACGTGTCGCCGGAAGCTCTGCTGCAGGGACCGCTCGGCAAGGTGCGCACGGGCGACATGCTGGTGATCGATGCGGAAGCGGGCCTGCTGGACGTCGAGATGGATGCCGCTGAATGGGCCGCGCGTCCGATTGCGGTATCGCAGCATCAGGCGGAAAACGAAGTGGGCTTCGGCCGCGAGCTGTTCGGTGTGTTCCGTGCAGCGGCCGCGCCGGCGGAACTGGGCGCATCGGTGTTCGGGCCGCTGGTCGGCGAAGCGGCGAGCGCCGCGCAGCATGCGGCGTCGCAACCGGCCAGCGCCGAGGCGCGCGAAGCCCGTCACGCAATGCACAAATGAGCGAAGGAGTTTGAAGATGACGTCGAAAACAGTCAGCGAAATCGTGCGCCTCGGACCGGTGATCCCCGTCCTCGCATTCGATACCGTCGAGCAGGGCGAACACGTTTCGCGCGCGCTGCACGCAGGCGGCGTGAAAGTGCTGGAAATCACGCTGCGGACGCCGGCTGGCATCGAGGCGATCAAGCGCGCGAGCCAGCTTGCCGAGGATATCGTCGTCGGCGTCGGCACGATTACGAAGCCCGAGCATTGCGCGCAGGCGAAGAAGGCGGGCGCGCAGTTCGGCGTGTCGCCGGGTTTGACGAAAGACATGCACAAGGCCGCACAGGACGCAGGTCTGCCGCTGCTGCCCGGCGTGATGACGCCGACCGACATCATCGTTGCGCTCGAACTCGGCTATGAAATCGTCAAGTTCTTCCCGGCTCAACAGGCAGGCGGCATTCCGATGCTGCAGGCGTTTCACGGCCCGTTCCCGACGCTCAAGTTCTGCCCGACGGGCGGCATCACGGCGGAAAGCGCGCCGAACTTTCTCGCGCTGCCGAATGTCGTGTGCGTCGGCGGCTCGTGGCTCACGCCGAAGGCCGCACTTGCTGCGCAGAACTGGGACGAAGTCACGCGCCTCGCGCGCGCTGCCAGCGAGCTGGCTGCCCCGGCGCATTGAAGATCCGCGCCGCGTTTTGACGCAGCGCGCAATGTGCGTCAGCAAACCTCGCCGCTTTAGCCTCGAAACGGGCTGAAGCGGCGGGGTTTTTTATTTGTAGCGCGGGTTTATTCCCCGCGCGGTATGCGTCAACAAACAGTAAAATTCAGCGTCCGCGAACGCACCCAATCCTGAGGGCGCTTTCAGCATCCGGAAGCGGGCGAGGTGCCGCAGCACTTTGCAATTCGAACCAACAAACCAAAGCAAAGGAGGAGCTTCATGGAAGCTGTCCACGGCAGCATGCTGCTGATCTACGCCGTGATTGCCATTGCAGTGCTGATCCTCATGATCACGCGCTTCAAGGTCTATCCGTTCCTCGTCCTTATCATCGTCTCGTTGCTGCTCGGCCTTGCCGTCGGCATGCCGGCGGGGACGATCGTGAAATCGTTCGAGACAGGTAACGGCAACACGCTGGGCCATATTGCGATCGTCGTCGGTCTTGGCACGATGCTCGGCAAGATGATGGCCGAATCGGGCGGCGCCGAGCGCGTCGCCACGACGTTGATCAACTGGTTCGGTGAGAAAAACATTCACTGGGCGATGATGTTCGTCGCGATCATCGTCGGCTTGCCGGTGTTCTTCGAAGTCGGCTTCGTGCTGCTGATTCCGATCGCCTTCAACGTCGCGAAGCGCACGGGCAAATCGCTGCTGCTGATCGGCCTGCCGATGGTCGCGGGCCTGTCCGTCGTGCACGGTCTGATTCCGCCGCACCCGGCCGCGCTGCTCGCCGTGCAGGCGTATCACGCGGATATCGGTCGCACGATCGCGTACGGTCTGATCGTCGGCGTGCCGACGGCGATCGTCGCCGGTCCGCTGTTCGCGCTGCTGATCCATCGTCACATCAAGCTGGCGGCGAACAATCCGCTTGCCGCGCAGTTCATTGATACGGAGCATAAAGAGGGCACGCGCGATCTGCCGGGCTTCGGGATCACGCTGTTCACGATTTTGCTGCCCGTGATTCTGATGCTGGTCGGCAGCTGGGCGGATCTCGTGTTCGCGCCGAAGACGACCGCGAACGATCTGCTGCGATTCATCGGTACATCCGACGTCGCGCTGCTGATCGCCGTGCTCGTCAGCTTCTGGACGTTTGGCGCGAAACGCGGCTTCAATCGCGAGCAGATTCAGAAGTTTTGCGGCGACTGTCTGGCGCCGATCGCGGGCATTACGCTGATCGTCGGTGCGGGCGGTGGTTTCGGCCGCGTGCTGATGGATAGCGGCATCTCGAAGGAAATCGTCGCGACGGCAACGGCTGCGCATCTGTCGCCGCTGCTGTTCGGCTGGTTCGTCGCCGCGTTGATCCGTCTCGCGACGGGTTCGGCGACGGTCGCGATGACGACGGCGTGCGGCATCGTCGCGCCGGTTGCGGCGGCGAGCGGCGTGCAGGTCAAGCCTGAGTTGCTGGTGCTGGCGACGGGTTCGGGCTCGCTGATTTTCTCGCATGTCAACGACGGCGGCTTCTGGCTGATCAAGGAGTATTTCGGCATGACGGTGGGGCAGACGTTTCAGACGTGGTCGCTCTGCGAAACCATCATTTCGCTGATGGGTCTGGGTTTGACCTTCGCGTTGGCGGCGGTCCTGTAAGGAGTTTCAAATGATTTTGATCGCGATGGGCGTATCGGGC
Organism: Paraburkholderia phymatum STM815; assembly: GCF_000020045.1. Lineage (GTDB taxonomy): Bacteria > Pseudomonadota > Gammaproteobacteria > Burkholderiales > Burkholderiaceae > Paraburkholderia > Paraburkholderia phymatum. Next base: position 2,898,542 of record NC_010622.1, on the reverse strand, counting down.
GCCGGCAAGACCCGGATTGGGGAATTGCTGGCTGAGCGGCTCAAGTGCAGTTTCACCGACGGCGACGCGTTTCACAGCGCCGCCAACAAGGAGAAGATGCACAACGGCATTCCGTTGACGGATGAAGACCGCTGGCCGTGGCTCAGAACGATCCGTGCGGCGATCGAAGAGAAGCAGCGGGCGGGCGAGACGGCGGTGTTCACGTGCTCGTCGTTGAAGCGCTCGTACCGCGATATCTTGCGGGACGGAGATCGCGATGTGTGTTTTGTTTACCTGAAGGGCACGCGGGAGTTGTTGCAGGAGCGACTGCAGACGCGGACCGGGCATTTCTTCGACCCGTCGTTGTTGCAGAGTCAGCTCGATACGCTGGAAGAGCCAGGCGAGGATGAGGCGATTACGGTGAGTATCGAGCTGACGCCCGAAGAAATCGTGGATAAGACGCTGGCTATGGTGAAAGCGCGTTAGCGTTTTACGTGGTCTGCTGCTTGTTGCGGGCCTCGGGGTCTTGTCCTGATTCGCCAGCGTTGCCCCGCAGAGGAGCAACGCCAGCGAACCAGAAGCAAAACGCGCATGCCAGCGAAGGCGAAAACCAACACCAGCGTCCAGACGGCACAGACAACAAAAACCGATTATTTAATCCGCTTGGCCAACTCGGCAGCCTTGCCGACATACGACCCTGGCGTCATCGCAAGAAGCCGCTCTTTGGCGTCAGCAGGAATAGCAAGCCCGTTGACGAAAGTCTGCAGCGCCTCCCGCGTGATGCCCTTGCCACGCGTGAGTTCCTTGAGCTGTTCGTACGGATTCTCGATCCCATACCGTCGCATCACGGTTTGCACAGGCTCAGCGAGAACTTCCCATGTCGCATCGAGATCGTCGTTGAGGCGTTGAGGATTCACCTCGAGCTTGTCGAGCCCGCGATTGAGCGCGTCATACGCCAACAGCGAATACCCGAACGCAACACCGATATTGCGCAGCACCGTCGAATCGGTCAGGTCGCGCTGCCAGCGCGAGACGGGCAGCTTGTCGGCCAGATGCCGCAGCGTCGCATTCGCAAGGCCCAGATTGCCTTCCGAATTTTCGAAGTCGATCGGATTGACCTTGTGCGGCATTGTCGACGAACCGATTTCGCCCGCCTTCGTCTTCTGCTTGAAATACCCAAGCGAGATATAACCCCACACGTCACGATCGAGGTCGAGCAGGATCGTGTTTGCGCGCGAGATCGCGTCGAACAGTTCGGCCATGTAGTCGTGCGGCTCGATCTGGATCGTGTACGGGTTGAACGTGAGCTTCAGACGCTGCTCGACGACTTCCTTCGAGAACGCTTCCCAGTCGAATTCCGGATACGCCGACAGATGCGCATTGAAGTTGCCGACGGCGCCGTTCATCTTGCCGAGCAGTTCGACCTTCGCGATTCGATCGATCGCGCGCGACAGCCGCGCCGCGACGTTCGCGATTTCCTTGCCCAGTGTGGTCGGGCTGGCAGGCTGGCCGTGCGTGCGCGACAGCATCGGCTGATCGGCCTGCGCATGCGCAAGCGCGACGAGACGCTGATGCACGGCGCGCAGCGCGGGCAGGATCACGTGTTCGCGCGCGCCGGCGAGCATCAGGCCGTGTGACGTGTTATTGATGTCCTCGGACGTGCACGCGAAGTGGATGAATTCGCTCGCGCGCTCCAGTTCCGGCTGACCCTTCACCGATTCTTTCAGCCAGTATTCGACGGCCTTCACGTCGTGGTTCGTCACGCGCTCGATGTCCTTGATGCGCGCGGCGTCGTGGGCGGTGAAGCGCTCGGCGAGCTGCAGCAGGAACTGCTCCGACGCTGCCGAGAAGCGCGGTACTTCGGCGAAGCCTGCGTGCGACAGCGCGATCAGCCAGTGAATTTCAACCGTCACGCGATGGCGCATGAACGCGGCCTCTGAGAGCCAGTCGCGCAAAGCTTCGGTTTTCGATGCGTAACGGCCGTCGAGCGGGGAAAGGGCGGTCAGCGCGAAGAGGGTGTCGGGGCGGGTGTCGGACATGATCGGAGGCAGGCAGGAACGGTGAAAATACGATTGCCGGATATCAGCGGGGAGAACCGCGAATTTTACCACTTTAGGACATCGGCCCTGCCGCGTGCGCCGGCATCGATGCGCGTGCGCATCCGCGGCGCCGCTAGAATGCAGGCTTTCCGTTACAGCTGGGAGCGCTAGGTCCGTATGGAACTGAAATGGCTCGAAGATTTCGTGTCGCTGGCGGAAACGCGCAGCTTCAGCCGCTCGGCGGAACTGCGGCACGTGACGCAGCCCGCTTTCTCGCGCCGCATCCAGGCGCTCGAAGCGTGGCTCGGTACGGAACTGATCGATCGTTCGGTTTACCCGACGCGTCTCACCGCAGCGGGCCAGGTTTTCTATGAGCAGGCGCTCGCCATGCTCTCGCAGTTCCATGAAGCCCGCACGCTGCTGCGCGGCCACACGGCCACGCCCGCCGCGACGATCGAATTCGCCGTGCCGCATACGCTGTCACTCACGTATTTCCCGCGCTGGCTGCAGCGCATCGAGGGGCAGATCGGCTCGATTCACACGCGGCTTCGCGCGCTGAACGTGCACGACGCCGTGCTGTCGCTGGTCGAAGGCGGCTGCGATCTGGTGATGGGCTATCACCATCCGAGTCACCCCGTCGCCCTCGATCCCGCGCGCTACGACATGCTGACCCTTGGCATCGAAACGATCAGCCCGTTCTCCGCGCCTGGCAAGGGCGGACGCGCGCGCTACACGCTGCCCGGCACGCCCGAAGCGCCGACGCCGTATCTGTCCTATACGCCGAATGCGTATCTGGGCCGCATGACGGAAGTGATCTTCGCGACGGCGCCCGGACGCCTGTATCTCGATCGCGTGTATGAAACGGACATGGCCGAAGGACTGAAGGCGATGGCGCTTGCCGGACACGGCGTCGCGTTCCTGCCGCACAGCGCCGTCGAAGACGCCGTCGCCGAAGGCAAGCTGATTCGCCTCGATCGTGCAACACGCGGCATCGCGCAAGGGCAGTTCACGCTGACGATGGAAATTCGCCTCTATCGCGACAAGCTCGCCGTGCAATCGGACGACGCGCGCCACCAACTCGTGCGCGCGCTGTGGGATGTCGTGAGCGCCGAGCTCGCGCAAGCATCAAGGTAGGCACCAGTGCATTGCCCGCCTCGTCAATAACGGCCTCGCGACATGCATTTGCGCTTTCCGCAGGGTTATGCAAGAAAAACATAACCGGATGACCAAACGGCATTGGACCCATCCAGCGCTTTTTTTCGACAATGGCGTCACCCGATAAAACGCTGGAGCGTTCATGTCTACCGCGGCAAATGTGCAGTCCATCCCGTCCTACCTTCACCAGGATGATCTCGGCCCCTGGGGCAACTATCTCCGTCAAGTCGATCGCGTTGCGCCGTACCTCGGCTCGCTGTCGCGCTGGCTCGAAACGCTGAAGCGCCCGAAGCGCATTCTGGTCGTCGACGTGCCCATCGAGCTCGACAACGGCACGGTTGCGCATTTCGAAGGCTATCGCGTGCAGCACAATGTGTCGCGCGGTCCGGGCAAGGGTGGCGTGCGTTATCACCAGGACGTGACGCTGTCTGAAGTGATGGCGCTGTCCGCGTGGATGTCGGTGAAGAACGCGGCCGTCAACGTGCCGTACGGCGGTGCGAAGGGCGGCATCCGCGTCGATCCGCGCACGCTGTCGCGTGGCGAACTCGAGCGTGTCACACGCCGCTACACGAGCGAAATCGGCATCATCATCGGACCGAATACCGACATCCCCGCGCCGGACGTGAACACGAACGAGCAGATCATGGCGTGGATGATGGATACGTACTCGATGAACCAGGGCCAAACAGCAACGGGTGTCGTGACGGGCAAGCCGATCACGCTCGGCGGTTCGCTCGGCCGTCGTGAAGCAACGGGCCGCGGCGTGTTCGTCGTCGGCTGCGAAGCGGCGCGCCGCATCGGCATGGACATCGAAGGCGCGCGCATCGCCGTGCAGGGCTTCGGCAACGTCGGCGGCATCGCGGCGCGTCTTTATCAGGAAGCGGGCGCGAAGGTCGTTGCCGTGCAGGATCACACGGGCACGCTGTATAAGGAATCGGGCATCGACGCAGTCGCACTGCTTGAGCACGTCGCGAGGCACGGCGGTGTCGGCGGCTACGCTGAAGCCGACACGATCGCGAACGAAGACTTCTGGGCGATCGAATCGGACATTCTGATTCCCGCCGCGCTCGAAAACCAGATCACCGAGAAGAACGCAGGCAAGATTCGTACGAAGATCATCGTCGAAGGCGCGAACGGCCCGACCACGACCGCCGCAGACGACATTCTGCACGACAAGGGGATTCTCGTGATCCCCGACGTGGTCGCGAATGCGGGTGGCGTGACGGTTTCGTACTTCGAGTGGGTGCAGGACTTCTCGAGCTTCTTCTGGACGGAAGACGAGATCAACGAGCGCCTCGAGCGCGTTATGCGCGAAGCCTTCGCTGCCGTGTGGCAGGTCGCGAGCGAGCAGAAGGTGTCGGTGCGCACCGCGGCGTTCATCGTTGCTTGCAAGCGCATCCTTCAAGCGCGTGAAATGCGCGGCCTGTATCCCTGATACATGGACGCGCCCGCGTATATCCGATACAGGGCGAAACTGGCGCCCGTCGCGGACGCGGCGCCAGGCAACGGCGTTTTTCCAGCGCGATTTCACGAAGTCGCGCAAAATACCGGGCGGGCGGCACTTCGGGTGCCGTCCGCTTTTTTGCAATTGAAGCCGTTCGAACCCGGTTGCCGGAACCGGCAAAAACGACGCAACCGATGACGTTTGCATCGACCGGTAAAGTCGCTGTAAGCCAATACGGGCGCCGCCGACGCGCAAATTGGTGGCTTTACGCAACACTGCGTGCGGAACATGGTTAACAACCATACTTTCAGAATAATTACTGAGATACACTGGCGCCGGTTCTTGCCAAGGAGATCACAAATGAAGGTTAAAAAAGCTGCGCTGCTTCTCGCGACTCTGGGTTTGTTCACCGTGGGCGCGCAAGCGCAGGACGCCGGCACGCTCAAGAAGATCAAGGACACGGGTGTCATTTCGCTGGGCCACCGCGAATCGTCGATTCCGTTCTCGTACTACGATGACAAGCAGAACGTGATCGGCTACTCGCAGGAATTCGCGCTGAAGGTCGTGGATGCCGTCAAGCAGAAGCTGAACATGCCGAACCTGAAGGTCAAGCTGACCCCGGTCACGTCGCAAAACCGCATTCCGCTGGTGCAGAACGGCACCGTCGACCTCGAATGCGGTTCGACCACCAACAACGCCGAGCGCCAGCAGCAAGTCTCGTTCTCGAACACGATCTTCGTCATCGGCACGCGCCTGATGACGAAGAAGGATTCGGGCGTCAAGGACTGGGCCGACCTGAAGGGCAAGACCGTCGTGACGACGGCGGGCACCACGTCCGAGCGCCTGCTGCGCAAGATGAACCAGGACAAGAACATGGGCATGAACATCATCAGCGCGAAGGATCACGGCGAATCGTTCCTGACGCTGTCGACAGGTCGTGCCGCTGCGTTCATGATGGACGACGCACTGCTCGCAGGCGAGCGCGCGAAGTCGAACAATCCTGGCGATTTCGTGATCGTCGGCGCGCCGCAATCGCATGAAGCGTACGGCTGCATGCTGCGCAAGAACGATCCGGAGTTCAAGAAGGTCGTCGACGATGCGATCGCCAAGGTCGAAACGTCGGGCGAAGCGTCGCAGATCTACAAGAAGTGGTTCGAATCGCCGATTCCGCCGAAGGGCCTGAACCTGGCCTTCCCGGAAAGCGATGACATGAAGGCGCTGTACAAGGCACCGAACGACAAGGCAATCGACTAAATCTCGAGCAACCGTTACTCAGTCAACGTGTTGAACGGAACGGAAGGGGCAGGCGCTTCTTCCGTTTCTTTTTGTTGGAGTCTTCGTCATGTCATACCACTGGAACTGGGGCATTCTGCTGAGTCCGGTTTCCACCGGCGAACCGACCACCTATCTCGGCTGGCTGCTGTCCGGCCTCTGGGTGACGGTCACGGTTTCGCTGTCCGCCTGGGTGATCGCGCTGATCGTAGGTTCGCTGTTCGGCGTGCTGCGCACGGTGCCGAACAAAAAGCTCGCGGCCATTGGCACCGTCTACGTCGCCATCTTCCGTAACATTCCGCTGATCGTTCAGTTCTTCATCTGGTATCTGGTGATACCGGAATTGCTGCCCGTTTCGATCGGTACATGGTTCAAGCAACTGCCGCCTGGCGCGCAGTTCTTCTCGTCGTCAATCATCTGTCTCGGGCTCTTCACGGCTGCACGCGTGTGCGAGCAGGTGCGCTCGGGCATTAACGCGCTGCCGCGCGGCCAGCGTGGCGCGGGTCTCGCACTCGGCTTCACGCAATGGCAGACGTATCGCTACGTGCTGCTGCCCGTCGCTTACCGGATCATCGTGCCGCCGCTCACGTCCGAGTTTCTGAACATCTTCAAGAACTCCGCCGTCGCATCGACCATCGGTCTGCTCGATCTGTCCGCGCAGGCGCGCCAGCTCGTCGACTACACGGCGCAGACGTACGAGTCGTTCATCGCCGTCACGGTTGCGTATCTGCTCATCAACCTGATCGTGATGACGCTGATGCGCATCGTCGAAGCCAAGAGCCGGCTGCCTGGCTATATCGGAGGCAAGTGATGCATCATTTCGACTGGAGCGGTATTCCGGGCGCACTGCCGACGCTGTGGACGGGTGCCATCGTCACGCTCAAGATCACGATTCTCGCGATTGTGATCGGCATCGTGTGGGGGACCGTGCTCGCGCTGTTGCGCCTTTCGGGCATCAAGCCGCTGGAGTGGTTTGCGAAACTTTACGTGACGCTATTCCGCTCGATCCCGCTGGTGATGGTGCTGCTGTGGTTCTTCCTGATCGTGCCGCAGGTGCTGCAGAACGTGCTGGGCCTTTCCGCGGACATCGACATTCGCCTCGCCTCGGCGATGGTCGCGTTCTCGCTGTTCGAAGCCGCGTACTATTCGGAAATCATCCGTGCGGGTATTCAGGCCGTGCCGCGCGGGCAAGTAAACGCGTCGTACGCGCTCGGCATGAGCTATCCGCAGGCGATGCGTCTCGTCGTGCTGCCGCAGGCGTTCCGCGCGATGGTGCCGCTGCTGCTCACGCAGGCCATCGTGCTCTTTCAGGATACGTCGCTCGTCTACGTGATCAGCCTCGCCGACTTCTTCCGCACGGCCACGAATATTGGCGACCGTGACGGTACGAACGTCGAGATGGTACTGTTCGCCGGTGCGTGTTACTTCGTGATCTGCGTGGTCGCGTCGAGCCTCGTCAAAAGTCTTCAGAAAAAGGTCGCAAGATGATCTCTATCAAGAATGTGTCCAAGTGGTACGGTCAGTTCCAGGTGCTGACCGACTGCACGACGGAAATCAAAAAGGGCGAAGTGGTCGTCGTGTGCGGCCCGTCGGGTTCGGGCAAGTCGACGCTCATCAAGACTGTGAACGGCCTGGAGCCGTTCCAGAAGGGCGACATCGTGATCAACGGCCAGTCGCTCAACGACAAGAAGACGAATCTGTCGAAGCTGCGCTCGAAAGTCGGCATGGTGTTCCAGCACTTCGAACTGTTCCCGCATCTGTCGATCACCGAGAACCTGACGCTCGCACAGATCAAGGTGCTCGGCCGCTCGAAGGACGAAGCGACCGCGAAGGGTCTGAAGCTGCTCGATCGCGTCGGTTTGCGCGCGCATGCGGACAAGTATCCGGGGCAGTTGTCGGGCGGTCAGCAGCAGCGTGTGGCGATTGCGCGCGCGCTGTCGATGGACCCTGTCGCGATGCTGTTCGACGAACCGACGTCGGCACTCGATCCGGAAATGATCAACGAAGTGCTCGATGTGATGGTGGAACTCGCGCAGGAAGGCATGACCATGATGTGCGTGACGCACGAAATGGGCTTCGCGAAGAAGGTCGCGCATCGCGTGATCTTCATGGACAAGGGTCTTATCGTCGAGGACGACCGCAAGGAAGATTTTTTTGCCAATCCGAAGTCGGACCGTGCGAAAGATTTCCTCGCAAAAATCCTGCACTGAGATCGCGCTTCGATCACAAGAAGGCCGCTTCTTCGGAAGCGGCTTTTTTTTCACGCCAACAACTGTCCTTCTGTTGTCTTTCTATCTGCTAGTTGATGTGGATTTCTATTCTTTGGTTTATTAGGAGTGTTGCCTATTAATTGAATCGTAATCGGAATCGTCTCATTTGATCCGTGTTCGGGCGAGCATAAGCTTGCCAGCGAAATGTGATGAGGGCGGCGGATTGCCACCGCTGTTTTCCGTTTCGATCGAAAAGAGATAGTCCATGAAAGTGTTTTTGTTGAGCGACCTGGTTGTTCACGAACTGATCTCGATGCGCTTCGCCGGGACGTGGCTGACTGCCGACCAGTTCCAGGAGTCCGCGCGGTTGTGGGTCTGTCGTCACGGTTTCGGAGATCAGCTATCCAAAGGGTTTTTGGCAACCTTGCGGTCCGAGGCGGTGCAGATCGCGGAGCGTCTGATGCGGGATGACGGCGCCCAGGGGCAAGCGTGGCCACTAGAACGTCTGATGTTCGACATTCATGACGTTAACTACGCGGAACCGTTGAGCGCGAACGCGCTGGCGGCGAGTCTCGAAACCTGTCGCTCGAAGTTGTGCGGTTGCTGGTCCGAACGTACCGGGCAGGGTGACGCGAAGGAGCGGCGCGAGAGTGCATGGCGTTGTCCCTCGGCGTTGCGGCAGCTTCTGTGTAAAACGCCGACCGCGCACGGTAAGCCGCGCGGCACTGATATCGCCGGCGCGAACGAGCGCGAAGCATGACACTGCGCCGTGCATCGCGGCGTACGCGCACGTGCGTGCCCGTCAGCCGATAAGGCCATTACGATTCATACGCTGCCGCGTCGTCGGATTCGAGATCGACGACGGAAGCGGCGGGCAGCATGCTCGCCGACGCGCTGGGGTCGCAAGCGGGGTTGCGCGCCTTCTCCAGCACGGCGGGCGGCACAGGCACATTGGCGCGTGCGATCACTTCGCCATGCTGGAACATCAGCAGATCGCCGGGCTCGAAGGCCGTCCAGATTTCATTGTCGGTCAACGGCTGCGTGGCGATCACGGCGACGCGATCTTCGGGCGTCGTGTATTTGGCGAAGTCGATCGAAACGTCCGCGTCGACCAGATGTGCGGTCGAAAAAGGCCAGCTGCGCACGAGGTAATGCAGATGCGTCGAGCAATGCGCGAACAGCGCCTGGCCGTTCGACATCAGGAAATTGAACACGCCGAACTGGGTGATTTCCTTGGTCAGCGTTTCGAGCGCGGCGAACAGTTCGTCGAGCGGCGGCTGCGAGGCCGGAAACGCCTTGCGCAAACCTTGCAGCAGCGCGCAGAAGGCCAGTTCGCTATCCGTGCTGCCGACGGGCTGATAGACGCCCGACAGCACCGGGCCGTAGTTCTGCAGATCGCCGTTGTGCGCGAAGATCCAGTGCCGTCCCCACAACTCCCGCATGAACGGGTGGCAGTTCTCGAGCACGATATGCCCTTGCGTCGCCTTGCGGATATGGGCAATCGTGTTTTTTGACTTGATCGGGTAGCGCTTGACCATCTCCGCTATCGGCGAGGTCGCCGACGACTGATGGTCGATGAACAGGCGACAGGCCTTGTCTTCGAAGAAGGCGATGCCCCAGCCGTCGGAGTGGTGGTCGGTGACGCCGCCGCGCGCCGCGAAGCCGGTGAACGAGAACGTGACGTCCGTCGGCGCGGCGCAATTCATTCCGAGTAGTTGGCACATGATGCGGAAGACAAGCCTTTCTAACGAGGTATGAGCCCACGTGGGCCGACCCGTTACAATGATGATTTTCAAAGCATATCACCGAGCCAGAAACGGCAAAAAGCAAAATTGACGGGTGTTTTGGCTGCATTTGTGGAAAGCGCTCGTCAGTTATGCTGTTTGCCGTGTCCGCGCCGTTCGCGAGTTCCCGCCATGACTGCCTCTACCGCTGCTTCCGTCGATACCCTCACGTTCGCCCGTCCCGATGACTGGCACCTGCACGTCCGCGATGGCGCGATGCTCGCCGCTGTTCTGCCGCACACTGCGCGCCAGTTCGGCCGCGCGATCATCATGCCGAACCTGAAGCCGCCCGTCACGACGACGGAAATGGCGCGGGCGTATCGCGAGCGCATCGTGGCGGCGATTCCCGCCGGCGTGAAGTTCGAGCCGCTGATGACGTTGTATCTCACCGACAACACCCCGCCCGAAGAAATCCGCCGGGCACGCGAGAGCGGCTTCGTGCATGGCGTGAAGCTCTACCCGGCGGGTGCGACGACGAACTCGGACGCAGGCGTCACCGACATCCGCAAGTGCGCGAAGACGTTGGAGATGATGCAGGAAACGGGCATGCCGCTGCTCGTGCATGGCGAAGTGACGGATTCGTCGATCGATCTGTTCGACCGCGAGAAAGTGTTCATCGACCGCGTGATGACGCCGCTGCGCCGCGATTTCCCAGCGTTGAAAGTCGTGTTCGAGCACATCACGACAAAAGATGCCGCCGACTACGTACGCGATTCGGGCGCGCCGCCTGAACTGCTCGGCGCGACGATTACCGCGCATCACCTGCTGTACAACCGCAACGCGATCTTCCAGGGCGGCATTCGTCCGCATTACTACTGCCTGCCTGTGTTGAAGCGCGAAACGCATCGCGTGGCGCTCGTCGAGGCGGCGACGTCGGGCAATCCGCGCTTCTTCCTCGGCACGGACAGCGCACCACATCCGAAGGGCCTGAAGGAACACGCGTGCGGCTGCGCGGGTTGCTACACGGCGCTGCATGCGCTCGAGCTGTACGGGGAAGCGTTCGACACGGCGGGCGCGCTCGACAAGCTGGAAGGTTTTGCCAGCTTCCACGGTGCGGATTTCTACCGTCTGCCGCGCAGCGAAGAGACAGTGACGCTGCGCCGCGAACAGTGGACGCTGCCCGCGGAGCTCGAGGCTGGTGATACGCCCGTCGTGCCATTGCGCGGCGGCGAAGCGATCGGCTGGAAGCTCATCTGAGGGCTTGGCTGACGATATGTCGTGCGGTGCAGTTTCACCGGATGGGGCGCTGAAACGCGCCGCCCCGGGTTTCGCGGATATCGACTGGTCGCGGCCGTGGTTTGCGCAGGTCGCGGCGCGTGGCGTGCGCTGGCAGCAGGCGGCGTTGCGGGGCGCGGCGCAGCAGTTGCGCGAGATGAACGCGGACGCTGGGTCCGCCGTCATCACAACGGGACGGGGGAAGCGGCTTACCTTCATTCCGCAGGACGAACTGCCGCCCGGCACGGCGTACGAGGCGCATATCGCAGCAACGGGCTGCGTGCCGACGCGCCACAATCTGCACGACTTCTTCAACGCATTGACCTGGTTTCAGTTTCCGCGCATCAAGGCGGCGTTGAGCGCACGCGGCTCGGCGGCGGTCGATGCGCTGGGCATCGGCCCGACGCGCGGTGACACGCGCGACGCGTTGACCGTATTCGATGAGAACGCCGTGCTGTTCGCATGCTCGGACCCGGCGCTGAGCACGGCACTGCAAGCGTTCAGCTGGAAGACGCTGTTTGTCGCACAGCGCGCGGCATGGGACGAGCGCTGCGAAGTGCGCTGTTTCGGGCATGCGCTACTGGAAAAGCTCGTCACCCCTTACAAAGCGTGTACGGGGCATGCGTGGATCGTCGAGGTCCCATCGGCGTATTTCACGTGGACACGCGCTGCGCGCGACTCGTTTCTCGATGACACCGTCGCCCGGGTGCTGCTGGAAGGCGCCGGCTTCAGCAGCCAGATGTTCGCGCCGCTACCTGTGCTCGGTATTCCCGGCTGGTGGGCCGATAATGAGACAGAGTCTTTCTACGACGATGCCTCCGTGTTTCGCAGCGGCCGGCGGTCTCGCGTCGCGCCGGATGGTAAAATCGCGGCCAGCAAAGTAGGCCAGGCAGTCGCGGCTTCGCTGGTTTCGGCTGGCGAGGGCGAGGAAAGTCCGGACTCCACAGGGCAGGGTGATGGCTAACGGCCATCCGTGGCGACACGCGGAACAGGGCAACAGAAAGCAAACCGCCGATGGCCCGTCGCAAGACGGGATCAGGTAAGGGTGAAACGGTGCGGTAAGAGCGCACCGCGGCTGCGGCGACGCAGACCGGCACGGTAACCTCCACCCGGAGCAATTCCAAGTAGGCAGGCGCGCATCTTCGAGATGCAGGATGGGGCCCCCGTCTCGTCTGCGGGTAGGAAGCTTGAGCGCGTCAGCAATGGCGCGCCTAGAGGAATGGCTGCCACGCGTGGGGCGCTTTCGGGCGCGTCGCGTGCACAGAATCCGGCTTATCGGCCTGCTTTGCCGCTCAAATGACAAATGCCGGCGTCCGTTGGGACGCCGGCATTTTCCAGCTGCGCTTGGCTCGCGTGGGCACTCAGCCCGCGACGATGTCGAACGAATGCGTGAGTTGGGCCGTCTTCGCGATCATGATCGACGCCGAGCAGTATTTGTCGTGCGACAGATTGATCGCGCGCTCTACCGTCGACGGATTGAGGTTCTTGCCCGTCACCGTGAAGTGGAAGTGAACCTTGGTGAAGACCTTCGGGTCCTCGCTTGCGCGCTCGGCCTTCAACGTCACCGAGCAGCCGGTGATTTCCTGGTGGCTCTTCTTCAGAATCATCACGACGTCATACGCGGTGCAGCCGCCCGTGCCAAGCAGCACCATTTCCATCGGACGCGGCGCCAGATTGCGACCGCCGCCTTCGGGCGCGCCGTCCATGGCGACGAGATGGCCGCTGCCCGTTTCGGCGGCGAATGCCATGCCGTCCTGACCCATCCAGCTGACTTTGCATTCCATGCGTAGACCCCTGCTCACAAGCTTAGATTCGAGAAGCGCATTGTAGCCCGACGGATGATGGCTCGCCCGGAGCGACATCGGCGGCAGATTATGCGGGGCGCCGTTATATGCTGCGCCGCAGCATGCTGGCCGCGTAGGGATAGCGCCGACCATTTCTTGGCCCTTGCCTAAGGGTCATCATGAGTTGGCGCCCACTAAAAAACCAGTAATCCCTTGTTTTCAAAAGGAGTGGTGAATGTCGCCGCCGCAGGTCGTGGATTTCAAATTATGAAAATCGATTTCGCATTGCAAATGTTCTTGCATTGCACAAGCCGCAGCCATATAATCTGTTCATTGGTTGTCGAACTCGACAATCTCCGCATGTCTCCTCCACCCTCCTCCTAAGGTGGATTAAGCCCGAACCGCTAGTTCGGGCTTTTTTTCGTCTGGCGTTCCAGGATTCCTGGCACCCTTTGACTCCACGGTGCAAATTCCTTTATAATCATCAGCTTTTCCGCATTCGTGCCCGCGGAGGAAGAACAGGGAGAGCCTGCACGCGCCTCGATGCGCACTTACAAGCAGGAAAAAACACAGGGCGCAGCATTTATTTTTGGATCGATCATGAAGACGTTTTCCGCAAAAGCCCATGAGGTGACGCGCGAATGGTTTGTGATTGACGCGACGGATAAGGTTCTCGGCCGTGTCGCCAGCGAAGTGGCACACCGTCTTCGCGGCAAGCACAAGCCTGAATTCACTCCGCACGTCGACACCGGTGATTTCATCATCGTTATCAACGCCGGCAAGCTGAAGGTCACGGGCAACAAGACCACGGACAAGAAGTACTATCGCCACTCGGGCTACCCGGGCGGTATCTATGAAACGACGTTCGGCAAGATGCAAGAGCGCTTCCCGGGCCGTGCGCTCGAGAAGGCGGTCAAGGGCATGCTGCCGAAGGGCCCGCTGGGCTACGCGATGATCAAGAAGCTGAAGGTCTACGCAGACGCAACGCATCCGCACTCGGCACAACAGCCGAAGTCGCTCGAGATCTAAGGGGAGCCCACATGATCGGTAACTGGAATTACGGTACGGGCCGCCGCAAGAGCGCAGTTGCTCGTGTCTTCATCAAGGCTGGCAAGGGCGACATCGTCGTCAACGGCAAGCCCATCGCTGACTACTTCTCGCGCGAAACGTCGCTGATGATCGTGCGCCAGCCGCTGGAACTGACGAACCACGGCACGACGTTCGACATCAAGGTCAACGTGTCGGGCGGCGGTGAAACGGGTCAGGCAGGCGCAGTTCGCCACGGCATCACCCGCGCGCTGATGGACTACGACGCAACGCTGAAGCCGGCACTGTCAAACGCTGGCTTCGTCACGCGCGATGCACGTGAAGTCGAGCGTAAGAAGGTCGGTTTCCACAAGGCACGTCGCCGCAAGCAGTTCTCGAAGCGTTAATCGTTTCGGGCGGGCTCTGTTCCAGACGGGGCCTGTAGCAAAAAGCCGCCAACGCAGATGCGAAGGCGGCTTTTTGCATTTCCGCCGGTTTTGTTTGTTTTCGTGTCCGCGGTCCGCCCGTCGCGGGCGGACGGAGACATCGCTTACACCACTGCCCGCACTGATCCGATTCAGCCGCGCCGCATAAGAGCCTATTGATTTCATGGGCATCGGCACGATATCGGGAAGAGCAATACAATAGCGACTAGAAGCTATTTTGGAGAGTTCGCATGGACGCAGTGACCGACACCCCCGTGACCGAGATGCCGGCACCGTTCGTCTTTACTGACGCAGCGGCTGACAAGGTCAAAGAACTGATCGAAGAAGAAGGCAACCCGGAGCTCAAGCTGCGCGTTTTCGTGCAAGGTGGCGGCTGCTCCGGCTTTCAATATGGTTTCACCTTCGACGAAGCAATCAACGAAGACGACACTGTGATGAACAAGAGCGGCGTCCAGCTGCTGATCGACTCGATGAGCTACCAGTATCTGGTGGGCGCGGAGATCGACTACAAGGACGACATCAACGGTGCTCAGTTCGTGATCAAGAACCCGAACGCCACGACCACTTGCGGTTGCGGTTCGTCGTTTTCGGTGTGATCGCACCTTACTTCGCGGTTTACGCCACGTCAGTGGCGGCAAAACGGGGCTTCGGCCCCGTTTTTTATTTGTGCGCGTCAACGCGGGTAAATCGCGCCGAGCACGCGTGTATCGGCGGCACCCGTCACGGACGGCAGATTCCCGGGCTCGCGCGCGACGCAACGCATCGCCAGCCATGCAAACGCCAGCGGCTCCACCTGATGCGGCGGCACACCGAGCGCGTCGGTCGTCAGAACGGGAACGCCGCTGCAGCCGCTTTCGGCAAGCGCGCTCTGCAGCGCTTTCATGAGTTGCGGATTGCGCGCGCCGCCTCCACACACGTAGACCGCCTTGCAGTCCGGTGCATGGCGCTCGATTTCGCGTGCGACGGTCACCGCAGTCAGCGCGACCAGCGTCGCCTGGACGTCGGCGGGGCCGACGTCCGAAAAACCTTGTAGCTTTGCGTCGAGCCACTCCGGATTGAACAGGTCGCGTCCCGTGCTTTTTGGCGGCTGCGCCTCGAAAAACGGCTCGTCGAGAAATGCGTTCAATAGTGGCCGATGCACCTGGCCCGTGGCGGCGAATTGACCGTTCTCGTCGAACGGCTTGTGCAGATGCCGGTGTGCCCATTCGTCCAGCAGTGCGTTCGCGGGACCACAATCGAAGCCGCGTACTGCGCCGTTTGCCGAGAGAACCGTAATGTTGCTGATTCCGCCGAGATTGCACACCACGCGCGTCTCATTCTTCGCGCCGAAAACCGTGGCGTGAAACGCAGGTACCAGCGGCGCGCCCTGGCCGCCCGCCGCCACATCACGGCTTCGGAAATCGGCGATCACGTCGATATGCGTCATTTCCGCGAGCAGCGCGGGGTTGTTGATCTGCCGCGTATAGCCCTTCTCCGGCCGATGCCGCACTGTCTGACCGTGCACGCCGATCGCGCGGACGTCGGCGGCGGACAGATTGCCCGAGCGCAACAGCTCGTGGCAGCACACCGTATATCGCGCGGCCAGCGCATTGGCGGCCAGCGCCTCGCGCTCGATTTCGTTGTCGCCGGCTTGCTGAAGGCTGAACAGTGCTTCGCGCAGGCCTTCGGAAAAGCCCACGAACGCCTGCGATCGCACGACGGGCGCCTTGCCCGCCGCAAATTCGACCGCGACACCGTCCACGCCGTCCATGCTCGTGCCTGACATCAACCCGAAGTACACGCCGTCTGCCTTATTACCTGTGTTGTCCACGTTGTGCTCCTGTAGCGCCGTCGCACGCCTCGCGCATGCCGTTGACGGGAATTGTCGCTCAACGGCGAGTTGCATCACAACCTGGCCGATCGGCCAGGGTGCGCGGCGCCGAGAATTGCGGAGAATACGCTTCGATGCAGTTCCAGACGTTTGCAGAGAGTTGAGGGCGCAATGCGCCGCAACTATGGGACAATCTCTCTTTTTGCGATCTCCCGTTCCAGCATGAGCACCGAGTTCACCGCCAAGCCCAGTTCCCCCTATCCGATCACCGACCAGGTCCTTCATGCGCTCGAAGTCACGAAGCGCGGCGTCGACGAACTGCTGATCGAAGAGGAGTTCGCGCAAAAGCTCGCGAGGAGCGCTGCCACGGGCACGCCGCTGCGCATCAAGCTCGGTCTGGATCCGACGGCGCCCGACATTCACATCGGTCATACCGTGGTGCTGAACAAGATGCGCCAGTTGCAGGATCTCGGCCACACGGTGATTTTCCTGATCGGCGATTTCACGTCGCTGATCGGCGATCCTTCGGGCCGCAATGCAACGCGCCCGCCGCTCACGCGCGAGCAGATCGAATCGAACGCGAAGACCTACTTCGAACAGGCTGCGCTGGTGCTCGACCGCGCGAAGACGGAAATCCGTTACAACAGCGAATGGTCGATGCCGCTCGGTGCCGACGGCATGATCAAGCTCGCATCGCGCTACACCGTCGCGCGCATCCTGGAGCGCGAAGACTTTACGAAGCGTTTTCAGAGCGGCGTGCCCATCTCGATCCACGAATTCCTCTACCCGCTGATGCAGGGTTACGACTCGGTGGCGCTGAATGCCGACCTGGAACTCGGCGGCACGGACCAGAAGTTCAACCTGCTGGTCGGCCGTGAATTGCAGAAGCAGTACGGCCAGGAACAGCAGTGCATCCTGACGATGCCGCTGCTCGAAGGGCTGGACGGCGTCGAGAAGATGTCGAAGTCGAAGGGCAACTACGTCGGTATCAGCGAAAAGCCGAATGACATGTTCGGCAAGCTAATGAGCATCTCCGACGTGCTGATGTGGCGGTACTTCGAGCTACTGTCTTTCCGTCCTATGTCGGAAATCGAGGGCTTCAAGCGAGAGATCGACGGCGGACGCAATCCGCGCGACTTCAAGGTACTGCTTGCGCAGGAAATCGTCGCTCGCTTCCACTCGCAGGCCGACGCTGAGCGCGCTCTCGAAGACTTCAACCACCGCGCGAAGGGCGGCGTGCCGGACGACATCCCGACGGTGACGCTCGCGGGCGCGCCGCTGGCCATTGGCCAGTTGCTGAAACAGGCGGGCCTCGTGCCGTCGACGAGTGAAGCGCTGCGCAACATCGAACAGGGCGGCGTGAAGATCGACGGCGCAACTGTGTCGGACAAGGGCCTGAAGGTCGAGGCGGGCGAGTTCGTCGTGCAGGTCGGCAAACGACGTTTTGCGCGTGTCACGCTGACGGCATGATGCTCAGTCAGCCTGTGCACATGCCACCACGCGCCCGCGTCGCATGATCGCGCTGATTCAACGTGTGCGGCGCGCCGAAGTGCGCGTCGGCGATCGCGTGACGGGCGCAATCGACGCGGGCCTGCTCGCGCTAGTCTGCGCCGAGCGCGGCGACACCGATGCAGTCGCCGACAAGCTGCTCGCCAAGGTGCTGGGCTACCGCGTGTTCAGCGACGCCGCGGGCAAGATGAACCTGCCCGTGCAGAATATCGACGGCGCGGGGCGCGCGGGCGGCCTGCTGCTCGTTTCGCAGTTCACGCTGGCAGCCGACACGAACAGCGGCCTGCGCCCGAGCTTTACGCCCGCCGCGCCGCCAGACGAGGGCAAGCGGTTGTTCGATTACTTCGTGGCGGCTGCGCGCGCGAAGCATGCCATCGTCGAAACGGGCGAGTTCGGAGCGGAGATGCAAGTTTCGCTCGTCAACGACGGCCCTGTCACTTTCTGGCTGCAGACGCGCGCATAACCGCCGTTTCCCTGCTCCCCATTCATGGCGACACAAGTTCTCTTCATCCGACACGGTGAAACCGACTGGAACCGCATCAAGCGGATTCAAGGGCACATCGACATTCCGCTCGCCACGAGCGGCGTCGAGCAGGCCAAGCGGCTTGCCGAGCGGTTTGCGTGCGAGGCGCATGAAGGAGCGCGGCTCGACGCGGTCTATTCGAGCGATCTGATGCGCGCGCGGCAAACCGCGCAGCCATTCGCGGATGTGCTCGGGCTGCGGCTCCAACTGCGGGAGGGCCTGCGCGAACGCAATTACGGCGCGTTCCAGGGCCACGACAGCGACGAAATCTCGCTGCGCTTTCCTGACGAGTACGCGCGGTGGCAAACGCGCGATCCAGGCTTCTCACCACCCGAGGGAGAATCGCAGCGCGTGTTTTATCACCGTGTGCTGCACGCGCTCGAGCCAATCGTGGCCGCGCATCCGGATGGGCGCATAGCATGCGTCGCGCACGGCGGTGTGCTGGATTGTGTGTATCGATTCGCGAACGGTTTGTCGCTGGATGCGCCGCGCAATTATCAGCTGCTGAACACGAGCGTGAATGTGGTCGATTTCGAAGGTGGCCGCGCGACGGTTGTGTCGTGGGCCGATGTCGTGCATCTCGGTGGCCATGCCAAAGACGACAGTTTCAAAACGACGCCCAGACCAGAGCGCTGACCTCCGCCTGACGCGGCGATGTCGAGCGCCGCGTGTCTTATCGCAAGAGCCGCTCAGCTCGGCTCGGCATCCCACAGATTGCGAACAGGACTTGCCGAGTCAGGTGCGGCAAGCCCGAAGTGCCGATACGTCAACAACGTGGCGACGCGTCCACGCGGCGTGCGTTGCAGAAAGCCCTGCTGGATCAGATACGGCTCGAGCACGTCTTCGATTGTGTCGCGCTCTTCGCCAATTGCCGCCGCGAGATTGTCGACGCCCACGGGACCGCCATCGAACTTGTGCAAGATCGCTTCGAGAAGCTTGCGGTCCATCAGATCAAAACCGACCGGATCGACGTCGAGCATTTTCAGCGCTGCATCCGCGACCTTCGCGGTGATATTGCCGTCCGCCTTCACTTCCGCGTAATCGCGCACGCGCCGCAGCAGACGGTTCGCGATACGCGGCGTGCCGCGCGAGCGCTTCGCGATTTCCAGTGCACCTTCCGGGTGGATCTGCGCGCCGAGCAGCGATGCGGAACGGCTCACGATGCGTGCCAGCTCTTCTGCGTTATAAAACTCCAATCGCGCGACAATACCAAAGCGGTCGCGCAACGGATTGGTCAGCATGCCCGCGCGCGTCGTGGCGCCGACCAGCGTGAACGGTTGCAGATCGAGCTTCACACTGCGCGCCGCGGGGCCTTCGCCGATCATGATATCGATCTGATAATCCTCGAGCGCCGGATACAGGATTTCCTCGACGACGGGCGACAGCCGGTGAATCTCGTCGATGAAGAGAACGTCATTGGCTTCGAGGTTGGTCAGAAGCGCCGCGAGATCGCCCGCGCGCTCCAGCACGGGACCGGAAGTCTGCCGCAGATTCACGCCCATTTCGCGCGCGATGATATGCGCGAGCGTGGTCTTGCCGAGGCCAGGCGGACCGAACAGCAGCACGTGATCCAGCGATTCCGAGCGGCGCTTGGCAGCCTCGATGAAAATTTCCAGCTGGCCGCGCACCTTTTCCTGGCCGACGTATTCGTCCAGCTGACGGGGGCGCAACGCGCGCTCGAACGCTTCCTCGTTCGGCGACACGGGCGTGGCGGCGATGATGCGTTCGGCGGCGAGTTTGTCGTGTTCGATCATGCGGGCATTGTACCGCGCGTGGCCCATTCGAAGACCTGGCCGAACGGCCAGGGTGTCGCGCAGGAAACGGCATGCGAAGCTTCATGCAAGCCGTTTGCCGAGGGCCAATTCAGGCCTTCGACAGCGCCTTCAACGCGAGCTTGATGCCCTCGGAAACGCCTGTGCCCGCCGGCACGTTCTTGATGGCCGCCAGCCCTTCTTTTTCGGAGTAACCCAATGCCAGCAATGCATTCAGGATGTCGGAAGCATGATCGGACTGCGACGCGGCACCCGCCATTGCACCGAGGTCGGCACCGAGCTTGCCCTTCAGTTCGAGCAGGAGCCGTTCCGCCGTCTTTTTGCCGATGCCCGGAACACGCGTGAGACGCGCGGCATCCTGCATCGTGACCGTCTGCGACAGCTCCTGAACGCTCATACCAGACAGTACGGCCAGCGCCATGCGCGCGCCGATACCCGTGATCTTTAACAACTCGCGAAACGTCGAACGCTCTTGCGGCGTGAGAAAGCCATACAGCAGATGCGCGTCTTCGCGCACGATCATCTGCGTGAGCAGCACGACCTTTTCGCCCGTTCCAGGCAGGTTGTAGAACGTGCTCATCGGTACGTCGACTTCGTAGCCGACGCCGTTGCAGTCGATCAGCAGGTGAGGCGGGTTCTTTTCCAGCAGGACGCCGGCGATGCGACCGATCATGGCGGGTTCTATCGATAGGGAAAGCGCGAGTGTAGCGCAGGGCAGAGTGCTTTCGTACGTCGCTTCTGACAAAGTGGGAGAGCGGCTGATTGACTCGGCCTCCCTTGCTTCCTACACTCGGATCCCTTTTGGACGTTCCATAACCCAAAGGGGTCTCGGATGCTCAGTCTCACCACCTTCGCGCTGTTTTCAGGCGCTTGTGTTGCGCTCACCGCCACACCCGGCCCGGATATGTTGCTGATTGCCTCCCGCAGCGTGAGCCAAGGCAGGACGGCGGGTTTCGCGTCGCTTGCCGGGATTCTGGTTGGTACGTATTGTCACGCTCTTGCAGCGGCGTTCGGCCTGTCACAGCTCTTTCTCGCCGCCCCGATGGCCTACGACATCGTGCGCTTCAGCGGCGCTGCCTGCCTGCTCTATCTCGCTTGGAAGACGTTCCGCTCGCAGGGCACGGTGCTGGCGCCGAACGCGTCGATGCGGCGCTTTCCCATTGACCGGATTTTCAGGCAAGGGTTGTTCACGAACCTGCTCAATCCGAAGGTAGCGCTGTTCGTGCTCGCACTGTTTCCGCAGTTTGTGAAACCGCAGGCAGGGTCGGTTGTCGTGCAGATCATGCTGCTTGCGACCGTGCTCAACGTGATCGGCTTCGTGGTGAATGGCAGCGTGATTTTGCTTGCCAGCAGGCTGAGCGTGAAACTGACTGGCGGCGAACGCCCGCCGCGCTGGCCGCAATATTTGCTCGGCTCGGTGTTCGCCGGCCTGGCGTGTCGGCTGGCACTGGCGGGACAACGCTGACGGCAAAGGCGCCTAACCTACCAACCGCCCGCGACGCACTCGCAAGCCCTTTTTCGCGAGTCCCGGTGCAATACCACCCAGTGTGCTCAATGTGCCGCCGCCATGCGCATGGCAAATCGCCATGCCGAGTGCGTCGGCGGCATCCGTGGACGGAATGCCCGACAGGCATAACAGCCGCACGACCATCTGTTGCATCTGCTCCTTGGTCGCGCGTCCGTAGCCGACCACGGCCTGTTTCAGTTGCAGCGCCGTGTATTCGGCAACGGGCACGCCGCCCGACACCAGTCCGCAAATCGCCGCGCCGCGCGCCTGGCCGAGCAGCAGCGTCGACTGCGGATTGACGTTGACGAACACCTTCTCGATCGCGGAGTGGTCGGGCGCATGTTGGCGAATCAGCGTCGAAATACCCTCGAAGATCGTGCCCAGGCGCGTCGGCAGATCGGCGTCGGCTGTTTTGATGACGCCGCTCGTCACGTAAGTCAGCTGATGGCCGGACTGATCGATCACGCCGAAGCCGGTCACGCGCAAGCCAGGGTCAATGCCGAGAATTCTCATAAGTGCCGTGCGTATTCAGTGCCTGCGATACTACAACGAATCAAATGCAAAAACGGCCCGGCAGTTGCAAACTGCCGGGCCGTTGCGGAACAAGCAGAACAGCCGATCAGTGGCGGAAGTGGCGAATGCCCGTCACGACCATTGCGATATTGTGCTCGTCGGCGGCGGCGATCACTTCGTCGTCGCGCATCGAGCCGCCCGGCTGGATGACGCAGGTTGCGCCCGCGTTCACGACCACGTCGAGGCCGTCGCGGAACGGGAAGAACGCATCCGACGCCACCGCCGTACCCGAGAGCGTCAGGCCGGCGTTCTGCGCCTTGATGCTCGCGATGCGCGCCGAGTCCACGCGGCTCATCTGTCCGGCGCCGACGCCCATCGTCATGCCGTTCGCGCAGAACACGATCGCGTTCGACTTCACGAACTTCGCCACCCGCCATGCGAACAGCAAGTCGTCCATTTCCTTCGGCGTCGGATGACGTTTCGTGACGACGCGCAGTTCGTGCGGCTGCACGTTCTTCGCATCGAGCGATTGCACCAGCAGACCGCCGCCCACGCGCTTCAGATCGAATGCGTTATGGCCTTCACCCAGCGCGATTTCGAGCAGACGCACGTTCTGCTTGGCGGCGAACAGTTGCTTCGCCGCTTCGCTGAACGACGGCGCGATCAGCACTTCGACGAACTGCTTCGCGACAGCCTGCGCGGCCGTTTCGTCGACTTCGCGGTTGAACGCGATGATGCCGCCGAACGCCGAGGTCGGATCGGTCTGGAACGCCTTCGAATACGCTTCGTGCGGGTTCGCGCCGACGGCCACGCCGCACGGGTTCGCGTGCTTGATGATCACGCAGGCGGGCGCGTCGAACGTCTTCACGCATTCCCATGCGGCATCCGAGTCGGCGATGTTGTTGTACGACAGTTCCTTGCCCTGCAGCTGGCGATAGTTGGCCAGCGCGCCAGCAGGCGCCGCGATATCGCGATAGAACGCAGCGCTTTGGTGCGGATTCTCACCGTAGCGCAGATCCTGCACCTTCTCGAACGCCATGTTCAGCGTGGCCGGGTACGTGTTGCGGTCACGGTGTTGCAGCTGTTCCGTGAGGCTCGTCAGGTAGTTCGTAATCGCGCCATCGTACTGCGCGGTGTGCGCGAACACCTTGGTCGCGAGGCGGAAGTTCGTCTTGTAGCCGACCGTGTTGCCGTTTGCGCGCATTTCGTCGAGCACGGTCGCATAGTCGGCCGGGTCGACGACGACGGTCACGTCACGATGATTCTTCGCCGCCGAACGCAGCATGGTCGGGCCGCCGATATCGATGTTCTCGATCGCGTCTTCGAGCGTGCATTCTTCCTTCGACACAGTCTGCACGAACGGGTACAGGTTCACGACGAGCAGGTCGATGGTCGGAATGTCGTGCTTTTCGAGCGCGGCCATGTGCTCGGGCAGATCGCGGCGAGCCAGGATGCCGCCGTGCACCTTCGGGTGCAGCGTCTTCACGCGCCCATCCAGCATTTCCGGAAAGCCCGTGTAGTCGGCCACTTCGGTAACAGGAAGGCCGGCGTCCGCGAGCAGTTTCGCGGTGCCGCCCGTCGACAGGATCTTGACGCCGAGGTCCGACAGCGATTTCGCGAAATCGACGATGCCGGACTTGTCGGAAACGGAGATGAGCGCTTGCTTGATCATGATGGGAACAAATAGCCGATGAAAGGCGTGGCAGGGCGCCGAAACTACAGCAGGCCGTGCTGTTGCAGCTTCTTGCGCAGCGTATTGCGGTTGATGCCGAGATACTCGGCTGCCAGCGACTGGTTGCCGCCGGCCTGCTCGAGCACCACCTCGAGCAGCGGTTTTTCGACGCACGAAATCACCATGTCGTAAACGTCGTGCGGATTGGAGCCGTCGAGATCCTGGAAGTACATTCCCAGGCTATCGCGGACACATTGTTCGATGTTGTGCTTGCTCATGCTGCTAGTCGGTCGGTTTGATCCTGCTCACCGTTGTTGTTGACTTCGTTGTCGACGTACACGAGGCGGTCCGAAATCGCCTTTTGCGCGTCGAAGAACTCATTGACGGCGAGCAGTTGTTCGCGCGTCGTGTCCAGCGTATTCATGCGGTGCCGGAACACGTTGGCGCCGGAAAGGCCGCGAGTGTACCAGCCGATGTGCTTGCGCGCAGTGCGAACGCCCGTAAATTCGCCGTAGAACGCATAGTGATCCTCGAGGTGCTCATTCATTACCTGCTGGATCTCGTCGATGCGGGGTGCTTCCATCAACTCGCCCGTCTGCAGGAAATGCTCGATCTCGCGGAAAAGCCAGGGGCGCCCCTGCGCCGCACGGCCGATCATGATTGCGTCCGCGTCCGTCGCGGCCAGCACGGCGCGCGCCTTGTGCGGCGACGTGATGTCGCCGTTCGCGACCACGGGAATGTTTACCGCGGCCTTCACGGCCGCGATCGTCTCGTACTCCGCTTCGCCGTGATACAGGTCGGCGCGCGTGCGGCCATGCACGGTCAGCATCGAAATGCCGGCGCTTTCGGCGAGCCGCGCAACATTCAGCGCATTCTTGTTCTCGCGGTTCCAGCCGGTGCGGATCTTCAGCGTGACGGGGACGGCGTCCGGGCCGACGCCAACTGCGTTCACTACCGCTTCGACGATGCGCTGCACAAGCGGCTCGTTTTGCAGCAGCGCGGAACCCGCCGCGACATTGCAGACCTTCTTGGCGGGGCAGCCCATGTTGATGTCGATGATCTGCGCGCCATTCGCGACGTTGTAGCGCGCGGCTTCCGCCATCATCTGTGGATCGGCGCCCGCAATCTGCACCGCGATCGGTTCTACCTCGCCCGTGTGATTGGCGCGGCGCATCGTCTTTTCGCTTTTCCACAGCTGCGCATTCGACGCGACCATCTCCGATACCGCATAGCCCGCGCCCATGCGCTTGCACAGCTGTCGGAACGGCCGGTCGGTCACGCCTGCCATCGGGGCGACGAACAGGTTGTTGCGCAGTGTGTGGGAGCCGAGAGTGGGCATGGCGGACATCGGCGGCAAGCGTCGGGTGCGCCGAAAACGAGGAATTGGCGCACCGCACGCACCGCAAAATACGAGGGAAAACATCTATTTTAGCGTTAACGGACTTACCCCAGACACAACCGCATCTGAGGTAACTCATTAAATCTTCTATGAAAGCGGCCGCGCCCATAGAACGGCGGCGGCCTTATCGGATGCCGCCAGGCCCTACCGACGTTGCCCGAAGATCATCTGCCGGGCCAGTGCGGTCTTCAACGGCGGCACGAATTCGAGCGCGGTGAGGGCGAGGCCGCGCAGCGTCGCGAGCGGCGGGAAATCGATTGTGAAGAGGCGGGCGAGCGTGTCGGTGGCGCCGATCGTCATGCGCCGGTCGAACGCGCGGCGCTGCGCGAAGGCGATCAGCGCGGTGCGCGTCGCGCCATGGTGCGAGAGTGCGTCGGCGAGTGCGTGAGCGTCGCGCAGGCCGAGGTTAAGTCCCTGGCCCGCGACGGGATGCAGCGTCTGCGCCGCATTGCCGATCGCGACGACGTTGCCTTTGACGAGCGTATCGACGGTATTCAGCCCAAGCGGGAACGCAGCGCGCCCCTTGATCTGCACGAAGCGGCCCATCCGGTCGCCGAACTCGACGCCAAGCTCGCGCAGAAAGTCTTCGTCCGACAATTGCGCGCGCCGCGCCGCTTCGTGCGGCGCGCAGCACCAGACCAGCGCGTAGTCCGCGCCGCGCACGCCGCCCGTCGGCAACAGAGCGATCGGCCCTTGCGACGTGAAGCGCTCCCACGCGACATGCGGTTGCGGCGACGAGAGTGTCACTGTGCCGACGAGCGCCGTTTGCCCGTAGTCGCGGGTTTCTCCGGAGCCCGCCTGCTGCTCGCCGAACAGGCCGCCTTCGGCGCTCACCAGAACGCGCGTGCGCAACGTGCGCGTGACGTGCGCGCTTTCGATGGGCAGCAGCACGCCGTCGTCTTCGAGTTGCTGCGGCGCCTGCGCTCGGGTCGACTTGAACCAGTGCACAGGCGTCGCGCGCACGGCGTCGGCAAGCGCGTGCACGATCGAACCGTAGCGCAGCACATAGCCGAGCGCGGGCAGGCCATGCTCCGCGTGATCGATCAGCGTGCGCCCGAAATGGCCGCGCTGCGACACGTGAATGCGCTGGATTGCAGTCGCGTCGGACGGCCAGCTCAACGGCTCGAGGATCATCCGGCTGCCTTGCGACACGGCGATCGCGCGCGGATCGGCAATCGAATCTTCCGGCTCGCGCGCGTCGATCAGCGCGACGCTCAGCTTCCGCGTCGCGCTGCGCCGCGCGAGCCAGCCGGCTAGAGCGAGGCCGACGGGCCCAGCGCCGACGATCGTCACGTCGTAGTCGTAGGGCTTCGTATTCGACGTGACGAGCGGCGCGTCGGCAACCGGCTGTGGGGCTTCGTTCATCTTCTTGTCTGTTCCTGGCGCGCTCAGGCTGCGCCCGTCTTGTGCGCGTCGAGCATCAACGCTTCGATTTCGTCGGCGTCGACGGGCACGTCGCGCGTGATCAGCTCGCAGCCCGTGGCCGTGACGATCGCGTCGTCCTCGATGCGGATGCCGATGTTCCAGTACTGTTCTGGCACGTCGTCGGCCGCGCGGATGTAGAGGCCCGGTTCGATCGTCAGCGTCATGCCCGGTTTCAACGTGCGCCATGGCAGCGCGCCGTGTTCGTCGGCGGGTGCGCCGCGCTCTCGATAGTCGCCGGCATCGTGCACATCCATGCCGAGCCAGTGACCCGTGCGATGCATGTAGAAACGCGCGTAGGCGCGTTCTTCGATCACCTCGTCAACACTCGCGAACAGGTCGCGATTCAGGATGCCCGTGTCGAGCAGCCCTTGCGCGAGCACGCGCACGGCGGCCTGATGCGGCGCGTCGAAGCTCGCGCCGGCTTTGGTCGCGTCGATCGCGGCTTGCTGCGCGGCCAGCACGATGTCGTAGATCTGGCGTTGCGCAGGTGTGAAACGACCGTTCGCGGGGAAGGTGCGGGTGATGTCGGATGCGTAGCCGTCGAGCTCGCACGCCGCATCGATCAGAATCAGGTCGCCGTCCTGCGCAGCTGCATTGCCAGCCGGGTAGTGCAGCACGCACGCGTTCGCACCCGCGGCCACGATCGAGCCATACGCTGGCGCCTGCGCGCCATGCTTGCGGAACGTATACAGCAGTTCCGCTTCGAGTTCGAATTCGCGTATGCCAGGGCGGCACGTGGTCATCGCGCGACGGTGAGCCTGCGCGGAGATCGCGGCGGCGCGGCGCATGATCGACAGCTCGTGCTCGTCCTTCACGAGCCGCATCTCATCGAGCAACGGCATGAGGTCATGCACGGCGGACGGCGCGAGGACGCCGCTTCTGCCCTGCATGCGCACGGCGTCGAGCCACCGACGCACCTTGCCGTCGAACTGTTCCGAAGCACCGAGTGCATAGTGCAGCGCCGGCTTGTCGGCGATGATGCGCGGCAGTTGTGTGTCGATTTCGTCGAACGCAAAGGCCGCGTCGAAACCGAAGGCTTCGCGCGCACCGTCGGGACCGAAACGGAAGCCTTCCCACGTTTCGCGCTCTGCGTTCTTCGCCCGGCAGAAGAGGGTCGACGAAGCTTCGTTTTGCTTTGCGCTCGCATCCAGCACGAGCATCGCCTCGGGTTCGCTGAAGCCCGTCAGATAGTAGAAGTAGCTGTCGTGCCGGTACGGATAATCGGCGTCGCGGTTGCGCAGCGCTTCGGGCGCGGTCGGAACGATTGCGACGCCGCCGCCCGCCGCGCGCAGCGCATCGAGCACGCGCGCACGGCGCTGACGGTAGAGGTCGATAGCCGGAGTCAGATCGGTCATGAGTTCGGTCGGCGGTTCATCGTGCGAAGTGGACGGCGGCGCGGCAGGCAAGGTCGTTCGCCGCGAGGCAATGATGCGATTC
Source organism: Paraburkholderia phymatum STM815 (assembly GCF_000020045.1). GTDB lineage: Bacteria > Pseudomonadota > Gammaproteobacteria > Burkholderiales > Burkholderiaceae > Paraburkholderia > Paraburkholderia phymatum. Next base: position 2,870,621 of record NC_010622.1, on the reverse strand, counting down.
AATGCTGCGATTGTATCGCCCAACGGAAAATCGTTTCGGCTCGCCGCCTGGCCATCGTCATGCCTGGCCATCAGGCCAGGTCGACCGTCGCGCGGACCACCGGCATTGTTGCAATCTGTCGACAGCCGCGCGCGTTCCGAAGGCGAAGCAAGGTCTGCGTTGCACGGAAATGCCTCCAACACCCGCCAACGCACGTATACTTTCGGCCAATTTCAATCGAGGCAGGATGTAATGAAACTCATCGGTTCGCTGTCGAGCCCGTTTGTCCGCAAGGCGCGGATCGTGCTCGCCGAAAAGAAGATCGACTATAAGTTCGAACTGGAAAACGTCTGGGCCGACGATACGGCCATCCACGACTTCAATCCGATCGGCAAGGTGCCGTGTCTGGTGATGGAAGACGGTGCTGCCGTGTTCGATTCGCGTGTGATCTGCGAATACGTCGACACGCTGTCGCCCGTGTGCAAGCTCGTCCCGCAATCGGGCCGCGAGCGCGTCGAGGTGCGCTGCTGGGAAGCGCTCGCGGACGGCATCATGGACGCCGCCGTGCTGATGCGTCTGGAGGGCGTGCTGCGCGAGGAAGCGCATCGCAGTGCATCGTGGGTCGCGCGCCAGCAGCGCAAGATCGACGATGGTCTGACGGCGATGGCGCAAGGGCTCGCTGCGAAGACCTGGTGCGCGGGCAACCATTACACGCTCGCCGACGTTGCCGTCGGCTGCGCGCTGAGCTATCTCGACTTCCGCATGCCACAGCTGAACTGGCGCGAGCTTCATCCGAATCTCGACAAGTACTACCAGAAGCTGTCGCAGCGCCCGTCGTTCATCGAGACCGAATTGACCTGAGGGGCGCCCGCGATTCATCCTGCATCGAAGCGCTGCGCGAGTGTCGCCTCGGCCCGACGGAGTGTTAAGAAAGCTTACGTTTTCCCCGAAAACTCCTTTCTGCATGTTAAAAAAACGCCTGCCCGTCAGGCGCTTTTCTTTTCAGGCGTCTGTCCGGAACCTACCACCGACCACCGCCCACCGATAACATCCGTCAAGGGACGTTCGCCATGAAAACCATCCGCGTTGCTCTCGTTGCCGCCGCGTTCGGCGTGCTTGCCGCCTGTTCGGGGATGAGCCTCGATCCCAATTCACTCATGCAGTCGGGCACGCAGGCCGTGCAGGCCGCGTCGCTCACCGACAGCGACGTGCGCACGCTGTCCGACAAGTCCTGCGCGCAGCTCGACTCGGAGAACCAGATCGCGCCCGCCGGCAGCGCGTACGCGAAGCGCCTGAACAGGATCGCAGCGCAGCTCGGCGACAATATCAACGGCGTGCCCGTCAACTACAAGGTCTACATCACCAAGGACGTCAACGCGTGGGCGATGGCGAACGGCTGCGTGCGCGTCTACAGCGGCCTGATGGACATGATGACGGACGACGAAGTACGCGGCGTCGTCGGTCACGAGATGGGCCACGTCGCGCTCGGCCACACGAAGAAGGCGATGCAGGTCGCGTACGCAACGTCGGCGGTGCGTTCGGTGGCGTCGTCGGCGGGCGGTATCACGGGCGCGATTTCGGCGTCGCAACTCGGCGATTTCTCCGAGAAGCTGATCAACGCGCAGTTCTCGCAGACGCAGGAATCGGCGGCCGACGACTATTCGTTCGATATCCAGAAGAAGAAAGGCCAGGATCCGTCCGGACTGGTCACCGCGTTCCAGAAACTCGCGAAGCTCGACGGCGGCAAGTCGAGCATGCTGAGCTCGCATCCGGCGTCGGCGGCTCGGGCGCAGCATATCCAGCAGCGGATCGCGTCGAACAAGTAACGTAGCGTCGCCCAACAAGAAAGCGCGCGCTGGATGTCAGGTCCAGCGCGCGTTTTTCATGGCGCATCAGAACGATAGTGCGATAGCGGATCAGGCGACAGCGGGCTCCTCGAGCATCGGCGCGAACGAATCGCTGCGCGCGACGGGCCACCATTTCTCATAGAGCGTGTAGCGGTAGCGGCCGTTGAGCAGATCGCCGGCTTCCAGATACTTCAACAGATCCGACATCAGCCGCACTTCATACGACGACACACGCCGCACGATGTGATGCGCGCGCAGATCGGCGGGATGACGTAGACCCGCCGCCTGGACGATTTCCTGCAGCGCGTGCAACGTGTTGTGATGGAAGTTGAACACGCGGTCCGACTTGTCGGTGACGATCAGCGCGCGCTGGCGCACAGGGTCCTGAGTCGCGACACCCGTCGGGCAGCGGCCAGTGTGGCACGTTTGCGCCTGAATGCAGCCGACGGCGAACATGAAGCCGCGCGCCGCGTTCACCCAGTCCGCGCCGATCGCGAGCGTCTTCGCAATGTCGAACGCGGTGATCATTTTGCCGCTCGCGCCAATGCGGATCCTGTCGCGCAGGCCGATGCCGACCAGCGTGTTGTGCACAAGCAGCAGTCCTTCCTGCAGCGGCACGCCGATGTGATCGGTGAATTCGAGCGGCGCTGCGCCCGTGCCGCCTTCCGCGCCGTCGACAACGATGAAGTCGGGCAGGATGCCCGTTTCCAGCATCGCCTTGGCGATGCCGAAGAATTCCCACGGATGGCCGATGCATAGCTTGAAGCCCGTCGGTTTGCCGCCCGACAGGTTGCGCAGCCGCTCGACGAATTCGAGCAGCTCGCGCGGCGTCGAGAACTCCGAGTGCGTCGCGGGCGAAATGCAGTCGCGGCCCATCGGTACGCCACGCGTTTCAGCGATTTCCGGCGTGATCTTCGCGGCGGGCAGCACGCCGCCGTGGCCTGGCTTCGCGCCTTGCGACAGCTTCACTTCGATCATCTTCACCTGCGGCTCGCTGGCCTGCCTGGCGAACTTGTCGGGGTTGAACGTGCCGTCGTCGTTGCGGCAGCCGAAGTAGCCCGATGCGATTTCCCAGATGATGTCGCCGCCGTGCTCACGGTGATACTTCGACATCGAACCTTCGCCCGTGTCGTGCGCGAAGTTGCCTTTTTTCGCGCCGAGGTTCAGCGCGCGGATCGCGTTTGCGGACAGCGAGCCGAAGCTCATCGCGGAGATGTTGAAGATCGACATCGAATACGGCTTTGCGCGGTTCGCGCCGACGAGGACACGGAAGTCGTGGCCGTCGAGCTTCGTCGGCGAAAGCGAGTGGCTGATGAATTCGTGGCCCGTCGCTTTCACGTCGACTTCCGTGCCGTACGGACGACTGTCGACTTCGTTCTTCGCGCGCTGATAGACGATGCTGCGCTGTGCACGTGAGAAGGGCCTTTCTTCCGTGTCGTCTTCGACGAAATACTGGCGGATCTCGGGCCGGATGAATTCGAACAGGAAGCGCAGATGGCCCCACAGCGGATAGTTGCGCAGGATCGCGTGGCGCTCCTGCGTCAGATCGTAGGCGCCGAGCGCGACCAGCAGCACGGGCACGACGATCCACAGCCATGCGATGTGACCGGTTGCCGCAAGCGCGGCGCAGGCCGCGAGCAGCAGGATGGCACCCCACATCGCCAGATAACGTCGAGAAAACATGACAACTCCATTGCGGTGATTTCAATGCAGCGGGAGCATCCGGCGCGGCTGGCGTCGGCTCTTTTCGGGAGTTGGCGGGCGTCCGTGGCGATGGATCGCGCTGCGAGTCGGTACGGCGGGTTGTCCTGGCGCGGCGGCGCATCGATCTGCTGTTACGTCGTAAAGCCTGGGCGGCGGGACAACCGTGCCCGGAAGATACAACGAAGCGGAAATCGGTGCAGCAATGTCGACTGGAGTTGGCGCTTCAGCGCCTAGTCCAGTCCCACGCAGAGCGGTCGACTGGAGTTGGCGCTTCAGCGCCTGGTCCAGTCCCACGCAGAGCGGTCGGTCGAGTTGGCGTTTCAGCGCGCCTGTCGGCGACCGTCCCGATGCGCCTCAGCGGGCCGTCAGCAGCGCCGCTTTCTGAGGCTGCCGCGTCACCGGTTGCGCAGTTGCCGCGTGCTCGATGATTCCGCCGCCGAGGCAAACGTCGCCATCATAGAGCACGGCCGATTGCCCCGGTGTGACAGCCCATTGGGCATCGGCGAAATGAAGGGAGAAGAGGGCGTTCGGGTCCGCATTGGCGCCCGCCGCGCCGAACGTGCAGGCAGCGTCCGCCTGGCGATAGCGCGTCTTGGCCGCGCAAGCGTGGCCCACCTCGGGCGCGTGTCCGGCGACCCAGCTCGTGTTGCCTGCCGTCAGCGTACGGCTCAGCAGCCAAGGATGGTCGTGACCCTGCGCGACGTACAGCGTGTTCGACTCGATGTCCTTGCCCGCGACGAACCACGGCTCGCCGCTGCCGTCCTTGCTGCCGCCGAGGCCGATACCCTTGCGCTGCCCGAACGTATAGAACGCGAGGCCGATGTGCTCCCCGACCGTCTTGCCATCGGTGGTTTTCATCGGGCCGGGCCTGGTCGGCAGATAGCGGTTCAGGAAGTCGCGGAACGGCCGCTCGCCGATGAAGCAGATACCCGTCGAGTCTTTCTTCTTCGCGTTCGGCAGCCCGATCTGTTCTGCAATCTCGCGCACCTTCGTCTTCGGAATGTCGCCGAGAGGAAAAAGCGTTTTCGACAGTTGCGCCTGATTCAGCCGGTGCAGGAAGTACGACTGATCTTTCGTGTGATCGCGCGCCTTGAGCAGCTCGAAACGGCCGTCGATTTCGCGCACGCGCGCATAGTGGCCCGTCGCGATGGTTTCCGCGCCGAGCGACATGGCGTGATCGAGGAATGCCTTGAACTTGATCTCGGCGTTGCACAGCACGTCAGGGTTCGGCGTACGGCCCGCCGAGTATTCGCGCAGAAATTCGGCAAATACACGGTCCTTGTATTCGGCCGCGAAGTTCACCGCTTCGACGTCGATGCCGATCAGGTCGGCGACGGAGACGACGTCGATCCAGTCCTGACGCGTCGAACAGTATTCGCTGTCGTCGTCGTCTTCCCAGTTCTTCATGAACAGGCCGACGACGTCATAACCCTGTTCCTTCAGCAGCCATGCCGTGACGGACGAATCGACGCCTCCCGACATGCCTACCACTACTCGTTGTTTGCTCATTTGAATCTGCCTGACTGCTTTCGATCGTGCGTGGGCACGCGTTCTATCGGGAAGGCCCGACCGAATGCGTCTGCACGAAGTCGAGCGGGAAACGCCGGCCTGCGAGGTAATCGTCGACGCATTGCATCACGAGCGGCGTCCGATGGCGCTCGGGGCAGGCGCGCAGCTCGTCGGCGCTCATCCATACGGTACGGACGATGTCGGCGTCGAGCGCGCGGCCTTCCGCGGGTCTGTGGTCCGTCGTGCCGCAATACGTGAAGCGCAGATACGTGACGCCGTCCTGCGGGCCGTCGACGGTCTCGGGGCGGCTGAAATGCGTCATATACACGCCGACCAGCGCCGTGGGCTCGAAGGTCTGCGCCGTTTCTTCGAGCGCTTCGCGGATGACAGCCTGCGTCAGCGTTTCGCCCACTTCCAGATGCCCGGCGGGCTGGTTCAGACGCAGCCCGGCGGCCGTGTGTTCTTCAACCAGCAGGAAGCGCCCGTCGCGTTCGACGACAGCCGCCACCGTGACATGCGGAGCCCAGTTTTCCGGTTTCATGGGACGGCATTTTACCGTTTATGGGCGGGGCTTGCCGGCGCCTGCAAAGGGCGGCGCGGGCGCGGCCTAGCACATATCGATGAAAAAGGCACGGGAAGACACGAGGATCGTGTTCCTGAATACCGGGATCGTTACCAATTTCGATCCGCCCCTAGACTTCGGTTAAAGTGGATCTCGTGGCTGAAGCCCCAGCCGTGCGTAGCCGTTGCACTTGCCTTTTGCATTGCCGGCGTTGCCCTTCGTCGGCGATTCCAGATTTTCATAACAGGATGGTCGAAGGAGGATTTACGATGCACATCGGAGTGCCAGCCGAGACGCGGCCGTACGAAACACGCGTCGCCGCGACGCCCGAGACGGTCAAGAAGTACGTGTCGCAGGGCCACAGGGTTAGCGTACAGCGCGGCGCAGGGACGGCCGCAAGTTATCTGGACGACGCGTACGCAGCTGCGGGCGCAGAGCTCGTCGATGCGCCAGCCGCATTCGGCGCAGAGCTCGTTCTCAAGGTTCAAAGCCCGACCGATTCAGAACTCCCGCTTCTCAAACGCGGCTCGGTACTGGTCGGCATGCTCGAGCCGTTTAATGCTGAAAACGCATCGAAGCTAGCAACTGCCGGCATCACTGCGTTCGCGCTCGAAGCCGCGCCGCGCACGACGCGTGCGCAAAGCCTCGACGTACTGTCGTCTCAAGCCAACATTGCGGGTTATAAAGCGGTGCTGCTCGCCGCCGACCTGTATCCGCGTTTCATGCCGATGCTGATGACGGCGGCGGGCACGGTGAAAGCCGCGCGCGTGCTGATTCTCGGCGCGGGCGTGGCGGGCTTGCAGGCGATTGCGACTGCAAAGCGCCTGGGTGCCGTGATCGAAGCCTCAGACGTGCGGCCTGCCGTGAAAGAGCAGATCGAATCGCTCGGGGCGAAATTCCTCGACGTGCCTTACGAAACCGATGAGGAGCGCGAAGCGGCGCAAGGCGTCGGCGGCTACGCGCGGCCGATGCCGCCTTCGTGGCTCGCACGCCAGTCGGCGCTCGTCCATGAACGCGCGAAGCAGGCCGACGTGATCATCTCCACCGCGCTGATTCCGGGGCGTCCCGCGCCGACGCTGCTTTCCGTGGAAACGGTGCAGGCGATGAAGCCGGGCTCCGTGGTGATCGACCTCGCGGCGGGACGCGGGCCGGAGTACGAAGGCCAGCGCGGCGGCAACTGTCCGCTGACGGAAGCGGACAAGGTCGTCGTCAAGCACGGCGTGACGATCGCGGGATATACGAATCTCGCGTCGATGGTCGCATCCGATGCTTCGGCGCTGTATGCGCGCAACCTGCTCGACTTCATGAAGCTGATCGTCACGAAGGAAGGCACGCTCAATATCGATCTCGCGGACGACATCGTCGCGGCCACGCTGCTGGCCCGCGACGGCGAAGTCACGCGCAAGGCATAAGCGCACTCACGTGCATGGGACCAGAGTAAAGCGCTGAAGCGCCGGCTCTGACCGACAGGAGAGAGGAAGATGGAAGTCATCAACCATACCGTGATCAATCTGATCATATTCGTGCTGGCGATCTACGTCGGCTACCACGTCGTCTGGAATGTGACGCCCGCGTTGCACACGCCGCTGATGGCCGTGACGAACGCGATTTCGGCGATCGTCATCGTTGGCGCGATGCTCGCGGCGGGTCTGACCGTCGGCGGCACGGGCAAGTTCTTCGGCACGGTTGCCGTCGCGCTCGCGGCGGTGAACGTGTTCGGCGGGTTCCTCGTTACGAGGCGAATGCTGGAAATGTTCAAGAAGAAGGAACCGAAGAAGATTGCCGGTCCGAAGGAGGGTGCGTAAATGAGCCTGAACGTCGTTACGCTCCTGTATCTGATTGCGTCGGTGTGCTTCATCCAGGCGCTCAAAGGGCTGTCAAATCCGAAGACCGCGCGCACGGGTAACGTGTTCGGCATGGTCGGCATGGCGATCGCGATTCTCACTACCGTCGCGCTGATTGCCAAGCAGGCCGCGTTTCTCGGCTCGAACCTCGGGCTCGGGTTGTCGCTGGTATTCATTGCGTTGGTCGTCGGCGGCGGGATCGGTGCGTTCGTTGCCGCTCGCGTCGAAATGACGAAGATGCCGGAGCTGGTCGCGGCGATGCACTCGCTGATCGGTATGGCGGCCGTGTGTATCGCGTATGCCGTCGTGTCCGAACCGGCTGCGTTCGGTCTCGGTCTGGAAGAAGGCATTCAGGGCTTCATTCCGTATGGCAACCGGATCGAGCTGTTCATCGGCACCTTCGTCGGCGCGATTACCTTCAGCGGTTCGGTGATCGCGTTCGGCAAGCTGTCGGGCAAGTACAAGTTCCGGCTGTTCCAGGGCGCGCCTGTCGTCTATGCGGGCCAGCATCTGATTAACCTGCTGCTCGCGATCGCGATGATCGGCTTCGGCGTGATCTTCTTCCTCACGCAATCGTGGCTGCCGTTCATCATCATGACGCTGATCGCGTTCGCGCTGGGCGTGCTGATCATCATCCCGATCGGCGGCGCGGACATGCCGGTGGTGGTGTCGATGCTGAACTCGTACTCGGGCTGGGCGGCGGCGGGCATCGGCTTCTCGCTGAACAACGCGATGCTGATCATTGCCGGTTCGCTGGTCGGCTCGTCGGGTGCGATTCTGTCGTACATCATGTGCAAGGCGATGAACCGCTCGTTCTTCAACGTGATTCTGGGCGGCTTCGGCGGCGAAGCGGGCGCGGCGGCTGCGGCCGGTTCGGGCGAACAGAAGCCGGTGAAGTCGGGTTCGGCGGAAGATGCGTCGTTCATGCTCGGCAATGCTGAGACCGTGGTGATCGTGCCGGGTTATGGTCTCGCGGTTGCGCGTGCACAGCATGCGCTGAAGGAACTGACCGATCTGCTGATCGAGAAGGGCGTGGACGTGAAGTACGCGATTCACCCGGTTGCCGGGCGGATGCCGGGTCACATGAACGTGCTGCTGGCGGAAGCCGAAGTGCCGTACGAGATCGTGCACGAGATGGAGGACATCAACGGCGAGTTCGGCCAGGTCGACGTGGTGCTGGTGCTTGGCGCGAACGACGTGGTGAACCCGGCTGCGAAGACCGATCCGAAGTCACCCATTGCTGGCATGCCGATCATCGAGGCGTACAAGGCCCGCACGGTGATCGTCAACAAGCGGTCGATGGCGGCGGGGTATGCCGGACTCGACAACGATCTCTTCTACATGGATAAAACCATGATGGTGTTTGGCGATGCCAAGAAGGTGATCGAGGATATGGTCAAGGCAGTGGATTGATTTTCGCGTACCGCGGATGCTGGCTTTTTTCGCGCCGGCATCCGCGAATAGCATGTCGCCCAGCGTCAGCTTCCTCGACTCTGCATTGCAGGCTTGCTCATGATGATTTGATCCAGACGCGGCTAAATAGCGGTGCTCGACATGAAAATCGGACAAGTCTCATATCGCGGGCCTTGTGCATTCGGCACCGTTGTTGGTCCCATACACGTCCGGTGTTGAAATCAGAAATATGAGAATCGCGTGCTTCGCCACAACGGTCGGCGTCCTTGGCGCGCTTTTGCTTGCCCCTCCTCTATATGCCCAGAGTCCGGCGTTTGAGGCATTGGCAAAAACGTTGACTCCGCCATCGGACGCTACCGGCCCCGCATCGTCCGACAACGCTGCGCCAACACGAATGCTTCACCGCTGGCCCCACGTCGACGCGATGACACGTGACCAGAAAAGTCTGGGTGAGCTTTTGGAGGAACATCCTGAACTGTCGACGCATTCCAATATGACCTATTACTCGTCGTCGTTGCACGTTGGAGAGCGCACCCGATTGCAGCCACCTGGCAGCGAGTTCCAGCACTAGGCGAAAGGCTAACTGTCCGCGTGCGTTCACATCGCCCATATCACGCTTGAGCGAGCGGACGCGCCGGTCGGCGATGGCTTGACGCAGAACCTGCGCAGCCTCGCGACTGGTAAGCGAATCAGCGCGGCTTAACGCCAATACTCCGCATGAAATCGGCAAGCCGTCTGCCTTCGACATCGGGAAAGGGCTCAAGCACGTCGAGTGCGTCGATGTTAGCCACGGCGAAGTGCCGGAAATCCCCCCGCAACTCGCACCAGGCCCCGAGCGTAAAGCGCGCCCCCCAATAGGCAAGAGCAAGAGGCCAAACCCTCCGCTGCGTCGCAACGCCGTGCTTGTCGAGATAAGCAAAGCTGACCACACGATGCGCATCGATCGCCCGATGCAACGTATCGACCAGCACCGACACATTCACGTCGACATGAAACGACGGCGCAAAAAAAGCAAGGCGATCGATGGTCGCGCGCTTGTCAGCCGGCATCGCGGACGCGATCTTGGCCAACGCGCCGCGTGCGCCTGCCGCCATGCTTTCGCCGCCCCATGATTCGAGCATTCGCGCGCCGGCGGCGAGCGCCGTCAGCTCTTCGGCCGTGAAGGTGAGGGGCGGCAGGCTCGCGCTGCGGCTCAGCCGGTAGCCGATACCCGGCTCTCCTTCGATCGGCACGCCCGACAACTGCAAGTCCTGCACATCGCGATAGACCGTGCGCAGCGACACATGCAGCCAGTCCGCGAGTTGCTGTGCCGTCGTCAGCCTTCGGCCGCGCAGCAGTTCGGCGATCTGAAACAGGCGGTCGGCGCGACGCGTCATCGTAGGGGTCTCCCGAAAATAGACGGGCAATCTCCCGCGATGATAGCGCCGCACGGCGCTCTCCCGGCGCGTTCCGCGTCACTTCATCCGTTGGTTTTCGAATGCAGACCGATGCGGTTGCCTTCCGTATCGGTGAAAAATCCGATCCAGCCGATGTCGTTCGGCAACTGCACGGCGGGCCCTTCAACCTTGCCGCCCGCACGCTTCACGCGATCGAGCGTCGCATCGACGGTAGGGCGTGCGTTCAGATAGACGAGCGTACCCGTCGCCGACGGCTCCAGTGTCGAACTCTTGACGATGCTGCCGCCCGTCGACGGCTCGTCGTAACCGAAGATCGCCATCGGCATGCCGAAGTCTTCGCGGCGCAGTTGCGTGTCGAGTGCGGCTTCATAGAAACGGACGGCGCGATCGAAATCGACGGAAGGAATTTCGAACCAGGCGATTGCGCGATTGAGTTGTGCGGACATGAGATTCTCCTGTAAGCGGCGGTGTGCCTTGTGTTGCGCCGGATGGCGTAGGAGAAGTGTGCTGGGATGCTACTGACAACGTTCTGTCAGTAGCGTTGGCGAGGGCGAAAAGTGCACGTGCAACAAAAAAGCGGGCATGGCGCCCGCTTCTTGTGGAGGTAAGAAGACCGCTTACTCGTTGGCATCCGCCGCCGGTCTTTGCCGCACGCTGCCGGCGATCAGATCGAAGCGGAACAGGCGGCATTCGAGCGCGCCGTTATACAGCGGCGTCTTGGCCGACTCACGCAGGCGCAGTTGCCCCGGCAGCTTGCGATCCGATGTCAGCACGAACGCATGCCAGCCGGTAAAGCGCTTCTTGAGCGCATCGCCGAAGGACTGGAAGAATTCCGTCATGTCCGGTGTATCCGTTTCCGCACGCCGGAAGCCGCCTTCTTCGCGCCCCGTGTTGCGAATTTCGCCGCGCGGACCGCGCCCGCGCACTTCGATCCGCTCGCCATACGGCGGGTTCGCGACGAGGATGCCCGCTTCGCTCACGGGCGGCATCATGTTGCGTGCGTCGATCTGCTTGAGCGGCAGCGCCGGGAAGCCAGCGCGTTCGAAGTTCGCGCGCGCCTTGTCGAGCATGTTGTCGGAGATGTCGCTGCCGAAGATCAGCAGATCGCCGCGGCCCGCGCGTGCCGCGCGCTTCGCGTCCTGCGCGGCGACCTTCAGCGTCTGCCATGCGGACACGTCGTACTGCTTGAACTTCTCGAAGGCGAAGCGCCGGTCGACGCCCGGTGCGATGCTCAGCGCGACCTGCGCCGCTTCCGCGAGGAAAGTGCCGCTGCCGCACATCGGGTCGTACAGCGGCGTGCCCGGCGTCCAGCCCGTCAGCCGCAGAATGCCCGCCGCAAGATTCTCGCGCAGCGGCGCCGCCCCCTTGTCCAGACGCCAGCCGCGCTTGAACAGCGGTTCGCCGGAGGTGTCGAGATACAGCGTGCAGTCGGTGGCCGTGAGGAACGCGAACACGCGCACATCGGGCGCGCCCGTGTCGATGCTCGGACGCGCGCCCGTCTTGTCGCGCAGACGGTCGCAGATGGCGTCCTTCACGCGCAGCGTCGCAAATTCGAGGCTGCGCAGCGGCGACTTGATCGCGGTGACGTCCACGCGCAGCGTCTCGTTCGCCGAGAACCACTGCTCCCAACGCTGTTCGAGCGCGAGCGCAAAAATATCCTGCTCGTTGCGGTACGGACGATGCGCGATCTTCAACAGCACCCGGCTCGCGATCCGCGAATGCAGGTTGGCGGCCATGCCGGCTGCCCAATCGCCCTTGAAGTGCACGCCGCCTGGCACTTGCGCGCCGGCGGTGAACGGCTTGCCTTTCAGATGACGCGCGGCGATCTCGGCGAGTTCGGCGGCGAGCGCGGCTTCGAGGCCGCGCGGGCAGGGGATGAAAAATTCGAAGGACATGGAGATTGCCGCAAAGGCGTTGATTAAGGCGACATTGTACGCGGTCGCCTCGCTGTGCCCTGCGGCCGTTCATTCATGTGCGGGCCGGAGCGTCCGCGCCTGCGCTCCGTGCGTGCGCCGCCCCGCGCGGCTCAGCCTTTCGTCGCCGAGGCGGACGCGGGCGCAGCGGCCGGCCCCGTCGTCGATCCCGGACACGTCACGGCCGCGCCGCGCGTCGGCACCGCCGCCAGATTGCGCACGGCGGCGCCGATTTCCGTCGAAATCTGCTGCACCGCGCGCCGATGTCCGTCGGCGATCGCGTCGTAACTGCCCGAGACAGGCTCGCTGACCACGCTGCGGCACGTCAGCACGGCTTGTGTGCGTACCGCGCGCACGCTCCATACCGCGTCGATCAGCGTGCGCGAGCCGGGCCACGACTCGAAGCGCTGCACGTTCACGCTGATGCGATAGACGGGCACGCGCTCGGGATACGGCGAGCCGTACACATCGATCGTGCCTAATTGCTGCGTGAGCGAGCTGGACAACGCGCGGCGAATTTCGTCGCCGGGCAGCGAGGCCCAGCGCTCCTGTTCGAGCACCTGAACCTGAGTCGGCCCCGTCTGCACGACGAGCTGGCTCTTCGCGACTTGCGGCGGCACGTCGACGGGCGGCACTTCGATCAGGAACGCGGGATTGCTCGCGCTGCGCACGGCATCGGGCGACGCATCGCCGGCCGACAGCGTGTAGAAATGGCTCGGCGGCGACGAGCACGCGGCCAGCGCGGCGGCGAGCAGCAACGCGGGCAGCGTCCGCACGGCGGCGCGCATCGTTCGTGGGACGCGTGCAAGCGTCATGGCTTGTCTCCTGATTTACCGCGCAGCAGCGATTCGGGATGGCGTTCGAGATAGTCCGACAGCGCGTTCAGCGATTGCAGCGTGCGCGTCAGTTCCTGCAGCGCCTGATGCACGTCGGATTGCAGCGGCGAGTCCTGCTGCAGCGTTGCTTCCGCCGAGCCGAAGGTCTGCTTCGCTGCTGCCAGCGTATCGCGCGCCTGCGGCAACACCTCCTTGTCCAGCTGCGAGAAGAGATGGTCGGCGTTCTTCAACGCGGTGTTGAGGTTTTTGCCGATCTGGTCGAACGGCACCTGATCGAGCTTTTTCGCAATATCGGCAATCTGCAGTTGCAACTCGTCCAGCGAGTTCGGAATGGTCGGCAGTTCGATCGGGTCGCGCGAGACGTCGACGGTTGCTTGCGGCGCCTTCGGGAACAGGTCGATTGCGACGTACAGCTGGCCCGTCAGCAGATTGCCCGTGCGCAGCTGGCCGCGCAGCCCGTGCTTGACGAGCGCGAGCAGCATCCGGCGGCTTTCTTCGGTGCCCGACTCCGGCACGGGCTGACCGCGCGAGCGGCGGCGCAGGCGATCGGGGTAAAGATCCATCGTGACGGGCATGTTGAAATTCTTTGTTTGCGGATCGAACTCGACGCCGATGTTGATCACCTGACCCAGCACGATGCCGCGGAAGTCGACGGGCGCGCCGACCGACAGTCCGCGCAGCGACTGGTTGAAGTTCATCACGACCCGCACGGGATCGCCGTCGGGCTCGCGCATCGCGTCGGCTTCGTCCGAACCGAGCCGGAACGTCATGTTGTTCGGCGCCTGCACGCCTACGGCCTGTCCCGGCGGCGACTGGAACGCCAGTCCGCCGACGATCACCGTCGCAAGCGACTGCGTGTTGAGCTTGAAGCCGCTTGAATCGAGGCGCACGTCGACGCCGCTCGCGTGCCACCAGCGTGAATTCGTGCCGACGTACTGATCGAACGGCGCGCTGACGAACACCTGCACCGTGACGCCCGTGCCGTCCTTGTCGAGCGAGAAGCCCGTCACCTGGCCGACCTGCACGCGCCGGTAGAACACGGGCGAGCCGATGTCGATCGAGCCGAGCGATTCGCCGCGCAGCGTGAACTGGCGGCCTTTCTGGTCGACGGTGACGGCGGGCGGCGATTCGAGGCCGACGAACTGCGTCTGCGTTTCCGTCGAACGGCCGCCATCGACGCCGATGTACGCGCCCGACAACAGCGTGCCGAGCCCCGACACGCCGCTCGCGCCGATGCGCGGACGCACGACCCAGAAACGGCTGTCCTTCACCGCGAAGTCTTCGGCCTCCTTCGTCAACTGCACTTCGACGTTCACGCGCGAATGATTCTTCGCCAGCTTGATGGTCTTGACGAAGCCGATGTCGACGTCCTTGTACTTGACCTTCGTTTTGCCCGGCTCGAGTCCCTCGGCGCTGACGAAGCTGATATTGATGGTCGGCCCTTTCTCGAGCACCGACTTGACGACGAGGCCGACGCCGATCAGCGCCGCGATCAGCGGAATCACCCAGACGAGCGAAGGCAGCCAGCCGCGTTTCGTGACGATCTCGGGTTCGGGCGGCTCGTTCTTCGGCGCGCCGGAGGGCGGCGTCGGCTCTGTAGGGCTATTCATGTTTCGGGTCCTGAGTTTTGGCGGCGGCTGGCCGTGCGGCGCCGCCCTGGTCGTTGTCCACGTCGTCCCAGATCAGGCGTGGATCGAATTGCATCGAGGCGATCATCGTGAGGATCACGACAGAGCCGAACGCGAGCGCGCCCGGTCCCGCCGTGATGACGGCCAGCGATTTGAAGCGCACCAGCGCCACCGTCAGCGTGATGACGAAGATGTCGAGCATCGACCAGCGTCCGATGCGTTCGACGATCCGGTACAGCTTGGTGCGTTCGAGCGGCCGCCATCTCGAGTGGCGCTGCGCGGTGCAGGTCAGCAACGCGAGCACCGAGAGCTTGAGCATCGGCACGAGAATACTGGCGATGAACACGATCATCGCGAGCGGCCAGTCGCCCGAGGTCCAGAAGTAGACGACGCCGCTCATGATCGTGTCGTCTTCCGCGCCGAGCAGCGACGACGTATGCATCACGGGCAGCAGGTTCGCGGGAATGTAGAGGACGGCGGCTGCGATCAGCAGCGCCCAGGTGCGCATCAGGCTGTCCGGGTTGCGCCGGTGCATGACCGCGCCGCAGCGCGAGCAGCGTTGCGGCTCCTTCGAGCGCACGCGCGGCTGCACGCGCGAGCACGCATGGCAGGCGATCAGACCGGCGCGCGAGGCCGTCATGTATTTCATCGGCCTGTCATCCCCGGTGCGGTGCGGCGGGACCATCGACGCCAGGCGCGCCCGTGCCGGGCTCGCCGTTATCGCTGTCGTGCGGATCGCGAGCGCGCGCTTCTTCTTCGCGCGCATGCCGTTCGCGCCGCGCCTGCAGTACGCTCAATCCTTCGGCGACGTCCCACAGTGTGCGCGGATCGAACGTGACAACCACGACGAACATCAAGGTGAGCGCGCCGAACGCGAACATCGCGGCTTCCGGAATCACGCGCGCGAGACTCACCATTTTCACCATCGTCACGAGCACGCCGAGCATGAACACTTCGATCATGCCCCAGGGCCGCACGAACTGGATCGCGCGCAGCATCGGGTTGAAGAAGGGCGGCACGATGCCCGCGCGAATCGGCAGCAGCAGATAGAGCAGCGCGAGCAGCTCGGTGAGCGGGAAAAGGAACGTCGAGCAGAACACCATCATCGCGACGATCTGCATGTTTTCGTCCCATAGCGCGACGATGGCGCCGAGCAGACTGGTCTGCGACGTGATGCCGTTGGTTTCCAGTTCGACAATGGGAAAGCCCTGCGCGATCAGGAACGTGATCAATGCGGAGACCGTCATGGCCGTGATGCCGTCCAGTCGACCCGATGCGCTCCAGTACAGCATCGCGCCGCACCGCTGGCAGCGCGCGATGCGTCCGCGTCCAAGGCGTGGCTTCTGGAACAGCGCGTCGCATTCGTGACAGGCAATCAGATGGTCATGGTCCATGCAGTCGATCGGGATCCAGGAAGCGATGTTGTCGTCGTGTTTGTGGTCGGTGTATTACAGCGTGTTACGCGTGTGGCGTTCGTGCAGGTTGGAAGCGCATGCGCGACTCGGCCTGGCGCAATAGTATCAAAGCTCTCTACAGCGACGTCGTACAGGTAGGCGCAGGTGAGTCCGTCGGCGGATTCGGCGCGATCTCCGCATTCTGTCGGGCTTTTCTGACAGATGCGATACGCAGGGTTCGATGGGCGCCAGCAATTTCCGAGCCGCGCGCGAAGGCGTCAGCCGGTTGCGGCTGCTTGCTGTACGATTAGCGCCGCGCAGAGCCGTCGGCGCCGATACCGGATGCGAGGGGAATAATGGCATCGCCCGGGTCGTTTAACGTTTATGTCGATGTCGGTTCTGTCATGGCACACACCTCTTCGTTTCGTTCGTTCTCTGCGCGCAGTTCGTCGTACACATCGACGGCCATCGCGCTGCACTGGCTCATCGCGCTTCTGATCGTCTGCGGTTTTGCACTCGGCTGGGTGATGACGGACATCCCCGGCTTCACGCCGACCAAGCTCAAATACTTCTCGTGGCACAAATGGATCGGCGTGACCGCGTTCGCGCTCGTCATCATCCGGATTCTCTGGCGCGCAACCCACGCC
This sequence comes from Paraburkholderia phymatum STM815, assembly GCF_000020045.1. Taxonomy (GTDB): domain Bacteria; phylum Pseudomonadota; class Gammaproteobacteria; order Burkholderiales; family Burkholderiaceae; genus Paraburkholderia; species Paraburkholderia phymatum. The sequence goes on along the minus strand of NC_010622.1, from coordinate 2,853,948 downwards.
GTGCCGCCGATGCCCTCGCACATGCCCGCGTGGCAGCGCGGCGTCGCACATCTGACGCACTTCCTGCTTTACGTGCTGATGGTCGCGGTTCCCGTGTCGGGCTATCTGTACAGTTCGGCAGCCAATGTGCCCGTCGTGTATCTCGGACTCGTGCCGCTGCCGCGCCTGATCGCACCCGATCCGCATCTGAAGGAACTGTTGAAGGCCGTCCACGTCACGCTCAACTACGCGCTGCTCGTGCTGGTCGTGCTGCACGTCGTTGCGGCGCTCAAGCATCAGATTGTCAATCGTGACGGCCTGTTGTCGCGCATGATCCCTTTCCTCAAATAAGGACAAACATGAAGGTATCGTTCTACCGCTACATGCTCGCTGCGTTCGCGGCGGCGTCGCTGGCCGCGTCGGGCAGCGCGTTTGCGCAAGTCGACGTGGGCAAGAGCACGGTCACGGCGATCTCGAAGCAGATGAACGTGCCCGTCGAAGGCAAGTTCAACAAGTTCACCGCGCAGATTGCCTTCGACGCGTCGAAACCGGCGGCGGGCACCGCACAGGTCACGGTCGATACGTCGAGCTACGATCTCGGCGATGAAACTTACAACGAACAGGTGCGCGGCAAGGAATGGTTCGATTCGAAGACCTATCCGACGGCGACGTTCGTTTCGAGCGCGATCGCGCCCGCGGGTAACAACCAGTTCAAGGTGACGGGCAAGCTGATTATGAAGGGCAAGTCGCAGACGGTCGTCGTGCCCGTCACGGTGACGAAACAGGGCGCGGCGCAGGTCTATGACGGTGCGGTGACCGTCAAGCGTTCGCAGTTCGATATCGGCACGGGAGAGTGGAAAGACACGTCGGTGGTTGCCGACGACGTGACCATCAAGTTCCATATCGTCGCTGCAGGCAAGTGATCCGTGGATTCGTAGCAGTCAGGCAGATAGAAAGGAGAATGAATTGAAACCGATGCGTTTGATTGTGGCTGGCGCGCTGGCGTCGTCGATGGCGGCGGGCGCATTCGCCGCCGATACCTATCAGCTCGATCCGACTCACACGTATCCGAGCTTCGAAGCCGACCACATGGGTGGCGTGTCGACCTGGCGCGGCAAGTTCACGAAAAGCTCCGGCACGGTGACGCTCGACCGCGCGGCGAAGACGGGCACCGTCGAAGTCACAGTCGATACATCGTCGGTCCAGATCGGCAATACGAAGCTCGAAGAGCATCTGCGTTCGCCCGATTTCTTCGACGTCGCAAAGTATCCGACGGCGACCTACAAGGGCACGTCGATCAAGTTCGACGGCGACACGCCCGTTGCCGTCGACGGCCAGCTCACGATGAAGGGCGTCACGAAACCCGTGAATCTCAAGATCGAGTCGTTTAAATGCATCCAGCATCCCGTGCTGAAGCGCGAGGTGTGCGGCGTCGAGGCGGCGGGCGAATTCAACCGGGCGGACTTCGGCATGGACTTCGGCACGAAATACGGCTTCAGCATGAAAACGGTGCTGCATATCCAGGCTGAAGGGATCAAGCAGTAAGCATCGGGCGCTCAGCACCGCGTGCCGGTCCGCACAAACCGCTCCGTTCGCCTTGCGACGGAGCGGTTTTTTTATTGGCGTGAGAACCTGGCGCTTTCACTGCTCGTGCAGACTTATTTTTTGGTTCATAGTGGACGCAGACGCTGGATCGGTTGTGCGCGCATCGAATCCGGTGAAAAGATGAAGCGCGGACGATTCTTCGCAATCGTCACGATAAGGACTACCGCGCGCACTGGAGATCCACAATGAGTTCAACGATAGCCGCGAGCACGGCGCAGCGCCGTTCCGATACGTGGCGCACGGTGGTGGCCGCGTCGATCGGCAACGCGCTGGAATGGTTCGACCTCGTCGTTTACGGTTTTTTCGCCGTCGTCATTTCGAAGCTGTTCTTTCCGGCGGGCAACGAGACCGTCTCCCTGCTGCTGACGCTCGGCACGTTCGGCGTGTCGTTCTTCATGCGGCCGCTCGGTGCGATCATGCTCGGGGCCTATGCGGACCGGGCAGGGCGCAAGGCTGCGCTGACACTCTCCATTCTGCTGATGATGATGGGCACGCTGATCATCGCCGTCCTGCCGACGTACCAGTCGATCGGCCTTGCGGCACCGCTGATTCTCGTCGTCGCGCGTCTGATGCAGGGCTTTTCGGCGGGCGGGGAGTTCGGCAGCGCGACAGCCTTTCTCGCCGAACACGTGCCCGGGCGGCGTGGCTATTTCGCCAGCTGGCAGATCGCGAGCCAGGGGCTGACTACCCTGCTGGCCGCACTGTTCGGGGCCATGCTGACGGGGCAGCTATCGCCCGAGCAGCTGAACGCGTGGGGCTGGCGCGTGCCGTTTTTCTTCGGCCTGTTGATCGGGCCCGTCGCGTGGTACATCCGCACGAAGCTCGACGAAACGCCGGAGTTCCTCGCCGCCGAAACGACGCAAACGCCGATTCGCGATACGTTCGCGAGCCAGAAGACGCGGCTTTTCATCGGCATGGGCATTGTCGTGCTCGGCACCGTGGCGACGTACCTGGTGTTGTTCATGCCGACGTACGCGATCAAGCAGCTGAAGCTCGCGCCGTCCGTCGCGTTCACGGCGATTTCGCTGGTCGGCGTGATCCAGCTGGTGTGTTCGCCGATCGTCGGGCATCTGTCGGATCGTCACGGACGCGTGCGCATCATGCTCGTGCCCGCCGTGCTGCTGTTCCTGCTGATCTGCCCGGCCTTTTCCTATCTCGTCGCGCATCCGACCTTCGGCACGCTGCTGGCGATGCAGATCGTGCTTGGCGTTCTGATGACGAGTTACTTCGGGGCGCTGCCCGGCCTGCTGTCGGAAATCTTTCCGGTGCAGACGCGCACGACGGGCATGTCGCTCGCCTATAACATCGCGGTGACGATCTTCGGCGGTTTCGGGCCGTTCATCATCGCCTGGCTGATCGACGCGACGGGTTCGAAGATTGCGCCGGGCTTCTATTTGATGCTCGCGGCCGTGGTGAGTGTGATCGCGCTGATCGCGGCAAGACGCAAGCTCGGTTTCAGGTAACGCGCTTTTCACCCTGCCGATGATGTAAACGACAAAGGCCGGTTCGATTGAACCGGCCTTTTTCTGGTGCTAACAACGTCTCTTTCAGACGCTCGCGATCAGACCTGCGCGCCTGCGTTGGGATCGTTCGGATCGTGGCGTTCCTTCTTTTCCTTCAGCAGGTCGTCGCGCTTCACGCCGAACCACATCGCCAGCGCCGCCGCGACGAACACCGACGAATAGATGCCGAACAGAATACCGACCGTCAGCGCGAGTGCGAAGTAGTGCAGCGTCGGGCCGCCGAACAGGAACATCGACAGCACCATCATCTGCGTACAGCCGTGGGTGATGATAGTACGCGACATCGTGCTCGTGATTGCGTGGTTGATTACTTCGATCACGCTCAACTTGCGTTCGCGGCGGAAGGTTTCGCGAATCCGGTCGAAGATAACGACGGATTCGTTCACCGAGTAGCCCAGCACGGCAAGCACCGCGGCCAGCACCGATAGCGAGAACTCCCACTGGAAGAACGCGAAGAAGCCGAGAATGATCACCACGTCGTGCAGGTTCGCGATCACGCCCGCGACCGCGTACTTCCATTCGAAGCGGAACGACAGATAGATCACGATGCCCGCGACCACGCACGCGAGCGCGAGCAGGCCGTCGGTGGCGAGTTCCTTGCCGACCTGCGGACCGACGAACTCGACGCGTTGCAGTTTCGCGTTCGCGTCCTGGCCTTTCAGCGAGGCCATCACCTGGTCGCTCTGCTGCGCCGACGTCAGGCCCTGCTTGAGCGGCAGACGGATCAGCACATCGCGCGAGGTGCCGAAGTTCTGCACCTGAGCGTCGCCGTAGCCGATCCTGGTCAGCGTGTCGCGCACGGGTTCGAGCGGCACGGCGCCCGGATACTGCACTTCGATCACGGTGCCGCCCGTGAATTCGACGGACAGATGCAGCCCGCGATGCAGCAGGAAAAACACGGCGGCGATGAACGTCAGCAGCGAGATCGCGTTGAAGACCAACGCGCGCTGCATGAACGGAATGTCTTTACGGATGCGGAAAAATTCCATGTTCTCTTTCTCCGGACTCAGCGGGTCGAACCCGGCTTGTTCGTGCCACCCGGCGCGTTGCGGTTGCGCAGCGTCGGCTTGCCCGCACGCGCTTGCGCGCCCGCCGAAGCCTTGGTCCTCTGCTTCGGCGCCTTGGTTGCGGCGATCTGCGCAGCCGTGTCGGTCTGCTCGTCGGCGTTGTCGAGGTAAGCCGTTGCGCCTTCCACTGCCGCGGGCTTCCACACCTGGCCGACAGCCAGCGACTTCAGCTTTTTCTTGCCGCCGTACCACAGGTTCACCAGACCGCGCGAGAAGAACACCGCCGAGAACATCGACGTCAGAATGCCGATGCAGTGCACGACCGCGAAGCCGCGCACCGGGCCGGAGCCGAATGCGAGCAGCGCGAGACCGGCGATCAGGGTAGTCACGTTCGAGTCGAGAATCGTCGCCCATGCATGCGCGTAGCCGTTCTGGATGGCCAGTTGCGGCGGCGCGCCGTTGCGCAGTTCTTCACGAACGCGCTCGTTGATCAGCACGTTGGCGTCGATGGCCATACCGAGCGCAAGCGCGATAGCGGCGATGCCCGGCAAGGTGAGCGTGGCCTGCAGCATCGACAGGACGGCGATGAGCAGCAGCAGGTTCACCGACAGCGCGATCATCGAGATCAGGCCGAACAGCATGTAGTACGCGATCATGAAGGCCGCGATCGCGATGAAGCCGTACACGACGGAATCGAAGCCCTTCTTGATATTGTCCGCGCCGAGGCTCGGGCCGATCGTGCGCTCTTCGATGATGTCCATCGGTGCCGCGAGCGAACCGGCGCGCAGCAGCAGTGCGAGATCGGTTGCCGCTTGCGGCGTCGGCTGGCCCGTGATCTGGAAGCGGTCGCCTAGTTCCGACTGGATCGTCGCGACCGTCAGCACTTCGCCCTTGCCCTTTTCGAACAGCACCATCGCCATCGGCTTGCCGATGTTGTCGCGCGACACGCTGCGTACCGCACGGCCGCCTGCCGAGTCGAGACGGATGTTGACGGACGGACGCTGGTGTTCGTCGAAGCCCGCCGATGCGTCGATGATGCGGTCGCCAGTGAAGATCACCGACTTGCGCAGCAGCACGGGCACGGCGTTGCCTTGCGTGAAGAGTTCGTCGCCCGCCGGGACCGGGTCGGACGGATTCGGATGCAGTCCGTTCGGATCGGCGAGGCGTGCTTCGAGCGTCGCCGTACGGCCGATGATGTCCTTCGCCTTCGCCGTGTCCTGCACGCCCGGCAGTTCCACGACGATGCGGTCGGAGCCTTGCTGCTGGATGACGGGTTCGGCCACCCCGAGTTCGTTGACGCGGTTGTGCAGCGTCGTGATGTTCTGCTTGAGCGCCGCGTCCTCCACCGTCTTTTGCACGGCAGGGGTGAACGTGCCCACCGCCTGGAAGCCGCCGCTCGGATTCGGCTGCGTCGCCCACTGCAGTTCGGACACGCCCGCGGTCAGCTGCTTGCGCGCTGTTTCCGCGACGTCCTGATCCGCGAAATTGATGACGACCGATTGACCGACGCGGTTCACGCCACCGTCGCGGATGCCCTTGTCGCGCAGCAGCGTGCGCGCATCCGATGCGTCGGAATCCAGTTTCTTGTTGAGCGCGCCTGCCATATCGACTTGCAGCAGGAAGTGCACGCCGCCGCGCAGGTCGAGACCGAGATACATGGGCAGCGCGTGCAGCGCGGTCAGCCAGTGCGGCGACGCGCTTTGCAGGTTCAGCGCCACGATGAACTGCGGATCGGTCGGGTCGCTATTGAGCGCCTTTTGCAGCAGATCCTTCACGCGCAGTTGCGTGTCGGTGTCTTTCAGACGCACCCGGATGTTCGCGTTTTGCGTCGAGTTGTCGAACGTGACGTCGTCGGGCTTGATCTGGCTGGATGCGAGCGCCGCTTCGACCTGCGACAGCGTGGTCGAATCGAGCTTCACCGTTGCCTTGCCGCTCGACACCTGCACCGCCGGCGCTTCGCCGAAGAAATTGGGCAGCGTGTACACGAGGCCGATGACGAGCGCCACCAGCATCACGGCATACTTCCAGAGGGGGTAACGATTCATGGAGTGGTCCAACGGGAGGTTGGCTTGAAAGCGATGCGTCCGGCGATGAGCGCGGCGAGCGGAAGCGCGGATAGAGATTCCGCTCGGCGCGAGGCCGCGCCGGACGCAAGAGAGCAGGCCTTACAGCGACTTCAGGGTGCCCTTCGGCAGAATGGTCGTGACGGAGGCCTTCTGCACGGTGATCTCGGTGCCTTCTGCGATTTCGACGCCAACGTAGGCTTCGCCGACCTTCGTCACCTTGCCGACGATGCCGCCGTTCGTCACCACTTCATCGCCCTTCGCCATCGCCGCGAGCATGTTGCGGTGTTCCTTCTGGCGCTTCATTTGCGGGCGAATCATGATGAAGTACAGCACCGCGAACATCAGAATCAGCGGCAGGAAGCTCATCAGGCTCGATTCGGCGCCACCTGCTGCACTGCCTTGCGCGAAGGCATTGGAAATGAACGACACGTTGGTCTCTCCGTTATAACAATCGAAAAAAATCAGCCGGTTATTCTACCACCGGCCATTTACGGGACGGCACCCGCAGCGGGTTTTCCTGACGGGCCGTCAAGGGCTTTGGGCATCCGTCCGAAAGTTAATTGTAATGTCTGATGCGCTATATGGGAGGCGCGCTTTTCACGAGTCCTTCGACACCGCGTTTGACTTTAGTCCGTTCCGCGCGCCCGGTTGTCGTGGAACAGCTTCCGGAATACGTCGAAGGTCTGCGCGTCGATGGCGTCGCGCATTTCCTGCATCAGTTCGAGGTAGTAGTGCAGGTTGTGGATCGTGTTCAGCTGCGCGCCGAGAATCTCGCCGACGCGATGCAGGTGATGCAGATAGCCGCGCGTGAAGTTGCGGCAGGTGTAGCAGCCGCATTGCTCGTCGAGCGGGCGCATCGAGTTCTTGTGCGTTGCGTTGCGGATCTTGATGTCGCCGAAACGCGTGAAGAGCCAGCCGTTGCGCGCGTTGCGGGTCGGCATCACGCAGTCGAACATGTCGACACCCGCCGCCACGCCCGCCACGAGGTCTTCCGGCGTGCCGACGCCCATCAGGTAGTGCGGCTTGTCGGCGGGCAGCTTCGGGCCGATATGATTCAGCACACGCATCATGTCTTCCTTTGGCTCGCCGACGGACAGGCCGCCGATCGCAAGGCCATGAAAGCCGATCTCCGACAGCCCTGCCAGCGACTCGTCGCGCAGATCTTCGAACATGCCGCCCTGGACGATGCCGAAGAGCGCATTCGGGTTCCCGAGCCGGTTGAATTCGTCGATCGAGCGCTTCGCCCAGCGCATCGACATGCGCATCGAGTCGGCGGCGTCCTTGTGCGACGTGGGCACGCCGTTGGTCGCGTAGGGCGTGCATTCGTCGAACTGCATCACGATGTCCGAGTTCAGTACCTTCTGGATCTGCATGGACACTTCCGGCGACAGGAACAGCTTGTCGCCGTTGATTGGGGACGCGAACGTCACGCCGTCTTCGGTGATCTTGCGCAGATCGCCGAGCGAGAAGACCTGAAAGCCGCCCGAGTCGGTGAGAATGGGCCGCTTCCAGCCCATGAAGCCGTGCAGGCCGCCATGCGCCGCGATCGTTTCGAGACCGGGACGCAGCCAAAGGTGGAAGGTATTGCCGAGGATAATCTGCGCGCGGATTTCTTCAAGCTCGCGCGGCTGGATTGCCTTGACGGTGCCGTACGTGCCAACGGGCTGGAAGATCGGCGTTTCGACCACGCCGTGATTGAGCGTGAGGCGGCCGCGGCGCGCCAGGCCGTCGGTTTTGAGCAGCTCGAACTTCAGGCCGTTGTCGGGGCGAACGTGGTCGCCGAGGTAAGCGCCGTCGGCGCGTGCAGCGTTGCGATGACCGTCGGTCATGGGTTGACTCCGTGTGCAGACCGGAAAACAGTCCGGCGCATGATGAAGAATGCTGCGGGAGCGTTTCCGGCAGCGAGTGAAGGATTATGCGTTCAGTGCGTCTTCGCTGCGCGTGAGCAGCATCGCGTCGCCGTAGCTGAAGAAGCGGTAACGCCCGTCGATCGCGTGACGATACGCCGCGCGGATCGTTTCTATGCCCGCGAACGCCGACACCAGCATCAGCAGCGTCGACTTCGGCAGGTGGAAATTCGTGACGAGCCGGTCGACCACGCGGAACTTGTAGCCCGGCGTGATGAAAATGTCCGTCTCGGCGCTGGTGGCGGCGAGCGGCTTGCCTGCAGCGTCGGCGTCGCGCGCGGCGGCTTCCAGCGCGCGCATCGACGTCGTGCCGACCGCGATCACGCGATTGCCACGCGCCCTGGTCGCGGCGATCCTGTCGACGAGCGATTGCGGCAGCTGATACCACTCGCTATGCATCTTGTGTTCGGCGATGTTCTCGACGCGGACCGGCTGGAACGTGCCCGCGCCTACATGCAGCGTGAGCGTCGCACGTTCGACGCCTTTTGCATCCAGCCGCGCGAAGATCGAATCGTCGAAATGCAGGCCGGCCGTCGGTGCGGCGACGGCACCCGGATTTTGCGCGTACACCGTCTGATAGCGCGTTTCGTCGAATGCGTCGGGGTCGTGCTCGATATACGGCGGCAGCGGCAGACGGCCGAACTGCTCGATCAGCGTCAGGCAGTCGTCGGGGAAGTGCAACGTGTAGAACGGCTCGACGCGCTCGCCGACAGTGACATCGAAGGCATCGGCGAGACGCAGCACAGTGCCCGGCCCCGGACTCTTGCTCGCGCGAATCTGCGCGAGCGCCGTGCGTTCGCCAGTCAGCCGCTCGACCAGCACCTCGATCTTGCCGCCGCTGGCCTTCTGGCCGAGGAAACGGGCCTTCAGCACTTTGGTATCGTTGAAGACGAGCAGGTCGCCGGGCTGGATGCACTCGGGCAGTTCGGCGAAGCGGCGGTCGGCGAACGACGCGGGCGTGGTTTGCCCGTTCACTTCGAGCAGACGGCTCGCGCTGCGCTCGGGCAGGGCGGTTTGCGCGATCAGCTCGGGCGGCAGGTCGAAATCGAAATCGGAAAGCGTGAACATGCGGACTGACTTGATGCGGGTTGGAACAGTGCGAAGCGGGAGCGCCGCCCGGCGAGGGCGAAGCCGAAATGACGGCTGAAGCATCAGCGCCTACGACAGCGTCTCACGAGCGGCTATGATTGCGGGACATTGCCGCGGCGGCCCGGTGTGCGCGCATCTCACGCGCACACTGGCCGCAAAACTTCTGAAGCCGATATTGTACTTGCGAAGCGACCCATGCCTTTGTCCGATACCCGTTCACCTCTCGACACCGACGACGACAGCGCCCCGAAGAAGCGCCGCGCCGTTCGGAGCAAGGCGGAGCCGGACGCGGCTGCGGCCGGTGTGAAGGGCGCGCCCCAAGAGGCGAAAAAGGCCGCCGCGAAGAAGCCCACGCTCGCCAAAACGGCCGACAAGCTCGCCAAGCTCGGCCTCACACGCGATATCGACCTCGTGCTGCATCTGCCGATGCGCTACGAGGACGAAACTTCGCTGACGCCGATCGGCGAACTGCTGCCTGGCGACATCGCGCAGACGGAAGGCGTCGTGTATGACAATGAGATCGCGTACCGGCCGCGCCGCCAGCTGCTCGTGAAAATGCGCGACGACGCGGGCGACGAACTGATCCTGCGCTTCCTCAATTTCTACGGCTCGCAGGTCAAGCAGATGTCGGTTGGTGTGCGGCTGCGCGTGCGCGGCGACGTGCGCGGCGGCTTCTTCGGCATGGAGATGGTGCATCCGGCCGTGCGTGCCGTCGATGAAGACACGCCGCTGCCGCAAGCGCTCACACCCGTTTATCCGAGCACCGCGGGCGTGTCGCAGGCCTATCTGCGCAAGGCAATCGACAACGCACTCGCGCGCACGTCGCTGCCGGAACTGCTGCCGGAGCCCATCGAGCGGCAATATCTGCGGCCGCTCGAAGTCCCTGCGCTGATGGACGCGGTGCGCACGCTGCATCATCCGAATTCGCATTCGGACGAGACCGCGCTGATCGACGGCACCCACCCCGCGTGGACGCGTATCAAGTTCGAGGAACTGCTCGCCCAGCAGCTTTCGCTCAAGCGTGCGCACGAGGAGCGCCGTACGCGCGCCGCGCCCGCAATGCCGCGCCGCGCCGCCACCGACGAGACTTCGCTGGTCGCGCGTCTGCTGAAGACGCTGCCGTTCTCGCTGACGGGCGCGCAGCAGCGCGTGTGCGGCGAAATTGCGCAGGATCTGACGCAGCCGCATCCGATGCAGCGCCTGTTGCAGGGCGACGTGGGCAGCGGCAAGACGGTCGTCGCGGCGCTCGCGGCCGCACAGGCCATCGACGCCGGTTATCAGGCCGCGATGATGGCGCCGACCGAAATTCTCGCCGAGCAGCACGCGCGCAAGCTGCGCGGCTGGCTCGAGCCGCTCGGCGTGACGGTCGCGTGGCTTGCGGGCAGTCTTAAGACGAAAGAGAAACGCAGCGCGATCGAAGCGGCGGCGCTCGGCACTGCGCAACTGGTGATCGGCACCCACGCGATCATTCAGGATGCGGTCGAGTTCGCGCGGCTCGGGCTCGTGATCGTCGACGAACAGCATCGGTTCGGCGTCGAGCAGCGGCTTGCGCTGCGCGCCAAGGCGCAAAATGCAGCCGACGGCGCACGCGATTTCCAGCCGCATCAGCTGATGATGTCCGCCACGCCGATTCCGCGCACGCTCGCAATGACCTACTACGCAGACCTTGAGGTGTCCACGATCGACGAACTGCCGCCAGGCCGTACGCCCATCCTGACCAAGCTCGTGTCCGATGGACGCCGCGACGAAGTGATCGGCCGCGTGCGCGAGGCGGCGCTGACGGGCCGCCAGGTGTACTGGGTGTGTCCGCTAATCGAAGAAAGCGAGACGTTGCAGTTGCAGACGGCCGTCGAAACCTATGAAACGCTCGTTGCTGCGCTGCCGGAACTGAGGGTCGGGCTCGTGCACGGACGCCTGACGCCCGTCGAAAAAGCGAGCGTAATGGACGCGTTCGGCCGCAACGAAGTGCAGCTGCTGGTCGCGACGACGGTGATCGAAGTGGGCGTCGACGTGCCGAACGCGTCGCTGATGGTGATCGAGCACGCGGAGCGCTTCGGGCTGGCGCAATTGCATCAGTTGCGCGGGCGGGTAGGGCGCGGCAGTGCAGCGTCCGTGTGCGTGCTGCTGTACACGGGACCCTTGTCGATGACGGCGCGCGCCCGCCTGCAAACGATGCGCGAAACCACCGACGGCTTTGAAATCGCGCGTCGTGACCTTGAAATCCGCGGCCCCGGCGAATTTCTCGGCGCGCGGCAGTCGGGCGCCGCGATGCTGCGCTTCGCCGATCTGGAAAACGACGGCTGGCTGATCGAACCCGCGCGTGAAGCGGCGACGACGCTGCTCGCGCAGTATCCGAACGTCGTCACGCAGCATCTTTTGCGCTGGCTAAACACACGCGAGCAATATCTGAAAGCCTGATGGAATCTGCTGCAAGAAAGCGCTTCGCACTGCAGCATGGCTGATTCGGCTTGAAGGTTGGCGAATTGGCCCCATAGGTGTATAACAGAAACCTATCGAATTCATCGCCCTGATTGGTCCCCAATGACCCTCACTGAACTGAAATACATTGTCGCGGTAGCGCGGGAACGCCATTTTGGCCGCGCGGCAGAAGCGTGTTTCGTGAGCCAGCCGACGTTATCGGTCGCGATCAAGAAGCTCGAAGACGAGCTGAACGTACAGATTTTCGAGCGCGGCACGAGCGAAGTCAGCGTCACGCCAATTGGCGAGCAGATCGTCACCCAAGCGCAGCGCGTGCTCGAACAGACGCTCGCTATCAAGGAAATCGCCAAGCAGGGCAAGGATCCGCTGGTCGGGCCGCTGCGCCTCGGCGTGATCTACACGATCGGGCCGTACCTGCTGCCCACGCTCGTCAAGCAGATGATCAAGCGTGTTCCGCAAATGCCGCTGATGCTGCAGGAAAACTACACGTTGAAGCTGATCGAACTGCTGAAGCAGGGCGAAATCGACGTCGCGATCATGGCGCTGCCGTTTCCGGAAACCGGCTTGATGCTGCGTCCCCTGTACGACGAGCCGTTCGTCGTCGCGCTGCCGTCGGGCCATGCATGGGAGTCGCGCAACAAGATCGATCCCGGCGATCTGAAGCAGGAAACCATGCTGCTGCTCGGCAGCGGCCATTGCTTCCGCGATCACGTGCTCGGCGTGTGTCCAGAACTGATGCGCTTCTCGCAGAACGCCGACGGCATTCAAAAGACGTTCGAGGGATCGTCGCTGGAAACCATCCGGCACATGGTTGCGAGCGGCGTAGGCATTACGGTGCTGCCGCGCATGTCGGTGCATGAAGTGAAGCCGCACGCGGGCGGTGTCGATTCCGGCCTGCTCAGCTACGTGCCGTTCGACGATCCCGTGCCGGATCGCCGCGTCGTGCTGGCCTGGCGCAAGAGCTTTACGCGGATGCCCGCCATCGACGCCATCTGCGATGCGATCGCCGCCTGCGATCTGCCCGGCGTGAAGAAGCTCGATCTGCCCGCAGCCGTCAACTAAACGTTGTTGCCGCAGGATATCGACAGCCGTGCGGCTGTCGATGCATCGTCCACCGGCGCATGCATGAGCCAGCGCCTATCGAATATATAAATATAATCAAATCGCGCAGCTCGATAGTTTTTAATAAGATTTCCTCCACGGATCGCCGAGATCCATCACGACACACCGGAGGAAATCATGCAGCCATTCACGTCTTCGTTTTTCCCGTCAGTTTCCTCGTCGTCGCAGCAGACCGCGGCCGCTAGCAGCGCGTCCAGCTTCAGGACGGTCGCATTTTCACTACTCGTCGATCGCGCGCTGTCCGCCTGATCGCGCTCCCGCTGTTCACCGAATCCATCGCACGCTACGACGGCAACTCAAGCATCATCCGGAGAAGAACTATGTCTGAACGCACCCTCACCACCGCTTCGGGCGCACCCGTCGCCGACAACCAGAATTCGCTGACGGCCGGCCCGCGCGGCCCCGTCGCGCTGCAGGACGTGTGGCTGATCGAAAAACTCGCTCACTTCGACCGCGAAGTGATTCCCGAGCGTCGCGTTCACGCGAAGGGTTCGGGCGCGTTCGGCACCCTCAAGGTGACGCATGACATCTCGCGTTACACGAAGGCGAAGGTGTTCTCGGAAGTGGGCAAGGAAACGCCGCTGTTCATGCGCTTCTCGACAGTGGCGGGTGAGCGCGGCGCGGCCGACGCCGAGCGCGACGTGCGCGGCTTCTCGATCAAGTTCTACACCGAAGAGGGCAACTGGGACGTCGTGGGCAATAACACGCCTGTGTTCTTCATCCGCGATCCGCTGAAGTTTCCCGACTTCATCCACACGCAAAAGCGTGATCCGTACACCAATATGCGCAGCGCGACGAATGCGTGGGATTTCTTCTCGCGTCACCCTGAGTCGCTGCATCAGGTGACGATCGTGATGAGCGATCGCGGCATTCCGAAGAACTACCGGCAGATGCATGGCTTCGGCTCGCACACGTTCTCGTTCATTAACGCGAATGACGAGCGCTTCTGGGTGAAGTTCCATTTCAAGTCGATGCAGGGTATCGAGAATTACACCGATGAAGAGGCCGCGCAAGTCGTCGCGCGTGACCGTGAAAGTGCGCAGCGCGACCTCGTCGAGTCGATCGACGGCGGCCAGTTTCCGAAGTGGCACTTCCAGATTCAGGTGATGCCGGAACAGGATGCAGCGGTGTATCGCTACAACCCGTTCGATATCACGAAGGTCTGGCCGTACAAGGACTATCCGCTGATCGATGTCGGCGTGATCGAGTTGAATCGCAATGCGCAGAATTACTTCGCGGATGTCGAGCAGGCCGCATTTACGCCGGCAAACGTAGTGCCCGGCATTGGCTTCTCGCCGGACCGCCTGCTGCAAGGGCGCCTGTTCTCGTACGGTGACACGCAGCGCTATCGTCTCGGCGTGAATCATCATCTGATTCCCGTGAACGCGTCGCGCGCATCGAACGTGCGCTCGTTCCATCGCGACGGCGGCATGCGCGTCGACGGCAATCTTGGCGGCAGCGTGAACTACGAGCCGAACCGTTTCGGCGACTTCGCGCAGGACCGTAACGCGATCGAGCCGCCGCTCGCGGCAGGCAACGTCGGTCACTACAACCATCGCGAAGACGACGATTACTACAGCCAGCCGGCGGCGCTGTTCCGCATTTTCGACAGCGCACAGCGCGAACGTCTGTTCGGCAACATCGCGCGAGCGATCGACGGCGTGCCCGCCGATATCGTCGCGCGACAGATCGAGCACTTCCGCAAGATCGATCCGGCGTATGCCGACGGCGTGATCGCTGCCATCGAGGCGCTCGCGAAAGCGAAGGCGAAGTAGCATTTCGGCTTGCAGACGGCGCATGCGCCGTCTGCTCCGGCAAGCAACGAGTACAGGACGACGCGATGCCCTCCTGTCGGCAAAGGAGAAAGATCATGGTTGACATGGTAATGAGCGCAGTCGGCTATCACACCGGCAATGCAGCTGGCAACGCGGGGAGTGTCGCCCGACACGTGCGGACTCCCATGCTTTTGCAGAAGCTCGTCGGGTTGGCGATTCTCGGCAGTGGCTATGTGGCGATCGTCGCGACGCTGGTCCACGCCATCAGCGGATGACGAACTGCACGCATGGCCATGCGTGGTTCGCGGGTCACGGATAGCGAGGCGCAGGGTCGCGCGAACGCCAATGCGTTTCAGGCTACACTGGCGGGCGTTCGAGCGTTGAACGATTGCACACGCGCAGTTCCGGGCAAGCAGACCGGTTCAAATCACTCTTAAAAGGAGTCATCATGGCCAAGAAAGAAGCCGTACCGCACGTCAACATTGGTATCAGCGACAAGGATCGCAAGAAGATCGCAGAAGGTCTCTCACGTCTTCTCGCAGATACATACACGCTTTATCTGAAGACCCATAACTTCCACTGGAACGTCACGGGTCCGATGTTCAACACATTGCATCTGATGTTCGAGACGCAGTACACGGAACTGGCGACGGCCGTCGATCTGATCGCCGAGCGTATCCGCGCGCTGGGCGTCGCTGCGCCTGGCAGCTACAAGGAATTTGCGAAGCTGTCGTCGATCGCTGAAGCGGACGGTGTACCCGCCGCCGAAGACATGATCCGTCAGCTGGTGGAAGGCCAGGAAGCCGTGGTGCGTACCGCCCGCGCTATCTTCCCGGTGACGGACGCGGCCCACGACGAGCCGACGGCCGACCTGCTGACGCAACGCATGCAGACGCACGAAAAGAACGCGTGGATGCTGCGTTCGATGCTGGCGTAATCGGTGCAACGGCGTAGGCGGGATGCCTGCGCTGCGTCGCCGATGAACAAGCCCGACAGGTGAAGGCCCGTCGGGCTTTTTGTTTTTTGCCTGCGTACGAGAACCAGGCTGTCACGCACGCTGCACTAAAATAGCGGGATCGAATCTACGCGCACCGCCATGTTCGCCCGACTCCCGCTCTATCTGCGCCTTGTCCGCATGGACAAGCCGATCGGCAGCCTGCTGCTGCTATGGCCGACGCTCAACGCGTTGTGGATTGCCTCGGACGGTCATCCGTCGGTTTCGTTGCTGGTGATCTTCGCGCTCGGCACGATTCTGATGCGCTCGGCCGGCTGCGCGATCAACGACTACGCCGACCGCGACTTCGACCGCTATGTGAAGCGCACCGAAAACCGGCCGATCACGTCGGGCAAGATCAAGGCATGGGAAGCCGTGGCACTTGCGGCGGGCCTATCGCTGGTCGCGTTCCTGCTGATTCTGCCGCTCAATGCGCTGACGAAGGAATTGTCGGTGGCGGCGCTGTTCGTCGCGGGCACCTATCCGTTCACGAAGCGCTTCTTCGCGATTCCGCAAGCGTATCTGGGCATCGCCTTCGGCTTCGGCATTCCGATGGCGTTTGCCGCTGTGCAGAACCAGGTGCCGCTGCTCGCGTGGGTGATGCTGATTGCGAACGTGTTCTGGTCGGTCGCCTACGACACCGAATACGCGATGGTCGATCGCGACGACGACATCAAGATCGGCATCCGCACGTCCGCGTTGACGTTCGGCCGCTTCGACGTGCTCGCCATCATGCTGTGCTATGCAGTGACGCTCGGCATCTACGTCGGGATCGGTTTTACGCTGGGCTTTGGTGTGTTGTACTGGATCGGCCTGGCGGCCGCGGCAGGCTGCGCCGTCTATCACTACACGCTGATCAAGGGCCGAGAGCGCATGCCGTGCTTCGCGGCGTTCCGGCACAACAACTGGCTGGGCGGCGCGCTGTTCGCAGGCATCGCCGCACATTACGCGGCGCAGGCGTTCTGAGTCTTGTTTCCCGCGGCGTTATGAGCCTCCCTTTATCGGCGCGACGAGGCCCGCATAACGCGTGCACCGTCTGCCGACCGGTTCAGGCAAGCAACATCATTGCTTGCCGAATTCCTCTCCCATCTCGCGCGCACGAGCATCCGCGGCCAACGCGCCGCGTACGATCGCGTCCTTCACGCCTTGCGCGTCGAATGAGGCGAGCGCTGCCGCTGTCGTGCCGCCCTTCGACGTCACGCGCTCGCGCAGCACGCTAGCCGGTTCGCCCGATTGCGCGGCGAGCTGCGCCGCGCCAGTGAACGTGGCGACAGCCAGTGCACGGCCTTGCTCGTCGTCCATGCCGAGTTGCCGCGCCGCTTCCTGCATGGCTTCGATGAAGTAGAACACGTAGGCAGGCCCGCTGCCGGAGATCGCGGTGACGGCATCGATCTTCGCTTCGTTGTCGAACCACACCGTTTGCCCGACTGCGCCGAGCACCTGGGACGCCAGATCGCGTCCCGCTTCATCGACGCCTTCCGTCGCCACCAGACCTGTCACGCCCATGCCGATCAGCGCTGGCGTGTTCGGCATCGTGCGCGCGACGCGCGCGTGGCCGCCGAGCCAGCGCGAAAGGTCCGCGCTGCGAATGCCCGCGACGATGCTGATGACGAGTTGCGAAGGCGACAGATGCGGCGCGAGCGCGGCAGCGACGTCTTTGACGATTTGCGGTTTCACGGCAAGCACGACGGCATCGAACGATTTCAGCGACGCATCCGCCGAAGCGCCCGTGCCGATGCCGAACTGCTGTTCGTTGCGCTTGCGCGCGTCTTCGTTGGGATCGATCGCGAGAATATCAGCCGGCGCCACGCCGCGCTTGATCATTCCGCCGATGAGCGCGGCGGCCATGTTGCCGCCGCCGATGAAGGCAATTTTCATGATGTTCGTGAAGTTCAGTGAGAGTAATCGCGGGCGCCGAAGATCGCGGTGCCGACGCGTACGATAGTCGCGCCTTCGAGCACGGCCGCTTCGAGATCGCCGGACATGCCCATCGACAGCGTGTCGAGATCCAGGCCTTGTGCCCGCAACCTGTCGAACAGCTCGCGCAACGCGCGATGCGGCACGCGCTGTTGTTCGACGTCGCCTGCCGGTTCGGGAATCGCCATCAGGCCGCGCAGACGCAACCTGGGCAACGCAGCGACCTGGCGCGCGACGTCGAGGGCTTCCTCAGGCGTAACGCCGCTCTTCGAGGCTTCGCCGCTGATATTGACCTGCAGGCACACATTGAGCGCAGGCGCCGTATCCGGCCGCTGCTCCGACAAACGCTGCGCGATCTTCAACCGGTCGACGGAATGTACCCAGTCGAAATGCTCGGCGACGGGACGCGTCTTGTTCGATTGCAGCGGCCCGATGAAATGCCAGGCGAGCGAGGCACGCAGATCGGACAGCGCTCCGATCTTGGTCAGCGCTTCCTGCACGTAGTTTTCGCCGAACGCACGCTGCCCGGCGACATGCGCGGCGCGAACGTCTTCGGCTGGGAACGTCTTCGAGACGGCAAGAAGCGCTATGGAGCCAGGATCGCGGCCCGCGATCCGCGCGGCGAGGGCGATGCGCTGATGCACTGCGTCGAGATTGTGGGCGAGGTCGGGCATGAAGCGGTACCGGGGCGAGGGGCGACGATTCGAATTATACGGACGCTGCCCGCGCGCCACGACCTGGCCGATCGGCCAGGTTGTGCACGAACGTGCCGCAAGCGATGCTGGCGGTCAGGACGCGAGCATGTGCTCGACAAGTTCGACCCAATGCACGACGGGCATGGAGGTGCCGCTTTGCAGATGCGCGATACAACCCACATTCGCGGACACGACGATCTGCGGCTCCTGTGCTTTCAGCTTTTCCAGCTTCTGGTTGCGCAATGCGTACGAAAGCGCCGGCTGCGTGAGGGAATAGGTGCCTGCGGAGCCACAGCACAGATGGCTGTCGGCGGGGAGCCTGACTTCGATGCCCAGCGCGGTCAGAAGATGCTCGACCTTGCCGCGTATCTGCTGGCCATGCTGAAGCGTGCAGGGCGGGTGATACGCAACCGTATGAATCGCCCGGCGCCGCGTGAGCGGCGTCAGCGCTTCTTCGAAGTCCGGCAGAATCTCGCTGAGGTCGCGCGTCAGCTCGACAATGCGTTTCGCCTTCTCCGCATAGGCCGGGTCGTTGCGCATCAGGTGGGCATACTCCTTCACAGTCGCGCCGCAACCAGACGCATTCATCACGATCGCTTCCGCACCTTGCTCGACATGCGGCCACCATGCGTCGATGTTCTGGCGCACGTCGTCGAGCGCCTCGTCGTTGTAGCCGAGGTGCAGGCGGATCGCGCCGCAACAACCCGCTTCCGGTGCGATCACCGTCTGGACGCCGAGCGCGTCCAGCACGCGCGCCGTCGCAATGTTGACGTTCGGCATCATCGAAGGCTGCACACACCCTGCGAGCATCAGCATCTTGCGCGGATGCGTGGCCGTCGGCCATTCGAGCTGGCGCTGACGTTGCGGCACCTTGTCCCGCAGCTTCTTCGGCAGCAGCGGGCGAAAGTGCTGACCGAGCCGCATCGCGGGGGTGAACAGCGTGCTGTTCGGCACGAAGCTCGCGAGCAAGCGGCGCATCAGGCGCTGGCCAAACGGGCGCGGCACTTTCTCTTCAGTGAGCTTGCGGCCTATCTCGACGAGCTTGCCGTACTGGACGCCGGAAGGGCAGGTGGATTCGCAATTGCGGCAAGTCAGGCAACGATCCAGGTGCAACTGCGTGCTGCGCGTGACGGGCGCGCCTTCCACCATCTGCTTGATCAGATAGATTCGGCCGCGCGGACCGTCGAGTTCGTCGCCCAGCAGCTGATAGGTCGGGCAGGTCGCTGTGCAGAAGCCGCAATGCACGCATTTGCGCAGGATGGCGTCGGCTTCGTCACCGTCCGGTGTATTGCGAATGAAGTCGGCGAGATTGGTTTGCATCGCGCGCTCAGAAGTCGGGGTACAGCCGGCCGCGGTTGAAGATGCGGGCCGGGTCGAAAGTGGCTTTCAGACCGCGATGGATTTTCATCAGCGGGGCAGGCAGCGGCGTGAACACGCCTGCGCCGCGGTCGTAGCCTTGGCCCGTACGGAAAATAGTCGCATGGCCGCCTGCCTGTTTCGCGCTCATGCGTACGGTCTGCGCGTCCGCGTCGGTGATCCACCAGCGTTGTGCGCCGCCCCATTCCATCAGCTGTGCACCGGGCAATTGCAGCGGCTCGGTGATGGTGGGCAGCGCGAGGCGCCAGAGCGCGGACTTCGGCGCAATGTCCGCGAAGAAAGGATCGGTCTGTTCGCGCAGGCCCGCCCAGAAGCGTTCGGCTTCGACTGCGTCGACCACTTCGCCGCCCAGCGAAGTGCGCGCCGACTTGACGGCCGCTTCGGCGCCGCCCAGCCGCACGGCGAGTGTGCCGTGGCGCCAAGCGCTGCCTGTGATGGGTAGCGGCCGCCCGCCCCATTCGTTGAGCTTGCGCACGGCATCGGTGCCGTTCATGTCGAACTTGAGCGTCGCTTCCGCCTTCGGCCGTGGCAGCACCTTGACGGACAATTCGAGGATCAGGGCAAGCGTACCGAGCGATCCCGCCATCAGCCGCGACACGTCGTAGCCGGCGACGTTCTTCACCACCTGGCCGCCGAACGTCAGCACCTGCCCCTGGCCGTTCATGACGACGGCGCCGAGTACGAAGTCGCGGGGTGCGCCCGCCGAATGACGGCGCGGTCCAGCGATGCCCGCTGCAATGCAGCCGCCGAGCGTCGCTTGCGGGCCGAAGTGGGGCGGTTCGAAGGCGAGCATCTGATCGTGCTCGGCGAGCGCCGCTTCGATTTCGAGGAGCGGTGTACCGGCGCGCGCCGTAATGACCAGCTCCGCGGGATCGTACGCGATGATGCCACGATGCGCGCGCGTGTCGAGGACCTCACCTTGCAATGACTGGCCATACCAGTCCTTCGTGCCGCCGCCACGGATGCGGATCGGCTGCTCCGCGGCCGTGGCCGCACGAACCTGTTCCGACCACGCGGCGACGATGTCGTCCTCTTTCATGGTGCGTTGCTTCGTTGTAGTGCGTTCGATTGTACCGAGGCAAGCCGCGCTCGCAACCCGGTTCAGACCCGTATCGAAGGTATTGCTGCTTTTATGCGTTATGCGACGCAAGACGACGCAAGCGCCATGCAGCCAACAGCGGCATGGCGCGGTGCGGTGCTCAGAAACGAGGCAGGTCCGGGTGCGGCAGCAGCCCGCCGCGCACATGCATCTTTCCGTACTCGGCGCAGCGGGCTCGCGTCGGAATGCCTTTGTCGGGGTTGAGCAGGCAGGCAGGATCGAAAGCGCGCTTGACCGCGTGGAACGCGTCGCGCTCTTCCGGCGAAAACTGCACGCACATCGAATTGATCTTCTCGATGCCTACGCCATGTTCGCCCGTCACCGTGCCGCCCAGTTCGACGCACGTTTCGAGAATGTCGCATCCGAATGCCTCGGCGCGATGCCATTCATCGAGGTCGTTGCCATTGAACAGGATCAGCGGGTGCATGTTGCCGTCGCCCGCGTGGAACACGTTGATGCAGCGCAGGTTGTACTTCTTCTCCATCTCTTCGATGCGAGCGAGCAGCGGGCCGATGCTGCGGCGCGGCACCGTGCCGTCCATGCAGTAGTAGTCGGGCGAGATGCGGCCGGCGGCCGGAAACGCGTTCTTGCGGCCCGACCAGAAACGCAGGCGCTCGGCTTCCGTTCGTGAGATCTGGATGCGCGTCGCGCCATGCTCGCGCAATACGGCCGTCATGCGGACGATTTCCTCGCTGACTTCCTCGGGGGTGCCGTCGGATTCGCACAGCAGGATGGCGGCCGCGTCAAGGTCGTAGCCCGCGTTCACAAATTCCTCGACGGCACGCGTGGCCGGCTTGTCCATCATCTCGAGACCGGCCGGAATGATGCCCGCGGCAATGATGCCTGCGACGGCATCGCCGCCCTTCACGACGTCGTCGAAACTCGCCATGATGACCTGCGAGGCCTGCGGCTTCGGAATCAGCTTGACCGTGACTTCCGTGACGATCGCGAACATCCCCTCGCTGCCGATCACGACGGCGAGCAGATCGAGACCCGGCGCATCCGGGCTGAGCGAGCCAAACTCGACGATCTCGCCTTCCATTGTGATCGCGCGCACGCGCAGCACGTTATGAACGGTGAGGCCGTATTTGAGGCAGTGCACGCCGCCCGAGTTTTCCGCGACGTTCCCGCCGATCGTGCAGGCGATCTGCGACGAAGGATCGGGCGCATAGTAAAGGCCGTAAGGCGCGGCTGCTTCGGAGATCGACAGATTGCGTACGCCCGGCTGGACAGTTGCCGTGCGCGCATACGGATCGACTTCGACGATCTTGCGAAAGCGCGCGAGCGACACGACCACGCCATGACGGATCGGCATCGCGCCGCCGGACAGGCTGGTGCCCGCGCCGCGCGGCACGATGGGCACATTCAGCCGATGGCAGATCTGCACGATGCGCTGCACCTGCGATTCGGTTTCGGGCAACGCGACGGCCAGCGGCAGGCGGCGATAGGCGGCGAGACCATCGCATTCGTAAGCGACGGTATCTTCTTCGCGATACAACAGGCAATGCGTCGGCAGTACGGCCATCAACGCCTGCACGACTTCACGCTGACGCTGCGCGAGCATCTCGGGCGACAGCTCTGGGGACAGCTCGCCGGGTGCGTTCATGGAATGTCTCCTCGTTGGACGACCGCACGCGTCGTTGCGCAGCGCGGCCGGACATACGGTTACGCTATGCTGCCCACGTAAAGATCTTGCCTGGATTCATCAGGTTGCGCGGATCGAGCGAATGCTTGATGGAGCGCATTACGTCGACGGCGACGGGACCATGTTCTTCGAGCAGGAACCCCATCTTGTGCAGGCCTACGCCATGCTCGCCCGTGCAGGTGCCGTCCATGCGCAGCGCGCGCTGCACGATGCGATGATTCAGGCGCTCCGCTTCCTCCAGTTCTTCGGGCTTGTTCGGGTCGATCAGCATCGCGACGTGGAAATTTCCATCACCTACGTGTCCGACGATCGGACAGGGCAGCGGCGAAGTCTTCAGGTCTTCTTCCGTTTCGACCACGCACTCCGCGAGCCGCGAGATGGGCACGCAGACGTCGGTGGTGACGGCGCGGCTGCCGGGCTTCAGCTGCAGCATCGCGAAGTAGGCGCTATGACGCGCGTTCCACAAACGGCTGCGGTCTTCCGGACGCGTCGCCCATTCGAAGCCTTCGCCCTTGTTTTGCGCAGCGAGTTCCTGCACGAGTTCGGCCTGTTCCTTCACGCCGGCTTCCGTGCCGTGGAATTCGAAGAACAGCGTGGGCGCTTCGCGCAAGGTCAGGTTCGAATGACGGTTGATCGAACGGACGGCGAGCGAATCGACGAACTCGACGCGCGCGATGGGCACGCCGATCTGGATGGTTTCGATCACCGCGCGCACGGCGTCGCCCATCGACGCGAACGTGCACACGGCTGCCGACACCGCTTCCGGCTGCGGATACAGGCGCACGGTGATTTCGGTGATGACACCGAGCGTGCCTTCAGAACCGACGAAGAGGCGCGTGAGGTCGTAGCCGGCCGACGACTTGCGTGCGCGCGTGCCAGTATGGATCACGCGGCCATCGGCCAGCACCACGGACAGGCCGAGGACGTTTTCGCGCATCGTGCCGTAACGCACGGCGTTCGTGCCCGATGCGCGCGTGGCCGACATGCCACCTATGCTCGCGTCCGCGCCGGGGTCGATCGGGAAGAACAGGCCCGTGTCGCGCAGCGCTTCGTTCAGCTGCTTGCGGGAGATCCCGGGCTCGACGGTGACGGTCAGATCTTCCGCGTTGATGGACAGCACGCGGTTCATTTCGGAAAGATCGATCGACACGCCGCCTTGCACGGCAAGCAGGTGGCCTTCGAGCGAGGAGCCGTTGCCGTACGGAATGATGGGCACGTCGTATCGACCGCATAGCTTGACGATGGTCTGCACGTCCTCGGTGGTGCGTGCATAGACGACCGCGTCAGGCAACTGCGGATCGAAGGGCGACTCGTCGCGGCCATGATGGGCGCGGACGGCTTCGGATGTGGATACGCGGTCGCCGAATGCCGACTTGAGCGCAGCAAGAAGTTCAGCAGGAAAAGGGCGGCGCACGGGGATGGGCGGCACGGGATGGTTCACCTGCGTCTCCTGGTGGCGAATGTTCTGATGGTTGACGCCCATTTTACGCCCATCGACGGCCGGCGCGGCGCCCCGCTTGCAGGCGGGCCGCCGCTAGCGCGAGGCAGGGCTTCCTTATAATGGATCACAGCATGAACGACATGCCGCGCTGATCCGGATGGATGCATCGCGGACCAACACGAGGACATGGACATCATGGGCAACCGCTTGAGCAAGATTTCGACACGCACGGGCGACGACGGCACCACAGGTCTCGGAGACGGCAGCCGCGTGCGCAAGGACGACGCGCGGATTGCGGCGATCGGCGATGTCGACGAGTTGAACTCGAACATCGGCGTCTTGCTGTGCGAAACCTTGCCCAATGACCTGCGCGTCGCGCTGACGGCGATCCAGCACGATCTGTTCGATCTGGGCGGCGAGCTATGCATTCCGGGCCATTCGATGATCGCCGATGCGCATCTTGCGCAACTCGATTCATGGCTTGCTGAATACAACGCGACGCTGCCGCCGCTCAGGGAGTTCATCCTGCCTGCGGGCACGCGCGCAGCGTCGCTTGCACATGTGTGCCGGACGGTTTGCCGGCGCGCAGAGCGATCGATCGTCGCGTTGGGTGCCGTCGATGCGATCAACGACGCGCCGCGTCGATATGTGAACCGCTTGTCGGATCTGCTGTTCGTACTGGCCCGCGTGCTGAACCGGGTGGACGGCGGCGACGACGTGCTGTGGCGCCACGATCGCAGCGCGCAGAAAGACGATGCGCAAAGCGGGGAATAGTGCGCGCCGCGCGGCGGCTCAGGCGGCAGCGAGCGTGACGGGCTCACCGATGCGGCTCATCCTTTCGACGAGTGTGTCGATGGTGAACCTGATGGTTTTCCTGTTGGCGATGTCGGACGCACGCCGCCGCGACACCACCAGAATGTCGGCGGCTTCGGACTGCTTCAAGAGGACAGTTCGATCCGGCCGGATGGCCAAAAAAAGCCCGGCTGCGTGAGCCGGGCGAAGTCTGCGTAGAAAGACGATGAAACGGTATCAGTTTCCGCTGCCGCGCGCGACGCGCCGCTGCTTGACGGCGTCTGCAAGACCTTCGAGCACGGCAACGCTGTCGTCCCAGCCGATGCACGCATCGGTGATGCTCTGACCGTACGTCAGCGCGCAGCCGTCCACCAGATCCTGACGGCCCGCGACGAGATGCGATTCAACCATCACGCCGACGATGCGCTCGTCGCCCGCCGCGATCTGGCGGCCGATGTCCGCGCACACGGGAATCTGGTTTTCATGCTTCTTCGAGCTGTTCGCGTGGCTCGCGTCGATCATCAGACGCGCGGCGAGGCCTGCCTTGCCGATGTCGCTGCACGCGGCGTTCACGCTGTCGGCGTCGTAGTTCGGGGCCTTCCCGCCGCGCAGGATGATGTGGCAATCCTCGTTGCCCGCCGTCGAGACAATGGCCGAATGGCCGCCCTTCGTCACTGACAGGAAATGGTGAGGCTGCGAAGCGGCCTTGATCGCGTCGACGGCGATCTTCACGTTGCCGTCCGTGCCGTTCTTGAAGCCGACCGGGCACGACAGCCCCGACGCGAGTTCGCGATGCACCTGCGATTCCGTCGTGCGCGCGCCGATCGCGCCCCACGAGATCAGATCGGCGATGTATTGCGGGCTGATCATGTCGAGATACTCGGTGCCGGCGGGCAGCCCCAGCTCGTTGATCTTCATCAGCAGCTCGCGGGCGGTGCGCAGGCCGTCGTTGATCTTGAAGCTGTTGTCCATGTACGGGTCGTTGATGAGGCCTTTCCAGCCCACCGTCGTGCGCGGTTTTTCGAAGTACACGCGCATCACGATTTCCAGTTCGCCCGCGAAGCGCTTGCGTTGCTCGATCAGGCGCCCCGCGTACTCGAGCGCGGCCTTCGTGTCGTGAATCGAGCACGGCCCGACGATCACGATCAGCCGGTCGTCCATGCCGTGCAGAATCCGATGCATCGATTGACGCGCGTTGAAGATCAGGTCCGACACTTTTTCGTCGCAGGGAAATTCGCGGATCAGGTGCGCGGGCGGCGTCAGTTCTTTCAATTCGCGGATACGGACATCGTCGGTGTTGTGCGGGGGCATGGTTTTCTCCTCGTTTCTTTGCGCGGTTCGGGCGGTCTGCTGCGATTCAACGACGGCGCCGCGGCGAACAGATCAACAGGCTAAAAAGGTCAACGTCAAACTGGTTAGGGCGAAAAAAAACCGCCAGACTCGCTGGCGGTTTTTTCGGGAATTTCAGGTGCCTATGTACGTTCACACCCCTCTCGATCCGCCAGCGGTCTGAGATGCCCAAAAGAAATAAAAATAAAACTTGGCGGACATGGCGAAAAAGGATGGCTCGTCAAAAAGGTTGATTGGCTTTATAACCCGAGGTTTGCGCGGTTGGCAAGCTGCAGGCTGCAAAAATGCGGGAAACCCGCACAAGTGGCGCTCGCGATGCGCGATTCGAGCGAGCGATTCGGATCACACCGTGCCGCCGACCGTCATTTTGTCGATGCGCAGCGTCGGCTGACCGACGCCGACGGGCACGCTCTGGCCTTCCTTGCCGCACACGCCGACACCCGTATCCAGCGACATGTCGTTGCCGATCATGCTCACGTACTTGAGCGATTCGGGGCCGCTGCCGATCAGCGTCGCGCCCTTGACGGGATACGTGATCTTGCCGTTCTCGATCATGTACGCCTCGGACGCCGAGAACACGAACTTGCCGTTCGTGATGTCGACCTGACCGCCGCCGAAGTTCACCGCATACAGACCGTTCTTCACCGACTGGATGATTTCCTGCGGATCCTTGTCGCCGTTGAGCATGTAGGTGTTCGTCATGCGCGGCATGGGCAGCGCGGCGTACGATTCGCGGCGCGCGTTTCCCGTCACGGGCATCTTCATCAGACGCGCATTCAGCGTGTCCTGAATGTAGCCCTTCAGGATGCCGTCCTCGATCAGCGTCGTGCACTGTGTCGGGTTGCCTTCGTCGTCGATGTTCAGCGAGCCGCGGCGGTTCGGCAGCGTGCCGTCGTCGACCACCGTCACGCCCTTGGCCGCGACCTGTTCGCCGATGCGCCCCGCGAACGCCGACGAGCCCTTGCGGTTGAAGTCGCCTTCGAGGCCGTGGCCGATCGCTTCGTGCAGCAGCACGCCGGGCCAGCCCGGTCCGAGCACGACAGTCATTGCGCCGGCGGGGGCCGGGCGCGCGTCGAGATTGACGAGCGCCGCGTGCACGGCGTCGTCGACGTATTTCGACAGGATGTCGTCGCTGAAGTAGCCGTAGTCGAAGCGTCCGCCGCCGCCGCCGCTGCCGATTTCGCGGCGGCCGTTCTGCTCGGCGATCACCGTCACCGACACGCGCACGAGCGGGCGGATGTCCGCGGCCAGCGCGCCGTCGCTGCGCGCGACCAGCACGACGTCGTATTCGCCCGCGAGACCCGCCATCACCTGCGTGATGCGCGGATCGCGGCCGCGCGCCATCTGCTCGATGCGCTCGAGCAGCTTGACCTTCGCTGTCGCGTCGAGCGAATGCAGCGGATCGGACGGCAGATACAGATCGCGCCCGGACACGCCCGTCAGTGTGGAAGCTGCCTTGATTTTCTGCTTGCCGCCGCCTGCCTTCGCGATGGCGCGCGTGGCGATTGCCGCCTGGCGGATCGCTTCGGGCGACAGGTCGTCCGAATACGCGAACGCCGTGCGGTCGCCCGACACGGCGCGCACGCCGACGCCCTGGTCGATGCTGAAGCTGCCCGACTTGACAATGCCTTCCTCCAGGCTCCACGCCTCGCTGCGCGTGGTCTGGAAGTAGAGGTCGGCGTAATCGACGCGATGCGTGAAGATTTCGGCGAGCGTGCGGGTCAGCACGGCTTCGTCGAGGCCATAGGGCGTGAGCAGCACGTCTTTGGCCGTCGCGAGATTACGGATGCTGGGTTCGATGATGTTCATGCGAAGTTCGCTCGATTCTGGGTAGTCGGTTGGTGCACGTCGCTCACATGGTAGCGGCGGCGGCACTTTCAATGCGTGCGATTCAGGTCAAACGCTTTCAGCTCAGCACGCGGTGACGCCAGGCAGGCAGGCTTTGCCGGACTTCGTCAATGCGCGAGCGCTCGATATTGCCCGCGACAACGCCCGCGCCTTCGTCGCGCACGTCGATGATTTCGCCCCACGGGTCGATCAGCATGCTATGGCCCCACGTGCGCCGGCCATTCTCATGCTTGCCGCCCTGCGCCGCGGCGAGCACGTAGCACTGATTCTCGACGGCCCGCGCGCGCAGCAGCGTTTCCCAGTGCGCGCGGCCCGTCGTGTACGTGAATGCGGACGGCACGACGATCAGCGCGCAGTCGCCCATGCGCCGGTACAGTTCGGGAAAGCGTAGATCGTAGCAGACGGACAGGCCCACGCGCCCGAACGGCGCATCGAACGTGCGGACGGTGTCGCCGGGGCAGATCGTGCGTGCTTCGTCGAACGATTCCTCCCCTTTCTCGAAGTTGAACAGATGGATCTTGTCGTAGCGCGCGGCCTCGTTGCCCTGCGGGTCGAACACGAGCGTCGTGTTCAGCACGCGGGTTGCCTCGGGCGCCTGCAACGGCAGCGTGCCGCCGATGATCCAGACCTGATGCCGGCGCGCGGCATCGGCGAGAAAGCGCTGGACAGGGCCGTCGCCGTACGCTTCGCGCACCGTGAGCTTGTCGGTGTCCTTGAAGCCCATAAAGCAGAAATACTCGGGCAGCAGCACGAGCTGCGCGCCTTCGGCGGCGGCTTGCGCGATCAGGCGTTCGGCATCGGCGAGATTGCGGTCGCGATCCGGCGTGCTCACCATCTGCAAGGCGGCGACGCGAAACGGACGGGCGTGGGATGGGGACTTGGCGGACTGCGCGTTCAGGTCGCTCATAAGCGTTCGAAAAACTCCTGCGAAAGGCTCCTGCATAGGCAGTGCGGACAGCGGGTATGGAACAGCGACGGCGGACATCGGGCGCTCGCAAACAGCGCGCGATGCCGCGCTGCATGTAGCGCCGGCGGCCGCCCGAAGCCGATAGGAACTCAGTTCGGTGCCGCGATGGCAGCCGGCGCGTTCATATTACCGCTATCTCCGTGGACCCGCTCGACGTGCGGTTTAGCCCAGGAACCCGTGATCGCGTAATCGCGCGCGAACGCATGTTCGATCGACTGCGATAGCGCGAGATCGCCGATCAGCGCCGCGAGCCCGAGCAGCGGATTGATCACGGCCGCGACGACGACACCCGTGCCCGCGCTCACGGTGGGCACGATATGCACGTTCAGGTTCTGCGTTTCATGAGCCAGATCGACGGTGCCTTTCATCTCGGCGCGCGCGGGCGCCGTCACCATCTCGAAGTTGTTCGTGGAGCCGATGCCGTTCACGATTTGCGCGGTGCCCGTCACGTGCTCGAACGGCAGCCCTTCGCCGATCACGTCGCGGAAATTCATCGACGCGTAGCGCGCGAGGCTTTGCAGGCTCAGCACGCCGAGCAGCTTTGCGACGCCGGGATCGACTTTGAGAATCTGACCGTGCCGCAGGTCGACGGCGAGATTGCCGTTGAGCGTCGGATAGTCCGGCTTGGTGGGACCGCCGCGCCAGCCGAGTTGCCCCGACAGCGACCCTTCGCCTGCTTTCAGGGTGCGCGGCAGGCCGGCGCGTTCGAGCAGCAGTCCGGCGTCCTTGATGTCCAGCTTGAAATCGAGCTCGGTGCTGCGCTCGGCTTCGTCGTCCTGATTCGGGCCGTAGTTGCGGCCCGTGCGCCAGTTGGCCGTCGCTTTCAGCAAGGCGGCCGGGTTGTTGATTTCCAGCGAATCGAGCTGCCAGACGGGTGTGCCGTTGTCCTGGAAATTATGCGCATTCACTTCGAGCTTGCCGAGATTGCGCTCACGCACGATCAGTTCGTTCACGACGAGATCGATCGACGGAATGTTCTGCGCCGGTTGGTTGATCGCCGGGCCGAGCAGATCGTTCTCGGTCGCCGATGGAATCACGAGCCTCGCGAGCCGCGCCTGCAGCGTGCCTGGCGAACCCGGCTGCGCGCCCGGCAGCCACGACACGTGCCCCGACACCTGGTTCGACGCGATGTTCGCCTGCCACTGCTTGTCGATGTGGGACGCGCCGACCACCACGCTTTCCCAGTGACGCTTGAGCAGCGTCAGCGTGCCGATGTGGATGGCGAAGCGGTTCGGCATGAACTGCGCGGCCGTCGCGCTGGGCGGCACGGGCGCGACGCCTTCATTGGCCTTGCGCATCTGCAGGAAGAGCGCGCGCCATGCGTCGGCGTCGAGTGCGTCGATGTCGACGGCGGCAATCACGCCTTCCGACGGCAGGTCGGTGGTCCGGTTCACGCCGATCGCGCCGCGCACGACTTCGGGCGCCTGGCCGGGCGCGCGTCGCACGAGATACGTGGCCGCGATGGGGCCGAAGGTGAGGTCGGCGCGTTGCAGGCCGCCGTGGTTCGCGCTGTCGTCGCTGCCCGTGGCCGAGCCGTTGTTCGCGACCGCACTTGCGCTGCCGACGGTCGGTTTGAACGTGAAAGCGAGCGGCATCGGCGTGCCGATCGGCTTGTTGAAGGGCGCAGGCAGATCGAGCGCGAGGTCCGTCAGGTCGGAATGGACGGCGACCTCGGGCAAACCGCCCTTCGCGCCGTGCACGCTGATGTCATAGGGCGCGCTACCATTCATCCTGGTCAGCACCTGGGCGGGCAGGCCGCGCAGATTCAGGTCGCGCGCGGCGTCGACGGCGAAGTGGCCGGACAGGTCGAGCGCATACGCGCCTTTCTGGTTCAGCTCGCCCTTCGCGTGTACGTCGCCGCCCATAAACTGTCCCGACAGCCCGTCGATCTGCGCCGTATGGTCGGTAAAGCTGACCTTGCCGCGCAGTTGCGACAGCGGCGGGACGTTGTCCATTGCGAGCCGGTCATTCTCGAACGCCAGTGAACCCTCGACGGCCACATGTGTCTTCGGCGGCGCGACGCCAGGCGGCGTGGGCGGATTGCGCGGCACCGTCAGCTTCAGCGCGAGCGCTGCGGGTCCGTCGGCGTGCAGCTTCTCCGTCTGATGCTTGGCCAGCCCGCCGAGCGCGCTGTTGTTCACGTAGTCGAGCATGTCGGCGAGCGGCCCGTGTCCGTCGCCCGTAATCACGAGGCTCGACGCCCGGTTACCCATGTCGTCGATCTTGCCCGTCACCTTGTCGAGCGCGACGCCCTTGTAGTGTGCGCGGTCGACATCGAAACGCAGCAACTGCTCCTTCAACTGGAACGTCCCGTCGATGCCGTCAAGCGCAGGCCACACGCTCGGCGTGCCGTTTTTCATCGTGCGAGGCGGGTAGGGCGACGGATCGAAGCGGCCGCCCTTGAACGGCGCGACGATTTCGAACACGCCCGCGCTCGGATCGCGCGAATACGGGAATTTCTCGAGGTTGCCGTGAATTTCGATCGTGGCGCCGTGGGACATGCCTGCCTGCAACCCGTGCGTCAGATAGATACGCAGCCTTTCGCTGATGCTGGTGGGCAGATAGCGCGTGATGCGCGTGACCTGCGCGCGCTCGAAGTCGGCTTTCAGATCGAGCGAGCCGCGCCCGCTGCCGACGTTCGAATAGCTGGCCGTCGCCCGCGCGGCCGTATCCACATTCGACACCTTCAGTTCCGACACATCGACCTTGAACGCCTTGTGCCGCTGGCCGGGCTCGACCGTCGACGCGATCGTCCACGCGCCTTTGCCGCTCAGATGGTCGAAAGTGAGTCGCGGATCGTCGAACACGCCGGGCAGCGTGAGCGCGGCGTTGGCCGTGTCGATGGCTATCGTGCCGTGTTTTTCGTCGGCATCGACGCTGCCCCACAGATTCTCCACGCCTGGAATACCCGCGCGCGGGTGGTTGCGCGCCGTCAGTCCCGGCGGCGGCTCCTGGGCGGCCACACTGATGCCTTGCAGATCGGCCTTGAAGCGATAGTGGACGATCGGCTCCGCGCCTGGCGCGCGGTGTTCCGTGGCCGCCTCGCCGGAATCCGGCTTGCCACGTTCGACTTCGATCGTGTAGTTCGCGACGAGGCCGCGCGGGTTGAACCGCACAAGGCTGTTCAGCAGCCGCTTCGGCAGCGGCAGCGCGCGGCTGAACTCGGCCAGGATGCCGAGATCGACCCGGTCGCCAGAGATGCTGATCAACTGGCCATGCTGCACGCTCGGCACCCGGTAACGGCTCGACAGCGTACGAAGCGCGAGGATGCGGGCGACGGGCGTGCCGTCGTCGAGCGGCGGCTGGCCGAATTCGGCGCGCAGATCGTCGAGGTCGAGCGTCCACTCGTCGCCGTCGTGCGCGACGGCCCACGAAAACTGCGCGACGGGGACGTCGAGCTTCGGCTGCGTCGGCTTCACGCGTAGCGCGATATTGTTGCCCGACGCTTCGCCCGACGCCGAGCGCACGTGGCCTTGCGCAAACTGCAGCCAGATCTTGTTGGCGACGCGCCCCGCGTAGGTTTCGATCGGGAAGTCGATGTAGCGGGCGAGCATCGGAAGGTCGACCGAGCCCGTCGATATATAAGCCTCGCCTGTCCAGTTGACCGGCTTGCCCATCGCCGCGAGCCGCGCGTGCCGGAAGGACGCGCGGAAGTCGAGCGGCCCGAACAGCACCTTGCCGTCAGGCGGCGCCTGCAGCGCGAGCCGGTGATCGTAGCCGTCGCTGAGAATGGCGAGGCGGATGTCCTGCAGCGCGATCTCGGGCGCGTCGCGGCGCGCGTCGTGCCAGCGCAGGGTGCCGCCGCGCAGGATCATCGCCTGCTGGCGCAGCAGCCAGGTGCTGAACGTATCGTTGCCCGAGTGAGTGGTCGGCACCATCACACCCGCGACGGTCAGCGAGCCGTCCCTTTCGCGTTCGATCAGCAGGTCCGGCTTGTCGACGATCACGCTCGACAGGATGGGGGCGAGCTTCCAGATGGAGGACCACGACACCGTTGCGCTCGCATGCGGAATGGTCAGCGCGACTTTGCCTTCGCGGTTGGTGATAGTGACGTCGGTGACTTCGATACCCGGCTGGAAACCCGTCCAGTGCGGCGCGATTTTGCCGATTCTGAGTTGCGCGTGAATCTTTTCGGAGACGGCCGATTCGATTTGCGGGCGGAACGAATCGACGCGCGGCAGCACGACATAGCGCAGGCCGAGGACGGCCAGCACGACGACGAAGTAGAGGAACAGCGCAATGCCGAGCAGGACGCGCAGCGTGTGACGCAGCACTGCATGATCGCTTCCGCCTACGGGCTTGACGCGTCCGGCTTCGGTCGGGTCGGCGGATGAGTTTCGCTCGGACATGCTGCGACGGGGTGGGCGTATGGTAGTTTTGCGGTCTGACGACGAAATGTATCACACGGGCCAGCCGCCACGAATCTATGGTCCGGCCTGCGTGGACAAGGCCACACGGGGTGTCGGCTGCACGCGCGAGCAGCGGCTGCGATGGCCCGAGGCAGTATTCAAGCAACGAGCGAGCCAGACCTTTGATGACCGAACCATCCCTGTTGAGTTCCAGCTATTCGCACTATGCATCACGCGCCTACGCGGCGCAGCCCGACCTGGCGTTCCGCGTGGCGGCGCTGGCGGCGGCGCCCATCACCCGCGAGCGCATCGACGAACGGCTCGATGCGCTGCTCAATGCGTTGCGCGCGACACCTGACGCGCCCCTCTCTGAAGACGCGCTGAAAAAGGCGCTGCGCCAGCTTCGCGCGGAAGTGTTCTGTGCGGTGATGGAGCGCGACCTGTCCCGTGCGGCCGACGTCGCCGAAGTGACGGGCACGATGACCGACCTGGCGGAAGCGACGGTTCAGCGCGCGATGGCCGTGGTTTCCGCCGATCTCGAGGCGCTGTATGGCGAGCCGCGCGGCTCGCAGGGCGAACGGCTGTCGCTGGGCGTAGTCGGCATGGGCAAGCTGGGCGGGCGCGAGCTGAACGTGTCGTCGGATATCGATCTGATCTTCGTCTACGAGGACGATGGCGAAACGACGGGCGGCCAGCGGTCGTCCATCGCGACGCAGGATTTCTTCACACGGCTCGGCAAGCGGCTGATTGCGGCGCTCGCCGAAGTCACGGCGGACGGCTACGTGTTTCGTGTCGACATGCGGCTGCGGCCGAACGGCGATTCAGGGCCGCTCGTGTGCAGTCTCGGGATGCTGGAAGAATATTTCTACGTGCAGGGCCGCGAGTGGGAGCGCTACGCGTGGATCAAAGGCCGGCTCGTGTCCGAGCACGTCACCGATTCGGCACGACGCCTGTCCAGGCAGCTCGATGCGATCGTGAAGCCGTTCATCTACCGGCGCTATCTGGACTTCGGCGTGATCAGCGCGATCCGCTCGCTGCATCTGCAGATTCGCCAGGAAGCGCAGCGGCGTGCGTCGATGCGCCCCGACAAGGCCGACGACATCAAACTCGGCCGCGGCGGCATCCGCGAAATCGAATTCAGCGCGCAGGTGTTCCAGTTGATCCGCGGCGGCCAGGACGCGGGCTTTCGCGTGCGACCGACGCTCGCCGTGCTGCGCCATGCGGCCGCTCGCGGGCTCGTGTCGCCCGGCGTGTGTGCAGATCTGACGAGCGCCTATCTGTTCCTGCGCGATCTCGAACACCGTCTGCAATATAGAAACGACGCGCAGACCCACGCGATGCCCGTCGATCCCGCCGAGCGCGCGCATCTCGCACAGGCGATGGGCTTCGACGACTACGCGTCGCTGATGGCGAAGCTCGAAACGCACCGCGAACTCGTCGAGCAGCAGTTCGACCAGATCTTCGCCGACAAGGTGAGCGGGCAGCGCGGCTGCGGCGCGCGCGAAGACGGCGCGGCCGTATGGGTGTGGAGCAGCGCGCTCGCCGACGACAGCGCCGACGACGCGCTGGCGGCACGGCTCGTCGAGCTGGGCGTCGAACGCCCCGCTGATCTGCTCGCGCGCCTGAAGGCCGTATGGCACTCGTCGCGCTATGCGGGTCTCGCCGAAAGCAGCCGCCAGCGCTTCGACATCGTCGCGCAGCGTGCGCTCGAGGCCGCGCATACGCTGGAGCCCGCCGAGCGGCGCGGCGATATTCTGGCGCGCCTGTTCGATCTGCTCGAAGCCATCGGGCGGCGCGGCGCCTATCTCGCGCTGCTGACCGAGTATCCGCAGGCGCTGCATCGCGTGCTGTCGGTGCTCGGCGCGTCGCGCTGGGCGGCCGGGTATCTGATCCGCCATCCGCAATTGCTCGACGAACTGCTCGACGACGAAGCGATGGCCAGTCCGTTCGACTGGCCGGAGTTCAAGCGCACGCTGCGTGCGCGGCTCGCGGCGGCCGACGGCGTCGAACATCAGATGGATCTGCTGCGGCACGCGCATCAGGCCGAAGTGTTCCGCATTCTGCTGATCGATCTGGCCGGCAAGCTGAGCGTCGAACATGTCAGCGACCGGCTCTCCGAACTCGCCGACGCTGTGCTTGACGTGACGGTCGAAGCCGTCTGGAACCAGCTCGCGAAGCGCCACCGCGAGGTGCCGCGCTTTGCGATCATCGCGTACGGCAAGTTGGGCGGAAAGGAACTCGGCTATGCGTCGGACCTGGATCTGATCTTCCTGTACGACGACGCGGACGACAACGCATCCGACATTTACGCGACCTTCACCCGCCGTCTGATCACGTGGCTCACGACGGCGACGGGCGCGGGCACGCTGTTCGACGTGGACCTGCGGCTGCGCCCGAACGGCGAGTCGGGCCTGCTCGTGACCGACCTCCACGCGTTTCGCCGCTACCAGTTGCGTGAGGGCGATGCGGCCAATACGGCGTGGGTCTGGGAGCATCAGGCGTTGACGCGGGCGCGCTATTGCGCTGGCGATCCCGCCATCGGCGCGCAGTTCGAGGCGATTCGCGAACAGGTGCTGACGACGCCGCGCGACGCGGCCACGCTTTCCGCCGAGATCGTCGACATGCGGCGGCGTGTCGAAGAAGGGCACCCGAACCGCACCGAGCTGTTCGACCTGAAGCACGACCGCGGCGGCATGGTCGACATCGAGTTTGCCGTGCAGTACTGGGTGCTGCTGCATGCGGCGCGCGATCCCGAACTGATCCGCAACACGGGCAATATCGCGCTGCTGCGCGAGGTGTCGCGCTTCGGGCTGATGAGCGGCGAGGAGGCGGATACGGTGGGCGCGGCTTACCGGACCTATCGGAAGCTCCAGCACAAGCTGCGGCTGGACGGCATGGAGAAGGCGCGGGTCGAGCCGCAGACGGTGGAGAAGGAGCGCGAAGCCGTGCTGCGTCTGTGGCGGCGCGTGTTCGGCTAAGGCTGCAGGAAGGCGCGCGGGACGGATTCGCTGTCTGTCGCGCGTGCACTTTGAGCGTTACGCCGCCCTCAGCATTTCCTTCGCGTGCTTGCGCGTGGTGGCCGTGATTTCCAGGCCGCCCAGCATGCGTGCGACTTCCTCGATACGGCTCGACTTGTCCAGCGACGTCACCGTGCTGATCGTGCCGCCCTTGCCGTTGCCGCTCTTGGCGACCTGGAAATGCTGGTCGCCGCGGGCGGCGACTTGCGGCAAGTGCGTCACGCACAGCACCTGGCGTTGTTCGCCAAGCTGATGCAGCAGCCGGCCGACCACTTCAGCCACGCCGCCGCCGATGCCCGTGTCCACTTCGTCGAAGATCAGCGTCGGTGTCGGGCTGGCGGCGCTCGCGATCACTGCGAGCGCGAGGCTGATACGGGCGAGTTCCCCGCCGGAGGCCACTTTCGCGAGCGGCCGCAGCGGCACGCCAGCATGGCCGGCGACGCGGAATTCGATCTGCTCTATGCCGTGCGCGCCGCCTTCGGGCAGCGGGACGAGCGCGAC
Source organism: Paraburkholderia phymatum STM815 (assembly GCF_000020045.1). GTDB lineage: Bacteria > Pseudomonadota > Gammaproteobacteria > Burkholderiales > Burkholderiaceae > Paraburkholderia > Paraburkholderia phymatum. Next base: position 2,817,444 of record NC_010622.1, on the reverse strand, counting down.
CTCGAAGCTGCCGCCCACCATCGACAGTTCCTGCATGCCCGTCGTCACGGCCGCGCCGAGCGCTTTCGCGGCTTTCGCCCGCGCCTTGGACAGCACCTTCGCTTCGGCGGCGTAGGCTTCTTTCGCTTTGGCTTCGGCGGCGCGTAACGCGTCGAGGTCGGCGGCGGCGTCGAGCTTCGCAAGCTGTTCGCGGCGCGCCTGATGTTCCTGCGGCAAGGTTTCCGGCTGCAGCCGGAACTTGCGGGCGGCCGAATGCAGCGCGTCGAGGCGCTTTTCGACTTGCGCAAGCCGGTCGGGATCGAGTTCGAGCCGCTGCGCATAATGGCTCAGCGAATACGCGGCCTCCTGCAACTGGATTTCGGCCGGTTCGAGCGCGGCGAGCGCGTCGTTCAGCTCGGGATCGATTTCGGCGAGATCGCGCAGCTTCGAAATGATCGACGACAGATGGCCGAGCATCGCCTCGTCCGATTCGGATAGCGCCGACAGCGCGCCCTGCACACCGTCGATCAGATTTGCCGAGTGCGACAGGCGCCGGTGTTCCGTGTTGACTTCTTCCCACTCGCCGGGCTGCGGCGACAGCTTGTCGAGTTCGGCCAATTGCCACGCGAGGCGCTCGCGTTCCAGTTGCAGTTCGCGGTCCTTGCTCTGCGCGGTTTCGACCGCTTGCACGGCTTCGCGCCAGGCGCGCCAGGCGCGGTTGACGGCGGCCGTCGTGTCGAGCAGGCCGGCGTGGGTGTCGAACAGTTCGCGCTGCGCATCTGGACGCATCAACAGCTGATGGGCGTGCTGGCCATGAATATCGACGAGCATTTCGCCGACTTCGCGCAGTTGCGTGAGCGTCGCCGCCGTACCGTTGATGAACGCCCGCGAGCGGCCGTTCGCATCGACCACGCGGCGCAGCATCACAGTGTTGCCGTGCTCCGTTTCGCCAGCGGCGAGCGCCTGTTCGTCGAGCCATGCATCGACGAGCGCGTGCGTGTCGAATTCGGCCGTGATGTCCGCGCGCGCCTCGCCCGTGCGCACGACGCTCGCATCGGCGCGCGAGCCGAGCGCCAAAGCGAGGGCGTCGATGAGAATGGATTTGCCGGCGCCCGTTTCGCCGGAGAAGACCGTAAAGCCGCTGTCGAATTCGAGGTCGAGCGCGGCGACGATGACGAAGTCGCGTATCGAAAGGTGGCGGAGCATGCTCGTGTGTCTGGCGTGGCTTGCGTGAGTTGGTCTGGTCGTTTGCGGTGACGTTCGGGCTCTGCGGACTGGCTGCGCCGCTTGTGTCCGGTGTGCGTTCAGTCGTCCGGGTCGTCTTCGTGTGACGGGTACTCGTTCCAGTGCAGCTTCTTGCGCAGCGTCGCGTAATAGCTGTAGCCGACGGGATGCAGGAAAGGCACGGTATGGCGTGAGCGGCGCACGTCGATCGTGTCGTTCAGCTCCAGCGCGGTGAACGACTGCATGTCGAAGTTCACGTTGACGTCGCGGCCAGAGATGATCTGGATGCTGACCTTCGAGTCGTCCGGAATCACGATAGGCCGGTTGGACAGTGCGTGCGGGGCAATCGGCACGAGCACGAGGCCCTGCAGCTGCGGATGCAGAATCGGCCCTTGCGACGACAGCGCGTAGGCCGTCGAGCCCGTCGGCGTGGCGACGATCAACCCGTCCGAGCGCTGGTTGTACATGAAGCGTCCGTCCACCGACACGCGCAGTTCGGCCATGCCCGAAAAGCCCGAACGGTTCACAACGACGTCGTTGAACGCGAGCGCGTGGTAGATCGGCTGGCCGTCGCGCATGATCCGCGATTCGAGCAGCGAGCGCTCTTCCCGTTCGAAGCTGCCCGACAGCATCTGCGGGATGATCTCGCGCATGTCGGAGAACGGGATGTCGGTGATGAAGCCGAGCCGGCCGTGGTTGATGCCGATCAGCGGTGTCTTGTATGGCGCCAGCTGTCGGCCGATGCCGAGCATCGTGCCGTCGCCGCCGAGAACGATCGCCACGTCCGCGCGCGCGCCAATTTCCGCCGGCTGCAGCGCGGGCCAGCGCGAGACGCCGATTTCCTGCGCGGTTTCCGCCTCGAACGCGATCTCGAAGCCCAGCTTCTCGATGCACGTGGCGAGCGCGGTCAGCGGTTCCCCGATGCCCGGCGTGTTGCTGCGCCCGACGAGCGCAACGGTCTTGAACTGGCTGTTAGCTTGCATGCCGGCATTACACCATAGGTGCGACCTGAAAAGAACCGTTGGCGGCGGCGGCGCGCCGGCTGGGGCGGATGCCCGGCGGCCGCGTGTTGGCGGCCAGCCTTGGCCCGATTATCGTTAGAATGGTGAAGTCCTCATGACAGACGTGACGACTGTCCGGGTCGGGGCGAAGCGGTTCGTGCGCGGGCGGGGTGCCGCGCAGGGCGCGCCGGGCGACGAAGCCGCCTGCCAGCGCTCCGCCGCGTGCTCGTCGCCCTGTGGTGGTTACGCTAAAATTTTTTCGCCATGCTAGATCCTCGCGCACAAACCCTCCTCAAAACGCTGATCGAGCGGTATATCGCCGAAGGTCAGCCGGTCGGCTCGCGCACGTTGTCGCGGTACTCCGGGCTCGAACTCAGCCCGGCGACGATCCGCAACGTGATGTCCGATCTGGAGGAACTGGGGCTCGTCATCAGTCCGCATACGTCGGCGGGGCGCATTCCCACGCCGCGAGGCTACCGGCTCTTTGTCGACACCATGCTGACCGTCGAGCCTTCCGCCGACGAGGACGCCGTGATGCGCGCGGTCAAAACCACACTGCAGCCGGGCGAGCCGCAGAAGGTGGTGGCGGCGGCGGCCAGCGTGCTGTCCAACCTGTCGCAGTTCGCGGGCGTGATATTGACGCCGCGCCGCAGCCACGTGTTCAAGCAGATCGAATTCCTGCGCCTGTCCGACAAACGCATCCTGCTGATCATCGTGACGCCGGAAGGCGATGTGCAGAACCGGATCATGGCGACGCAGCGCGACTTCACGCCGTCGCAACTGGTCGAAGCATCCAATTACATCAACGCACACTTCGCGGGGCTGTCGTTCGACGAAGTGCGCCGGCGCCTGCGCGAGGAAATCGACGAACTTCGCGGCGACATGACCACGTTGATGCACGCGGCCGTCACGGCGAGCACGGACGTCACGGACACGGGCGAAACCGTGCTGATTTCCGGCGAGCGCAAGCTGCTCGAAGTGGCCGATCTTTCGTCGGACATGGCGCGGCTGCGCAAGCTTTTCGATGTATTCGATCAAAAGACAAGCCTCCTTCAGTTGCTCGACGTGTCGAGTCACGCGCAAGGCGTGCAGATTTTCATTGGCGGCGAGTCGAACCTCGTTCCCATTGAAGAAATGAGCGTGGTGACTGCGCCGTACGAAGTGAACGGCAAGATTGTCGGCACGCTCGGGGTGATCGGACCGACGCGCATGGCGTACAACCGCGTGATTCCCATTGTCGACATCACCGCGCGCCTGCTTTCGATGACCCTCAGCCAGCAGTAGCCCGGAAGCAGCGCAACGCCGCGACGAGTTCATCATGCGCGGCGTTTTTCGCCGTGCCAATTGGCCGAACGGCCAGGTATCGCCGGCAGACCGCGCCGCTATAATGGGCTTCCCGTCCATTACGTGTCGCGCCTGTGCGCGGCTCTTGTCTTTGCCTATGCGCTTCGACCTCGAGCGGCCCTTGCAGTCTGCTGCGGCACATCGCGTCGCCGTGTTGCTGATCAATCTCGGCACGCCCGATGCGCCGACGCCCCGTGCCGTGCGGCGCTACCTCGCGCAGTTTCTGTCCGATCCGCGTGTGGTCGAGATCCCGTCGCTGGTGTGGCAAATCATCTTGCGCCTTTTCATTCTGCCGTTTCGCGGCGTGGCCTCGGCGAAGAAATACGCGTCGGTGTGGATGCCCGAAGGCTCGCCGTTGCGGGTGCACACGCAAAAGCAGGTCGAAGGGCTGCGGCATCTGCTGCATCTGAACGACTACACGGTGATCGTGGAGTACGCGATGCGCTACGGCACGCCCGACATTCCCGCCATGCTCAACCAGTTGAAGCTGGCGGGCGCCGAGCGCATCCTGCTGATGCCGATGTACCCGCAGTATTCGGCGTCCACGACGGCCACTGCGTTCGACGCAGCATTTGTGGCGCTCAGGCGGATGCGCAATCAGCCCGAAATCCGCACCGTGCGCCAGTACGCGGATCACCCCGCATACATCGCGGCGCTCGCGGCGCAGGTCAATCACTACTGGCATGCACACGGCCGTCCCGACTTCGCGGCGGGCGACAAGCTGGTGTTGAGTTTTCACGGCGTGCCCAAGCGCACGCTGGACCTGGGCGATCCATATCACGATCAATGTCAACAAACTGCGACGCTGCTGATGCATGCGCTCGGGCTGACGTCCGTCGAATGCCGCGTGACGTTTCAGTCGCGCTTCGGCAAGGCCGAGTGGCTTCAGCCTTACACGGCGCCCACGCTCAAGGAACTGGGTGCGGCGGGGGTGCATCGCGCGGACGTGTTCTGCCCGGGCTTCACGGCGGACTGTCTGGAGACGATCGAGGAAATCGGCATGGAAGTGCGCGACGAGTTCCTGCACGCAGGCGGGAAAGTTTTTCACGCCATTCCCTGCCTGAACGCGGCGCCGGCGTGGATCGCGGCGCTCGGCGAAATCGTCGCGCAGCATCTGCAGGGCTGGCCGGTTCAGGCAGCGACCCCGCAAAGCGCGTCTGTGGCTTGAATTTGCGCATCCGGCACACAACCTGCATCCGTACAACGGCGCATGGCATCCCTTAGGCGTGTGCAGACACCTGAAGAAGGACTGATGAACTACAGGATTTCTACGGAACCGGGCGCTCGCTTGCGCATCGACAAATGGCTGTGGGCGGCGCGTTTCTTCAAGACGCGTTCGCTGGCCGCCGATGCTGTCGAGAAGGGCCGCGTGCGGATCGGCGGCGCGACGGTGAAGCCGGCCAAGGAAGTGCGGGTCGGCGACCTCGTCGAGATCGACATCGAGCGGATCGTGTGGCAGATCGAGGTGCTCGGCGTGTGCGACGTGCGCGGGCCGGCGAGCGTCGCGCAGACGCTTTACGCGGAAACGCAAGAAGGCAGGCAGAAGCGCCTGCAGGAGAACGAGCGGCGCAAGACCTATCGCGAGCCGGCCGCCAGCATGCATGGGCGGCCGACCAAGCGCGACAGGCGCGTTATCGACAAAATTTCCAGTGGGGGTTGAAGAGTTCCTCGATGGTCGCGTGAACGCCGCCGTATTCGGTCGTGCGTTCGTTGACTACCCCGGACATGCAGATGGTCGTGGTGCCCGCGACGAGTACCAATGCGACCACCGATATAGCGAAGGTCAGTTTCACGGTACTCCCCTCGGAGGTGACAAGCGGAAACGGGCTGTTCAGCTGGCGGTAAGCCAAGCGTCAGGTTAGGGTTAACGTGCCTTTTCGGACGCTCAGGTTCAGTTTAGGACACTCGCGAAGCGCGCTCAATCTCAATATGATGTCGCGCTGGAAATGCTTGTTACGCCAGATTTCCGGGCCCCTGCGAGGTGCAAAAAGCATCGGCGGAAGCCTTGAAATGCGGCGTGTGCACCCTTACTTGCAGCGTTGATCCGCGGCCGGCATGTCGTATCGGTGCCACGCCCAGCGTGGCGAGCCCGTTAAACTGCCGCCGTTTTTTGGCCTTCAATTTTTCGAATTTCAGCGACATGGAAAACACGCAAGAGAACCCGACGAGCCAGAACCCTACGCCCGCCGACGAAGCCGCGCGCCAGGCCGCAGAGGCCGCATCGGGCGAGCCGCAGGATCAGGCGCGGCAGCCGGCAGCGGCTGCCGGCGAACAGCCGGCGCAGGCTCAACCCGCCGGTGCCGAAGCCGCGCTGGCCGAGGCGCAGGCGAAGCTGGCCGAACTGCAGGAGAGCTTCCTGCGCGCCAAGGCGGAAACAGAAAACGTCCGCCGCCGCGGTCAGGAAGACGTGGCGAAGGCACATAAATTCGCGATCGAAAGCTTTGCCGAACATCTGCTGCCCGTCATGGACAGCCTCGAAGCGGCCGTCGCGCACTCCACCGACGATCTCGCCAAGGTCCGCGAAGGCGTTGAACTCACGTTGCGCCAGCTGACGGGCGCGCTGGAGAAGGGCAAGGTTGTTGCGCTGAACCCGGTCGGCGAAAAGTTCGATCCGCACCGTCACCAGGCCATTTCGATGGTTCCGGCCGATCAGGAGCCGAACACGGTCGTCGCTGTGCTGCAAAAGGGCTATGTGATCGCCGACCGCGTGCTGCGTCCGGCGCTTGTCACGGTCGCAGCGCCGAAGTAAGCGGCGCTGCGCGGTCATGGCTGGCATGCCCGTCGATAGTGCTGCGTTCGCGGCCTTCGACATGCAGGAACTCACGGCAGCCACCTTCGACGCCAGCCTCCAGTCGGCCGGCGACGATCTGGCCGTGGTGTTCTTCTGGGGGCTCGACTGCTTCAACTGCGAAATCGCGAAGAAGGCGATGCTCGCGCAGCCGGAGGCGATCCGTGCGCTCCGCCTGCGCTGGTTTCATAGCAATGTCTATGAACATCGCGATCTCGGCAGGCGCTTCATGCTGCATGGCGTGCCGACGTGGTTTTTCTATCACCACGGCAAGCGGCTCGGGCGGGCGACGGGCTGGCATGGACTGGCGCAATTCGAGGCGGCCGTCGACGCGGCGCGTGAGAGAATCCGCGCGGCCGGGGGTAGGGCGGGCTTCGGGGCTGGATTGGGCAGCGGCAAAAGCGATTGAAAAAATTTAATGACCGCATCGCATAAGGGGTCTTGAAAACGATGCGGCTGCACTTATGTTGGGTGCAGGGTGAATTTCAGGGGCGGGGCGCCCGGCGGCCGGAACGGCCAGCCAGCGAGGTCCCGCAGCGATCAAAGTCAGGAGATTAGTGAAAATGGGCAAAATCATCGGCATCGACCTCGGCACCACCAATTCGTGCGTGGCGCTGATGGAAGGCAATCAGGTCAAGGTAATCGAGAACTCGGAAGGCGCTCGCACCACGCCGTCGATCATCGCCTACATGGACGACAACGAAGTCCTCGTCGGCGCGCCCGCGAAGCGTCAGTCGGTCACGAACCCGAAGAACACGCTGTACGCGGTCAAGCGCCTGATCGGCCGCCGCTTCGAAGAAAAGGAAGTGCAGAAGGACATCGGCCTGATGCCGTACAAAATCGTCAAGCACGATAACGGCGACGCATGGGTCGAAGCGCACGGCAACAAGCTGGCCCCGTCGCAGGTGTCGGCCGAAGTGCTGCGCAAGATGAAGAAGACGGCTGAAGACTACCTCGGCGAGCCCGTCACGGAAGCTGTGATCACGGTGCCGGCGTACTTCAACGACAGCCAGCGTCAGGCTACAAAGGACGCAGGCCGCATCGCCGGTCTCGAAGTCAAGCGCATCATCAACGAACCGACGGCCGCTGCGCTCGCATTCGGTCTGGACAAGGCCGAAAAGGGCGACCGCAAGATCGCGGTGTTCGACCTGGGCGGCGGCACGTTCGACATTTCGATCATCGAAATTGCGGACGTGGACGGCGAAAAGCAGTTCGAAGTGCTGTCGACCAACGGCGACACGTTCCTCGGCGGTGAAGACTTCGACCAGCGCATCATCGACTACATCATCGGCGAGTTCAAAAAGGAACAGGGCGTCGATCTGTCGAAGGACGTGCTCGCGCTGCAACGCCTGAAAGAAGCGGCTGAAAAGGCGAAGATCGAACTGTCGTCGGGTCAGCAGACGGAAATCAACCTGCCTTACATCACGGCAGACGCATCGGGTCCGAAGCACCTGAACCTGAAGATCACGCGCGCGAAGCTGGAAGCGCTGGTCGAAGACCTGATCGAGCGCACCATCGAGCCGTGCCGTGTCGCGATCAAGGACGCAGGCGTGAAGGTCGGTGAAATCGACGACGTGATCCTGGTCGGTGGCCAGACGCGTATGCCGAAGGTGCAGGAAAAGGTGAAGGAGTTCTTCGGCAAGGATCCGCGCCGTGACGTGAACCCGGACGAAGCCGTTGCTGTTGGCGCAGCGATCCAGGGCCAGGTGCTGTCGGGCGACCGCAAGGACGTGCTGCTGCTGGACGTGACGCCGCTGTCGCTGGGCATCGAAACGCTCGGCGGCGTGATGACGAAGATGATCAACAAGAACACCACGATCCCGACGAAGCACGCGCAAGTGTATTCGACGGCGGACGACAACCAGGGCGCCGTGACGATCAAGGTGTTCCAGGGCGAGCGGGAAATGGCGGCGGGCAACAAGCTGCTGGGCGAGTTCAACCTGGAAGGCATCCCGCCCGCACCGCGCGGCGTGCCGCAGATCGAAGTGAGCTTCGACATCGACGCGAACGGCATCCTGCACGTCGGCGCGAAGGACAAGGCAACGGGCAAGGAAAACCGCATCACGATCAAGGCGAACTCGGGCCTGTCCGAAGCCGAAATCGAGAAGATGGTGAAGGACGCGGAAGCGAACGCGGAAGAAGATCACAAGCTGCGTGAACTGGCGGATGCACGCAACCAGGGCGACGCGCTGGTCCACAGCACGAAGAAGGCGCTCACCGAATACGGCGACAAGCTGGAAGCGGGCGAGAAGGAAAAGATCGAAGCTGCGTTGAAGGATCTGGAAGAGACGCTGAAGAATGGCTCGAGCGACAAGGCTGCCATCGAAGCGAAGATCGAGACGGTTGCAACGGCGTCGCAGAAGCTCGGCGAAAAGATGTACGCCGACATGCAGGCGCAAGGTGCGGCGGGCGCAGCGGGTGCGGCCGGTGGGGCGGGTGCGGCAGCAGGCGCCGAAGCGGCTGGCGCGAGCCAGCAGGCCGACGACGTCGTCGACGCCGAGTTCAAGGAAGTGAAGAAGGACTAAGCCGGGTTTTGTTCGACCGCAAGGCTGCGCATGGAGACATGCGCAGCCCGGCTGCAAAAGGTTGCGCCTGATCTCTTGGGCGATTGAACCGATCACGCGCCTGGCGAGCCTTTCCGGCTCTCCGGGCACATTTGTTTTATGGAGGGCAGGGCTTTTGACCCGTAATTGCGGGCAGGTCCAGGCCTTACGAGTCGCGAGACTCCAGCATTCAAGAGGAGCCGCCGCGCCGCGTCGCGCGGATGGCGTTGAACCGATATGGCGAAACGGGATTACTACCAGGTTCTGGGCGTCGCGAAGAACGCGAGCGACGACGAAATCAAGAAGGCGTATCGCAAGCTCGCGATGAAGCACCACCCCGACCGCAATCCGGGCAACAAGGATGCGGAAGAGCATTTCAAAGAGGCAAAGGAAGCCTATGAAATGCTGTCGGACTCGCAAAAGCGGGCGGCGTACGACCAGTACGGCCACGCGGGCGTCGATCCGAACATGGCGGGCGCGGGCGCGCAGGGTTTCGGCGGTTTCGCCGACGCATTCGGCGATATCTTCGGCGATATCTTTGGCCAGGCCGCCGCGGGCGGACGGGGCGGCCGCAGTGGTCCGCAGGTGTATCGCGGCGCTGATCTGCGCTACAGCATGGAAATTACGCTCGAGCAGGCCGCACATGGCTACGACACGCAGATCCGCGTGCCGAGCTGGGTCTCGTGCGAAATCTGTCACGGCTCAGGCGCGAAGCCGGGTACGAAGCCGGAAACCTGTCCGACCTGTAACGGCTCGGGCGCAGTGCGCATGTCGCAAGGTTTCTTCAGTATCCAGCAGACGTGTCCGAAGTGTCACGGCACGGGCACTTACATTCCCGAGCCTTGCACGCACTGCCACGGCGCAGGCAAGACCAAGGAAACCAAGACGCTGGAAGTGAAGATTCCGGCGGGTATCGACGACGGCATGCGTATCCGTTCGGCCGGCAACGGCGAGCCGGGTATCAATGGTGGTCCGTCGGGCGATCTGTACGTCGAGATTCACATCAAGGCGCATGCGGTGTTCGAACGCGACGGCGACGATCTGCATTGCCAGATGCCGATTCCGTTCACCAAGGCGGCGCTGGGCGGCGAGATCGAAGTGCCGACGCTCGCGGGCCGCGCGACCTTCACCGTGCCGGAAGGCACGCAGTCGGGCAAGACGTTCCGTCTGCGCGGCAAGGGTATCAAGGGGCTGCGTTCCAGCATCGCGGGCGACCTCTACGTGCATGTGCAGGTGGAAACGCCCGTCAAGCTCACGGACGCACAACGTGATCTGCTGCAGCAGTTCGAAAAGTCGCTGGTCGAAGGCGGCGCGCGTCATAGCCCGCAGAGCAAGAGCTGGTTCGACCGCGTCAAGAGCTTTTTCGACTAACGCGTTCTGAAGTTGGCGGTATGCATGACGGCTCAAGCGACAGGCAGCGTGTTCGCGTTGCTGGACGACTGCGACTCGACCGCGAGTCGCCGGTCGAGCCGGTTATACACGGGCTTCCGGCACGAACACGTCTGCGCTGACCCCGCTCAGCTGGATGCGGTGTGCGACGCGGCGTCGGCCGATGTCGACAGCGGTCTTTTCGCTGTCGTGCTCGCCGATTACGAGTTTGGACAGGCTTTGCAACAGGAAACGCAGCGTGCCAGTGGCTCGCTGCGTTTTTTATTGTTCGAGCACTGTCAGAAAATGTCGCGCGACGAGGTCGACCGCTGGCTCGCGCTCTACGACAGCGCAGCCGTCGAACCGTCGGTGGCGGGCATCGGCGGCGTCCAGGCGAGCGTCGACGAAACGGCATTCACGCAGGCCATCGATGCCGTCCACGAAGCTTTGCGTGCGGGCGACTCCTATCAGATCAACTACACCTATCGGCTGTACTTCGACGTGTTCGGCACGCCGGCCGCACTTTTCCGGCGGCTGCGCGCGCGGCAATCGGTTCATTACGGCGCACTGATCGCACTGCCTGGCGACCGCTGGGTCGTGTCGTGTTCGCCGGAACTGTTCGTCGAGAAGAAAGGGATGTCGTTGCGCACGCGTCCAATGAAAGGGACGGCGCCCCGCTCATCGAACCCTGAACAGGACAACGCTGCGGCCGAGTTCCTCGCTCACGATCCGAAGAATCGCGCGGAAAATGTGATGATCGTCGATCTGCTGCGCAACGACCTCTCGCGGATCGCCGAAACGGGTACGGTGAAAACACCGGCGCTGTTCTCCGTCGAACCGTATCAGTCGGTGTGGCAGATGACATCGACAGTGACGGCGATGCTGCGCCCACGCACGTCGTTCGCCGACGTTCTGCGCGCGCTTTTCCCCTGCGGCTCAATCACGGGCGCGCCGAAGCACAAGACGATGCAATTGATCGAGCAGATAGAATCCACGCCGCGCGGCCTGTACACGGGTGCAATCGGCTGGCTCGATGCGCAGCCCGATTTCGGCGAAACCGTCGGCAAGCAGTGCGAGGACTTCTGTCTGTCGGTGGCGATTCGTACGCTGACGCTCGGCGCTGCGACGCCGCTCGCAGCGCGCCGGGGGGAAATGGGTATCGGCGCGGGCATCGTGCTCGACAGCGTGGCGCAAGACGAATACGCGGAGTGCAAATTGAAAGCACGTTTCCTGACGGAAGCCGACCCCGGCTTCCAGCTATTCGAAACGATGTATGCGACGCACGAGGGCGGCGTGCGGCATCTCGAACGCCATCTTGCGCGGCTTGGTCACAGCGCGCGCTGGCTGGGCTTTCCATTCGACGAGGACAGCGTGCGCGCGCAACTCTGCGCGCAATGCGCGACGTTGCGCAACGCGACGCCGCACCGGATGCGGCTCACGCTGGACAAGGCCGGCGCGACGGAAATCACGTTTGCCCCGCTCGTGCCGCTGACGGACGAAGTGGTCGGCGTGCTGCTCGGCCCCGATCACGGCTTTGCGTCGATGCAGGCGGCCGATCCGCTGCTGCTGCACAAAACGACGCGTCGCGCGGAATACGATCGCGGCTGGCGTGAAGCCGAATCACACGATGCGTTCGACACGCTCTTTTTCAACGAGCGCGGCGAGTTGACCGAGGGCGGGCGGTCCAATGTTTTCGTGAAGCTGGAGGGACGCTGGTGGACGCCGCCGTTGTCGTCGGGCGTGTTGCCGGGCGTGATGCGTGGCGTTCTGCTCGAGGATCCCGACATGCAGGCGGGCGAGCGCGTGTTGACGCGGGGCGACGTGTCGAATGCGCAAGCGCTGATGCTCTGCAATGCGCTGCGTGGCGCGTTGCCGGCGCGCGTTGTCGTTTGAAGGATTGAGCCGGCAGCGGGGAAAGGCTCGCATCAACCGTGATGCCGCTGAAGCAGGCGCCCGGTCCTGAAAAGCGGCGCTCGAAAGCGCCGCCCGGCTTGAATCAGAACGTGTGCTCCGGCCCCGGGAAGGTGCCGTCCTTGACGGCCCGCACATAGGCTTCCACGGCGGCGAGAATACTCGGCTGTCCCTGCATGAAATCCTTCACGAAGCGCGGACGCTTGCCGGGAAAAATGCCCAGCATGTCGTGCAGCACCAGCACCTGACCTGAGCAATCGACACCTGCGCCAATGCCGATCGTCGGAATACGCAGTTGCTTCGTCACTTCGGCGGCCAGCTGTGTCGGCATCGCTTCCATCACCAGCAGTTGTGCGCCCGCGTCCTGCATCGCGCGCGAATCGCGTAGCAGTTGGGCCGCGCCCGATTCCGTCTTGCCCTGCACCTTGAAGCCGCCGAACGCGTGTACCGATTGCGGCGTGAGCCCCACGTGCGCGCACACGGGCACTGAGCGCTCGACCAGAAAGCGCACCGTATCCGCGAGCCATTCGCCTCCTTCGAGCTTGATCATCTGCGCGCCCGACTGCATCAGTTTGACGGCGTTCGCGTACGCATCGGCGGGCGTCCCGTAGGTGCCAAAAGGCATATCGGAGACGATCAGCGCCGACGGCTTCGCACGCGCGACGCAGGCTGTGTGATAGGCGATTTCATCGAGCGTGACGGGCAGCGTGGTGCTCTGTCCTTGCAGCACGTTGCCGAGCGAGTCGCCGATCAGCAGCGAATCGACACCCGCGCGATCGAGCAGCGCCGCGAAGCTCGCGTCATAGCAGGTGAGCATCGCGATCTTTTCGCCGGCTTCGCGCATCGCCATCAGTTTCGGGACGGTGACGGCGCTGCGGCTCGTCTCCTGCAAATAGGTCATGGGAAGTCCGTTGGTAATACGGCCGCACGCTGCAGCCGGACGCTATAGCGTGCCGCCTTTGACAAAGAATTCCTTGCGCCCGCGCATCGTTTCGATGCGTTCGACGAGCAAAGCAAGGTCCGCGTCGGATTCGAGCGGGTTCAGGTGTTCGGCGCTGACCGTGAGAACCGGCGCGCCGTCATAGTGATAGAAGAAATCGTTGTACGCGTCGCACAGCGAACGCAGGTACGCATCCGAAATCTGCAGTTCCATCGGCACCGCGCGTTTCTGGATACGCGAGAACAGAACTTCGGGGCTCGCCTGCAGATAGACGATCAGATCGGGCGACGGACCCGGCGTGTCGAGCTTCGCCGCAAGTGCGCGATACAGCTGGTACTCGTCGTCGTCCAGCGTGAGGCGCGCGAAGATATCGTTCTTCTGCGTCATGAAGTCGGTGATGAGCGGCGTGCCCGCCGTGCGCCGCGCGGCGATCTCCTGCGTCTGCTGCGCGCGTTGCAACGCAAAGCTTAGTTGCGTGGGCAACGCATGACGCGACGTATCGCGATAGAAGCGTTCGAGAAACGGATTGTCCTGCGGACGCTCAAACAGCTCGTGCATCGACCAGCGTTGGGCGAGCCGGCGCGCAAGCGAAGTCTTGCCGACGCCGATCGGCCCTTCGATCGTCAGATAGCCGTGCGGTGGATGCAAGTCGGGCGCCGTCACGGTGAGTGGCGGGGCCGTCAGCGGCAAGGAGTTCATCGGCAGCCGCCTTTGGGTGCGTCGTCCCCGTTGTCTGCCATGCCGAGCGTGCCGGCTGCGTCGCTCGCGTTGGCCGCATTGGACGCATTGGACGCGAGGCACTGGCAGGGAGATTTCATCTTCTCGATGCGCTGACCGGCGACGCCTGGCAGAAACGCATCGGCGCGGCCGCGTTGCGGAATGATCAGCGCCGGTTCGATTTCGACGAGCGGCACGAGCACGAATGCGCGCTCCGTCATGCGCGGATGCGGCACGATCAGATCGGGTTCGTCGATGGCGTGTTCGCCATACAGCAGAATGTCGAGATCAAGCGTGCGCGGCGCATTGCGAAAGGGACGTTCCCGGCCGAAGTGATGCTCGATCTTGTGGCACAGCGCGAGCAGATGCCGCACGGGCATCGAGGTGTCGAGCTTGACGACGAGATTCAGATAGTCGTCGCCGCCCGCGTCGATCGGGGCGGTTCGATAAAGGCTCGATTTCGCGAGCACGGTGATGGTGTGCTGTTGTGCGAGACACACCACCGCGTCTTTCAGGGTCTGGCGCGCGTCCCCGAGATTCGCGCCGAGGCCGAGATAGGCAACCGTCATGGCATAACTTCCTGCAACTTGCGTTCGACGGCGCGCGCCGGAAATGCATCAGTCCTCATGCGGGCCGTCGTGGCTCGCATCGTCTGTTACGCGGTTTCCTGAAGCCGTGCCGCCCTCCATTCCGTCGCCCTGTTTGCTGCGGTTTCGGCTGTTGCTACGCCGCCGTCGTTTTCTGGGCGCCCGGTCCTTCCCGCCTTGCGAAAGCAGTGCTTCGCGCGCAGCGGCGTCTCCTTCGATGAACTCCGTCCACCACGAACCGACCGCTTCATCCAGTTCGCCCGATTCGCAGCGCAACAGGAGGAAATCATACCCCGCTCTAAATCTTTGGTGTTCCAGCAGCTTCAGCGCGCTGCGGCCGGAACGCTTTTCGAGGCGATGCTGCAGGCCCCAGATCTCGCGCATATCCGACGAGAAACGCTTGTGAATAGCGAGCTTCTCGGTCTGCATGTCCAGCACGTCATCCATCGCGCGATGCAGCGCGGGCACCGGGTATTCGCCGTTTGCCTCGTATTGCTGCCACCGCTGCTGCATGTCGTGCCACAACAGCGTTGCGAACAGGAAGCCGGGCGATACCGGCTTGCCGGCGCGCACGCGCGCGTCGGTGTTGTTCAATGCGAGCGTGATGAACTTCTCGCCGTGCGGCTGTTCGAGTACGACATCGAGCAGCGGCAGCAGGCCGTGATGCAGCCCTTCCTTGCGCAGGCGCTGCAGGCACGCGAGCGCGTGGCCCGACAGCAGCAGCTTGAGCATCTCGTCGAACAGACGCGCGGCGGGCACGTTGTTGATCAGGTCGGCGAGTTCGGTGATCGGTGCACGCGTCGCCTCGTCGATTTCGAAGCCGAGCTTCGCCGCAAAGCGCACGACCCGCAGCATGCGCACCGGGTCTTCGCGATAGCGCGTTGCAGGATCGCCGATCATGCGCAGCAGGCGCGCGCGCACGTCAGCCATGCCGTTGTGATAGTCGAGCACCGTCTGCGTCGCGGGATCGTAGTACATCGCGTTGACGGTGAAGTCGCGTCGCGTCGCGTCTTCGTGCTGCTCGCCCCACACGTTGTCGCGCAGCACGCGGCCGCTTGCGTCGACGGCATGCGTGCGCCGGTCCAGCTCGTCGCGCTTCAGGCGGCGAGGCGGGGGAGAATCGGCGGGCGGCGCGTCCATGAGCGCGCGGAAGGTCGACGTTTCGATGATTTCCTGACCGAACTGCACGTGCACGATCTGAAAGCGCCGGCCGATGATGCGGGCGCGCCGGAACAGCTTCTGCACCTGTTCGGGCGTGGCGTCCGTGGCGACGTCGAAGTCCTTCGGCGCGATGCCGAGCAGCAGATCGCGCACCGCGCCGCCGACGATGAACGCGCGAAAGCCCGCTTGCTGCAGACCTTCCGTCACGCGGATGGCGTTGCGCGAAATCAGCGATGGGTCGATGCCGTGAATATCGGAGGAGATGATGACGGGCACATCGGGCTCGCAGGCGGCCGTTGCGGCGGCCGGCTTGCGCCGCGAGCCGGCCTTCGACGATGCGGCGCCGCCTTTCGATGACCTGGGAGTCGAGCGCGCCGTATGCGGGCGCTCGTCGAACGAGGAGTCGTCGGATTCCGTGGAAGGCGCGGCCTCGTCAGCGGGCTCCGCGTCCTGTCCGAACAGCTTGCGAATGAGTTTCTTGATCACGTGGGTTGAAAGAGTTCGAGGATGCGCCAGCCTTGCTTCTGTGCGTGAGCGCGCAGCGTGTCGTCGGGGTTGGTCGCGATCGGGTCGGTGACCTTTTCGAGCAGCGGGATGTCGTTATGCGAATCGCTGTAGAAATAACTGCGCTCGAAGTCGGACCATGTTTTGCCAAGCGACGCGAGCCATTCTTCCGTGCGCGCGATCTTGCCTTCCCGGTAGCTCGGCGTGCCTTTCGGGAAACCCGTGTAGTCCGATGCCGGATGCCCGTCGATCGTCTCCACTTCACACGCGATCAGCTTGTCGATGCCGAATACTTCGGCGATGGGCGCGGTGATGAACTCGTTGGTCGCGGTGACCATGCAGCACAGGTCGCCTGCGTCGAGGTGCTTCTGCACGAGCTCCATCGCCGCGGGCACGATGGCCGGCTTGATGACTTCGTGCATGTACTGGTCGTGCCACGTTTTCAGCTGCGAGCGCGGGTATTTCGCCAGCGGCGTGAGCATCGCGACCAGATAGGCATGAATGTCGAGCTTGCCGGCCTTGTAGTCGGCAAAGAAGCGATCGTTTTCACGCGTGAAACTTTCGGCTTCGACAATGCCGAGTTTCACCATGAAGCGGCCCCATTCGTGGTCGCTGTCGGTGGGGATGAGCGTGTGATCGAGGTCGAAGAGAGCGAGATTAGCCATGAGGGACTATTTTACTTGAAGCGGATGATGAGGCTTGTAGCGCCGCACGTCGCGGGCCGTCAGCGCTGCTGCCCGCATTGTCGGGCGAGGCGAGCATCGTGCGCAGCAACGGCAGCGTGACGGCGCGTTTCTGTTCGAGCGAGAAGCGGTCCAGTGCGTCGAGCAGAGCCATCAGGCTCGGCATGTCGCGGCGGAAATGCGTGAGCAGATACGCGGGCACGTCATCGGCGAGGTTGATGCCGCGCTCGCGTGCGGCGCGCTTGAGCACGGCGGCCTTGCCTTCGTCGGCGAGAGGTGCGACATGGAACACGAGGCCCCAGCCCATGCGTGTGCGCAGGTCTTCGCGCACTTCGAGCCCCATCGGCGCGGCGTTGCCGGCGACGACGAGCGCGCTGGTCGGATGCGCGCGCACTTCGTTGACGAGATTGAACAGCGCGATCTGCTGTGCGCCCGAGAGCCGGTCGCAATCGTCGACGGCATAGAGCGTGACGGCGGGATCGAACGTGAACGCGGCGAGGCTGCTCTGCGGGCCGGCGTAGCGCGCATGGCCGGGCGGCGCCTCGTGCACGAGCGCCTCGAGCAGATGCGTGCGGCCGCTGCCCGTCTCGCCCCAGACGTAGAACGTGCGGTCTGCGACGGGGCCGGCCGCGAGCGCCGCGTCCAGCTCGCGCAGGCGCGTGACCAGCTCGGCGTTGGCGCCGGCGAAGAAGTTGTCGAATGTCGATGGCGGCGGGGTGCCGAGATCGAGCGTCAATTGGCGCGACACGATAGGAAGACCGTCAATAAGCCCTGGTAACCCGTTATATGACCCGGTTTGCGATCAGTTCTTGTAAAGCGAACTCGACAGATAGCTCTGCCGCAGCTCGTGAAACGCGACGGAGAGCATCGCGCTGACGGGCAGCGCGAGCAGCACGCCGAAAAAGCCGAACAGCTGGCCGAACGCGAGCAGCGCGAAGATCACCGCGAGCGGATGCAGACCGATCCGTTCGCCGACGAGCCGCGGCGTCAGGAAGAAACTTTCGAGGATCTGACCCACGCCGTAGATCACCGCGACGGCGCCGAAGCCGTACCAGTTGCCGAACTGCAGCAACGCGGCGAGGAGCGCGAGCACGAGGCCCGTCGCGAAGCCGAGATACGGTATAAACACCGCGAGCCCCGTAAAGATGCCGACGGGGAGCGCAATTTCGAAACCGGCGATATACAGCGCGGCCGCGTAGAACACCGCGAGCACGCCCATCACGAGCAGCTGGCCGCGCAGGTATTGCGACAGCATGTGATCCATGTCGCGTGCCAGATGGATCGTCTTGGCGAACCAGCGGCGGGGAATGAAGCCGCGCACGCGCGCGAGCATCGCGTTCCAGTCGTACAGCAGATAGAACAGCACGAGCGGAACCATCACCACGTTGCCGACCACCGTGATCATCACATTCGAACTGGTGCGTATCGACGTCCACGCATAGAGCGCGACCGTCTGCGCGCTGCCTTCGAGCTGGCCCATCACCATGTCGCGGATGCTGGCGAAATCGAGCGAGTCGCTCACGCCCAGCACGGCAAGTTTCGGCGTGAGCCAGCCATGCAGGTGCGAGAAAAACATGGGCACTTGCTGCTTGAGCTGCGGCACTTCCTTCTGGATCACGCCCAGCACGAGCAGCCCGAGCAGCGTGACGATCGCGACGAAGAACAGGATCATCAGCGACGCGGCGAGGCCGCGCGGTACGCGGCGGCGCGTCATCCACGCGACGCCGGGCTGCAGGATATACGCGAGAATCGCGCCGAGCAGGAACGGCGTGAGCACAGGGCTCAACAGCCAGAGCAGAATGCCCACGGCAAGCGCAATGGCAAGCCAGATAAAGGCGCGGCGCTGGTACGGCGTGAGGATCGGACTGTTTTGCTGCAAAGCGGATTTCCCAGGTGTCGTGTCGGCGTCTCAAATTCCAGCCACGCGGCCGGCATCGGGTAAAATCGCATTTTACCGACCTTCGAGCACTCCCCCCATGAATCAACCGAAATCCGCTCCGAATTCACCTGATTCGGCCCAAGGTTTGTCGTATCGGGACGCAGGCGTGGACATCGACGCGGGCGACGCCCTGGTCGACGCGATCAAGCCCTTTGCCAGGAAGACGCTGCGCGACGGCGTGCTGGGTGGCATCGGCGGTTTCGGCGCGCTGTTCGAGGTGCCGAAGAAGTACAAGGAGCCTGTGCTCGTGTCGGGCACGGACGGCGTCGGCACGAAGCTGAAGCTCGCGTTCACGCTGAACCGTCACGATACCGTTGGCCAGGATCTCGTCGCGATGAGCGTCAACGACATTCTGGTGCAAGGCGCCGAGCCGCTGTTCTTCCTCGACTATTTCGCGTGCGGCAAGCTGGACGTCGGCACGGCGGCGACGGTCGTCAAGGGGATCGCGCAGGGCTGCGAGCTGGCCGGCTGCGCCCTGATCGGCGGCGAGACGGCTGAAATGCCGGGCATGTACCCGGACGGCGAGTACGATCTGGCGGGCTTCGCAGTCGGCGCGGTGGAGAAGAGCAAGATCATCGACGGCAGCAAGATTGTGCCGGGCGATGTCGTGCTGGGTCTTGCGTCGAGCGGCATCCATTCGAACGGTTACTCGCTGGTGCGCAAGATCATCGAGCGCGCGCAGCCCGATCTGGACGCCGACTTCGACGGCCGCACGCTAGCCGAGGCGCTGATGGCGCCGACGCACATCTACGTGAAGCCCTTGCTGGCACTGATGCAGCAACTCGAGGTGAAGGGCATGGCGCACATTACGGGCGGCGGCCTGGTCGAGAACATTCCGCGCGTGCTGCGGGAAGGCTTGACGGCCGAGCTGGATCATCGCGCATGGCCGCTGCCGCCGCTGTTCGCATGGCTGCAGAAGCATGGCGGTGTGGCCGATGCTGAGATGCATCGCGTGTTCAATTGCGGTATCGGGATGGTTGTGATTGTGTCGGCTGCCGATGCCGACGCCGCGACCGGGCTTTTGGCCGCCGCCGGCGAGCAGGTTTGGAAGATCGGTACGGTGCGGCAGAGTAAGGAAGGTGAGGCGCAGACCGTAGTGGTTTGATTGCCGCTGGCGGTTGGTTTTGCCTGTTGTGGTGCTGTTGCTGTTGTCGGCATCCGCGGTTGCGACTTGCGCTCTTGCAGGCATCTGCGTGATGCCTTCGTACTTCTGGCGTTACGCTTGTGCGGGGCGGCACTTACTCTCTTTGCCGCGGCAAGGAAAGTAAGCAAAGAAAGCCGCTCACACCGCCAGTGCCTGTTTTTACCCACGGGCCCTCAACGTCCCCGTCCTCCACGCGGCAACGAGCTGATCCATGCTCGTTGCCAGCGTTCTAAAGCTTGCGGCGCCCGCTTCGTGCGCTTCATTGTCGGCTCACGTCATCGCGTTGCTATGGCCCATTTGCGGCAAACGGTGTGTAGGCTTTCGCGCCCCGAAGCGCTGCGTTCTTGCCCACAATTCCGTGCCCCGACCTCTGTGGTGCGACAACCAGTACATCGTTTGCCGCGAACGCGCCGTGAAGCGCCGTGACGGTTTCACACCGACAATCACGTACGGATGTAAGAAGCGGGTGAGGCGCTCGTTACACACGTTGGCCGTCACTTGCTGGAGCGCCCTGGAAGGCCTGGGGCGTTGAGAGCCCGTCGGCAGGAACACGGGCTCGCGGTGTGAGCGGCTTTCTTTCGCCACGCGTCGCAGACAAACAGGAAAACTACCCGGCAATAACCCGCTCAATAGCCTGCAAGGCTAGCCCGGCAGCATCCCCTGCGCAGCAATCAACGACGATACGTTCGGGCATCGCACGCAGCCAGGTGAGTTGACGCTTGCACAGTTGCCGCGTCGCAAAGACGCCCTTATCCCGCATGGTGTCGTAATCGGTCTCGCCGTCGAGATATTCCCAAGCCTGCCGATACCCGACGCAGCGCATCGCCGGCAGTCCGGGATGCAGGTCGCCGCGTGCGCGCAGCCGGCGTACTTCATCGATAAACCCCTTCGCGAGCATCGCATCGAACCGCTGTGCGATACGGGCATGCAGCACGCTACGGTCGGACGGCTCCAGCGCAATGGGCACAAAGCGATACCCCTTCGCCAGGTCATCACTGCGCGCTGGCGCAGCAAGCAACGCCGACATCGGCTGCCCCGTTAGCATGAATACCTCGAGCGCACGCTGGATACGCTGCGAATCGTTGGGCGCGAGGCGCGCAGCCGTAACCGCATCGACGGCAGCCAAACGCGCGTGCAGCGCCGGCCAGCCTTCGCGTGCGGCGTCGGCGTCAAGCGTCGCGCGCACCTCGGGGTCGGCCGCGGGCAGATCGTTCAGGCCCTGCGTCAGCGCCTTGTAGTACAGCATCGTGCCGCCGACCAGCAACGGCACGTTGCCGCGCGCCTCGATCTCGCCGACGAGGCGCAGCGCGTCGGCGCGGAAATCGGCGGCGGAGTAGGCGTCCACGGGATCGACGATGTCGATCAGATGGTGAGGCGCGACGGCACGCTCTTCCGACGACGGCTTCGCAGTGCCGATGTCCATCTCGCGATAGACGAGCGCCGAGTCGACGCTGACGATCTCGACGGGTGCCCGCGCGGCGAACGCGAGCGCGGCCGCCGTCTTGCCGGAGGCGGTCGGGCCGAGAAGACAGGCGATGGGTTGCGGTGCGCGCTGCATCATGAAAAGCGTGAGCGAATGAAAGAAACGGAGCCGCTCACTGACCGCGCATGAACAGCCGGTCGAGATCGGCGAGCGTCAGCTGATACCACGTCGGGCGCCCGTGATTGCATTGATCGGCGCGTTCCGTCGCTTCCATCTGCCGCAACAGCGCATTCATTTCATCGAGCGTCAGCCGCCGGTTCGCGCGCACGGCGTGATGGCACGCGAGCGTGCCCAGCAATTCATGCTGGCGCTCAGTCAGCACGCGCGAGCCGCCGTACGCATGCAGATCGGACAGGACCGCGCGCGCCAGCGCCTGCAGATCCGCGTCCTTCAGGAGCGCAGGGACGGCGCGGATCGCGATGGTCGTCGGCGACAGCACGGCGAGATCGAAGCCGAGCGCATCGAGCGTCTCACGCTCTTCTTCGACCACGCCGATTTCGACGGCGTCCGCTGTCATCGAAACGGGAATCAGCAGC
Organism: Paraburkholderia phymatum STM815; assembly: GCF_000020045.1. Taxonomy (GTDB): domain Bacteria; phylum Pseudomonadota; class Gammaproteobacteria; order Burkholderiales; family Burkholderiaceae; genus Paraburkholderia; species Paraburkholderia phymatum. The sequence goes on along the minus strand of NC_010622.1, from coordinate 2,795,592 downwards.
GGCTGCACCGCGATCGCGCGATCGGCGAGCGCATTCTTGAACTGCTCGTACAGGATGCGTTCATGCGCCGCGTGCATGTCGACGATCACGAGTCCACGCGCGTTCTGCGCGAGCACATAGATACCGTGGATCTGGCCAAGCGCGAAGCCGAGCGGCTGCTCGTCGTGCGGATTGAAACTCTGCGCTGCTGCAAACGGCTGGGCGGTTGCGAAGCTCCCGAAAGGCAAGGGCGCAACCGCGCCGTCAGCCGCGTCCGCGGCATCGCGCAATTCGAGGGAGGTCGTGCCTTGCGATGTGCCGGCGCCTGAATCTTTGCGGCCGAATAGCGCGTCGTAAAGCGCGAGCGGCTGTGCGACGGGCAGCGTGCCCTGCGTCATGCGCGCCTGGCGCATCCACGTGTTGCCCGGCTGCGAGCCGCCGCCGTCGCCGACCCTGAAGCCGGCACCGAGCGGCGCGGAGCCGAACGAAGCAGGCGTGCCGGTCGAAAAAGTCGACACGGGCGACGCGGATGGCATCGGTTCGATACGCGCAGCATGACCGCCCGACGTCGTTTCCGGCGATGCGCCCGCGTGTCTGGCCAGCGCGCGCTGCACGGCATGGAACACGAACTGGTGAATCGAGCGCGAGTCGCGGAAGCGCACCTCGATTTTCGACGGATGCACGTTCACGTCGACGGCCTCGGGCGGCAGATCGAGGAACAGCACATAGGACGGATAGCGATCGCCATGCAGAACGTCCTCATACGCGGCGCGGACCGCATGCGTGAGCAGCTTGTCGCGCACGAAGCGGCCGTTGACGAAGAAATACTGCTGATCCGCGCGTCCGCGGCTCGCGGTCGGCAGGCCGGCGCAGCCGTACACGGCGAGCGGTCCCGCCGATTCGTCGAGCGGCAGATGCGCACTTGCGAACGTCTCGCCAAGGATCTTCGCGACGCGCGTCGCGGGATCGCTTGCGTTCCAGTGCTCAACGGCGCGCCCGTTATGCAGCACTGAAATCGCGACGTCAGGCCGCGCGAGCGCTGCGCGCCGGATCATCTCGAGGCAATGGCCGAGCTCCGTCTGCTCGCTCTTGAGGAATTTGCGGCGCGCGGGCGTATTGAAATAAAGCTCGCGCACTTCGATCGTCGTGCCGCGCGTGCCCGCTGCCGGCGAGAGCGCGCCCGTCTGCGCATCGATGCGCGTCGCGTGCGAAACGGTCTCAGTGCGGCTCGTGATGTGCATTTCCGACACCGACGCGATCGATGCCAGCGCTTCGCCGCGAAACCCGAGTGTCGCGACTGCTTCGAGTTCCGCGAGCGAGCGGATCTTGCTCGTCGCGTGGCGCATCAGCGCGAGCGCCAGTTCCCCTTCGGGAATGCCGCAGCCGTCGTCGGTGATCGAAATGCGCTTGACGCCGCCTTCGTCGAGCAGGATGCGCAGCGCCGTCGCGCCCGCGTCGAGCGCGTTCTCCAGCAGTTCCTTGACGACGGACGCCGGCCGCTCGACCACTTCGCCCGCCGCGATCTGGCTGATCAACTGGTCGGGCAGCGGCTGGATGGCGCGCGGCGGACGCGGCGTGAGGGCGTTGTCGGCTGCGCCGGCGTCGCGGCTCGCAGCCGCGTGAGCGGCGGGCGCGTCGGCGCGCGTTTCGGAAGATTCGGGGATCGCGGACATGGCGAAATTATAGCGATTCGTCGCAAACCGTCTGAACGGGGAAACCGCCGGCGACTTTTTTTCAAGAGGTCATGGCACTTTCGGTATCATGGCGCGGTCAATTTTCTGCCTACGGCGCGATTCATACCGTCATATCGCTCGCCAACCGCGCGACGGGCGATGCCCGTCACGTCAGCCATCTGCTTTTATAAGGACGACCTTTGGACACGCTGCTGCAATTCGTCAATCTTGTCCTGCACATCGACAAGTTTCTCGGGGTCTTTATTCACCAGTACGGCGCGTGGGTCTACGCGGTGCTGTTCCTGATCGTATTCTGCGAGACGGGTCTCGTCGTGCTGCCGTTCCTGCCGGGCGATTCGCTGCTCTTCATCGGCGGCGCGTTTTGCGCGACGGGCGAAATGAACATCGAACTGTTGATCGTGCTGCTGCTCGGGGCGGCTGTGCTCGGCAACACGGTGAACTACATGATCGGCCACGCGATCGGACCGAAGGTCTTCAATTCGCACATACCCGTGCTCGAACGGTTTCTCGATCGCGAGGCGCTGCGCAAGACACACGATTTTTACGAGCGTCACGGCGGCAAGACGATCGTGCTCGCGCGTTTCATCCCCGTCGTGCGGACCTTTGCGCCCTTCGTCGCGGGCGCTTCGCAGATGAGCGCGAACCGCTTCCAGATCTTCAATGTGGCGGGTGCGCTGTTCTGGGTGCTGCTGCTCACGCTGCTCGGTTTTTTCTTCGGCAATATTCCGTTCATCCGCCAGTACCTGAACGTGATCGTGCTGGTCGGCATCGGCGCGGCCATCGTGCCCGTCGTGCTCGGCGCGCTGTGGAAAATGTTTCGCAGCAAGCGTCAGCCGTCGGGCTCGGCGGGCAATCACACGGGCCGTTGACCCACGCAAGTCACGGGCATTCGTTCGACGCAATCGACGGATGCCCGCGCAACGAATCGAGAAGAACAAACCTCAGGTCGCCGCGCGCCGCACGACGGGGGTTTCCGGCGTCGGATAGCCCGCTTCGCGAAAGGTATCGATGATCGCGCGGTTCGTATCGAAGTACACCTGCCAGTAGTTGTCGTTATGCGTGTAAGGCCGAACGCACAGGAGCGGTCCTTCCGGCGTGAACGACAACACCTCGATATCGGGCGGCGGATTCTCCGCAACATTCGGAATCTTCGTGACGGCGGCGCGCAGCCGGTTTGCCGCATCGATCGGGTCCACGCCGTTCGCAACCTTCGCCGTCAGTTCGACGCGCCGCACCGGTTGCGCGCTGTAATTCGAGATCACCCCGGAGAAAACCGTGTTGTTGCCGACGATGGTCAACACATTGTCGGGCGTGACGATCGTCGTGCCGAACAGACCGAGTTCCTGGACCGTGCCCGTCACGCCGCCCGCTGTCACGAAATCGCCGACCTTGAACGGCCGCAGCACCTGCATGAAGATGCCTGCCGCGAAGTGCGCGAGCAGCCCGCCCCATGCCGTTCCGACCGCGAGGCCGACGCCCGCGAGCAGCGCGGCGAACGACGTGGTCTGCACGCCGAACACCTGCAGGATCGCGAGCACCAGCAGCAGGTTCAGAATGCCGGCGAGGATCGAGCCGAGATAGTGCGCGAGTGTCGGATCGACCCTGCTGTTGCGCGCGAGCACTTTGCGCATCAGGCCGATGATGAGGCCGATCGCCCATCGCCCGATGAGCCACAGAACGATTGCACCGAGTACCTTGGTCCCGAAGTCGATTCCCCGGGTCATCAGAAAGACGCGTACGGCTTCGATATCCACGATTCCCTCGCTTGAGTCGGTTGCGCATGCCTGACTCATGCATGCGACGACGCAGCGGACGCGAGGCGGATCGGGAAAGCGGACGCCGCGTCCATCGCGTGGTGCTGCACGATGTTCTTTTCCGGTACGGCGAACGGCTTGAGCGGGCGGAGTTGCCCGAGATGCGAGAAACGGCGGCACAGTTGCCGCCGCCTGCAATCATCGATTGTTATAGGCGATGGCGCGGCCGTCAGCAAGTGCTATTCCCGCGATCGAAATGCCTGGCGCAGCAGTGGCGCAGATTGCGCCGCCCCTAAGTGCCGACTACAGCCCGCGCGTCTGGGCGCCCGACCGCCTTGCGGCTGCGCATGCGCGACAGGCCGATCGCGATCCCGCATGCCGTTACATAGGCGGCGACGCGCGTCACGAACGCCTCCGTCGTGCTGAACTTGCCGTAACGCGTCTGGGAATCGGCGAACACCAGGAAGGTCAATGCCGCGTCGAAAAGCAGCGCGACGGCAACGAATGCCACGAACAGCAGGTAGCCGTTCGCACAGGCGTCGGGTCTCATTTTGTTGACGACGCAACAGGCGACGAGCAACGCGGCCAGAATGGCCAGGTTCGAAATCAGATCGAGCAGGAAATTGATCATGACGGTGAGATGAAAGCGATCCTTGACGATGCCTCTCGCCATGTGCGATCGATGCGCGAAAGCCGATCCTGCGAGTAGCCGCGCGATCATTGCACGCCTTTTCATCTCGATAAATGCAAATCTACGGAGTCCGGAATACCGCGTTGGCCGGGTACGACATGCTGTGATGGTTTGTGACGATTTCGACGCCGCGCGGCGCGCCAAAATGCAAAAGAGGGTCTCCCGTTGCCCGGAGACCCCCGATGTCACAACGACGTCAGCGGACGTCTCGCCGGAGCGAGGCCTTTACGGTCTAGCTGCCGCGGCGGGTGCGAAGTCTTCGGCGTCGACGTCGTAACCCGACGGCTCCCAGCGGATTGCCAGCAGCGCGACGAGGCCGCACAGCGGCGCGGCCGCGATGATCCAGAACACGCGCGTATGCAGCGCGGCCGCGAGCACGGGGAAGAGGAACAGCGAAACCGTGGAACTGGCGCGCATCAGCGTCTGGTTGAAGCCGACACCGACGCCGCGCAGCGAAGTCGGATAGCTCAGCGACGCGAACGTCATGCTATGCGAGCCCGGCCCGAAACCCTGGCCGAACAGGAACAGCGCGAGCATTGCGATCGCGACGGCGACCTGCGCGCCGCCCGCCGGTTTGCCGACGACGGCAAGGCCCACCAGCGCGACGAGCTGGCAAGCGTAGCCGAGCACCGTCAGCTTCCAGGCGCCGACCTTCGGCACCGTGCGCACCGCGATAATGCCGCCCACGAATGCGAACGCGAGATTGAGCACGAGCGATGCGAGGATCGTCGTGAGCATCGACTGCGCGAGGAAGCTGGAAATGATGACGGGCAGACCGAACGCGACCGCGTTATAGGCGAACGACGAAGCGATTGCGATCACCGTCGCGAGCACCGTGCGCTTCAGATAGACGCCCTTGAGCAGCGTGCCGTAGTTTTTCCACGATGCCGTACGCACGTGGCTGCGTTGTGCGGCAGCGGCGGCATCCGGCGCGACGTCGGCGTCGATACCATATGAGCGCCTCAGGATCTGCGCAGCGCCCGTAAGATCGCCCTGATTCGCGGCCCAGACAGGCGATTCGCTGATATAGCGGCTGCGGATCGCGATGATGACGATGGCGGGCACGGCGCCAAAGCCGAGAATCAGACGCCATAGCAGAGGCTGGTGGGTTTCCGGCAGCGTCGCGTAGAACGCGAGCACCAGCAGATACGACACGCTGATGGCCGCGTACCAGACGGGACACCACATCGCCACGCGAGCGGCCTTGTTGCCCTTGCCCTGCAGGCGCGAGAACTCGGCGAGAAACGCCATCGCGACAGGCAGGTCGATGCCGACGCCCAGTCCCATCACGAAGCGTGCGCCGCCGAGCACCCAGGCGTTCGGCGCGAACGCGCAGGCGAGCGCGGCGATCACGAAGAAGAACATGTCGGCCATGAACACGCGATAGCGGCCGAGGCGATCGGTCAGAAAACCGCCGAGACACGCGCCGACGATCGCGCCGAACGTGATCGCCGAAGCGACGAAGCCCGTGCCGGCGGGCGTCAGCGAGAATTCGCGCGCCACGTCCTTGAGGCCGAACGCGAGCGCGCCGAGATCGTAGGCATCGAGGAAGACGCCGCCCAGTGCGATCGCGACGACGATGCGCGCGTCGCTGCCGACGGCGGCGCCCTGGTTGACGAGTGCCGAGACGTCGGCGGCGGAGCGGATGACGGGCTTGTTATCGGCGCGGGACGATGCCTGCGCGACGCCTGCTTCGGGCGCGAGAAGAGTGGACATGCGGCGTGTGCGCGCAAAAACGCGCAAAAGGGCGGATCGTACTGGCGCCCAGTTGCCGCAATCAACGTTATTTTTGTTATTAGCTCATGCTCGCCGTCATGCGGGCTGCACGACGGCTCGTTAGAGACAGGCTCGGGCGATCAGTTCTTGGTAACGCTGTGCCGATGCGCCGCACGATAGTCGGTAGGAGAAATGGACAGGCGCTTGCGGAAGATTTTCGCGAGTCCGTCGCCGCTGCGCACGCCGCAACGCCGCGCGATGCCGTCGATCGACATGTCGGTTTCCGCCAGCAGCAGACAGCTCGCGTCGAGCCGCGCGCGCAGCAGATATTCCGACGGCGTGAGCCCGACCTGCGCCTTGAAACGCCGCAGGAAGTTGCGCTCGCTCATCTTGGCGACGGCGGCTGCTTCCGCCACCGAGATATGCCGCGTGTAGTTCTCGCGAATCCAGTGCGCGGCTGTCGTGATCTTGCGGCTGATGCCCTTTTTCTCGTCGTCGTCGAGGATCGCGTCGAGCCGGCGCGACGCGCCCGACAGTGCGCGCTCCGACACGATCCGCGCGATCGGCGTGCCGTGATCGCGCTTGATCACGGTGAGCGCGGCCGCGATCGAACGCACGGGCGCGTCGACGTCGATGGAGGCGCCTGGCTCGATCTGCCATTGGGTTTCGTTGGCGACGGGCGCGACGGGCCTGCCCGCGGCGTCGGTTGCGCCCGGCATGCTGCGCCAGCCGCGCCGTTCGAAGGCGATATCCGCGGCGGCCAGCACGCCGAGTCCTTCGTCGAGCGCCTTGACGACGCGTATTTTCGGCGCGATTGCGCGCAGCCGGCGGATCAGCCGCTCGTTCGCTTTGGCGCGCGACGCACCCGGACCGCCGACGATGAACAGCGTGTCGAAGCCGTTCAGCAGCGGTCCATTGAGGCTCTCCGTCCACACGCGCAGCGAACAGCTGCTGACGACGCTGCCGCCCATTTCGGACAGCATGACGATCGAGTAGGAGGGTTCGACACCCGAACCCTCGCCGCCGGCCTGGTCGGCTTGTGCTTCGTTGGCGAGTCGGAATGCGTCAGCGAGCAGGCAAACGTCGCTAAGCGGAAATCGTTCAAAAACGAGAATACCGATGCGTTTGACCATGTGCCCGAGGTTGACGACTGCGCTCGACGAGGTTGAATCCATCCACCGACTCACCGCGTGCTCATATCGCATCGTCTGTCTCCAGTGCCGAGGACGGCGAAAGAATAAAGGTCTGCGTGCCTTGGCTCCATCATAGGCCTACGTCTTTGCGCGCTGATCACCCGAGTCTGAAATAAACGAGAAGTTGGCAGATCGGCTCGATATTCGCGGAATACGCTGGCGTATGGATGCTTATCAATCAACTCAACGAAGAGGCGCGAGCATGCTCAGCATACGCAAGGCGGTGTTTCCCGTGGCCGGTCTCGGCACCCGATTCCTCCCGGCGACGAAGGCAAGCCCCAAAGAAATGCTGCCCGTAGTGGACAAACCGCTCATCCAGTACGCGGTCGAAGAGGCGATCGCCGCTGGCATCACCGAAATGATCTTTGTCACGGGGCGCAGCAAGCGTGCGATCGAAGATCATTTTGACAAGTCGTATGAAGTCGAGTGCGAGCTGCTCGCGCGCGGCAAGCTTGCGTTGCTCGAACTGGTGCAGAACATTAAACCGAGCCACGTCGAATGCTGTTACGTGCGCCAGCCGGAGCCCCTCGGGCTGGGTCACGCGGTGCTCTGCGCGGAAAAACTGGTCGGCGACGAGCCGTTCGCCGTGATTCTCGCCGACGATCTGCTCGACGGCGAGCCGCCCGTGCTTTCGCAGATGGTGAGCCTCTTCAATCACTATCACTGCTCGATCGTCGGCGTGGAGGAGATCGACAAGCAGGAATCGCGTTCGTATGGCGTGATCGACGGCAAGCGCTGGGACGACCGGTTGTTCAAGATGTCCGGCATCGTCGAAAAGCCCGCGCCGGAAGACGCGCCGTCCAATCTCGGCGTGGTGGGCCGCTACGTGCTGATGCCCGCGATCTTCGATCGTCTGCGCCGCCAGCAGGCGGGTGCGGGCGGCGAGATCCAGCTGACGGACGCTATCCAGGCGTTGCTCGGCAGCGAGCAGGCGCTCGCGTATCAATATGTGGGCAGGCGTTTCGACTGCGGCAGCAAGCTCGGCTATCTGAAGGCGACCGTCGAGTTCGCGTTGCGTCATCCCGAGGTCAAGGACGCGTTCGATGCGTATCTGCACGAGCGTATGCAAGGTGGGCGCGCCGCGGACGGCGACGGCGTGAAGGAAGAACTGGCCGAGTTGCTGAGCCGGGTGTGAGCGTCGTGTTCGAGAGGGCGCGGCGGCAGAGTCTGCCGCGCTTTCCGTTGCCCAAGCGTTACCGCACGCGTGCGGCTCAGCGGAAGTAGGCCTTGGTGTTCTCGTGCACATCATCGCGCGCGAGCAGCGCTTCGGGCGTGAGCCAGATGTAGCGGCTGTGCTGATCGAAACGGCCCACGGACGCGGTACTTTCCAGCGTCAGGAAATAGGCCAGCACGACATAGTGCGTGGAGATTTCGTCGGCGCCAGCGAAGTTGTCCTTATAAAGGTGTTCGAACAGGCCGCCGAAGCGTGCGGCCGAGCGCTCCATGCCCGCAATGCCGAGTTCCGCATCGACGATGCGCGTGAACGCCGCGTCGAGCCTTTCGTTCTTGCAGATGCGTCCGCCCGGCACGAACCATGTGCCGAGGGCCGGCCGGTTGCGGCGATGGCCGACCAGCACGCGGCCTGCGTAATCCGACACGATCAGGTCGATCGACACGAGCGGCGTCATTCGCACGACCTGAAGAAAATCGTCTGCTTCGAGAAAATCCGCGCACGTAGCGGCCATGTCTCTGTCTCGCCATGTAGTCTTGTTTAATGGGTGCAGCGCAGTGCCGCTTCATAGGTCGGTCACGCGGCCGGCGCGCGATCTGATGCGCAACCGGCATGCCTCCTATTGATCGCGATCGTGGTTGAACAGACGCGACGAGGTGCCGAATACAACGGCGACGACGACGGCGATCCCCACGCACAGGAACAGCGCGGAGGCCAGTGTTGCGACCAAAATCACCACGATCCAGCCCAAACCGGTCATCCCCGCTGCTCCGTCGTCGTGGCCTCGCGTGCTGGCGCGCGCTGCGCTCCGTCCCCGCGCCGCGAGGCTTGCGGCATTGCAGAGAGTCTAGTCGTAGCAATAAATGGCGGTTCTGTCGTCTGACGCCTAAATCCCGTCTCGTATAGCCAATTCGCGACAGATGAGCACGCGCTGTGTGAAGGGTGGGCTCAGGAAAAGGCAATCCATCGACAAGGCCGCTTCGTCAGGGGGCGACATAGCCCGCAGGCGTCGTCACGTTGGCCTTCATCACGGCCGCATTCGACGACACAACATATACAGGCGTCTCCGTTAGCGCGAGCGTTACATGGCCGTCTTCGTAGGGCAGGCTCGACGGATTGCCCATCATGTCGAACACCGTCACCTTGCCTGACGTGCCCGGCGCGTCGACCTGCAGACGCCATGTCACGCCTGCTGTCGGATCGAAGTGGGTCGACTTGTTCCACTTCGCGTTGTCGTGCGTCCAGGCGGCCGTGATCAGTTTTCCGTTGTTCAGACGCTGGAACGCGTACGCGTAGACGCCCGCCGGCGTGCGCTTGATGGGGCCGAGCGTCGCGGTACCGTCGATCAGGCGCGTCATCGCGACGATCGCGGATGCAGCAGGCTTCGGGCTTACCGTATTGGGCCCGAATGCGCCTTTCGGATGATCGAGATCGAAGAACACGCCATACCCTGGTGTCGCGGCAGGCGAGTCGTTCGAGTAGAAGATGTAGGTCATGTCCGCGCCTTCGCCGAGCAGGATCAGATGCGTGCGCGCGACGACGGCGCCTTGCGCGTACAGCACGTCGTTGGGCGGATAGTGCGGCCCGTATTCCTCGCCGACGTCGTAGCTGATTCCCGTCTCCGTCGCGAACAGTTTCGCGCCGGGCTTGTACTGCTCGGCCATCACGCGGCGCAGGGCGCGCATCGCGGTCGGCAGCGCATATTGCGCCTGTTGCGGATCGCTGGCATTCATCAGCCGCTCAGGCGGGTGCGACGGACTGTTGCCGCCGGGATCGTAGTAGCCGTGAATCGCGATCCCGTCGACATACTTCGCGAGCCCGAGCGGCGCAAGGCGCTTGAGCCATTCGACGTTGCCCACCACCGAGCCATACGTCGGTCCCATCACGACGGCATTCGGATCGGTCGCATGAATGCCTTCATGCACCGCTTTGTAAAGTTCGACGAAATTCGCATCCGTGTCGCGCCACGGCAGGCCGCCTGCCGCATCGGGTTCCCACGTCACCTGGTAGTAGTTGCTCTGTTGCGTCGGAAAGACCGTGCTGCGAACGCGGCTCGATTCCGTGCCGACGCGCTGCATGTATTCGCGCAGCGCGCTCGTTGATTTCGGCAGATAGCTATGCGTCTGCTTGCCAGTCGGGCTTGCCCAGCCAGGAATGCCATCGAGCTGGATCAGCCGCAGCAGGTCGCCCTTGCGGAACCACGACGCGAGCTGCCGTGTGGCGGGACTGAAGGTGCCCGGGCGGTCAGGCTCTTCCTCGTACCAGTTGCGGTTGTCGTTCACCCATGTCAGGCCCAGCTGCGTGTACATCGGCCGATACCCGTCGCCATCGCAGCAGCGCTCGCCGGGAGCGACGAACGCACCGCCCTGGCCGCCGAACCGATGCAGGTCGGCGTGTGCGAAATGCACGGGCGGCACGCTCGCCGAGACGTCGGGCAGCACGCCGAAGGTCGCGATGCCTTGAGGACGCGTGCCGCGTGCGGGCAGTTGGACATGCGTCTCTTCGAGCGACGCCGACAATGCAAAGTAGCCGGCTAACGAAGACTCGCAATTCAGTTTCATCTGACGCGCGCCTTTCGCGACGCCATACGTGCCGCTTGCCTGCACGGTGCCCCACGCATCGCGGATCTTCCAGGCGAGCCTGTCGTCTCGCGTTGCGCGTGTGGTGATGACGATCTGGAACGAACGATCGCGCGGAAAGAGGCGCGTGCCATCGCTGCCCGGCGTGTCCGCTTCGACAGGATCGCCCTGCGGGTTAGCGGCCGCCGTCTCGACTGGCTTGCTGCAGCGGAGTGCTTGAGAATCGTTCATACGAGGGGGCGCTTTCATCGGCCAGTCGTTGTCGTCGGAGGAAGCGCGCGCCGGCGCTGGGGGCGCCTTGTCCGTCGCTTTGGCTGAAGCGGTAGGGGCGGCTTCGTCGTTCGGGCCCGCAATCCAGCATTGCTTGAGTTCGCCGGGCGCCGGATCGCCGAATATCGCGTTATTGCACGGTGTGCCGTTCGTCAGCGACTTGACGGTGTTATGCGACTCGCTGCCGTAGCGCACGTCGCGCGTGCCGATGAAGCTGCATGCGCCGCGTTCGTCCGCGCATTTCGTCCAGCTGTCCGTCCGCTTTGCGGCGGGGTCGTTATCGGCAGATGCGTTGTCACAGCCACTTGTCATCGCGACGCCTAGCGCGAGCATCCAGGCTCGTAGCGCTAGCGACGTATGACGCCCGAGTTGTAACTGCGCACCCGATGCATATGTTCTACCGAGACCCTTGTCTGCATCAGTCATTTTTTCTCCCCGCGGTACGGATGACCGGCCTGGCGCCTTTCGAGCGACCCAGATTACACCGCCGGCGTAGCAGAAATTCGACCTTTGCTAGCCTATGGACGCAACTTCGATGGCGGATCGATACGAATGTTGCGTCGTTGCGACGCTGATTCGTGGCGATTAGAGGCTAATGCGCCAGAACCGCTTTGCGTAACGGTCTGCGGCTGCGCCTGGAGGCGTCTGAATGTCCCAAGGCCAAGAAAGAGGCATGCAAACGTCGCTTCGACTGCACCCGGACAGCGCCGGCAGGCCTCATGGGGGGTTCCAATGTTTCGCGTTTGAAACATTAATTGATTTATTTATGGCGACACCCAATCAGAAAAAGAAGAAATTATTTGAGGTCGCTTTTCCGTTCTTATAATTAATAATTCGTGGTTTGTGTGCGGTTTCCTCATATCAATCACGCGTGTGTTTCATATTAACAAAAAACGATTTTGATGGCGAATTGCGTTAAGCAGGCGCGGCCGGGTAACAATTGCGCGCCCCGATTTTCGGGCTGAAAAATTTGCTTCCCATTCGTGTGAAGAAAATGCGGTTGCAACAATTTGTAAGTCTTTGTGTCAAGCCTGGCGCGGGTGTTCGACGTATGCCTGCTTCGTCTTATGAAATGGCGAATTAGACCGAAAATTTGAGCCGCGATAATCGTTTTATGGATTGTTAAATGCGGACTGAAAGCCGGTTATCATCCACCGGACCGAATGCGCCAATACATCGTCAGTTTCAGTCAGTCG